>JAKVKU010000009.1 GCA_022484695.1 Lactobacillus sp.
CATTACAGGATAACTTGAACTCCCTGGGTAAAACCTTAACGATTTTGATCTTGATCATCGCCGCTATCATGTTTGTCATTGGCTTCATGCGCGGGGATGCCAGCTGGATCGATATGTTGCTGGTTTCCATTTCCCTAGCCGTAGCGGCGATTCCAGAAGGCCTGCCGGCGATTGTTACCATTATTTTGGCCTTAGGGACGCAAAAGATGGCCAAAAGAAATGCTTTGGTGCGGAAATTACCAGCCGTGGAAACCTTAGGGAGTACCGATATTATCGCCTCTGATAAAACTGGGACGTTGACCATGAACCAAATGACCGTGGAAAAAGTTTATACCAACGGCCAGATGCAAGACGCCGATGCCGATATTGCCCCAGACGATACCACCTTGCGGGTCATGACCATGAGTAATGACACCCAGGTCCAAGAAGACGGTAATTTACTGGGGGATCCCACGGAAACGGCCTTGGTGCAATATGGCTTTGACCATAATTTCAATGTCACCGATGAAGTTGAAAAAGAACCCCGGGTGGCGGAATTGCCTTTTGATTCTGACCGGAAATTAATGTCCACCGTGCACCAATTAAAAGATGGCCGCCTGTTCGTGGCCGTGAAAGGTGCCCCGGATCAACTGTTGAAACGGGTGACTCAAGTGGCATCCAAGGGCCAGGTACAAGCCCTGACCCCAGATGCTGAACAAGAAATTCTTGACGTGAATACCAGCCTGGCCCAAAATGCCCTGCGGGTGTTGGCCATGGCCTATAAATATATTGATAAATTGCCAGCTCAATTAGACACAGAAACGTTAGAACAAGATTTGATCTTCTCCGGTTTAGTGGGGATGATCGATCCAGAACGGCCTGAAGCTAAAGCGGCCGTTGAAAAAGCTAAAGCAGCCGGGATTCGGCCAATTATGATCACCGGGGACCATCAAGTCACCGCCGAAGCCATTGCCGGCCGCTTGGGCATTATTGAACCCGGCGACGATGACGCAGTCATCACCGGGGCCCAATTAGATGCCATGGATGACAAGACCTTTGATGAAAAAGTTGATCAATATTCCGTCTATGCCCGGGTTTCCCCAGAGCATAAAGTCCGGATTGTGAAAGCTTGGCAGGATAAGGACAAAGTTGTCGCCATGACCGGGGATGGGGTCAACGATGCCCCGGCCTTGAAGTCCGCCGACATTGGTGTGGGCATGGGGATCACCGGGACCGAAGTTTCCAAGGGGGCCAGTGATATGGTCTTAGCCGATGATAACTTCGCCACCATCGTGGTGGCCGTTGAAGAAGGCCGTAAAGTCTTTGCCAACATTCAAAAATCCATTCAATATCTCCTGTCCGCTAACCTTGGGGAAGTCTTGACCCTGTTCATGATGACCTTAATGGGTTGGGACATTTTAAAACCTGTGCAATTACTGTGGATCAACTTAGTCACCGATACCTTCCCAGCCATCGCCCTGGGTGTGGAACCTACCGAACCGGGCATCATGGACCGCAAACCCCGGGGCCGTAGTTCCAATTTCTTCTCCGGTGGTGTGGCCAGTTCCGTCTTGTACCAGGGGATTTTAGAAGGGGCCTTGACCTTAGGGGTTTATCTATGGGGCATCAACTTCCCAGTGCATAGCACTTATGATGCCATTCACGCCGACGCCTTGACCATGGCCTATGCCACCTTAGGTTTGATCCAACTGTTCCATGCCTTCAACGTGAAATCCATTCACCAATCCCTGTTCACTATCCATCCTTTTGCCAACAAGTCTTTCAACTGGGCAATCTTAGGTTCCTTTGTGTTATTAGGGGCAACCATTGCCGTGCCTGGTTTCAACGGCTTGTTCCACGTCACTTACTTGGATCTATCCCAATGGTCTGCTGTCTTAGTAGCCGGGATCGCCATCTTAGTCATTGTGGAAATCGTGAAATTTGTGCAACGGCGCTTAGGTAAACAATAAAGCGTGCAAAAAGATTCAAAATCGCTCAATTGCCGATTTTGAATCTTTTTTTTACCCCAGTTATTTTAGGCCGATGGGTTAAAATTTCCAAACTGGCCCCATACCGCCCTTGAGATTTGCTATAATTGACTTGGAGGTTTTTGCTCATGAATAAAATACAACAAAAAGCGGTACGTTATGCCCAGATGATCAACGGGCTAGTTCAGAACCTAGAAGATAACCAATCAGATTTAAACGGGGATTTTGAAAAGTTAAAAAAAGCCGTTGAAACCGACACAGTGGCCGACATCCCCTCAGATGACTACTGGGCCATTCAAGAACATTTTCAACGGGGCACGGACAGCTACAAAGACCAATTGAATAAATTAAAGAAGACCCCAGCTCCAGCCCGGGTTGCGGGGACCCAATTTAATTTAGTATCCGCCTACCAGGATTTTGTAGATGGCTGCCAAGCCATGGTGGACAGCATGCAAGACAACCGCACCATTTCTAAAAGCGCCTTTGCGGCCGCTGAAAAAGCCCAAGATGAAGCATCTGAAAAAATCAGCAAGTACATCCAAAAATTAACACAATTAATGTAAATTTTTATGCGTGATGGGGCCAATTGGTCTTGTCACGCTTTTCTTAACCATTAGAATTGTGTTAGAATCTATTTAATATTCAATTTGACTGAGGAAGAATTAGAGGTTTTTATGGATAACGATATTATCAACTTAACCGCCACCCAATTGCACCAATATCAGCGCAAACAAATCAATGCTGTCTTGGGCTTATTAGACGATGGCAACACCGTACCCTTTATTGCCCGCTATCGAAAAGAGCGCACCGGTTCTTTAGATGAAGTGCAGATTCGGGAAATTGAACATACTTATAATTACTTAGAAAACCTAGAAAAACGCCGGACTGAAGTGTTGAGCAACATTGACGAACAGGGGAAGTTGACCCCAGAATTACGCCAAAAAGTTCAGCAGGCCGACAAGCTCCAGACCATTGAAGATTTATATCTGCCCTATAAGAAGAAGCGCCGTACCAAGGCCACCATCGCCAAGGAACGGGGCTTAGAACCCTTGACCCTGCAACTGCTGCAACAGGACTTGACCACCGACGGCCAATTACAAAGTGCCCTGGAAAAATACGTGGATCCTGCCAAGGAATTGCCGGACACTGACGCCGTAGCCGCCGGGGTCCATGAAATCATCGCCGAATTCGTTTCCGATGAAGCGGACCTGCGGGCTTGGGTGCGGACCTTCACCGAAAACAATGGCCACTTGACCAGCACCGTGAAGGACAAGGACTTGGATGAAAAGGGCGTTTATGAAATTTACTATGATTTTGATGAACCCATCAAGAAATTAGTTTCCCATCGGATTCTGGCTATCAATCGCGGGGAAAAAGAAGGCGTTTTAAAAGTCAATTTAGTGGTGTCCGAAAACCGCATCAAGTGGCATTTGGACCAGCTTTATCTGAAAAACGCCAAGAGCGTCGTAGCCGACCTGGTGCAAGACGCGGTTTGGGATGGCTATCAACGCTTCATCGCCCCGGCCATTGCGCGAGAAATCCGCGGGGCGCTAAAGGCCGAAGCTGACGCCAAGGCCATTGATGTCTTTGGGGAAAACTTGAAACACTTGCTGTTACAACCCCCAATGAAGGGCCGGATCGTCTTGGGCTTTGATCCAGCTTACCGGACCGGCTGTAAATTAGCCGTGGTGGATGGCACCGGAAAGTTCTTAGATAAATTGGTGATTTATCCCCATCATCCCGCTCCCGCCGCTAAACGGCATGCTGCCGCTGGCTTATTTAAAGATTTCCTGGAAAAAAATAACGTGGAAATGATTGCCATCGGTAACGGCACTGCCAGTCGGGAATCCGTGGAATTCGTGGCCAGTGTTTTAAAGACCTTGAAACGACAAGTGTACTTTGTCATCGTCAACGAAGCCGGGGCCTCCGTTTATTCTGCCAGTGCCAATGCCCGCAAAGAATTCCCCGATTTTCACGTGGAAGAGCGGAGTGCCGTCAGCATTGCCCGGCGCCTCCAAGATCCTTTAGCGGAGTTATTGAAGATCGACCCGGAAGCCGTTGGGGTGGGCCAATACCAACACGATGTGTCCCAAAAAGAACTCAGCGCCCAATTAGATGACGTGGTGGGAGATGTGGTGAACAACGTGGGGGTCAATTTAAATACGGCCAGTCCAGAATTGTTGACCCATATTTCCGGCTTAACCGCCACCACCGCCCAAAACATTGTGGCCTTTCGCAATGAGGGGGGCACCTTTACCGCCCGCCAGGAATTGAAAAAAGTTCCCCGCTTGGGACCTAAAGCCTTTGAACAATCTGTGGGTTTCCTGCGGATCATTGACGGTAAAAATCCCTTGGACAATACCGATATCCATCCGGAAAGCTACCCCGTGGCCAAAGCCTTCTTAAAAGCGTTGGGCTTTAGTTTAACCGATGTGGGCACACCAGCCCTGCAAGCTGCTTTACAAAAAGTAGACCTTGCCACTATGGCCCAAACCCTGGATGTGGGGGTAGCCACCTTGACGGACATTCAAGCCAGCCTAGCCAAACCGGGTCGGGACTTGCGAGACGATATCCCCGCACCTTTATTGCGCCAAGATGTGCTGACCATCGAAGATTTAAAACCCAAGATGGCTTTACAGGGCACCGTGCGCAACGTGGTGGACTTCGGCGCCTTTGTGGATATTGGCGTGAAGCACGATGGCTTAGTGCACATTTCCCAATTGACCAATCACTTCATTAAAGATCCCAGCCAAGTGGTGGCTGTGGGGGATATCGTGGATGTGTGGGTCTTAAGTGTGGACGTGAAGCGGGAACGGGTCCAATTGACCATGTTAGACCCCAACAAACAAAAGCGGGCGGTTAGCGGTGACTGATCAAGAACTCACAGCGTTGATCCAACAAATTTCCCTACAAGCGTTCCAACGGCCCTTTAAACACCAGGCCAATTTCAATGCCCGCTTGAAAACCACGGGCGGCCGCTATCATTTAGCCGACCATCACATTGATATCAACCCGAAAATCTTAGCCACGTATGATGTGGCCACCTTGACCGGGGTGATCAAACACGAATTATGTCACTACCATTTACACTTGGCGGGCTTGCCTTATGACCACCGTAGTGTACAATTTAAACAATTGCTGGCCCAAGTCGGGGGGAGCCGTTTTGCGCCACCCTTACCTAAGGCCGGCCAGAAACAAGAATTATATCAATGCACCAACTGCCACAAACAATATGTCCGGCAACGCAAACTCAATACAGCCCGCTATGCCTGCGGTGTTTGTGGTGGCAAGTTGACCCATATTCGCACCATTCAACAAAAAGCATCATAAAAAAATGTAACTAATGGAGGTTTCACACATGGAAAGCATTAAAGTAGGTATGCTTGGTTTAGGCACTGTCGGTGGCGGTGTGCTCAAGATTATGCAGGAACATCAAGAAAAGATCTCGGCCATTACCGGTCGGCGCTTGGAAATTACCAAGATTGCCGTGCGACATGTGGCCGCCCATCCAGAAGTTGCAGATCTGGGCATTGAACTCACCGATAACGTGGACGCCGTCTTAAATGACCCCGACATTCAAATCGTGGTGGAAGTCATGGGGGGCGTTGAACCCACCAAGGACTACATCATCCAAGCCTTGAAAAATGGCAAGCATGTGGTGACCGCCAATAAGGATTTAATCGCCCAACACGGCAGTGAACTGGTGAAAATTGCCCAGGCCAACCGCTCCGATTTGTTCTACGAAGCCAGTGTGGCCGGTGGTATTCCGATTTTACGGACCATCGTCAATAGCTTTGCGGCGGATCAAATTGAAGACGTGAAGGGGATCGTCAATGGCACCACCAACTACATCTTGACCCAAATGGTGGCCAAGGGGATGACCTATGAGGATGCGTTGAAGTCCGCCCAAGAACTCGGCTTCGCCGAAAGCGATCCCACCAATGATGTGAAGGGCATCGATGCGGCCTATAAGATGATCATCTTGACCCAATTTGCCTATGGCACTAACGTGAAGTTGTCCGATTTGTCGGTGGAAGGCATTGATGAAATTGATGCCGTGGATATCCAACAGGCCAAATCCATGGGCTATACCGTGAAGTTGGTGGGGGAATCCGCTGAAATCAACGACCACTTGGCCGTTTCCGTGGCCCCGGTGTTGGTGCCTAACGACCATCCCTTAGCCACCATCCAAAATGAAAACAATGCCGTCCTGGTCAAGGGGGCCGCAGTGGGGACCACGATGTTTTATGGTCCCGGCGCCGGCAAGATGCCCACAGCCAACAGTGTGGTCAGTGATATCATCGCCACTACTAAGAATATTGTCCTGGGCACCAGCGGCAATACCTTCAATGGCTACCGCCAAAAAGCAGCCTTAGCCAAGCCGGATGAAATTTTTTCTTCTTATTATATAGCGGTTAAAATGCCAGACATTCCTGGGCAACTCTTAAAGCTCACCCAGATCCTCACCGAAGCCCAAACTTCTGTCAGCCAAGTGGTGCAAACCGAAACCGACGGCAAAGAGGCCCGGGTCGTGGCCATCACCCATAATATCAGCCTGGCCCAATTGCATACCATCACCGAACAGATCAACAAAGAAGCTTCAATTGAATTAAAAGCTAGTTACAAAGTATTGGAGGCGCAGAAATGAGAATCTTAGCACCTGCCACTTCTGCAAATTGTGGTCCGGGCTTTGATTCATTGGGTATCGCCTTGAATGCTTACTTGGTCGTTGAAGTGTTGGAAGAATCTACGGAATGGTTTGTGGAACATGACTTTGGCAGCAACGTCCCCACCAATCAATTTAACCTGGTGGTGCGTACGGCCTTAGCCATTAACGGGGATTTACCCCCCCATCATTTAAAAGTCACCTCGGATATCCCCTTAGCCCGGGGTTTGGGCAGCAGCAGTTCCGCCATTGTGGCGGGGTTGTTACTGGCCAATGAATTAGGGCAGATGCACTTAGATAACACGATGTTGTTGCAATTGGCCACCAAGTTAGAGGGCCACCCGGATAATGTGGCCCCGGCGGTGTTAGGGGATTTTGTGGCCGCTACTTATGATGGGGATTGGTGTGACGCCCTGCAATTGCCTTATCCCAAGCTGGATTTCATTGCCTATATTCCCAATCAGGAATTAAGGACAAAAGAAAGCCGTGAAGCTTTACCAGACAAATTAGCCTTCGGTAAAGCAGTTCACGGCGCTGCGGTGGGGAATGTGTATGTGGCGGCCATCGCTCAACAAAACATTGAGCTGATCAGCCGCTTGATGATCCAAGACGAATTTCATGAACAGTTCCGGCGCAAGTTAGTGCCTGACCTGGATAAAATTCGCCGCTTATTACAAACGATTCCCCATGTGGGGACTTACCTCTCAGGGGCTGGCCCCACAGTGATGACAGTGGCTGAAAAAGCCCAAACCCCAAAAGTAATGGCGGCCCTAGAACAAGCCAACTTAGCGGGCACGGTGCAAAAGCTAGCCATCGACCGGCTGGGGGCCCGGGTGATCAACTAAGAATTACAGATTCTAGTTGACAGACCAATCGCCCATAGAATATAATTGTTTTTGTGCGATTCGCATAAAAGCAATGCGGGCGTGGCGGAATGGCAGACGCGCAAGATTAAGGATCTTGTGGGGAATTATCCCCGTGGAAGTTCGAGTCTTCTCGCCCGCATCAGCAAAACAAACATTTGATTGACGGCTGTCCTCAGGGGCGGCCGTTTTTTTGGCTTTAAACTAACATCCGGTAGAGCATTTGGTTCTTTTGCAGGTTGATGTATTTAGGGTCAAAGTCATGTAAGCGGGCTAAAAGCTGGCCCAGATTCTTGGCATTCCCTAGACGGACGCCAATCAAGACTGGTCCCATGCCGCTATTGATTTTCTTAGTGTATTCAAACTTCGTGATATCATCGTCAGGATTTAAGACAGCATTAACAAATGTCTTCAAAGCACCGGCTCTTTGGGGGAAGTTCACCACAAAGTAGTGTTGTAGCCCTTGATAGATCAAAGCCCGCTCTTCGATTTCGGCCATCCGATTGATGTCGTTATTACCACCAGAGATGACACAAACCACGTTTTTACCCACAAGATGGTCCTTATACGTCTCTAACGCGGCCACACTTAAAGCCCCAGCTGGTTCGGCAACAATGGCTAACTTAGTGTATAGATCTAAGATAGTTGTGCTGACTAAACCCTCTGGGACTTGAATTAATCGGTCCACGTATTCTTGACAAGTGGCGTAGGTCAAGGTGCCCACTTTTTGCACAGCGGCCCCGTCTACAAACTTGTCCATGTCAGAAATAGCCACTGGGTGACCCACTGCAAAGGCCTCAGCCATGGAAGTGGCGCCAGATGGTTCCACACCCACCACACTGGTAGTGGGACTGGCGAACTTGGTATAAGCGCTGATGCCACTGAGTAGACCACCCCCGCCGACGGCTGCAAATAAGATATCGGCAGTTTTGTTGTCTTGTTTAAGATCGTCGAAGACTTCTACAGCGAGGCTACCTTGCCCAGCCATGGTGTTTAAATCATTGAAGGGCGCAATAAAGGTCTGATGGTGGCTTTCACAGAATTCTAAAGCAGCTGTGTTGGCCGCGTCAAAAGAGTCGCCCACTAATTTGATGGTGACATTATCCCCACCAAAGAATTGCACTTGGTCAATTTTTTGTCTCGGGGTAGTGGTGGGCATGAAGATGGTGGCTGGGATATCCAGTTTGGCACTGGTCCAAGCCACACCTTGGGCATGGTTGCCGGCACTAGCACAAACGACACCGCGTTTTCTGGTTTCAGCCGGGGTTTTGGAAATGGCATAATAAGCCCCACGAATTTTAAATGAGCGGACTGCTTGTAAGTCCTCGCGCTTGAGGTAGACGTTGCAGTCATATTTCTGTGATAAATAAGCGCAGTATTGCAAAGGCGTGTGGCTTACAATTGGCTTGAGCACCTCGTATGCTTTGGTTACGTCAGTTGCGGATAGCGTTTGTACTGGTTTAACTGTCATTCGATCACATCCTTAGATTAATTTTTTTGGAAAATCTATATAAAAAAGGGGTCAGCTGCTAGCTGACCCCTTTTTCATCGAAGTTTGATTGGCTTTGTCAATTACCCATGAACATTTTGATAATCATGTTCTGGCTGATTGTTTTGGCCGATCGTGTTAAGGCTTCGGATACGTGGTAGGTATCCAAGATGAATTCAGGTTCTAACTGTCCAGCAGCGCTGTAGTTAATTTCTGGGTTATCAATGACTAAATTAATGTTGTGGTCCACTGATAAGTTTTGAATCGCACTAATATCTAAGTTGCTAATTTGGCCGATAATAATATCCACCACGCCAGCAGCTTCCGCAATACTAATTCGTTCTTGTAACCCAATAATACCATAGTCAATAAAGCCATCCAATTCGGCGATAATTTGGGTATCGTCGTTTGTAATGACTGCTTGGGCAGTTTGTAATTGTTTTTGGAACTCATGAACATCGTTTAAGCTACGTTGATCGTCAATAATGATTCTGCGGGTGCCAATAGCTTCAAGCTTGGCAATTGTTTGAGGCAGGGTCCATGATGTACTTGGGGCACAGTCAATAGGCGCATCGGCAATAATGTTCATTGTCGTGGCGTTGGCTAAGCGTTGCACATAATTCAGGTACTCCGTGGTGTCTAATAAAGTTGTGTCCGCCGTCCCTAAAAGTTGGGTACTCACTAAGGCACTATCCAAATAGACTTCTGTGAAGCCTTGAGATTCTAAGTACTTGATCATTAACGCATTTGAAGCAGCTGGAATAATGTGTGACATCATAATACATCCCTTTCTTAAACAATAATTAAATCAAGAACTAAATCAAAAATGGAAACAAAAAACGCCCTCTGATATCAATATCAAAGGGCGTTTTATACGCGGTACCACCTTACTTCGTAGCAGAAACATCTGCTACCTCGTTACACCAGGGTAAAGCCTGGTCGCTTCGCAATGGCATACAAGGATCTGTACGTGGAGTAACCTTCGGAAAGAACACCTACCCGCTTACAGCAACTCCGGGCTCTCTGTGAAGTGTGTTAATTCTTACTCGTTCCAATTTTGCTTTAATAATCTTTTAATTTATCCAAATATAACACACAGAGAAGAGATGTCAACACTTATTTTGGGGATTCACAGCTTTATATTTAAAAATTCATAAAATCTTCTATTAAAGGCGACAAAATAGGCTTTTGAAAGCATATAAGGGAATTCCCTTATTTATAAAATACGGGGTTGACTTTATAAAAAATTCAAGTTAAATTTGGGCAATCAGCAAGAAGTTGATTTGTTTATCACCAAAAACTTATTTTTGATTTTTTGAAATTCAGGCTTTACGTTTTGAAAAATATGTGTATAATGCGTGTTACGACGCAAATTTAACACCAAAATATTTTTTTGAAAATAAATCAAAAAGTTGTTGACAAGTTTCAAATTTGTGTTAATGTTAGAAACCAATGAGAGGTTGATGAGTAATCATTAATCTTTCGGCAAGCAAAATGATAGTCAGGTAAATTAAAGAAAGGATGATTACATGCTCGCAAAACAGTCGCCCAATCCGGCCCAACATTTAAACGGTTCTGAAATATTGGTTCAAGCTTTAGTGAGAAATCGAGTGGATCTGTTGTTTGGTTATCCCGGCGGTGCCGTTTTACCTGTGTATGATTCCTTTTACACCGATTCTTTTGCCAACATTTTAACCCGACACGAACAAGGTGCTGTCCATGCTGCTGAAGGGTACGCGAAAACCACCGGGAAAACCGGGGTTGTCTGTGTCACCAGTGGTCCCGGGGCGTCCAACGCCATGACCGGAATCGCCGATGCCATGTTAGATTCCGTCCCATTGGTAGTTTTAACCGGACAGGTTGCCACCAGTGTGATCGGTACGAATGCTTTCCAGGAATTGGACATCATCAGCATGACCAAGGCCATTACCAAGGCGAATTTTCAACCTAAACGGGTGGAAGACTTAGCAGCTATCTTGGATCAAGCCTTTGCCATCGCCCAAAGCGGCCGTAAAGGCCCGGTGGTGGTGGATTTACCTAAAGATGTCATGTCTGCATACTTAGATTCAGAACAAACCAGCTCCAAGCAGGCCACCAAAAGTGCCACACCTTTGGCACCCCAGCAAAAAGCCATGTTGGCTGAGATTTTGCAGGGGTTGCAACAGGCCAGCAAGCCATTGATTTTAGTTGGCGCTGGGGTCAGTGCTGCTGGCGCTACCGAGGTGTTTCGGCAGTTTTTGAATCAATGGCAGGTGCCAGTTGTCAGTACATTGTTAGGTTTGGGTACAGTTCCCAGTGATGATCCCAATTTCTTAGGGATGGGCGGCATGCATGGCACTTATGCGGCCAACATGGCCCTACATGAATGCAATTTTCTCTTGAATATTGGGGCCCGGTTTGATGACCGGCTGGTGCCAAATCCGAAATTGTTTGCCCAAGATGCAGTGATTGCCCATATCGATGTGGATCCCCGTCAAATCGGGCGGATCGTGCCCACACGTTATGGTGTAACTGGCGATGCTAAAACGGCGCTGGACTACTTAGTCCAAGCACCAGCACCCAAAGCAGCAACTAGTGCCTGGCAACATTTGCTGACATTGCGCAAAACCCAGCATCCCTATAGTTATCGCAAGAGCCAACAACAGTTAAAACCCCAAGAAGTCATTGAAGCTGTTGGTCGCATCACCCATGGTGATGCCATCGTGACCACCGATGTGGGACAGCATCAAATGTGGGCGGCCCAGTATTACCCTTACCAACATCCCAAACAACTCATCACTTCGGGGGGACTTGGGACCATGGGTTTTGGTATTCCCGCAGCGATTGGCGCTAAAATCGCCAATCCTCAAAAAACTGTTGTCCTGTTCGTAGGGGATGGGGGCTTTCAGATGACCAGTGAAGAGTTGGAAGTTTTAACCAACGAGCACTTGGTTATTAAGATCATCTTGTTGAATAACAAGACTTTGGGCATGGTGCGTCAGTGGCAAGATGAGTTTTATCAGCACCGACGTTCCCAAACGGTGTTTAGTCACCAGCCTAATTTCGCAGACTTGGCCCATGCTTATGGCATTGGCTACAGCCGCTTAACCAAAGGATGTCAACTAGACGAGACTTTGACTGAGATCTTTGCTAAACCAGAATCAACCTTGATTCAAGTTGATATCCCCAGTGATGAACAGGTTTATCCCATGATTGCGCCAGGTCATGCCAATAATGACATGATGGGGCTAGATCAATAATAATTTTGGTATCACATTGACTGGATGCAGTTGATTGTAGGTATAGATATAACACACAAAAAATGGAGGCATTTATATGAATGTAGAAATGTTGTACGACAAGGATGTTCAAACAAACTATTTGGCAGATAAGACGATCGCTTTTATCGGTTATGGTGCTCAAGGCCATGCCCAAGCCAACAACTTAAGAGATTCCGGTTACAATGTCATCATTGGTATCCGTCCCGGTAAATCTTTTGACAATGCCAAAATTGATGGTTTCGATGTTTACCCAGTTGCTGAAGCTGCTAAAAAGGCTGACTGGATCCAAATGTTAACACCTGATGAAGTCATGGCTGACGTTTACAAAAAAGAAGTTGCTGACAACTTAGAAGCAGGCAACATCTTAGGCTTCTCCCATGGTTTCAACATTCATTATAAAGAAATCGTTCCTCCAGCAAACGTTGATGTTGTTATGATGGCCCCTAAAGGTCCTGGTAACCTATGTCGTCGGACTTATAAAGAAGGTTTTGGTGTTCCAGCATTATACGCTACATACCAAGATTACTCCGGCCACGCTGAAGATTTATCTAAAGAATTCGCTAAAGGCAATGGTGCTGCCCGCGCCGGCTTATTAGAGACTAGCTTTAAAGAAGAAACTGAAGAAGATCTGTTCGGTGAACAAAACGTTCTGATGGGCGGGGTAACTTCTCTGATCGAAACTGGCTTTGAAGTCTTAACTGAAGCTGGCTACTCACCACAATTAGCTTATTTTGAAGTTGAACATGAAATGAAATTAATCTGTGATTTGATCTATGAAGGCGGCTTTAACAAGATGTATGCTGATTGCTCTAATACATCTGAATATGGTTCATATGTTGTTGGCCCTAAGGTTATCGGCAAAGAATCTAAACAAGCTATGAAAGACGCTTTAACTCGGATCCAAAACGGCGAATTTGCCCGTGAATTCATGGACGATTACCGTGCTGGCTTCCCTGAACTTTACAAACTCAGAGAACGTTCTGCTAACTCTCAATTATCACAAGTCGGTGCCGAATTGCGCTCACACATGCCATTCGTTAAGGATGCCGATAAATACAGCACACCAGCTGAGTAATCAAAACCTCCTAGTTTGACAAGGACTTAACTGGATGTACAAAAAGCAGCCGACCCTAAACCTTGGTTTACCGTCGGCTGTCTTTTTTTAATACGAATATTATTACAGATGAAAAGGTGAGGCTAATGGCGAGAATTTTAAAATTTGACGACGTGTCCGTCACCCGGGGTAAGCGGGAAATTATCAAACATTTAAGTTGGCAAGTTCATACCGGGGAAAATTGGGCCATTTTAGGCCTCAATGGTGCCGGTAAAACCACCATGTTAAAGATGATCCATGGGGATCTTTGGCCCACAAGCGGCCAATTGGAAGTGTTGGGGGGTCAATTTGGCCATATCAGTATTCCCGAATTGAAGACCAAAATCGGTTGGGTCAGCACGGCTTTGCAAGATGAATTGCATCCCGGTGACGTGGTAGATGAGATCATTTTATCCGGGAAGTTTGCCAGCATTGGTATCTATCAGGAATATTCAACTGAAGATCTAGAAACCGCTCGGCAAATCCTCAAGGACCTGGGGGGCGCCAAGTTATTGGGCAAACCTTACGCGGTCTTGTCCCAAGGGGAGCGTCAATTGATTTTGATTGCCCGGGCTTTGATGGCCCAACCCCAATTGCTGATTTTAGACGAACCTTGTAATGGCTTAGACCTGTTTGCTAGAGAAGAGCTGTTAAATCGCGTCGCTGACATTGCCAACCGGCCAGATAGCCCAGCGTTGTTGTTGGTGTCCCATTATACCGAAGAAATTCTGCCGGCCTTTGACCATATGCTCCTGCTCCGGGGCGGGGAAATCGTGCAACAGGGCCCCCGCCAAGATTTGATGCAAGATGCGGTTTTATCAGATTTTTATCAAAAACCCATCCAGACCCAACATATCACCGGCAATCGCATTGCCGTTTATCCCAAATAGTGACAGACACTAAGACTCTGATTGCCCACCGGCTCAGGGTCTTTTTGAGTGGTTTAAGTTGTTGAAAACGGCTATCCTAAGCATATAACTACCTTTTCTTTACTGAATTAACTAAAATGACCATATGTGGTATGAATTCGTTATCATATTTAAGTTAGGGGGAATTAATGATGCTCAAAACATTATTGACGGCAGTTCGGGAATATCGCCGTCAATCATTACTGACACCGCTGTTAGTAGCCCTTGAAGTGGGAATCGAAACCTTCATTCCATTTTTAATGGCAGCCATTATCGACCAGGGAATCACCCCCGGGCGTGTAGATGTCATTTGGCGCTTAGGCTTGATTTTATTGGCCATGTCCGTGGTTTCACTGGCCAGCGGGGCTGCATCCAGCTGGTTTTCCAGCCACGCGGCGGCCGGCTTTTCTAAAAATTTGCGCCACGATATCTTCTATAATATTCAAAAATTTTCCTTTGAAAATATCGACCATTTCTCCAACTCCAGTTTGGTGACCCGGATGACCACGGATATCACCAACGTGCAAAATGCTTATCAGATGGCCATTCGGATCGCGGTGCGGGCGCCTTTGATGCTGATTTTCTCCATCATCATGGCCTTTAACATCAACGCCCAAATGGCCACGATCTTCGTGGTGGTGGTGCCCATCTTAGGGGTGGCGTTATATATCATCGTGCACTTTGCTTATCCCTTGTTTCAAAAAGTATTTAAACGTTACGACCGTTTGAACCAAGTCGTTTCGGAAAACTTGCGGGGGATTCGGGTGGTGAAGACCTTCGTTCGGGAAAAAGAAGAAATCAACAAATTTGACACCGCGTCATCAGATATTTTCAGCACTTATTCCAAAGCCCAGCGCTTGCTGGCACTAAATGCCCCCTTGATGACCTTCATGATCAATACCACGATCTTAGCGATTTCTTGGATCGGGGGTCAGATGATCGTGGGCAACAGCATGCAGACCGGCCAACTGGTCAGTATGTTTGCCTATGCCATGTCCGTGTTATTTAGCTTGATGATGCTCAGCAATATTATTACCCAATTGTCCTTATCCCAGGCTTCAGGTAATCGGATCGTGGCGGTGTTAAATGAAACCGCTACGATCACCGATCCAAAAGATCCCGTGATGGCCGTGCCCAATGGGACCGTGGATTTTGAAAACGTGAGTTTTTATTATGCTAAAAAACGCAAACAACCCACGTTGAGTAATATTAACTTGCACATTCAAAACGGCGCCTTGATCGGGATTATTGGGTCCACCGGTTCGGGGAAATCCACCCTGGTACAATTGCTGCCCCGGCTTTATGAAGCCAATGCTGGCACGGTGAAGGTGGGGGGTATCCCAGTACAAAATTACGATTTACGCACGTTACGGGACAATGTGGCCATGGTGCTACAAAATAACATGCTGTTTTCCGGGACCATTAAGGACAATTTGCGCTGGGGCAATCCCGACGCCACCGATGCTCAAATGATCGCCGCCGCTAAACTGGCCCAGGCCGACGACTTTATCAAGGAACTGCCCCAGGGCTATGACACTTATGTGGAACAAGACGGCAGTAACGTGTCTGGAGGCCAAAAACAACGGCTCACCATCGCCCGGGCCCTGTTGAAACAACCGAAAGTTTTGATCATGGACGATTCCACCAGTGCCGTGGATACGGCAACGGAACAAAAAATCCGCGACGCCTTCAGCCATGATTTACCGGATATGACCAAGATTTTGATCTCCCAGCGAATTGCTTCCATTTCGGGGGCCGATGAAATCGTGGTGATGGATCAAGGGAAAATCAATGACATTGGCACCCATAGTGAATTATTGGCCCGCAATGCCATTTACCAAGATTTGAACAAGTCCCAAATCCATGCCTCACAAGATCCCGATGTGAATCCCGACACGAAAACCTTGCAGAAAGTAGGTGACCGTCATGAATAGTGGTGTCCGTTCCTTTGGCAAAAAAGGCGCTGGCCCAAGGCATACCGGGGCAACCGTCAAACGCCTGTTGGGCTTGATTTTCACCAGTTATCCCTTGCCATTGATTGTGGCCATGGTCAGCATTATCATCGCGGCCTTAGCGGGGGTCATGGGCTCCTTATTCTTGCAGCGCTTAGTGGATGACTACATTTTGCCCCTGGTCCAACAGCACAGCCATGACTTCTCTAACCTATTCCGGGCGATTTTGATCATGGGGGGCATCTATTATGTGGGCGTCATTGCCACCTTGCTCTTCACCCAAATCATGCCGGTGTTAGGCCAGCGGATTCAGCGGCGGGTGCGCGATGACATGTTTGCCCATATGCAGACTTTGCCGGTGGGTTATTTTGACCAGAATGATTACGGGGATGTGATGAGTCGTTATACCAACGATGTGGACACCTTGATGCAATTGATCAGTCAAAGTTTGCCCCAATTTGTGTCCTCTTTATTTAACATTGTCTTTGTCATTGTGGGGATGTTGACCCTAAGTCCCTTGTTGACGATCTTATCCCTGTTCATTTTTGCCTTGAGTATTGGCGTGATTCGCTTTTTAAGCAAACGTTCCAGCAAATATTTCCAGGCCCAACAGCGTTCGTTAGGGCAAATCAATGGCTTTATCGAAGAAAATTTAAACGGCTTAAAAGTCGTCAAAGTGTTTAGCCATGAAAAAGAATCGGAAGCTACCTTTGATAAATATAATGAATCCCTGCGCCAAGATGCGGCTTTAGCCAATGGTTATTCGACGATGCTGTTTCCCATTATGGGCAACATCGGGAACATTTTGTACGTCTTAACGGCCCTGGTTGGTGGGATTTTAGTGGTGAGTCATACCACGGTCCTAACCCTAGGGGCCATTGCGGCTTTCTTGCAATTAAGCCGGAACTTCAGTCAACCAATTTCCCAGATTTCTCAGCAATTAAACGCCATCATCATCGCCTTAGCCGGGGCCGAACGGATTTTCCAATTGTTGGATGAAAAACCTGAAGTGGATAATGGCCAAGTTACTTTGGTCAAAGCCCACGCTGGGGCTGATGGGCAATTGGTTAAAGATGACCAGGGCAGCCTTTATGCTTGGGAAGATCCTAAACAAACCGCCCTGATCCCCCTAAAGGGTCGAGTGGTCTTTGACCATGTGGACTTCAGTTATGATGGCCAAAAGCAAATTCTAAAGGATATCAACTTGGTGGCCGAAGCCGGCCAAAAAGTGGCCCTGGTGGGGGCCACTGGGGCAGGGAAGACCACTATTACCAACATGTTGAATCGGTTTTATGAAATCGGCAGTGGCACCATTACCTACGATGGCATCAATATTGTGGATATCAAAAAGGATTCTTTGCGCCAGTCTTTGGGGATGGTGTTACAAGAAACCAACCTCTTCACGGATACCGTGGCCAATAATATTCGGATTGGGGATTTGCAGGCAGACGATTCGGCGGTGGAAAAAGCCGCCAAGTTGGCCAATGCCGATGGCTTTATTCAAAATCTCCCCCAAGGCTATCAAACCCTGATTGCTAACGGCGGCAGTTCCTTATCCCAAGGGGAGCGCCAATTGCTCTCCATTGCTAGAGCCGCCGTGGCCGATCCGCCGGTGATGATTTTAGACGAAGCCACCTCCAGTATCGATACGAAAACTGAACGTCAGGTGCAAGTGGGGATGGACAATTTAATGGCCCATCGCACCACGTTTGCCATCGCCCACCGCTTGTCCACGATCTTTAATGCTGATCTAATTTTAGTCATTGAAGACGGCGAAATTAAAGAACGGGGCAATCACGATACCTTGATGGCTCAAAAAGGCATATATTACGAACTATATACGGGGAAAACAATTTTAGATTAAGCTTTTAATATATTCTGTTGGTTGTTATAATAACTTTTGAGTTACTGTACCAATATAATTATTTTGGAGGTAAAGCCAACATGGATAAAACACGCAGTGTCGCATTTGAAGTCAGTATTTTAGGGTTGCTGTCTGCACTTTTGGTATTACAAGTTTATATTCCCCTGGTCATCCCTGGGGGTGTTGCCATCACGACGATGCACATCACCGTCGCTTTAGGGGCCGTTATTTTAGGTACCCGGGATGGGGCAATTTTAGGGGGCGTTTGGGGTTTGTTGTCCTTATTTAGAGCCTATACTTCCCCAGATGGTCCTTTATCAATTCTGTTATTTACCAATCCGTTGATCGCCATTGTTCCCCGGGTCATGGTGGGGGTTGTGGCCGGGCTATTGTTCAGCTTTTTTGTCAAACGGACCAAACTCAACAAACCGCTGAGTTTAGGGATCACCGGCCTGCTCAGTGCCTTAACTAATACCGTCTTGGTGGTTTTATTCACCTGGGGTTGGTTTAGCTTTAAGGGCGCCGGCGTCTTATTGAAAACGGCAGGCGCAGCCAACACGCAAAACCTATTACTGTTTTTAGTTGTATTGGTCAGCTTTAATGCCATCATTGAAGCCATCGTGGGCACCTTGTTAGTGCCGACTATCGGCATGCCCCTGTTACGATTTAGAAAAAATAACTAAAAAAAGAGCCACACCTTGCAATCAACCCAGAATTTCTTTAGGCTGAAAATAAGATGTGGCTTTTTAGATTTTAAGACCCATTGGCGACACTTTTTTGTAGGCGCTGAGCTTGCTTTTGGGCGGTGTTTAAGTTCACGTTCATGATCTCAATTTGTTGATAAACCGCACCATAATACTGATTCAAACGATTCTCCTGGGCGTCTAATTCCGTGGCGCTGGTGCTGGTGTCCGGATTACTCAACAGGTTGTAATAAGTGGCCTCATTTTGGGTCATTTCTGTCAAAAAGTTGGCAAAGGTCCGCTGATCTAACGCTGAAAGGTGTAAACTTTGAATTAAGCTATTCATCAATTCCTTGGGCATGTCCGGCAGGTCTTGGTTAGAGATCTTGGTCAACGTGGTTTGATCCATCTTCAGGTCATTTTGGGTATCTTTAAAGCTGGTAAAGGCGTCTTTGCGTTTGGTGACGGCTTGATATGTTTTAGAGGTATCTACATTTAACAGATTTTGTTTGGGATATTTCTTCTGCTCTTTAGGGAAGCGGGCTTGACTGGCTTCCATCTGGGTTTTGATCACATTTAGATTCTTTTTCTGGGCTTTAATATCTTTCAGGACGGTTTTGCTGTTTTCTAGCAACTGGTCCTTGGCCCCCTGCTTGGTACTGCAAGCGCTTAGGGTGACCAAAGCCACTAATAGCATCAAAAATAATGTGAATTTTGCCTGTTTTGAATTTTTTAGCATAAGCAACGCCCCGTTTTTTTTGGATACATTAATCATAACTTAATCGGCAGTCAGTTGCCAATGAAACGTTGTTTTCTTAGGCCGCTGACTGGCACTAACTGGAGGAATAATTTTGCGTATTGGTCTTAGAACCATCAAAACCGCCGTGGGCGCCGCGGTTGCCATTTTGCTGGCCTATTATTTAAATCTGGAATATTGGTCGGCCGCCGGTATTATCACGATTTTAAGCGTCCAAAACACCACCAAATCTTCCTTTCGCTTGGTGTTTTTTAGAATCATTTCCACGGCCATTGCTTTTTTGATCGCCATTATCAGTTTTCGCATCATTGGCTATAACGCTATTGCCTTTGGGGTGTTTTTGCTCCTGTTTATCCCGGTGGCGGATACCTTTAATCTCCAAGATGGCATCGTTTTAAGCTCGGTGTTGGTGACCCATTTTCTCATGCAGCACAGTACCTCTATGTACTGGATCATCAATGAATCCCTATTGATGGTGATTGGGGCTGGGGTGGCGGTGATCGCCAACTTGTTTATGCCCAATCTGGAAGACCGAATTTCCACTTATCAAACCGCCGTGGAAACCAGTATGAAGGGTATCCTAGAAGGGATGAGCGCCCAGTTGACCACCACCGTGGCTGACACTGAAAAAGCAGAGTTATTTAAACAAAACTGGGAAATTTTGAGTGACTTAAAAATTGCCTTAAACGATGGTATGGCTTGGACGGCCCGTCATAATGAAAATCAGCTGTTATCTGAAAACGATTATTACAAGGCTTACTTTGAAATGCGCAACAACCAATATGAGCTCCTGCGGCAGATGCAAACCAGCCTGGAGCGCATACCCGGGCCCATTGGCCAGGGTAAAAAAATCGCAGCAGCCATGGATCAAACCGCCGACACCCTGGCGGAAAGTAACTCGGCTGAGGATCTGGTGCAAAATGTGGAGGATTTACAAAAAGAATTTCAGAAAAGCGCTTTACCCAAGGACCGCGTAGAGTTCGAAACCCGTGCGCAACTGTACTACTTGCTCAATAACTTTCATCAATTCCTGCGTTTGAAGAACACTTTCTATACAATTGTGGCCAGTCAGAACTAAAAACCGAACTTTCTTTTTACTTGTCTTATAAAAAAACCTGTGGTACTATAAAAATGTACTTTTTGAATGGCTATGGTTCGATTGTTTCAAAGACTTTCTTCCATATGTACCAAACAAGAATGCACAATTATATATATTTTCGAGGAGGAAATGCTCTTATGGAACATGGAACTGTAAAATGGTTTAACGCTGAAAAAGGTTATGGCTTTATCACTCGTGAAGACGGTAGCGATGTATTCGTACATTTCTCTGCAATCCAAGGTGACGGCTACAAGACACTTGAAGAAGGTCAAAGTGTTACTTTTGACATCGAAGAAAGCGACCGCGGCCCTCAAGCTGTTAACGTTGTAAAAGACTAATTTTAAATTAAAATTAATCGGAGCTCAGGTAATTTTACCTGAGCTCTTTTTGCATCCTGTTTTGAATTATTAACTCTAAATCGACCCTTACGAGAATTAATCTTGTATAATAGATATATAATAACTGTAATTTTTTTGGGAAGGTGAATATAATGGCATATACAGATTTAGCAATGATCGCACAAGATGTGATTTTAGAAAAATACGGTGATACCACTAGTTTTAGCACCGCCATTTTACATGGGGACAGTCACTTGATCAGCGATTGGGTCAGCGGTGATGTTCAGTTATCCGGGAAACAATTACAAGAGATCCGGAAATTATTTACCGATTATGAATGGATGTTGTGCCAAAAAGCAATTTTTCAAGCCCAAACAATTCCTGAATTAGATAATAAAGCGGCCTATATTTATAACCAGGCCAAAAAACATGTGGCCCAGCACTGGGTCAAGGCCGACAATTGTAAAAGCGCCTTTAAAGATGAGCTGGTTTTAAAACGGCCGGTGATTCATTTGCGCCTGACGTTGAATTATGATTTATGGGGCTTTAACGATGTGTTAGACTTTATTGTACCGGCCCGGATCCAGCGGGCCATTGAGACCCAAGAATTAGATTTGTTGACCTGGGCGGATAACTTACAAGTTAGCGACCGCACAGTCGGCTAGGGTCAATTATAAATTAGGTAGGTATCCTTTGACTAAAAGAAGAAAAAGTTCAACTAGACGTAAAAGCCAGGCCAGCAGTGGTTTGGTCCCCATTATCATCACCTTGGCGATTTTGGCCATTGGGGTGTTTGGGGTGATCAAGGGGTTGGCCTATCGGGGTGATCAAATTCGTCAGGCCGCCATTGATTCCTCCATTGCCGCTCAAGATGAAGAAGCTAAGAAAAAGCAGGCCTTTATTGACAGTATCGCCCCCTATGCCCAAACCCTGCATGCCCAATACCAAGTCCTGCCCAGCATCACCATTGCCCAGGCGATTTTGGAAAGCAATTGGGGCACCAGCCGCTTGGCCGCAGATTATAAGAATTTATTTGGGGTGAAGGGCACCGACCCGGCCAACAGCCAAGTGTTGGAAACCCAAGAATATACCAACGGTGCTTGGCAAACGGTCAAGGCCCGCTTTCGGGTCTACCCCAGCTTTGATGCCTCTTTATTAGACCACGCCCAACTGCTGGCCCGGGGGACGTCTTGGAATCCTAATCAGTACCAACACGTCTTGCAGGCTGGCAATTACCAAGCTGCCGCCCAGGCTTTACAGACCGATGGTTATGCCACCGATCCAGACTACGCCCAAAAAATTATTAGCATTGTTGAAAAATATCGCCTGACTCGTTATGACCGTTAAACCGGCTTTTGTTTGCGAAAGGAAGATGTTGCGATGCCAGAAAAGTATGTACCTGAAATTATGACGGACCTGCGGGCTGGTTTGGTTAAGATTCCCCGGGTCATTGCCCGGGTCAGCGGCATTAAGATCTTTAAAAAGAAGATTCGTTCCGTGATTTTTACCACCGACATTGCCATTATCAAAAACACCAATGCCGATGCGGTGATTGCTGTTTACCCCTTCACGCCCCATCCTACCATTATGCAGGCCATCAGCATGGTAGCCGATGTGCCGGTGTTTTCCGGGATCGGTGGGGGAACCACCCAGGGCCAGCGGGCCGAAATGATGGCCATGTTTGCTGAAGCCCAGGGTGCTTTAGGCGTGGTGGTCAACGCCCCCACGCCTTTAGAAACCATCCGGGACATTGATACGGTGGTGGATATTCCCATTATTGCCACCGTGGTCCATGACCAAACGGACGTGGCGGCCCTCTTAGATGCTGGCGTGCAGATTTTGAACGTTTCCGGGGGCAGTGACACTGCCGCAATTGTGAGAAAGATTAGAAATGAATTCCCCCGGGTCCCAATTATGGCCACCGGCGGTAAAAATGATGCCCAAATTTTGGCCACGATTGCCGCTGGTGCAAACGCCATCACCTATACGCCACCAACAAATGGCGAATTGTTCGCTAAAAAAATGGCCCAGTATCGGGAAGCAGAACGATTAAAACACGAAGGTTAGATTTCAATGAAATTGCGGCTCAGCGGTTGAGTGCGCAATTTTTTTATGGTAATCTTTATTTTAATCTTAATTCGCATTTTACATCGATTATATTAAAAGAAACTGGTATAATTTAAATCATCGCCTTAAATACGAATATTGATCATAACGCAGGTTTCAAGAAAGGAAGTTCATTTTGAAGATTTTAGAAGAGCGCATATTAAAGGACGGCCAAGTGCTGGGTAAAGACGTGTTAAAGGTGGATAATTTCTTGAATCATCAAGTTGATCCCGTGCTGATGCAACAGATAGGCCAGGAGTTTCACCGTTTATTCAAAGATCAGCCCATCACCAAAGTGTTGACGGTGGAATCTTCGGGGATCGCCCCAGCCATCTTCACTGGTTTGGCCTTTAATGTGCCGGTGATCTTTGCCCGCAAGCATAAAAGCCTGACCCTAAAAGACGAACTATATACTTCCACAGTCTATTCATATACAAAGAAAGTCAGTAATCATATTTCTATCTCTAAAAAATTCCTTAAAGCAGACGATGTTTGTTTAGTCATTGATGACTTCTTAGCCAACGGCCAAGCGGTTGAAGGCTTAATGGACATCGTCGGCCAAGCCGGCGCCAAATTAGCCGGTGTGGGTATCGTGATCGAAAAGACCTTCCAAAAGGGCCGGCATTTAATGGACGAAAAGGGGATCCGCGTTGAATCTTTAGCTCGGATCAAAGCCTTTGAAGACGGCAAAGTTATTTTTCTAGATGACCAGGAGGCAACAACCCATGCAGTCCACTAAAGCACCCGCAACCCCAGCACCGGTCTCCAATATTAAAGCAGCCGTGCTGGGGTTGCAGCATTTGTTAGCCATGTATTCCGGCTCCGTTTTAGTGCCGTTATTGATTGGCGGGGCGTTACACTTTAGCGCCTTACAAATGACTTATTTAGTTTCCATTGATATTTTCATGTGTGGGTTAGCCACTTTTTTTCAATTACGCAGTAATCGTTTCATGGGCATCGGCCTGCCGGTGGTATTAGGCTGTGCGGTGCAGGCCGTGGAGCCTTTGAAGATGATTGGTCAACGGTATTCCATTGGGGCCATGTATGGCTCGATCATTGCCGCCGGGATCTTTGTGGTGTTGATTGCCGGTTGGTTTTCCAAAATCAAAGCCTTATTTCCCCCACTAGTCACAGGGACGTTGATCACGGTCATTGGCTTGACCTTGATTCCCGTGGCTTTTCAAAACCTAGGGGGCGGCGATACCAAAGCCGCTAGTTTTGGGTCTTTGACCAATATCGGCGTAGGCTTTTTAACCGTGGTGATCATTTTGGCCATCAGTTTTTGGGGCCGGGGCTTTTTCCGCTCCATCGCCGTGTTGGTGGGCCTGGTGGTAGGGACTTTTGTGGCCTCGGGCTTTGGCATGGTTTCTTTAAAGCCAGTCATGGAAGCTAGTTGGTTCCATTTTCCCCAGTTCTTTTACTTTGGGGTCCCCAAGTTTGAATGGTCCTCCATCGTGACCATGATCTTGATTTCCATGGTATCCATGGTGGAATCCACCGGGGTTTACTTTGCCCTGGGGGATATTACCAAACGTAAATTAAGTAGTGATGATTTGAAACGGGGTTACCGGGCGGAAGGCCTGGCCATTATTTTTGGCGGCTTGTTTAACACCTTCCCCTACACCACCTTCTCTCAAAATGTAGGCTTGGTGCAATTATCTGGCATCAAGACCCGCAAACCCATTTATTTTGCGGCCGGCTTCTTAGTATTGCTGGGCCTATTGCCCAAAGTCGGGGCTATGGCCACGATTATTCCGGCACCAGTGCTGGGGGGCGCCATGTTAGTGATGTTTGGCATGGTGGCGGTCCAAGGGATTCGCATGTTGCAAAATGTGAATTTCCAAAGCGACAAGAATTTATTGGTAGTGGCTGTGGCCATTGGCTTGGGCCTAGGGGTCACCGTGCAACCTGGGATTTACCAATTCTTGCCCAAAACCGCTCAATTGCTCTTTGGCAACGGCATCGTCATGGCCAGTTTATCCGCCGTTTTGTTAAACTTGATTTTCAACGGCGTGGGTACGGTGGATGAAGAAGACACCGGGCTAAACGAAGCCGATTCTTAGGCAATATTCAGAAAGTTTTGGCACTGGGTCCCTTCATGTGGTAGGGTTATTGCATAAACATACTTCATAAAAGGCAGGAACATGCAAATGGCTTTTATCTATCCAATGCAAACAATTGGTATCATCGGTGGGGGCATGCAAAGCTACCACTTGGCGCTAGCGGCTAAAGCCATGGGTTTTAATGTGGCTTTATTAGCCGGGCAACAAGAACCCGTTTTGAACATCGTGGATTTCCCCGCAGTGGGGAATTTAGATGATCCTAAGGAAATCTTGGATTTCACAGCGGGGTTAAGTGCGCTGATTTATCAAGATGAACACATCAATACAGATGTTTTAGACGCGCTTTCTGAACAAACTTACCTGCCCCAGGGGACGGATATTTTGGCCATTACCCAGGACCGGTATTTAGAGAAGACGTTTTTAGACGACTTAAATGTGAACATTGCCCCTTATACCACGGTGGTTAACCAAGCCGACGTTTTAGACGGCTTAGCCTCTATCGGCTATCCAGCCGTGATCAAACCCATTCAAAAGGGCTTGGCCCACAACCACCAACAAGTGCTTTATTGGCGGCGAGATGCGGATTACAGCGCCCAATTTTTAAATGCGGGTTCGGCTATTTTAGAGTCTTGGATCCCCGCGGACCAAGAGTTCTTATTAATGGCTGTAAAGGATCAGGATAAAAATGTGCAATTACTACCCTTGATTGAAATATACTACGACAGTCATCAGCTGATTGCGGCTTTGATTACCCCGCAGATTTCCCCAGACGCGGCGGCAGAAATTCAGCGGATCACGAAAAAGGTCGCCGAAAATATCGATTATTGTGGTGTTTTTGGGGTTTCCTTTTTAATGACCGCTTCCGGGAATTTGTACACCCAACGGATTTTCCCAGGGTTGCATGTGGCGGCGGATATTTTCCAACAAGTCACCGGGATTTCCCAATATGAGCTACAGCTGCGGGCGTTATTAGGCTGGCCCATCCCTAAGGTGGCGGCCAAGACCAATGGCGCCATGTTGATGATTCTGAAGCAAATTGCCGATGAAAGTTATACCCAGATCAAAATTAAGCCCCAGTGGCAATTTAACTATTATCCCGTGGCGGCTCATTCCGACGCTACGCCGATTGGCCAGATTTTTGTCACGGATGATTCTAAAACCAGTTTATTGAACCATATTAACGCCACGGAATTGTGGCATTTGTAAGCAAATGCGGACACTGACAATAAAAGGAGCGAAACTTTAATGATTCCACGTTATGTACGGCCTGAAATGGGTGCAATTTGGACGGATGAAAACAAGTATAAAGCTTGGCTTGAAGTGGAGATTTTAGCCGATGAAGCTTGGGCAAAGCTAGGGGAAATTCCCGACGCTGACGTCAAGGCGATTCGAGAAAAGGCCACTTTTGATGTGGCGGAAATCAAACGCTTAGAAGCCATTACCCATCATGATGTGGTGGCTTTCACCCGGACGGTTTCTGAAAGTTTAGGGGCTGAGAAAAAATGGATCCACTTTGGCCTCACGTCCACCGATGTGGTGGATACGGCTTATGGGTATCTGTTAAAACAAGCTAATGATATTATTCGTCAAGACATCGATGCTTTCTTAGCGGTGATCGCTAAAAAGGCTGAGGAATATAAATTCACCCCAATGATGGGCCGTACCCATGGGGTTCACGCCGAACCTACCACCTTTGGCTTGGTTTTAGCCAACTGGTATGCGGAAATGAAGCGTAACAAAGAACGCTTTGAACATGCGGCCAAGGGTGTGGAAGCTGGTAAAATCAGTGGGGCCGTGGGTACTTTTGCCAATATTCCCCCTGAAGTTGAAGCTTATGTCACTGAACATTTAGGCACCCGAGCTCAAGATATTTCCACCCAAGTCTTGCCTAGAGACCTCCATGCCGAATACGTGCAAACCATGGCTTTAATCGCCACATCCATTGAACGTTTTGCCTTAGAAGTGCGCCACTTACAACGCACCGAAGTCCGGGAAGCCGAAGAATATTTCGCCGCTGGGCAAAAGGGGTCGTCGGCAATGCCCCACAAGCGCAATCCCATCGGTTCTGAGAACGTTACTGGCTTAGCCCGGGTCATTAGAGGTTATGCGGTCACGGCCCTGGAGGACGTGCCATTATGGCATGAAAGAGACATCTCCCATAGTTCCGCCGAACGGGTCATTTTACCAGACAGTACCGAATTGTTAGACTACATCTTGCATCGCTTCAGCCATATCTTAGAGACCTTAACCGTCTTTCCGGATAAGATGCTCCAAGATATGGGCATCACCCACGGCTTGATTTATTCCCAACGGGTCCTATTGAAGTTGGTGGATAAAGGCGGCTTGAGTCGGGAAGCGGCTTATGATTTGGTCCAACCTAAAACCGCCCAGGCCTGGGATGAACAAAAGGATTTCCGCCAATTACTAGAGGCAGATCCTAAAGTTACCGCCGTTTTGACCAAAGCTGATTTAGACGATGCCTTTGATTATCACTGGCATTTGAAGAATATCGATTTGATCTTCAAACGGGTGGGCTTGGATTAATTGTGAAATAATCCCCGCAAAAAAATTATTTTATAAATTTAAAAGGTGAACAGCAATTGTCTTAGAGGCTATCTCTAAGATAATTGCTGTTTTTTTTGACCTGAATGAAACTGCACAATTTTGACAAAACTGGGGTCGATATATTAGAATACTCCTTAGAAAATCTAATGATTATTTAATGATTTGAGATGATGTTATGAATGCTTACCACTACCATTATGTACCCATGGGCGAGTCGGCCTTAGACCTGGTGTTGCCCAATAAAATCGATGTGGGGCAAAATCAACTGATCCAGACCGTGGGTCAACAATTACTGGCCCAAAAAATCGCCGGCGTGACGGCGATCATTCCCGCCTACCATACCTTGACCGTGAATTTTGTGGCCAGTTTGGTCACTTATGGCCAACTCACCCAGGTATTGGATCGCCTGATTGGGGACTTTGATCCCCAACAAGCGGCGGCCAATAGCCGGGTTTTGGCCATTCCTGTATGTTATGACCCTGAATTTGGCCCGGATTTAGCCGCTGTGGCCGCTTATGGTCACTTATCCGTAGGGGATTTGATTCAAATGCACACCCAAACGAAATATTTCATCTACATGATGGGCTTTTTGCCCGGATTTGCGTATATGGGCACAGTGCCTAAACAAATCGCCATGCCCCGCTTGGATAAACCCCGAGCCCGCCTGGAACCAGGTAGTGTGGGTATTGCCGGGGCCCAAACGGGGATGTACCCCGTGGCTTCTCCTGGGGGCTGGCGCCTATTGGGCCGCACCCCCTTACAATTATTTAATGCCCAACACCCGCAATTGCGCTATCAAGCCGGAGACTATATTCAATTTACCCCGATTTCAAAAAGCGATTATCAGCGCATTCAAGCGCTGGACCTGGCGGGGCAGTATCAAATCAAACAAACCATATTAGGAGATGGATAAGGTGGCAACTATTGAGGTGCTCAACAGTGGCTTTGCGGCCACCGTGCAAGACTTAGGCCGTTACCACTATCAAAGTGCGGGCTTTCCCGTGTCTGGGGCCATGGATCAAGCCAGTTTAAAGTTGGCAAATTTGTTGGTGAACAATGATGCCAACGCGGCGGCTCTGGAATTTATCTTAGCCGGCCCCACGTTACAATTTGCGGCCCCTACCTTTATCGCCATCACCGGGGCAACTGCGAACCCCACCGTAAATGGCCAATCAGTACCGTTGAACCAAGCCCTGGCCATTCAAGCCGGGGATCAGCTACAGGTTGGCCCCATGACCGCTGGGCGTTATGGCTACTTAGCCGTGGCCAATGGCGGCCTGCAAGTGCCGGTGGTTTTAGGCAGTCGCGCCACCACCTTGAAGATTCAACTAGGGGGGCTGTTCGGGCGAACGCTAGCGGTGGGGGACGGTTTGCCCTTTGAACCTGCTTACGTGTTGCCTAGTTTGGCCCATCGTCACGCCCAGGTGCCGGCGGTGAAAGCCCCAACCCACATTCGGGTGTTAAAGGGACCCCAGTGGGATTTATTTACCCCGGCGGCCCAAAGCCAATTTTTACAACAAACTTACCAAATTTCCCAGCAAGCTGACCGCATGGGTTATCAATTACAGGGGGAGCCTTTACCCGTACCCAGGGAAAACTTGATTTCTGAGGGCACCGTCTTAGGGAATATTCAAATTACCCGCAACGGCCTGCCCATTGTCCTGTTAGCTGATCGGCAAACTGCCGGAGGCTACCCCATGATCGCCACAGTGATCGGCGCGGATTTGGCCAGCTTTGTCCAAATGCCCGCGGGGCAGGATTTTCACTTTGAACTAACGGATCTAACCAGGGCCCGGGCTTTATTGACCCGGCAACAACAAGCACTAGCGACGCTGGCCGCCAGTTTTGCAGCTCAGAAATATCAAGCACCAGTGGGGCCGGCCCGGACCGGCGCCCAAAAATTGGCGCAAATTATCACACATGGGGGATGACATTGGTGAAAAAAGTACTAATTGCCAATCGGGGCGAAATTGCCCTGCGGATTATTCGGGCCTGTCGCCTGTTACATTTAAAAACTGTGGCCGTATACGCCACAGCCGATAAATTTGCCTTACACGTGGGCTTGGCCGACGAAGCCGTTTGTATTGGCAGTGCCAGCCCCGAGGCCAGTTATTTGAATCAGCGCAATATCGTCGCGGCTGCTTTAGGCACCCATTGTGATGCCGTGCATCCCGGCTATGGTTTTTTATCAGAAAATGCCAGTTTTGCCAAACTTTGTGCAGACAACCAGCTGAAATTCATCGGCCCCAGCGCCAAAGTCATTGCCCTCATGGGGGAAAAGGCTCAAGCCCGGGCCACCATGGTGGCTGCGGGGGTCCCCGTGGCCCCAGGCAGTGACGGGGACTTTACGGCTATGCCGGTGGGGCAAACTTGGGCGGCTAAAATTGGCTACCCGGTGATGCTTAAAGCCAGCGCTGGCGGGGGCGGCAAGGGGATGCGGGTCATCACCAACGCCGCTGACTTCCCGGAGGCCTTTAACCTGGCCCAGGGGGAAGCCCAAAATGCCTTTGGGGATGGGCATATGTATTTGGAGAAGTATTTGACCCATCCGAGACACATTGAAGTCCAGATTTTAGCGGACCAGGCCGGCCATACCATCGCCGTGGGGGATCGGGATTGCACCATTCAACACCACCATCAAAAGGTGCTAGAAGAAGCCCCAGCCGTGATCGTGGATGAACCCACCCGGGGAAAAATGCACCAAGTGGCTGTTCAGGCCGCTGCCAGCATTGGCTATGAGGGGGCGGGGACCGTTGAGTTTTTGTACGACGGTCCCAATCAGTTTTACTTCATGGAAATGAATACCCGGATTCAAGTGGAGCATCCCGTCACGGAACTCACCAGCCACACGGATCTAGTAGCCGCCCAGCTGGAAATTGCCCAGGGCTTGCCCTTGATGTTGACCACCCCCAAGGCCCCGGCTAATTTTGCTCTGGAGTGCCGGATCACGGCCAACACCGCCGGTACCATCACGGCCTTACATTTACCCGACGGCCATGGCATTCGCACGGATACGGCCCTTTATCAGGGTTATCAAGTGCCCCCTTATTATGATGCCATGATTGCCAAAATCATCGCTTATGGCCCGGATCGGCCGACGGTGATTCGCCAAATGCAAAGTGCCATTGACGAGACCGTCATTGCGGGTATCAGCACCAACTTAGACTTTTTAATGCAATTATTACAAGAACCTAAATTCTTAGACAACACCACCGATATCAACTGGGTGGACCACCTGGTTCAACCGGCACCCATGGCTTGAAAGGAAGATGTGTGATGACTGTAGATGTTGCTAGTTTAAGTCCCGTGGCGTTGCGGCATTTGATTCGTCAGGGAAAATTTACCCAGCCCACCAGTGGGTTGGCGGCGGGCTTCACCCAGGCAAACTTGGTAATTTTGCCCCGGGATCTGGCCTATGACTTTTTGCTATTTACCCAGCGCAATCCGAGACCCTGTCCGGTGTTAGAGGTCAGTGATGTGGGCAGCCGCACCCTGCACCAATTCGCCCAGGACGTGGACCTGGCTAATGATTTTCCCAAGTATCGCCTTTATCGCCACGGGGAATTGACCCAAGAAGTCACCAGTGTGGCAGATGTCTGGCAACCAGATTTCGTCAGCTTCATCATTGGCTGCAGTTTTTCCTTTGAAGCTGAACTCCTGGCCGCGGGCATTGAGGTGCGCAATATCACTGAAGGCGTCAACGTGCCCATGTACAATACCAACATTCCCCTGGTACCGGCAGGGAAATTCCAGGGCCATATGGTGGTCAGCATGCGGCCCATTGCCCAACAAGATGTGCCAAAAGCTGTCCAAGTCACCGCAGCCATGCCCAAAGTCCACGGGGCGCCCATTCAAATCGGCCAGCCAGCTACCATTGGCATCACCGACTTGGCCCATCCGGATTACGGGGATGCCGTGACCATCAAGCCTGGGGAAGTGCCGGTGTTTTGGCCTTGTGGGGTCACCCCGCAAAACGCCATCATGCAGGTGAAACCCGACTTTGTCATTACCCATGCCCCGGGGCATATGCTGGTGACCGACGTGTTAAACGCGACTTTGAAGTATTCGTAACAGTTTCAGAACGGAGGAATTAATGTGACAACGATTGATTTAAATTCTGATCTAGGGGAAAGCTACGGCCGTTATACCCTAGGCAAAGATGCGGAAATTATTAAATTAGTGACCTCGGTGAATGTAGCTTGTGGCTTTCATGCCGGCGATCCCGATGTTATGGCCAAAACTGTGGCCGAAGCCAGCGCTGCGGGGGTAGCTGTGGGGGCTCATCCCGGCTACCACGACCTGCAGGACTTTGGCCGACGCTACATGGCCTTGCCCCCAGAAGAAGTGCAACACTTGATCACTTATCAAGTGGGGGCCTTACAAGCCTTTTTAGGGGCGGGTCAGCGCCTGCACCATGTGAAACCTCACGGGGCCTTGTATAACGCCGCGGCTAAGGATCATGACTTGGCCCTGGCCATTTGTCGGGGCATCCAAATCGTGGACCCCACCATCCCCATTTATGGCCTGGCCCACAGCCAGCTCATTGTGGCGGCTAAAGAAGTGGGCTTGCCCTATGCCCAAGAAGTCTTTGGGGACCGGAATTACTTGGCCGACGGTTCTTTGGTGCCTAGAAGCCAAGCTAACGCTGTGATCACTGATCCCGAAGTGATCGCCAAACGCACCGTGGCCATGATCCAAAACCAAGCAGTCACCGCCATTGACGGCTCAACGGTGGCCTTGACCACCGATACCGTGTGTGTCCATGGGGATAATCAAGCCGCCTTAGCCATCGTGGCCCGGTTAGTACAAGAATTACAAACCGACCACGTGGCCTTAAAGGCATTTTAAATTGATACAGCATAGACAAGGAGGCCTTTTTGAATGGCAAAAGAAAGTAAAGATTTAACCCAATCAACGGGTTTAGAGACCGATGCCAAGGCCGCTGCGAAGAAACATTCTGCCCGCAGTATTGCCATGGGGGCCGCTTTTCTAATGGCCATGGCGGCTGTGGGTCCGGGATTTTTGACCCAAACAGCCATGTTTACCAGCCAAATGGGGGCGAACTTTGGCTTTGCGATTTTGGTCTGTATCATCGTGGATATTGTGGTCCAGATGAACATTTGGCGTATCATCGTGGTCAGCGGCAAGCGGGCCCAAGTCATCGCCAATGATATTTTCCCTGGTTTAGGCTACGTGCTGTCCTTTTTAGTGGCCGTCGGGGGCCTGTTCTTTAACATTGGGAATGTGGGTGGTGCCGGTCTGGGGTTAAACGTGTTGTTTGGCATCAGCCCGGAAAACGGGGCGGTCATCGCCGCTTGTTTAGCTATTGCCGTGTTCGTGGTAAAAAACGCCCTAACCGTCATGGATCGCACGGTACAAGTTTTGGCCGTGGTGAAAGTCGCCATTTTGGTGTACATCATGTCGGTGATGGCCGTGCCTTATCAATCCGCCGTCACCCATACCTTCATGCCCACATCCATTAACTTCTACGCCATTGTTACCATTGTAGGGGGCACCGTTGGCGGCTATATTTCCTTTGCCGGGGGCCATCGCTTAATTGAAGGTGGTTTGAAGGGTAAAGAAAACATCAAGTACGTCAACGAAGGCGCTTTGACCGGTATCGGTATTGCCTCCGTGATTCGGGTGCTGCTGTTCTTAGCGGGTCTGTCCGTGGTGGTTTTAGGCCACAAACTAAATCCAGCTAACCCAGCGGCTTCGATTTTCCAATTTGCGGCGGGCAATTTTGGCTATAAGTTCTTCGGCCTATTGCTGTTTGCCGCGGGGATGACTTCCACGTTAGGCTCAACTTTCACCTCCACGTCATTTTTAGATTATGCCGTCAGCACCAAACAGCAGCATAATTATGAAAAATATCGGCGCTGGTTGGTCATTGGGTTCATCGTGGTATCCACGGCCATCTTTTATTTCATCGGCAGTCCCGCCAAGGTATTAGTCTTTGTGGGGGCCTTAAATGGTTTCATTTTACCAATCGCCTTGGCCATCCTATTGCTGGCCGCCCGGAACAAAAAAATCATCGGCGATTACAAACATCCCAAGATTTTGATTTACACCGGTTGGTTGGTGGTGGCCTTCATGGCCTTTGCCAGTTTGGAAACCTTTATTGGGTTGTTTAAATAAAGACATTAAAATAAGACCGCAACTGATACCTGGCCGTTTTTGGCAGGGCGACAGTTGCGGTCTTTTTAGGTGGTCGGCATTCAAGGCGTTGGACCAGCATTGAAAAATTTAGCTAAGCCTTGATTAACCAGCTGGTAGGCGGGTAGCTTTAGTTGAATCTGGATTTCGTCAATATGATTTGAAATGGTATCGTACAAAGTTAATTGTTGGGTAAATTGGACGCCGAACAGGCCAATGGTGTTATAGACACAGTCTAGGATTTGCACCTCTTCAAAACTTAGCCCCGGGGTATCTTTGGGCAGGTGGGTCAAACTGATCACAAAAAGATTGGAGAGTAATTCAGTGCGAATTCGGGCGGGATCGATGTGGCGGATGGTTAAATGGTTTTGCAGAGCTAGGGCAATGTAGTTTTTATCAGACAAGTTAATAGCTACCTTTCAAAACCGGTTAAATATTACCAATACTTATATTAGTAGAGTGTTATTGATTTATCATTTTTAAGCCAGGTTGTATAATAAATGTATCAGAAATTACTCAATTTTTCAGTCAAGTGGGTGGTTTTATGAAAAATTACAAGCTGAATTTAGGACTTATTTGCGGTATCAGCGCATTACTGGCCTTTGCTTTAACAACGAACCAGCGCTTGTTAACCACTAGTGCCTTAACTGCGGCCCAACTAAGGTATGTGGCCGACCATCAAGTTCTTTTTAACAGCATAACCCTCAGCATCGGATTGTTGATGCCTCTAGGGACGATAGTGATCACTGCGGGGATCACTTGGCTATTGGCCCTGTTCTTTTTCCAAACAGCCGATTTTAGCCCAATCTTTAGTCGGGCGATTCAAGTCTATTGGCTGGTGGTGCTACTAAATGGCATTAAGTTAGGCGTGCTATTCGTATTTGGCCGCGTTATTTCCTTCTCCTTGGCCGGTTTTGTCAGTGGGCCTTGGCAAGTGGCCATATTGAGTGTATTGAGTTTAGATACCATCGTTTATATCGGCTTTTTAACCCAGCAAGTGGCAAAGTTGTATTCCGCCCAGGGACAGGCCAAAGTACGCCACTTTGCCCTGGCAAATATCAGTTTTTATCTTATGATTGCGCTAGCTTTTCAAGTCGTTTTCACGGGGTTGACTTGAGGTAGTCGCAGCAAACTGGGAGATTACTGGCAATTGGACACCGGTCAGCTCAATCTAAGGGCTGATGGCTGGAGGTGGATCATGGCAAGACTATGGCGGCTTTTACCCACAGAAATAAAAATTATGATGCGCTCTGGTGGCGGTTTTTTACCAGGGACGTTTGCGGGCCTGTTAGGTCTGGTTTATGGCGCTTTTTTGGCTTTGTATTGGTATGTCTTTGTGGCTAATTTACAAGACTTACATTTGAATGACCAACAAATATTTAATGTCAAAGTACTCTTTTTCGCAATGTATCTGCTATTCATTGGTGAAGCGGTGATGTCCTATGTGTCGATTGATAATGAAGGTGCTATTTTCGAACATAATCAAGTTATTCGTAATTTTATTCAAACGAAAATCCAGCTGAAGTATTTAAGCTCAACACTTTTTGTCTTTGCCAATACGCTATTATTGATAATTATCTTCGGGCTGACAAATGGGGGTGTAGGGGTATTGAAATTTGGCATCTGCTTATTGCCTCTATCTGTTGTATTATCAATCATGTTTGTCTTTGCCACCATTGTTTTTCCTAACTTTGATTGGATCGATAATACGGAAATACCCACACGAAAAAGTTATACACTGGCTGCTACAGTTTCGTCTGTTTTTGTCGGGGCGGCTTACGGGTTAGCTCAGATAAAAAACTTTCGCAGTTTTATCGGTATCAGCCTGCTGCTTTTAAGTCTGGCGCTCTTCCTAGCTTTTCTGTTGCTGAAGGTCAGTTCAACGATAGCCAGCAATAAGGTGTTGTTAAACAAAGTTCAAACCAAAGTGAAGAATAAAGCTGCTGATTAAGTAGATATACCTGCTAAGGGGGAGACGGATATGGCAAAACTATGGCGGATTTTACCTACAGAGCTCAAAATTGTGCTGAACTCAAGGGGCAGTTATAAACCTGGGACCTTTGCTGGCATCGTCGCACTTGGTTACGGGTCTTTCCTCGTGTCATATTGGTATACTTTTGTGCTAAATCGCCAACAGATTCATGGTAGCGATGCCCAACTTTTCTATATCAAAGTGGCCTTTTTTGGAATGTTCTTGTTTCTTAGCAGTGAGGTTATCATAACTTGCGTGGCAATTGACAACGAGGGCACTCTCATGTTGCACCAACAGCAGATTTACAATTTTATTCAAACTAAGATTTTGGTTAAATACTTGATTGCGGCAATTTTAATGTTTACAGAAACTATTTTACTGATCATCACTTACGCCATCTTTAACGGTGGCGCGCAATTATTAGATTTTGTAATCTGTATTGTACCCCTGACTTGCGTGCTATCAGTAATGACGGTTTTTTCAACCATTGTCTTCCCTAATTTCTATTGGATTGATTTTAGCGAAATGCCAACCCGGAAAAGTTACCACTTGGAATCGACATCTTCATTATTTGTAGTAGTTGCGATGGTTGTGGCCTTTTTGCCGCAGCAATATTTGCGCATCACCGTGGGTTTGTTTTTTTGGGTTATTGCCCTAGTTTTGGCTTATGTCTTAATCAAAGTCAGTCCAGTTATTTTAGCCAAGAAACTCTATCTCAATGTTCCTCACAAACCAAAGAAAGGTGGGCGAAAACATGTTACAGGTCAATGATTTAACAGTGCAATATGATGGCGTACCGGCGATTCAAAAGGTGACGTTTACCCTGGCGCCCGGGCATATCTATGCCCTGCTGGGGAAGAATGGGTCGGGGAAAACGACTTTGATGGAAGCGATGATGACCATGTTGCAGCCTAGCAGTGGCACCATGCTCTTCAATGATCAACCGGTAACAGGGGATGTGGCCCACCAATACTTTGGGTATATGGCATCCAAACCATTTTTCTACGAATATTTGACCGTGCTTGAATTCTTGCAATATATCCGCGATATTCGTGAACTGCAACAATCTGATGCGCAGATTTTAGATTACCTAGCCACGGTCAATCTTGAGGCCAAAAAAGATGCCTTAATTTCTACGCTATCCGGTGGCATGCGTCAGCGTCTGAGTTTTGTGGTGGCCACTTTGCACCAGCCAGCGGTGCTGTTATTAGATGAGCCTTTTTCCGGGCAAGATCCGGATGAGACCCTGAAGTTGCAACAATTGGTAACAGCTATGGCCCAGAATACGGCGATTTTGATTTCCACCCATGTGTTTGCTTTGATCGATAAAATCGCCACGGATGTGATTTTTTTGACCAACGGGACCATTCAAGAAATTCAGGATGTGGCCCAAAATCCTTGGGACCTGGCCACTTACGAAGCACATTTTGCCGCGAATAATCAGGACACCGCTAAGGACTAGGCCCAGGCCGCCACACCAGTAGAGGACTGATAGAAATGAAGAAGATTTATGTTGCCAGTTATTTCTACTTCAAACAGAAAATACACTATTATCAAGTGATTGGCCGGTCCGTTCCCTTGGCACTCTTGGTGGTGGGCGGCGGCCTGATTGCTGCTTTTTTGTTGGGTTTGCTGCTTGGCCGGGGTGTGCGCGCAAATCAGGGCTTACAAATCGCCACTAATCTAGGGATAGCTGGCATGGCAATCACGCTGTCCAGTATCTCGAATGCCTATACCAATTTAGAGAAGGCTCAAGATAAAAAATTTGCGTATATGTACCGCTTTTCAAATCTGGCCTTTATTTTAACTAAAGAAGCCACGGTGGGGGCGGCTTTGAACGGGTACACTGTTGGGTTAAGCTATGGCTTTTTGATCACGGCCATGCCGTATAACTTCATCGGAAATACCGTGATATTTTTGGGAACACTGCTGGTGAGCTTGTATCTAAAGGCCTGTACCTTGTTAGCCTTTAAAGCCTTAAGCCGGCGAATCGGTGCCACCGTGACGGAAATGCTCACGTTAGGGATTAGCTATCTGGTGATTGGGGTATTTGTATTACAACGTTTTCATTTTAATGGCTTAGCGTTTGCCATTGTAGCTGGCGTCTTGTTATTAGCTGTGGTTGTGGTGGTGGGCTTTACCACCAAGCTCTTAGCTAAATCCGGGTATTTCCTGGCCTTTCAGTGAGGGGGAACTGGTACTAATAAGTTAACAGCTATTTAGCTCAGCATTGGGGCACCAAGTTGCCCAGATACTGGGCTTTTTTAGGGCGCATTTCCCCTGGGGGTGGTGGTGAAAAACCCCTGTAAGTTTGTTATAATGAAGGGTACTTTTCAACTCAGAAAGGAATGGACTATGGATACGGATTTATTAGCAAAATTAAATGACAAACAAAAAGAGGCCGTCCAAACCACGGAGGGACCTTTGTTGATTATGGCCGGCGCCGGTAGTGGTAAGACCCGTGTTCTAACGCACCGGGTGGCCTATTTGATCGAAGAAAAAGGTGTGACGCCCTGGCATATTTTGGCCATCACCTTTACCAATAAAGCGGCCAAGGAAATGAAAGAACGGGTGGGCCAATTATTGGACCAAGAAGATGCCGAAGCCGTTTGGGTATCCACGTTCCATGCGTTGTGTGTCCGGATTTTACGCCGAGAAAGTGAAAAAATCGGCTACAGCCGCTCCTTTACCATCGCTGATCCTTCTGAACAATTAACCTTAGTGAAACAAATTTTACGACGTCTCAATATAGATCCTAAGCAATTTGACCCTAGAAGTATCTTAAACAATATCAGTAACGCCAAAAACGAATTGATCACCCCCGAAGATTATCATGCCGAAACCTTATTTGAAGAAGTGGTCCAAAAGGTATACAGCCAATATCAACGGAGTTTACAAGCAGACCAAGCTATGGATTTCGATGACTTGATTATGCTGACCATTCAGTTGTTCCAAGCTGACCGGCCAACCTTGAGCTTTTACCAAAATAAATTCCAATATATCCATGTGGATGAATATCAGGATACCAATGAAGCTCAATATATGCTGGTGAAGATGCTGGCGGCCCAATACCACAACTTGTGCGTGGTGGGGGATGCGGACCAGAGTATTTATGGTTGGCGGGGTGCCAACATGAATAACATCTTGAACTTTGAAAAAGATTATACCGATGCCAAAACCGTGATGCTGGAACAAAATTACCGCTCCACCAAGCATATTTTAAAGGCGGCTAACGACGTGATTCAAAATAACCAAGTTCGTAAGCCTAAGAACCTTTGGACGGATAATCAAGAAGGGCCCAAAATCACTTATTACCGGGGCCAAAGTGAACAAGATGAATCCTTATACGTGATCAACCAGATTCAACAACAAATGACCGAAGCCCACTATCACTACGGAGACTTTGCGATTTTGTACCGGACCAACGCCCAATCCCGGGTGATTGAAGAAAATCTCATCAAGGCCAACGTTCCCTATAAAATTGTCGGCGGTCATAAGTTCTACGACCGGCGGGAAATTAAAGATGTGCTGGCCTATTTGCGCCTGATCGCCAATCCCAAAGATGACATGAGCTTTAACCGGGTGATCAATGTGCCTAAACGGGGTATTGGCCCGGGCACCCTGGAGAAACTACGGGATTTTGCCGATGAACAAAATGCGTCGCTCCTAGAAGCTTGTTTGAATATCGACACCTCAAACATTGGCGGTCGGGCCCGGGGCAACCTGGGAGACTTTGGCAATATCATTTATGATCTGCGCCAACAAGTGGCTAATTTAAGTCTGACGGATTTGACCCAGGCCATGTTGGATAAGACCGGTTATTTGGAAGCTTTGAAGAAGCAAAATAACTTGGAAGCCAACACCCGGATTGAAAATATTGAAGAATTACTCTCCGTGACCCAAAAGTTTGATGAAAGTTATGAACCCGAAAATGAAGACAGCGACAAGTTCGTGGACTTCTTAGCGGACTTGGCCCTGGTCTCTGATCAAGATGACTTGGAAGAAGCCAGTGAAGTTACCTTGATGACCCTTCATGCAGCCAAGGGCTTGGAATTCCCCGTGGTATTTTTGATCGGGATGGAAGAGGGCATCTTCCCCCTGGCCCGGGCCGCCCAAGACGAGGACCAATTGGAAGAAGAACGGCGCTTGGCCTATGTGGGTATTACCCGGGCCCAAAAGAAACTGTATTTAACCAATGCCTACGCCCGGGTCTTGTACGGCCGGACCCAAAGTAACCCGGCTTCTCGCTTTATTTCAGAAATCGATGATGATCAAATCGATTACGCCAATCAAAATGTCGCCGCCATTCCCTTTAGAAAACGCAGCGGCAACACCCGGGCTGACAATCAATTCCAACGGGCCACAGCCGGGACTTACAGCCAAGCCCGGGCTGCCGGACCCGTGGCCAAAACCAGTGGGGCTGGCAAAGAAAGCTGGCAAGCTGGGGATAAAGTGACCCATAAGAAGTGGGGCACTGGGACCGTGGTGAAGGTCAGTGGCAGTGGTGAAAATGCGGAATTAGACATTGCCTTTAAAGCCGAGGGCGTCAAGCGGCTGTTAGCCGCCTTTGCCCCCATTGAAAAAGTCCATGAGTAAAGAAGCAGGTGATTAGATGACCCTTGAAAAACCCGTTAGTGCCTATAGTGCCCCGGAAGCCAGTGAAAAAGCGCAAGAATTGCGGCAAACGCTAAGTAAATACAGCGCCGCTTACTATACCAAGGATGCCCCTTTAGTGGAAGACAGTACCTATGATGCCTTATACCGGGATCTCCAAGATCTGGAGGGGGCTTTTCCAGATATCATTACCCCGGATTCCCCCACCCAAAAAGTCGGGGGCGACGTGTTACCGGGCTTTAACAAAGTGACCCACAGCATTCCCATGTTATCCATGGGGGATGTGTTTTCCTTTGAAGAATTACGGGAATGGGATGCCCGCCTGCGGGGCAATACCGACGCAGAAGTGGCTTACAGCACTGAGTTGAAAATTGATGGCTTGGCCATTGATCTAATTTATGAAAACGGCCAGTTTGTCCTGGGGTCCACCCGGGGGGACGGGAATATTGGGGAAGATATCACCAAGAACCTGTTGACCGTTGCAGGGATTCCCAAAACCTTAAAAGAACCCTTGAATATTGAAGTGCGGGGCGAATGTTACATGCCTAAAGCCGCCTTTGAAGCATTAAATCAAAAGCGGGAATTGGCGGGCCAACCGGTCTTTGCCAATCCCCGCAATGCGGCCGCCGGTAGTTTACGCCAGCTGGATACCCAGGTGACCAAATCCCGGCAATTGGCGGTATTTATGTATTTCATTACCAAACCCGACACCTTGACGGTCACCACCCAAACCCAGGCCTTGGCCACCTTGGCTGACCTGGGCTTTGCGGTCAATCCCAACAGTAGGCTCTGTGCCACGGTGGATGATGTGATCGCCTATATTGAAGAGAAGACCCCGTTGCGGGATAATTTGGCTTACGGCATTGACGGCGTGGTTTTAAAGGTCAATGACTTGGCCTTACAACAACAATTGGGCAATACCGTTAAAGTCCCCCGCTGGGAAATTGCCTACAAGTTCCCACCAGAAGAAGCCCATACCGTTGTCCGGGATATCGAGTGGACCGTGGGCCGCACCGGCGTGGTTACCCCCACGGCGGTGATGGATCCGGTACAATTAGCCGGCACCACCGTGGCCCGGGCGACGCTGCACAATGTGGATATGCTCCAAGACAAAGATATTCGCATTGGCGACACCGTGGCCTTATACAAGGCTGGGGATATTATCCCCGAAGTCAGTACCGTGATTTTAGCCAAACGGCCTAAGGATTCGCAAAAATATGTGATTCCCACCAAATGTCCATCCTGTGGCTCTGAACTGGTCCATTTGGAAGACGAAGTGGCTCTGCGCTGCATCAATCCCATGTGCCCGGCCCAAGTTAAAGAGGGCTTGACCCACTTTGCCAGCCGCAATGCCATGAATATTGATGGCCTAGGCCCGAGAGTGATCGCCCAATTGTATGATAAAAAGTTGATCCATGACGCAGCGGATCTTTACCGGTTAACCGCCGCTGATCTAGCCCAACTTGACAAATTCAAAGAAAAGTCTATTAATAACTTGTTAGGTGCCCTGGACCGTTCCCGGCAAAATTCTTTGGAACGGCTATTGTTTGGCTTAGGCATTCGCCACGTGGGGGCCAAGGCAGCGCACATTTTAGCCCAGCATTATGGGGATATCTGGCAGTTGGCTAAAGCCGATGCGGCAGATATGACCACCATTGATAATGTGGGCCAAATTATGGCGGACAGTGTGGTGACTTATTTTGACAATGACGGCGTGCAGGCCTTGATCAAAGAGTTTGCCGACGTGGGGGTCAATTTAAGCTTCATTGATACCAGCGTGGCAGCCACCACTGATAGTTATTTCAATGGCAAAACGGTGGTAATTACTGGTAAATTACAGGATTACACCCGCCCGGCCTTGACCCAGCAACTGACCGACCTGGGGGCCCACGTCACCAGTTCGGTGTCTAAAAAAACCGATGTTTTGATCGCCGGTGAGGCTGCTGGTAGCAAATTGACCAAGGCCCAAAACCTCGGTATCACCATCATCAACGAACAAGCATTAGATCAATATTTGGCAGCAACTGAGTAGCATTCAGGAGGATCATTTTGAAACGTACAAAATTAGTTTTAGCCTTGGCGGCTTTATTGGTACTGGCTGGCTGTGGGAACTTAAAGGGTTCCGGCACCGGCACCACCGCCAATACCGCCAACAGTAAAGGTGTCCAGACCACTGGGCAAACCGGTGAGGATAACTACACCGGTGTCATTGAAAATGGCCGCTATAAGACCAGTGCTGCCCGGGGGTTGACCGTGACCCAAACCGATAATATGTTAAATGTCCAAAGTATTGAGACCGGCTTGACCAATTTATCCAAGAGTGAATTTCCCACGGATAAATATTTACTCCAAGAAGGCCAATACCTAAAGAAATCTACCCTGTTGGTACAATCTTCTGACAGCAGCACTAAATCCACCGGCTGGTTAGCTCGGAAGTCCAAGGAAAATCCCGATGGACTCAACCCTGAGGATAATGGCAAGAACGAACCCAACACCCGGAATCCCTTGTACTTACAACAAATCGTGGAACAGGATTATGTGAGCCAAACCAATAATAAAAGTTTGGCTTTGGGCGGCGTCAGCATTGCCCTGGGGATGAACAGTGTAGATTATTACCAAAAGGAACAATATGGCGCTGAATTTAAGACCGAAATTTCCGATGCCCAGTTACTGGAACAAGGTAAGCAGATGGCCGATACCGTTTTGGCCCGGCTGCGGCAACGGGCGGATTTAAAGAATGTGCCCATTATCATTGCCATTTATAAACAAGCGCCTAAAGACAGCTTAGTGGGTGGGACCTTTGTGGCCACCTCCACCAATAAAGCCGGCAGTCAAAAAGTCGCTAAGTGGACGACCGTGAATCAGAAGAACCAAGTGTTACCAGTAATCAATGATGAAAAAGCCGTCAATTCTGGAGACAGTGATGCTTTTTCCAACTTTAAGACCCAGATTCAAAGTTTCTTCCCGAACCTGTCCGGCGTTGTGGCCCAGGTCCATTATGACAACAACCAGTTGACGGGGATGAATATCACCGTGAATACCCAATTTTATGGGGAGACGGAAATCACCAGTTTCAGCCAATACATTGCCCAAGCGGCGGGCCGTTATTTGCCAAGGAATGTGCCGATCAATATCAGCATTATGTCCACCCAAGGCATGCAGGCCTATGTATCTCGGAGCAGTGGTGGGAAGGACTTTTCAACCCACGTTTTCAGTTCCTATTAGTTTAAAACCTATCCCCCAGTTTCACGGGGCTATGGTACAATATATGAGTTAATAATTGGTTATCTAAGAATTTAGCAAGAAAGAGGAGAGAGTCGCCAATGATTTCAAAGGAACAAGTTACTCACGTTGCTGATTTAGCGCGCTTAGAATTTGATGAGGCGCAATTAAATAATTTTACAACGCAATTAGACAAAATTGTGGACTTCGTGGATCAATTAAATGAAGTCGACACCACCGGCATCGAACCTACGACCCATGTGACCAGTGCGGTCAATGTCTTTAGAGACGATGTGCCACAAAAGGGCGAAGGTCGGGCAGCCTTATTGAAGAATGTGCCAGAAGAACGGGACGGCTTGATTCGCGTGCCGGCAATTATCGACAAAGAGGAGGACTAGTTGGTGGATTATTTTAAGGAAGATATTACCAGCCTACATGACAAACTTGTTCATAAAGAAATTACCGTTCGACAATTAGTCGAAGCAACTTATGACTATATTGACAAAACGGAAGGCAAAGTCAATGCCTTCATCACTTTGAACAAAGAAGCTGCTTTAAAACAAGCCGATGCCTTGGATGAAAAAGGCGTTGACCCAGATAACTTATTAAGCGGGATTCCCTTAGGTATCAAAGACAACATCGTGACCAAGGGCTTAAAGACAACGGCTGCCAGTCACATTTTAGATAATTTCATGCCGGTATATAACGCCACGGTCATGGACAAATTAGACGCCCTGGATACTATCACCGTTGGGAAGACCAACATGGATGAATTCGCCATGGGTGGGTCTACCGAAACCAGTTATTTCGGCAAGACCCATAACCCTTGGAATTTGGATAAAGTTCCTGGGGGCTCTTCGGGTGGTTCCGCAGCTGCAGTCGCCGCTGGGGAAGTCATCGCGGCCTTAGGGACTGATACCGGGGGCTCTATTCGCCAACCTGCTGCTTTTAATGGTATCTTTGGGATCAAACCTACATACGGTCGGGTTTCCCGGTGGGGCTTGATGGCCTTTGGGTCTAGCTTGGATCAAATCGGGGTTATGTCCCGGACGATTAAAGACAGTGCGTTGGTCTTAAACGCCATTAGTGGCCATGATGAACACGATGGTACCAGCGCAGCGGCTGATGTCCCAGACTTTACCGCCGCTTTAAACCAGGATATTAAGGGCTTAAAGATTGCCGTACCAAAGGAATATATGGATGAAGGTGTGGATGACGACGTGGTCAGCGCTATTAAAGCGGCCATTGCCACCTTTGAAAAATTAGGGGCGACCGTTGAAGAAGTCACCTTGCCTTATACCAAATACGCTGTGCCTGCTTATTACATCATTGCGTCTTCAGAAGCTTCTTCTAACTTGCAACGTTATGACGGTATTCGTTATGGTTTCCGGGCTAAAGATGTGAACTCCTTGAAGAGTGTTTATGTCCGTTCCCGTTCTGAAGGGTTTGGCGATGAAGTTAAACGCCGGATCATGTTAGGGTCCTTCTCCTTATCCGCCGGTTATTATGACGCTTACTTCAAAAAGGCTGCCCAAGTGCGGACTTTAGTGAAGCGCGACTTTGACCAATTATTTGAAAAATATGACCTGGTGTTAGGCCCAACTGCCCCAACGCCAGCCTTTGGTTTGGGTGAAAAGATCACAGATCCCGTCACCATGTACTTAAATGATATTTTGACCATTCCCGCCAACTTAGCAGGGATTCCAGCCGCTTCTGTGCCCGCTGGTTTCTCCAAAGATGGCTTACCAATCGGTGTGCAATTGATGGCTAAAGCGCTAGATGAAGCCACCATTTTCAAAGCAGCCGATGCCTTTGAACGGCATACTGATTTCCACAACCAAGTACCAGCATTTAAAGGAGGTCAAAATTAATGAATTTTGAAACAACAATTGGTCTTGAAGTCCATGTTGAATTAAAGACAAAGACAAAAATGTTTAGTCCATCGCCCGTTGAATTTGGGGATGAACCCAATACCAATACCAACGTCATTGATTTTGGTTTCCCGGGCGTTTTGCCAAAGGTCAACAAGCAAGCCTACCGCTATGGCATCATGGTCGCCTTGGCACTAAACGCCAATGTCACCAAAGATACCCACTTTGACCGGAAAAACTACTTCTATCCAGATAACCCCAAGGCCTATCAAATTACCCAATTTGAAAAACCTTTAGGGACCGATGGCTGGGTTGAAATTGAAGTCGACGGCCAAAAGAAGAAAATCGGGATCGCTGAACTCCACGTGGAAGAAGATGCCGGGAAGAATACCCATTCTGAAGACGGTTATTCTTATGTGGATCTAAACCGGCAGGGGACACCTTTGATTGAAATTGTCTCCAAGCCAGATATTGCTTCCCCAGATGAAGCTTATGCTTATTTGGAAAAATTACGGCAAATCGTCCAATTTACCGGCGCTTCTGACGTGAAGATGGAAGAAGGTTCCATGCGGGTGGACACCAACATCTCCATTCGCCCCATTGGCCAAAGCGAATTTGGTACGAAGACGGAATTAAAGAACTTGAACTCCTTTAACTTTGTCCGCCAAGGTTTGGCCTATGAAGAAAAACGCCAATCTCGGATCTTGATGTCTGGGGGCAGCATTCGCCAAGAAACCCGGCGCTACGATGATGCCACTGGCCAAACTTACTTGATGCGGGTCAAGGAGGGTTCTGACGATTATCGTTATTTCCCAGAACCTGATATTCCCCCATTCCATCTTAGCGATGAGTGGATCAATGAAATCAAAGCCAGCATTCCAGAAATGCCGGACAAACGGCGGGATCGCTATGTCAATGACTTTGGCTTGCCCGAATATGATGCCCAAGTTATCACCAATACCAAGGAAATGTCTGATTTCTTTGACGCTGCCGTGAATCACGATGCGGATCCAAAACAGGTTTCCAACTGGTTGATGGGTGAAGTGAATGCTTATTTGAATGAAAATAAAGTGGACTTACCTCAAACCAAATTGACCCCTGAGAACTTGGCCGCCATGATCAACTTGATCAAAGACGGCACCATTAGTTCTAAGATTGCCAAGAAAGTCTTCCAAGAAACCATCACCAACGGTACTGAGCCTAAGAAGTACGTTGAAGATAAGGGTATGGTACAATTATCTGACCCGGCGAAATTAACGCCAATTATCGATGGTATCTTAGACAGCAATCAACAATCTATTGACGACTTCAAGAATGGTAAAGACCGGGCAGTTGGTTTCTTGGTTGGCCAAATCATGAAACAAACCCGGGGTAAAGCTAATCCAAAAGTGGTCAATCAAATTTTAATGACTGAATTAAAGAAACGTTAATCTAAAAAATATCTCGAGGAGGAGAATAGCATGCGCGTTCGGGCAAGATTAATTTATAATCCCACGGCAGGCCATGAAACACTGTTACGCAGTGTGGGTCAAATTTTGAATATTCTTGAGAAGGCTGGCTACGAAGCCAGTGCCTATCAAACCACCAGAGAGCCTGAATCAGCCGCCAAGGAAGCCCAACGTGTTGCTAAAGAGGGATTTGGATTGATCGTGGCCGCTGGTGGGGATGGCACGATCAATGAAGTTGTCAATGGTATCGCCGGCTTGAAGAAGCGGCCTAAAATGGCCATCATTCCCGCCGGTACCACCAACGACTATGCCCGGGCCTTGAAGATTCCTCGGGAAGACCCAGTTGAAGCCGCTAAAATCATTTTAAAGCATCAATCCGTTAAAATGGATGTGGGTAAAGCTAACGATAAGTACTTTATCAACATTGCCGGCGGCGGCTTCATGACTGAATTGACCTATGAAGTACCTTCGCAATTTAAGTCGATCTTAGGTTACTTGGCCTATGTCTTAAAAGGAGCGGAAATGCTGCCCCGGATGCGGGCTACGCAGATGCACTTGGAATACGACCAGGGTGTTTACGATGGGCCGGCTTCCATGTTTTTCCTAGCCATGACTAATTCCGTGGGGGGCATGGAGTCCCTAGTACCCGATGCGTCTTTAGATGATGGGTATTTCTCGTTGATTGTGGTGAAAACCTCTAATCTAGGGGAAATGCTCAAGCTCATGGCTTTGGTTATAAACGGCGGCCGCCATATTGATAATGACAATATTATCTATGTGAAGACCCGCAAGCTTTATGCCAAGTCCAAGGGCGATCAGCGGATGATGATCAATTTGGACGGGGAATACGGTGGCGATGCGCCCATGCGCTTTGTGAATTTAAAGCAGCATATTGAGTTTTTCGCAGACGTGGACGCGATCCCCAATGCGGCCATCACCTACGATATGCCCACCGCGTTAAACGCCCCGGCAGCAACTGACGCTGCGACACCTAAGCTAGATGCCGCCCACACCTTAGAGGCGCCGAAAGACGCTGAAAAATCGGCAGCTAAATCTGAGGATAAATAATAAATGACGGTCCAAAAGTGAGTTGACAGCTTGCCTTTTGGGCCGTTTTCTTATATGATGGAGCACGACTAAGAAAAAGAGGTATTCGATGAAAGTAAAAATGCAAGCACCAATTACTAAAAATGAGAAAAAAGAGCTGACTATCCAAGACCTATCCTATGATGGCTTAGGGGTGGCTAAAGTTGAGGGCTATCCAATCTTTGTGGACAATGCTTTACCTGGGGAAACTGTGGAAGCTTTGATCACCAAAGTGGGGAAGAGCTTTGGCTTTGCCAAAACCACCCGGATCATTACTGCCAGTGCCGATCGGGTGGAGGTCAAAGACCGCCAATATACCCAAACCGGCATTGCGCCCCTGCAACATTTGGCTTACGGGGCCCAATTACGTTTCAAACAACAACAAATCGAAAATTTGTATGCCAAAGCTAAGCTAGATATCGCGGTACAACCTACTTTGGGGATGACCGATCCCACCCATTATCGCAACAAAGCTTCTGTCCCCGTGCGCTTAATCAACGGCAAAGCTACCATTGGATTCTTCCGTAAGCACAGCCATGATTTGGTACCCATGACGGATTTCTTCATTCAAGATCGTAAGATCGATGCGGCTTTGGCCACGTTACAAGACATCGTGCGCCGGTTGCAAATTGAACCTTATAATGAATTCAAACACAGTGGCGTGTTACGGAATATCATGGTTCGTCGGGGTTATTACACCAACGAATTGATGGTTGTCTTCGTGACCCGTTCTGAAAAAATCGCATCTAAGAAGACCTTGGTGGAAATGATCACCGAAGAAATTCCCGATGTGGTCAGTGTGATTCAAAACATCAACCCCACTAAGGGCAATGCCATTTTAGGTAAGACCGATAATTTATTGTATGGCAAAGCTCAATTGCGGGACGAAGTATTAGGCTTGAAATTTGATATTTCTGCCCAATCCTTCTACCAAGTCAACCCCCAACAAACCCAAACCTTGTATCAAACGGCCATTGACGCTGCCGATTTAACGGGCGACGAAACTGTCATTGATGCTTATTCTGGGATTGGGACCATTGGGTTATCCATGGCTGAACACGTTAAAAGTGTGCAGGGCGTGGAAATGGTGGAAACCGCTGTGAAAGATGCCAACCACAATGCCAAGTTAAACAACATTACAAACGCCAAGTTCGTCACCGGTAAGGCCGAAGTCGTTATGCCAAAATGGCAAGAAGAAGGTTTGAGTGCCGATATCGTGGTGGTGGATCCACCTCGTAAAGGTTTGACCCCTGAATTCATCAATGCTGTGGGCAAAGTTGGCCCTAGCAAGGTGATTTACATCAGTTGTAACCCAGCCACCTTGGCCCGGGATTTACAATTGTTCCAAGAATTGGGTTACAGTGCTAAAAGTACCCAACCCGTGGACATGTTCCCTATGACCACCCATATTGAAAGTGTGACCGCCTTGACCAAAGACTAAACATTGGTCTTTGTGCTGAAATAAATACTTCAAATCATCAGATTCAACTCAAAACTGTTATGACACAGTTTTGAGTTGAATCTTTTTTTATGTTTGTGATAATAAAACGGACCACGGTGGGACGTGGCTGAAAGCTGGGAAGGTGGCTGCGGGCATGATATAGTGTAATAGCAGGATTATTGAAGCGGACTAAGCCAGTGATAAGATCCGCAACGGAGGAAACGTAATATGATACAAACGATTATAACGGCTGTTATTCTATATGCCTCAACTGCGATTGATTTGTTAGTTATTTTAATGCTGATTTTTTCAAAATACCGGTCCGCCAATCAACGTCAGCAAATTTACATTGGCCAGTTTCTGGGGTCGGGTATTTTGATTTTGGCCAGTTTATTTTTCGCCTTTATTCTCCACTATGTGCCGGCCAAGTGGTTGTTGGGGTTTCTAGGCTTGATTCCAATTGCCTTTGGGATCAAGTACCTGGTTAGCGACGAAGATGAAGCGGCTGAAGCCGATGAGACCATTAAAGCCCGGCAAAACAAGAATTTAATTGGCACCGTGGCTTTGATCACGATTGCCTCTTGCGGGGCGGACAATATTGGCCTGTTTGTGCCTTACTTTGTTTCGTTAGCAACGGGACCATTAATTGTCACCTTGATTATTTTTACAATTTGTATTTACTTCTTAGTTTTGCTGGGGGACAAGTTCTCACAAATGGCCCCGGTCAAGAAGTTCCTGGACCGCTTTGGCAATTGGATCATGGCCATTATTTATATTGGGCTAGGGATTATGATCATTCTGGAAAGTGGGACCATTGGCCATGTATTGCGCCTGTTTCAAGATAATTTAGCTTAAGAATATATGTGATTCGTGGTTTAATAGGGTTAGTTAGTTTTTATCCCGACTTAAACATATCATCTTAAGAATGGAGGAATTATTATGGCACAACACAAAGTAATCCGCTTTTATGCGGAATTGAAATACGTTGAACCTAAAATTTGGCGGCGCTTTGAAATCAATGGGGAAAAGACGCTGGCGGAATTAGGTTATACAGTGATGGCCATATTCGAAATGGCCGGCGAGCACTTATTTAACATCAAGGCCTTGGCCCAAGAAAATATCCGAACCGAATTATCTACTAGTTTTAGCGAAGACCAAATTCAGAAATTCATGGCTGGTCAAAAAAATGCTGCTTTATTTAAAGATACCGTCTACGAATTGCCCAATGCCGATGACGATCGGCCCATAGGTGGTCCGATTATTTATAAGGATGCCACGACCACCAAGCTAAACCAGGTGGCCACTAATATCGGGGCTAAGTTTCTAATGACCTATGATTTCGGGGACAGTTGGGAGATTGAACTGAAAATTGAAAGTATCGATAAGCGGGAAGTTTCTCTCACAACTTTGCCGAAGGTTTTAGAGGGCAAAGGCTATGGCATCATTGAAGATGTAGGTGGCCCCAGTGGGTTAGCGGCTTTGGCTGCTGCTTTTAAGAAGGGCAGTGGCGCGGATTACGACCAATATTCGGAATGGTTAGGGGAACCGGATTTTGATTTGTCTCAGTTTGATTTGGTAACCACTAATGAATACTTAAGAGATGAGCTGCGCCAGTTGAAAAAGGGCTACGAGCAGTGATCAATCAGTTTAGCGATTGTCTAGGCAATCGTTATTTTTTTGCATTCAATTATGGGGCTGGGTCTTGATATAACCTGAAAAAATTCATATTTAAATCATACTTTGCTGTTATTATAATCGAAAATTGCAAAGGATGACGAACCCTGATGTATAAGAAGACGATTGCATTATTGGTCACGCTTTGTGTTACTTGTGCCATCATCATTGATGGCTATCTGTTATTTTTTAAGAAACCCAACGCGACGACGACTGCCACAACAGCAGCCAAACCGGCTGCTAAAACAACGACGGCCAGCAGCGCCAGTTCAACCAGCGCCGGCAACGACCAAATCAAGGATGGCACCTATACCGGCAAAGCCACCAGTACGGAATGGGGGGATGTTCAAGTGCAAATTGTGGTGCGCACGGGTAAAATCGCCACCATCAATGTGTTGGAACAACCCAGCGGCGGCCGTTCCGATGGGATCAATGCCCAGGCTTTGCCAGTTTATAAAAAAGAAGCCCTATCTGCCCAAAGCGCCAAGATCCAACAAATTTCTGGGGCCACGGAAACTTATAAGGGCTTCACGGGGTCACTGCAGTCAGCCATCACCAAAGCGGAGGTTTAGCTTATGATCGAAGTCAAAGCCCAGGTCCTGGCGGCCATGAATTTACCCTTCACCATTAGTATCGCCAGCATTGACCCCCAGGTGAGTCAGCAATATTTGACCACTAGCACACCGTTGATTCAAGGATTATTACAACGGATTGAACAGACTTATTCGCCCTTTATCAAGACCTCCCAGGTCAGTCGCTATCGCCAGGGGGAGACGGCAATTTTGATTTCAGAACCGGAATTTCAACAGTTGTATGGGGCCACGCAACAGGCCCAAGAAATTACGAACGGCTTTTTCGACCCATTTTTTGACGGGGCTTATAATCCCACCGGTTATGTGAAAGGCTGGGCCATTGCTCAGATTTTCAACCAATATTTAAAACCCTTGTTGGCCGACCCCCAGGTCATAGCTGTGGGGGTCAATGGTGGCGGCGATCTGCAATTGGCCAGCAAAGACGCGGCCCAGTTCACTTGGCAGGTGGGGGTGGAGCAGCCGGCAGATTTACAGCAATTATTGGCCCGTTATGCCTTGGCCAACGGGGCCATGGCTACATCGGGGACCAGCAAACGGGGCCAGCATATTCAACGCCCAGCTAATGCGGATTTGACCCAGGTCACGGTCATTGCTGCAGAAATCACCACGGCTGATGTTTGGGCCACTGCCTTGATGGCAGCACCCTTCGCAGATGCCAAGCAACTCATTTTACAACACCAACTCAGCGGGGTGTTGGTGTACCATGGTCAGCGCTATGATTTTGATAAGGGGGTTTTGGCCGATGCTGAAAACCTATAGGTATACCTTGAGCTTGGTTTGGCTAGTGGTATGGTTTTTGGTGCCACTGCCCTTTATTCAAACCCTGACCACCGGGTTGCCCGCCTTATATAACGCCCAGCGTTTGGCCATTATCTGGGGCGCGGTGGCCTATGCCTGGATGCTGGCCAGCATCTACTTGAGCACCAGGCCCCACTGGTTGGACCGGCTCATTGGCCTGCCAAAGATGTACATGATCCACGGCATCATGGCTTTAGCTGCGGTGGCTTTGGCATATTTCCACAAACAGGGCAGTCCCTCTGCTGGTTGGATCAAAACCACCGGGGACTGGGCCTTTGATTTGTTTCTAGGATTATTGATTTTTGCCCTGGTTTTCATGGCGGGCTGGTTCACCAGTCATGTTAAAGTCATTCAGGTCATCAAACGGTGGCTAGAGACTCACTTATTGCAACACGAATTAACGATGTGGCTGCACCGCTTGAATTCAGTGGCGGTGGCTTTGGTCTTTATCCACGTGCAATTGATTGGCTACATTCGAGCCATCACTCCTTTTATGATTTGGTTTGATGGGGCGACTTTATTGGTGGCCTTAAGTTACCTTTGGCAAAAGTGGCGCAGTCAACGGACTGTGCAGTTGCAACGCACCCAACTGATTGCCCCCAATGTCTTAGAGCTCACACTGTCCATTCCCCAAAAATTAATACAGCAATATTTGCCCGGGGACTTTTTGTTTCTAGCCATCCCCCAGCAGGCGGGGCTACAAGAACCCCATCCCTTTTCAATTACCAAGTTGGATATGAAGCGGCGCCAATTGACCTTGACCATTCGCGGGGATGGGGATTTCACCCGGCAACTCCAAAGCCTTAAAACACCCATAGCGGTGACTATCACCACCGGTTTTGGTCAATATGAGCAATTGTTGACTCGGCGTCAGCCTCAACAGTTATTGCTTATCGGCGGGGGCATGGGGGTAGTGCCCTTGTTGGCTGTCGTCCAACAACATCCTGAACTGACCACGGACTTTTTCTACAGCGCCCATTCCCAGGCTGATTTGTTATATCCCCAAGCCTTTGCCACTTGGCAGCAGCGGCCGAATTTCAACGGCCACCTGCAAGTGGGGCGGTTTGAAGCCGATACCATTTTACAGGCATTACCTCAAAATTTGGAAAACCTCGCCGTGATGATCGGCGGCCCCCAAGCCTTGGGTCAATACTGGCGGGCTCGCTTGCAACAACATGGCCTCAGCCCGGACCAAATTTATTATGAAGAATTCAGCTGGTAAACTGCCGAACTTTAAAAACATAAAGCCCTCAGAACTGGCCGCTTAGGTCACCGTTCTGAGGGCTTTATTATGGAAACATGAGTCATGTTTTGAATCACTGATCTTTAATATTTAAATCGAAAATATCCGGTCGAGCATAATGCCCCACCACGTCAAATTCCATGTGGCTGGCCGGGACTTTGGTCATATCCAAGTCGGCGTAAATAATACCGACCTTGTCCCATAACGGTTCAGTGACAAAATGGCCATAGGGATCCACAATACTGCTGCCACCCCGGCACACGATGTCCGGTAATTTAGCAACTTCTTCGGGATAAGCTAACTGGTCAACGGGGTAATCAGACTTTTCAAAAAACATGTCAGCATTGATAAAATAACAGTGGCCTTCAATGGCAATGTGCTGAATCGTGGCCTGCCATTCCGGGTTGTCATTGGTGTTAGGGGCAATGTAGAGGCTGATGCCCTTTTCATATAACGCCACCCGGGCTAAAGGCATGTAACTTTCCCAACAAATCAAGCTGCCAGCGGGGCCCCAAGGCGTGTCCACCACTGGGAAAAAGTGGCGGTCGGCATCCCCCCAAACCACCCGTTCAGAGCCAGTGGGTTTCAACTTCCGGTGGATAGCCACTAATTCACCACTGGGGGCAAAAATCAAATTGCTATTGTACAAGGTATTGGTGGTCTGGTCTCTTTCTGACACGCCAATGCTGAGATAAGCCTGACTAGCCTTAGCCAGTTCGCCCAGTTGATTGGTTTCAGGACCGGGGACAATAATCGAGTTGTTATAGTACAGCTGCCAATCTTGGCGGCCTTTTTCAGTCCGCTGGCCCACGGTGAAGCCAAAGGAAAGGCCCAAGGGGTAGCCGGGGATAAATAATTCCGGAAAGACAATGAGTTCCGGGTGCTGTGGTCGGGTCTCCGCCACCAGTTGGGCAACTTTTTCAAGGGTTTTAGCCTTGTCAAACATCACCGGTGCCGCTTGAATCAGGGCAATGCGACACGTTGGTTTTAAATCTTTCATATCAGGGCCTCCAATGGGGATACATAATGGTCATATTGTAGCACAACTCGACACTTAATTTTGACCGGGCATAAAGGCTTGGGGCACGTCCCAGGTCAAACAATGCACCGACCCGCCCGTGGTGGAAATTTTGGCCACATCAATGGCAACGACTTTTTTGGCGGTATGTTGTTTGACGATTTTCAACACCTTGGCGTCAGCCTTTAAACCGTAGTGGGGGACGTAAATGGTATCTGGTGTTTCCAACATGTTGATATATAATCCTTTAGCCGAGGCGATTTTAGGGTCATATTGACCTTTTTCAGTGTAGGCTGAGGCCAGGACCACGAACTTGGCATCTGGTAGTTCAGCTTTGATTTTTTGCTGAACTTTTTTCACCAACTTGGTATCCCCGGAGAAATCACTGACATACAGTTCCCGGGCTGAGATGAATTTCACCATGCCATCAGCGTGGCCCAACACATCCCCAGGCTCTGAAGGGATGATGATCACATGGTCGACGGCTAATTTGTCTTTTAACTCAGCCACGATATCGGCCTTAGACCAATCGGGATTATCTTTAAAAACATGGCTGGTTAAAATAACTGTATCGCCATTATTCCAAATCAAGTTGCCCCCATCTAAGACTAAATCGCTGGTGGCATAGTTGAACTTTTCCCGGTTCAACCAAGTCCGAAAACGTTGGTCTAAATATTGGCGGTCAGCTTTTTTCAGGTAACTGGGGTCATAGCGAAATTTCACCATCTTAGTAGTGATCACCGGGGCCACATCCCGCAACCAAATATCGTCATAGGTGAAGCCGCTGGTTTTATGGGGTAGTGCTTGCTTGGTAATGGTCACCACATTGGCAGGGTCATCCTGGGCCAATTGGTTGCCAAAACTTTGCAAGGATTTATTGAACGGCCGGTAATAAGTGTTGCTGAGGCTGGGGAGGGCCGTATAAATGGTTGGGGCACTTTCAGTCGCCGCCTGGGTCACAGTAGTTTTGGAACCTCCAACCAACAAGCAGCCAGCACAGATAATCGCGGCTAAAAAGCCAGTTCTCTTAGACATGATATTTTCCTCCAATTGCTTTGATGGCCTTAGGATACCATGGGATTTTCTTATTAATTTTATAAAAAATATTATTACCGGGGCGACACCGAAAACTGCCTATTGACAGGGGTCGATTATATATTTAGTTAAATTAAAACCCAATTTAATTGAATGGACAAGTTTGCCGACTTAACGCGCGCCTAAAATTTATACTTGTCTATTTAATATATAAAGAATATACTAAATGAACTAATAAAAGCAAGGAGAAAAAATATGGACAAACAAATCAAAGACGTTATCCCGGCTCAGAATCAAGACGCCATGACCCGGGTCCAAAAAATTGTGCTGGCTTTGGCGCTGATTGGGGCTTTTCTAGGGGTGTTGGACACCTCGATTGTCTATACCGGTACCGTTAAAATGGCGGCGCAACTTCAGCTAAATGCTGGCGCCTTATCTTGGGTGCAGGTGGCTTACGCCTTGACCTATGCGGGCTTTATGTTAGTTGGCGGCAAACTGGGGGATATTTATGGCCGCAAAGTGCTTTTTATTACCAGCTTGGTTATTTTTGGGCTGGGCAGTTTAGCTGTTGGGGCAGCCACCAATGCCACGATGATCATCGGCTTTCGAGCCTTTCAGGGCATCGGAGCGGCGATTCTGGCCCCCAATTGCTTAGCGCTTTTGACCGATACGTTTAAAGGACCCACGCGCCAGAAAGTCATTGGTTATTACGCCTCGGTCATTGGTGCTGGCGCTGCGGTGGGCTTGGTGATTGGCGGCTTCTTTGCCACATTTGCTTCTTGGCGGGTGGGTTTTTATATCAATGGCCCCATTGCGCTAATCATGGTGGTCATTGCCAGTCGGGTTTTGGCCAGTGCCCAAACACATACTGGCCACATTGATTGGTTGGGGACGGTATTATCTATCCTAGCCATGACTTCAATTTCTTACGGACTTGATGGCAGTCCTTGGCCCATCCCCACGATCATCTTATCCTTATTGCTTTGGGTGGCTTTCATCTTCAGTCAAGCCCGGGTGGCCCAGCCTACGATGCCCTTAGAAATCTTCAAAGATAGGGAACGCATGGCTTCATATCTCAGTTCCTTATTATTTAGTGCCGCCGGGATTGGTTTTTGGTTTTATACCCCCCAATACATGCAAGGTGCCCTTGGCCTGAGTGCTTTTGTCACCGCGTTAGGCATGGTCCCCATGGCCATTTTATTATTTGTGGTGGCTGTCCGGGCCCGTAACCTAGTGGCGCGTTTAGGCAATGCCAAGGTGATGGTCAGTGGTTTTGTGATTGTTTTATTGTCCCTGGCAGAATTGGGAGCGGTGGCCCCCTTCGCCAATTATTGGCTCTTGTTAATTGGGACCCTAGGTTTTGCCGTGGGCTTTGCCTTAGCTTTTGCCACCCTAGCCAATTCCGGGCTGGTCCGGATTCGGCCGGCAGTTTCTGGGGCCGCATCTGGGGTGTACAATACCGCCCGGCAATTTGGCGGTGCCTTGGGATTAGCCATCTTTGCGGCTTTTACTAGCCAAGTCACTAAGATTGCCGCTGTTTTCAGCCAAGCCATGTTCATTGGCGTAGCCTTGACCGCAGTGGGGTTAGGCCTAGTTTTAGTCTTGATCGTGCCGGTTAAGGAAAAATAAGGTTATTGGCGGTAGATTTGGTATAATAGCATATACTAAATAGATTAATTGGAGGTATATCATGGCCTTTTCTATCGCCTTTTCCCAAGCCCTCGAAATTGCGGCATATGTGGGCATCAAGTCAGATACCCAGCATTATGACTACTTATCGATTCAAAAAATATCTGAAAAATTAAATATTCCCATTCCCAGTATCAAAAAAATTTCCACTATTTTAAAGAAAAATGGCATTCTCAGTTCCAAGACCGGTATTAACGGGGGACTCAGACTGGCCAAAGCCCCACAAGCAATCACTATCTATGACATATTTGTGGCCATGGAAGGGACCAATCCTATTTTTAAAGTTCATCAAGATTTTGATACCAAAGCGTTTTTAAATCCGGAGAAGGTTCAAAATTGGCTGGGGAAAAGTACCGCTGTGCTCACCGAAGCGCAAGCGGCTATGATGCAGGTTTTAAAGCAAACCAGTCTGGCAGATATGGCCGGCCAATAACTAAAATAAGGTAAATTCATTCTTCCGATAATCAATCAATCCCGCCTTTTTCATGCTGCTCAAAGCTGCCGACAAAGCGGAACGTTCCACGCCTAAAAAGTCAGCCATTTCTTGGCGGTTATAGGGCAACAACATCGGTTTCCGAGTTTGGCGCTTAGCTTCCAGTTGCAGGAAGGTTAAGACCTTATCCGCAATTTTGCGCTGAGACAGGATCTCGACTTTTTGATTTAATAACAAACTTTTCCGGGCTAAAATTTGCAGAAGATTACTGAGTAGTTGTTCCCCTTGGAGCAGGTGGGCCAGGTTCAACAGGCGCTTGGGCTCAAAAAACAGCACGGTGGTGTTGGTGCTGGCATCCACAGAAACCGGCAACGGCCCGGTGCTGGCATAGGCATAGGCTTCCCCAAAGATGCCGGCTTCTGAGACTGTCGCCACAATGGTGCGGTTGCCCTGGGCATCTTCTTTGAGGATTTGCACCGTCCCAGCTCCCACTAACCCAAAGCTGGCAGCTTGTTCACCGGCTTGCCAGATACGTTCGTTGGCGGTGAAAGTCTTTATCATAGGTTGGGCCGCCGCCAGCAAGGGGGCTAAATTGTTAGCCGTGATTTGGCGAAATAAAGTTGATTTTAAAAGCACAGGGTAAAATTGTTGCATAATTTGACCTTTCCGTTGGAATTCCAACCGATATTTTATGACTGAAAGCGGTATCCTATACTCAAGCAAATAACTGTTTAAAGAACTGCTCTGTGAAAGGATGACCCCAAATGACTGACGATAAAAATATGTTTTGTTTCCAATGCGAACAAACCCAAGGTGGCGTAGCCTGCCTGAAGGGTGGCGTTTGCGGTAAAAATATTGCCACGGCTAACTTACAAGATGACGTGATCGGCGCTTTGGTGGGTCTGGCGAAAGTTGTACCAGAAGCTGATTTCAATAGTGACCAGGCCCAATTAATTTTGGATGGGTTATTTACCACGTTGACCAACGTGAACTTCGATGATCCCGTGATTCAAACGACCATTAATCAAATTAAAGCAGCTGCGGCCGATGTTGCCGTTTATGATATGGACCAAATTTGGCAAGCCAACGAAGATATCCGCTCCTTGAAAGCCCTGATTTTACTAGGCATCAAAGGCATGGCCGCTTATGCCCACCAAGCTGGGGTATTAGGCTATACCAGCGCAACCGTGAATAAGTTCTTCTTAAAGGCACTGCGGGCTATTGGCGATGACACCCTAGGCATGGACGAATTATTACCATTGACCATGGAAGTGGGCCACGTGAACTTTGAAGCCATGAAGTTATTAGACCAAGCTAACACCGAAACCTACGGCAATCCCGTGCCAACGGAAGTGCCATTGACCATTGAACCCGGGCCATTTATCGTAATTTCTGGCCATGATTTGTATGATTTAAAGATGCTGCTGGATCAAACTGCTGGCAAGGGCATCAACATCTACACCCACGGGGAAATGCTGCCCGCCCACGGTTATCCTGAATTAAAAGCTTACCCTCATTTGAAGGGGAATTTTGGGACCGCTTGGCAGAACCAACAAAAGGAATTCAAAGACATTCCTGCTCCAATTTTATTCACCACCAATTGTATCATGCCCGTGCGCAAGAGTTATCACGATCGGGTCTTCACCACATCCGTCGTGGGTTATCCAGAAATGACCCACATCGGGGCGGACAAAGACTTCACCCCAATGATTGAAAAAGCTTTGGAACTGGGCGGTTATGACGAACCCCAAGCTCTCACTGGGATCAATGGCGGCCATACGGTAACCACTGGCTTTGGCCATAATTTCGTCTTATCCAATGCCGACAAAGTTATCGGCGCCATTAAGAAGGGTGATTTGAAGCACATTATTTTAGTGGGCGGTTGCGATGGTGCTCGGGTTGGTCGGAACTACTACACTGAATTCGTGGAAGAAGCGCCTGAAAATACCTTGATCCTAACCTTAGCCTGTGGGAAATACCGCTTCAATGATTTGCAATTAGGCAACATCGATGGCCTGCCCCGCATGATGGATATGGGCCAATGTAATGATTCCTATGCCGCCATCAAAGTCGCCTTGGCCTTAGCTGAAGCTCTGGACTGTGGCGTCAATGACCTCCCGCTAACCCTAGTCTTATCTTGGTACGAACAAAAAGCCGTCAGCGTCCTGTTGACCTTACTGTCCCTAGGCATTAAGAATATCCACTTAGGCCCAACATTACCAGCCTTTGTTTCACCAAACGTATTGAACTACTTAGTAGAAAACTTTGAATTAACCCCAACCACCACTGCCAAAGCAGATTTGGCTCGGATCTTAACGCCTCAGATGTAATAAATATAGCGAAAAACTGCAGCCTATTGAATTGGTTGCAGTTTTTGGTTATGGTGATATTAAAGCATTAACGTCTAGGGAGGCTAGTTTTATTATGACAACCACATCCATTCAATATCAAACCATCACCGACCAGCAAACGGAAGCTTTATATACCTGTATGAAGCAATTGGATTTAGAAACCCAGTTTATGCTCTACCAGCCGGAAGAACGGGTCTATGACGAAGCCAAGCTAGCCCAACGAATTGCTGGGGCGGGGACCATCATTGGGGCTTTTGTGGCGGATCAAATTATCGGCTACATTCAAATTAACCGGTCTAATTTGGCCAAGGTTAAACATTGTGGCTATCTTGTCTTGGGGGTTTTAGCCCAATACGCCGGCCATGGCATCGGCACCAGTTTGATTCAACGGGCCACAGCCTGGGGCCAGGCCAACGCGATTCATCGTTTGGAGTTGACCGTCATCAGCAATAATAAAATTGCCCGGCAACTTTATGAAAAGAACGGTTTTGCCATTGAAGGCATGCGCAAGGATTCTATTTTCATGGACAATCATTATTATGATGAGTATTACATGCGCAAGTTACTGTGAGCGTATTTTTAAAATCACACAATTTAGGCAGATATCTTGGTATTTCGAAGGGATATCTGCCTTTTTATAATTGTTAGCGGAAAACTGAGGTGATAATGCCAAGTTTGATTGTTAGAATAGAGATAACGAGGTTTATAATGATGATTTCAATCGCTATTGTGAATTTAATAATCGGGCTGTTAGTGGGCATCAGTGGCATTGCCGGTTTTTATTGCCCATCTTTTACGTCAGCGTGCTGCATTTGGGCACGGTTGAAGCTTTGGCCTTAAGTTTTGCGGCCTTTATTGTGTCTGGGGTGTTGGGGAGTTTTAATTACTATCGGCACCGGCTCTTAAATTTGAAACTGGCCAGTATCCTCAGCATCGGTAGTTTTCTAGCCAGCTTCCTTGGGGTCAAAGCTAATTTGCTGATTCCCGAAAATCTGATGCGGATTATTTTATATTGTGTCGTTTTACTATCAGGTATCATGATACTATTTCGCAAAGATACGGCTAAAGTTCAACGGAAAACACCGGGGAACGCTACTTTAATTAGCATCGGTTTTGTCACTGGTTTTATCTGTGCTGTGACAGGTGCCGGGGGACCAATTATTGTTTTGCCAATTTTGATCATGTTGGGCATCCCAGCCCATGAAGCGGTGGCAATCTCGCTTTTTAATTCAATTTTTATCGGCATTCCTTCGGCTACGGGCTATATTATGAATTCAGATCTAAAAATTATTGGGGCTATTATTCCCGTGGCCTTGGTTGCCCATGGTGTCGGCGTGTACATTGGCAGTAAAAACGGCCAGCGGTTGAATCAAAAGATATTGAAGCAAGCAGTGGCCATATTTTCAATTTTAATCGCGGTGTTTAAGCTGGTTACGGGATAAATCTTCAATTTAAAGGGAGTAATTTTTTTGGCAACACAACAAGCTAAGAACGATCCCGATCGTTATGTCATTCTGGAATTCACTGGAACTGCCCGAGCAATCTTTAAAGATATATTTTTGCTAGGGGATGAAGACGTGCACATGGTTGCAACGTACATTCACACCGGTCGACTGTTTGTAGTCTATGATAAAACGCAGTACATAGCTATGGGCCTAGTTCTAGTAGCACCCACTGCACAGTCTGACACGGCAGAAATAAAGAACATTGCCGTCTTAAAAGCGCACCAACACCAAGGTATAGGATCGCGGCTGATTGAGCATGTGGTGGCAGAAATGACACCAGAAACACGTTATTTATTGGTGGGAACCGGGGATGCGGATGTTCAGAATATATTATTTTATTTAAAAAATGGCTTTCGCTTTGACAGCATTCGGCCTCGTTTCTTTGACCAATATTCAAAACCAATTATGGCCAATGGCGTACTGTTGCGGGATATGGTGGTGCTCAAACGCCAACTTTAATTCAGATGAAATTGGATAAATGAGCCGATAAAAAGACAGGTCTGACATTGAAATCAAGTCAGGCCTGCCTTTAGAGAAATTGACTCATTTTTTAGCGTTACCTTTTTTTCTGATTTGAAGTGATGCGATGTAATAACACGATGCCAACGGTGATATGGGTGACCACCAATAAGAGTAGGCTCAGGCGATCGATTAAAGAATTACCAATGGTGGAAATTGGTATCGGCGACCAATAATAAGAAGATGCGTCAAGTAAGCCATGCCAAACAATGGTAAAACCAAGATTGTGTGTTGTAAAAAACAAGGCTGCGGCGCCAAAGCCCATGGCTGTGGTGTAGCCTATTTGAATTAAAACTTGTTTAGGATCGGGATTGCTGTGCAGGTTAAACAAATGCAAGCAGCCAAAGATAATAGCCGTTATGATACTCGTCCACCAACAGGGGGAAAGTTTTTTGGGTGTTTTGGACCAGACCCAAAAGAGTAGTGGGCCTCGTACCAGGGGTTCTTCGAAAATCCCAACGGCTAAGCCAAATAATAGGGCAGATATTAAGCGCTGATCGCTATAGTCAGGCAAGGGACCGTTGTTCACCAGATTAACGCTAATCATTAAGACAACTGCAATAACACCTGTCCAAAAGTGGCGGGGTTTTGAAAAAATAGGCAGATGAAACCAGCCTATGGTCAGACCGATCATAAAAATACCCGTAACAGCTTCAGAAACTACATCCAAAAGTTGGCCGTTATGGATACCCAATTTTTGAAGCAACGCTGGCACGAATAGAAGTACGATAAGAGTTAGTACGTAAAAAAGACCGAGTTTAGCCCCAAACTTTTTGGGTACCGGTGTTGTGGCAAACATAGCGAGTGCTCCTTTCTTAATTTAAGATGACAACCACTGCTAAAAGTGGCAGTTGTGCGTTTTTTTAGAGTATTTATATTTTTATACTATAGCATGCTTTTATAAGGCAAAAAAAGTTAGACTTACCATAACAAACCAATTTTGTGACGAGGAGGTTCTTAAATGTTACACAAACCACCTACTTTAAAACCCGGCGATCAAGTGGGCATTGTCAGTTTATCCCAAGGTACACTGGGGGAAGACTTTGCGGCCCACCAACGACAACTGGGCGTTAAACGGCTAGAAGAACTTGGCTTGAAACCTGTATTTATGCCTAATGCCCTAAAAGGGATCGCTTATTTAGCCGCCCATCCTGAAGCTCGGGCGGCGGATTTAAAAACGGCTTTCTTGAATCCGGAAATTAAAGGTATTTTTTGTGCTATTGGCGGGGATGATACTTACCGGCTGTTGCCATATTTAATGACTGATACTGATTTTATCCAGGCGGTCACGATGCAACCTAAGATTTTCAGTGGCTTTTCGGATACGACTATCAATCACCTGATGTTTTATCGTCTGGGCCTACGGAGTTTTTATGGTCCCAATTTTTTAAACGATTTGGCTGAATTAGATCACAAATTATTGCCCTTTACCCAACAAACGTTAAGACATTATTTTGAGAACCCAGCTGTCACTGACATCACAGCCAGTCCAGTTTGGTACGAAGAACGGACCGATTTTTCAGAACGAAGTCTAGGCACACCACGGGTTAGTCATCCCGAGACCCATGGCTTTGAAGTTCTGCGGGGCAGGGGGAAAATTAAAGGGGCACTGCTAGGAGGCTGTTTGGATAGTTTTTACGATATTTTGACTACCAATCGTTATCCTGATGAAGCAGCAATTGTTGAGAAGTATCAACTATTTCCTGACGCCAAAATTTGGCGGCGTAAAATTTTGTTTATCGAAACCAGTGAAGAACAGCCAAAACCGGCACTGTATCGCGCTATGTTACAAACATTAGCGCAACAAGGCGTATTAGCCGCTGTGGCAGGTATTATAGTGGGTAAGCCTCAAAATGAACGCTACTACGAGGATTATAAGGCGGCGTTGTTGCAGGCAACCGCAGCTTATCAGACGCCAATCATTTACAATGTGAATTTTGGCCATGCCTATCCCCGCATTGCGTTGCCTTATGGCGCTGAGGCCTTATTGGACTTAGACCAAGGCCGTATTCAAATTACTGAGCCTTACTTTGCCGAAAATTAATTTGCTATGAAACCCGTTCCACATTCTAGACTTAGCAGTAGTAAACATTATTAGTAATGGTAAACTGAGGATAAAGCACATTTCTCCGATAGAAGCCTTGCACAATGACCAAGGCAAGTATTTCCAATTTCAAGCTTAGAAAGGATGAGTATTTTGGCAACAATTCGCGATATCGCTAAAGCCAGTGGTTACTCCATCGCCACGGTGTCCCGGGCTATTAATCATAGTGGCTACGTGTCAGCTAAGGCTCAGCAGGCGATTGAGCGGGTAGTGGCCGAATTAGATTACGCCCCCAATGCCATCGCCCAGGATCTAAGTGCCGGGGTCACCCACACCATTGGCGTGGTCTTGCCCCACAGCAACCACCCTTATTTCACCCAATTACTAAACGGGATTATGAATGCGGCCTTTGATAGTGGTTATAAAATCACCATCTTACCCTCCGGTTGGCAACGATCGCTAGAATTAGAGTACCTGGAACAGCTGCGGCGTAAGGCCTTTGACGCCATGATTTTCACGTCCCACGGGATTCCCTTAAAGGAATTAGCCGCCTATCAGCGTTATGGGCGCATCGTGATTTGTGAAGACCCCAAAGATACTGATTTGCCCGCGGCATATTCGGACCGGGAAGTGGCCTACCGGGCGGCCTTTAGCTGGCTCCAGCAAAAGCAAGTAACGCACATCGGCTTTTTGCTCAGTCGGGCCCAAGAACATATTAGTGCCACCAGCTACGCCACGTTGCGGGCTTTTCGGGCTATTTATGGCCGCACCCCCGGCAAAGAATGGATCATCTCCGGCATCAATACCTATGAAGATGGCTATCACGCCGCAGAGAAATTCCATCAACACCAGATTGAACCAGAATATATCTTCTCCAACGGTGACGATGTGGCCGTGGGGGTGCGCCAGTACTATATTCAACAACACTTACCTGTTCCTGGGTTGGTGGGTCAAGAGAATCAGTTGACCAGTAAATTACTCAATATTCCCACGATTGACCATCATTTCGTCCAAATCGGGGCAGCGGCTTTTGAGTTAGCCACTCATCCAGAAGCCACCCCTGATCGGGAAAAATTTCAATCTGATTTTATTTTACGGGGGATCTAACCCTTGATAAGAAGCCATTTCTCGTGGGTTCTTATTTTTTTGACCACAAAAGTGAAATTATCCCTTGACCTGAAACGGGTTTTACAAAGTAAGCTATGGTTGTGCTAGAGAAAAGCGTGTTATCAATAAAATGGAGGTCATTACAATGATGCGGACAGAATTGAACATTCAACCAGAAACTACTTTAACCCTGGACAGTGGGGATGAACTCAGTGCCATTTTGGATATGGCCCAAGCCATCGCGACCCAATTTCAAGCAGATGAACAAACTTTAAAGAGCAGTATTTTAGCCAGTGAAGTGCAAACCACAACCATTCTGAAAGAACACATTGTGCTCACCCATGGCTCGGATCCCCAAATTCAAACGCCCCTAGTGGTCCAAGTTGATTTTACAGCACCTATTTTGTGGGGCAGCGTGGCCACTCAAGTGGACCAAGCCCAGGTCATCTTAGTCCCCAGCGATTATTCTGATAGGGAATACAATGCGCTGAAAGCCCAGTTAACACAAGCTTTAAACCAATAAAAATTTCGAAATTTAGCAGCAGTCATCCCAAGGTGGCTGCTATTTTTTTGCCAAAAAATCAATATTAGTTGTAATCCTATATTATACGTCGTATAATATAAACGAAATCAAAATAAGGAATGGAGGACATCCCATGAGCATGCCAATTAGTGCTGATTTACTTGATGGGGTGGTGTTAGCCGTTTTAAAGCATGATGATGCTTACGGTTATAATCTAACCCAGCAGATCCAAGATAAAATTCCCCTGTCGCCGTCCACCCTATATCCGGTTTTACGACGATTGAAAGCCCAAGATTGGCTGGAGACTTACGATAAACCCTATCAAGGCCGCAACCGCCGTTATTATCGCATCACCGAAGCTGGTCGCAATCATCTCACCGGATTGTTGGTGGAATGGACGGCCTACAAGAAACAAATTGATTATTTTCTAAATCCGACCCAACCCCAAAAGGAGGCGTAAGCAGATGAGCACAGAGACTTATTTTCAACAAGTTGAAAAATTATTAGCACCACTAAACCCGGACGAACGCTTTGAAGCCATTGAATACTTCAAAGATTATGCCCAGGATGCCAATCTGGATACGGGGGATGCGTTGGTCGCCCAATTGGGGACGCCCAAACAATTGTCCCGACAGATTTTGGCAGATTATTCTATCAAAGCCACCGAGACCCAACAAGTTCAAGGTACTAAAAGCAATAATCGGGCCACAGTCCGGCAAATTTGGTTGGTCATTCTAGCTATTTTGTCTTTACCCATGGCCATCCCCTTGGCAATTACTGTCTTTGTTTTAATTGGGGCCGCAATCATCGTTTTGATCAGTATTTTGGGCAGTATTTGGATTACCATTGCCGCCGTCACCATCTCCGGATTCTTCGTAGGCGGCGTGTCGTTATACGCCGCAGTGGGGTTGGTTTTAACCAACTTTATGACGGCCGTGACCTATTTAGGTATGGGCATTGCCGGTTTAGGGCTAGGTTTGATATTGATTCCTGTCTTAAAATGGTTCACCCAAGCCAGTTTCCGTAGCTTCGCGAAATTCTTCCGGTGGGTCTATCAACGCCTGTCTCGCCGGCGTCAAACAGTGGAGGTAACGAATAAATGAAAAATTTAATTAAAGTTGGGGCGATGTTGTTCGGTGCTGGCTTGATTATTTTCGTGATAGGTTTCTTAGGCCATGGCTTTCAACCCATCAATATCGTCAATGGCCGACCTCAAATCACGCAGGTTGAAAAACGCAGCTTGCAGCCGGCTAAATTCAATAAGATGGATGTGAATGTGCGCTATCAAGATGTGGTGGTGAAACAAGGTAGCGACTATGAGGTAAATATCACCACCGTTGGGGCAGACGCCATCACCAGCAAAGTGGTGGATGGGGTCTTGCAGATTCGTCAGAATGCTAACAACACACCCTTTACCTTTGGGATTGGTTCTTTACCCGCAGATAGGCTAGAAATTACGGTGCCAAGAACGGCTAAACTCAGTGATGTGACGATTCATACTGGCAGTGGCAATTTAAATTACAGTTCTGGTCCCGTTGAGAATATGCAGTTAAGTCTGCAAAGTGGCGATTTGAAAGTAGCCCAGACCCAAGTGACCAAAATGGCCACATTAACCACTGGGTCCGGCAATATTCGCCTGGTGAACAGCGAGTTGAATAATGCTAAGCTGCAAACTCAAAGCGGGGATATTCATGGTGAAGGGGGTCAACTAGCCCAAGGCACGTTGAATGCATCAAGTGGTAATTTGACCCTTCAAGCCATGCGATTTAAAGGCACCACTACTTTGAATACCAATAGTGGGAACAATCGGATCGAGAATGCCCCGAAGGATGCCGGCTACCGGCTCACCACAGACAGTGGCGACAATAAGTTATTCAATCGCAAACGCACGGATAAACAAGTCATTGTGAACTGGGATGCTGAAACCCGCCTAGATTTGCGGGCGGCTAGTGGTAATAACAGCGTGGAATAACGAAATCGAGCGTTCTGGAGCAGCCTCCAGGACGTTTTTTATTTTGGGCTGTACATTTTAAGCATTAACTTGGATAATGGCAGATATAACTAGTGCTTAATAATTTAAATTAGTGCTTAAAGGAGTGGCCAAATCTATTGAAAGCCATCGATAAAATCTATACAACTTTAAAACAAGACTACGCCGATAAAAAGTTAACTACCCAGCAGGTAGCTGATATTGTAGGCTTAACCCGGGGCGTGGTTAGTGCTTATTTGTCCCAACTCCATAGTGCCGGTAAATTGGTGAAAAGTGGCACCCGGCCGGTTTATTGGCAGGTCAAAGCCCCCCAGACGGCCTTTGACCAGGTTATTGGGGCCAAGGGGAGTTTGCAGGCCATCACCGACCGTTGTTTGGAGGCCATTGTGTATCCGCCCAATGGCTTCCCCTTGTTGATCACAGGGCCCAGTGGGGTGGGGAAGAGCTTTTTTGCCAATATTATTTTTGCAGAGGCCAAGCGCCTAGGGGTGATTGGCCCCCAAGCCAAGTTTGTGGTGTTAAATGCGGCGGACTATGCCAACAATCCAGAGTTATTATCCTCGATTTTATTTGGTTATAAGAAAGGCGCCTTTACAGGGGCTTTAAGCGATAAGACCGGGTTGATCGATCAGGCGGATCAGGGGTATTTATTTTTAGATGAAGTCCACCGCCTGCCCCAATCTAGCCAAGAAAAACTATTTTCGCTGCTGGATACGGGCCAATTTTACCCCTTAGGTGAAACCAGCCAACCCCGTAAAGCCAACGTGCGCTTTATTTTTGCCACCACGGAAAAAGTGGAGGATACGCTGTTAAAAACCTTACTGCGGCGTATTCCCTTGCAAGTGACCATCCCCACCTTTATTGAACGACCCTTATCTGAACGCTTAGCCATCGTGGTCCATGCCTTTGAACAAGAGGCAGTACGGGTTCAACGCCCTTATCAAGTAGCCATCGCCACTTTGTTGCAATTGATCCGGGTGGATAAGCCCGGCAATGTGGGGGCGGTGCAAAATGATGTGAAATTGCTATGTGCAGCGGCCTATGCCGCCCAGGGCAATGGATCAGTGATTCCGGTGAACGTGGTGGATGACGCCAATATTTTGATTCAGCCAAAAGCCGGCTATACCTCGGAGCAGTTAAATCACATCATTAGCCAAGTGATTGACAAGCATGCTGCTTTGACGGCCTTAAAAACACAATTGGTCCAATCTCTGGTGGCCAATGAATCAGTCACTGAACAGAGTCTGCTGGTCAGAAAAGCCGTGAAAACTATTGAACCCGTGGTGGAACCGCAGCTAGTGGTCACGATTCAAAGTCGGCTGAAAAAAGCCTATCAAGCCACTTTGGCCAAGCGCTATGGCATCAAATTGCCCGAAGATGACGATTTTTGGTATGTCTGTGCCTTAACGCTGCTGGTGATTGAGCTGAGCCAAAGCAATGAACCAGCGCCAGACCAAGCCTTGACCAAGGCGATTCATAAACGTTTTCCCCGCAGTTTATACTTGTTCCAGCAATTTAGTGCCGCTTTGTTTGAACAGCCTGAGCAGGAACTGAACAATTTATTATTCTTCCCCTTATTAGCAACTTGGGTGGTTAAAATTGAAGCCATCCAGTTTAATGGCATTTTACTGGCCCATGGCCAAAGCACTGCCGCCAGCATTCAAGGGGTGGTGAACAATCTTTGTGGCAATTATTTGTTCAGTGCTTTGGATATGTCGGTGGATGTTTCCGTAAAAGACATCAGCCGCCAAGTCCAGCAATACCTAACCAGCCAAAGCGCCAGTGCCAAGGGGACGATTGTGCTGTTTGACATGGGGTCCTTGCAGCAGATGTTCACGGAGATTCGGGATGTGTCCGACCAAGAATTGATGGTGGTGAACAATTTGACCACCGCCATGGCCTTAGATATTGGGCTACGCATCCAGCGCAATGACAGCTTTGAAAGCATCGCCAAGGCTTCTTTGAAGTTTGGCGAGACCACCAATACCCAGTATTATGAGGGGTTATCCAATCAAAAAAATATCATTGTTTCATGTATGTCTGGGGTGGGCTTATCTGAAGAAATCAAAAAGATGATGACCGCCACCTTGTCCGGGAAGCTGGAGATCACCACCGAGGACTATAAAGATCTCAATATGATTTTAGAAAATAACGACCAACGTTTCTTTAATAACACCCAATTTGTCATTACCACCACGGATATTAAAAGTGATTTGAACATCGACGTGATCAATATTTATGACATCATGGAAAAGCCCGGCTATCAGCGCCTGGAGCACTTGCTTATGGCCGCTGGGGAATCCAAAAAGAGTGTTAAAAATTTGATGGACCAAATGCTGCGCTTCTTTAGCATTGAAGGGGTCAAAGATCGGTTGCAATTCATGAACCCAGATATTGTCATCGGCGAGGTTCAAAAAATCACCGACCGGTACCAGGATTATTATGGGATTGAATTAGACGGGAAAATCAAGTTGAACCTGTACATGCATTTATCCTTGATGATCGAGCGGATGATTCTAACCTCCCGCACGGGCCAAGGGGCAGCTTATCAGCCCCAAAGTGATAAGGAGCGGGAATTTTATTCCGTGTCCCGGAGTATTTTTAAAGGGGTGGAGATGAAGTACAACATTAAAATCGAAGATTACGAAATCTCTTTGATGTACCAACTGCTAAAGCCTTATATTTAAGATAGTCAGTGCTTAATTTTGATTAAGCACTATTTTTTTACCCTGACAAACCCCGGTGTAACGCATTTGGCACGCTTCTTGCTTATAGATAAGTGTAAACCCAAGAAGGAGTGGAAAACTATGAGACGTTTCATCGTTGCCTCACATGGTGACTTGGCAAAGGGGATGGCCAGTACCATCGACTTATTTGCCCGAGATCAAAAAAATATAACTTATATTTCGGCCTATGCCAAAGGTGATTTAGATTTAGATCAGCAATTAGACGCTGCTTTAGCCGCCATACAAACTGAGGATACAGCCATTATTTTTACCGATATTAAAGGCGGCAGTGTGAATCAAAAAATTGCGGTGAAAGTCATGGACCGGGCTAATATTTTTGTAATTGCCGGTTTTAACTTACCCATGATCATGGAAGCCATTTTGGCAACGACACCCATTGATCAAGCTTACGTGACCAAATTGATCACCGTGGGCCAACAGGCGATTGAACAAGTTAAAGTCGCCGCCCCAGATCCAAAACTAAATGATGATGATTCTTTTTTAAATTAGGAGGAAACTAAAATGATTAAAGCTTTGCGTGTTGACGAACGTTTAATTCATGGCCAAATCGCCATGGTCTGGTCTCGGGAACTCACATTAGATGGCATCGTGGTGGCCAATGATGCCACGGCGCAAAATGAAACCCAACAGATGGCTTTGAAGATGGCCGTCCCCAGTGGGATTAAAGTGATCATCAAATCCACGGATGACGCCATCAAGTTACTGCAAGACCCTAGAGCTGACAAAATGAAACTTTTCGTCTTAGTCCGGACCATTGAAGATGCTTTGAAACTAGCCGAAGCCTTGCCAAATATTGACTACGTTAACATTGGTAATGTGGGCAAAGCCGTTGAAGCTAAGAAGACCACTTTATCACAATTTGTCATGTTGACGGATGCAGAAATCACTGCTTTGAAGGCTTTGGTTAAAGTCTATCCAGAAACAGCCCTACAAAACTTACCAAGTGATAAAAAAGAATTGGCCAGCGATTTAATTCAAAAGCTGGGCCTTTAAGCTAGGAGGAAACGTATATGTACGAAGCATTTGCTGTGGCAATTGTGGTCTTCTTAACCGTTGGGGGCCAGGAATTGCTAGGATTGACCATGTTGGGTCGCCCCATCGTGGTGGGACCATTAATTGGACTTTTATTAGGAGATTTACCCACGGGTTTAACCATTGGGGCATCTCTAGAAACTATTTTCATGGGTATCGTCAATATCGGTGGCGCCAGTGCCGCTGAACCGGGCTTGGCTTCAGCTTTAGCCGTGGCCTTTGCCATTAACATGCACGGCGGTTTAGGGGTGGCTTTACCCCTGGCGATTCCTTTAGGCATTATCGGTTTGCAGATTAAAACGCTATTGTACGTTGCGGTGGTTGGGCCTTTTGCCAGCCGCTTTGACACCTTGGCCGCTGAGGGGAATGAAAGGGGCATCGTCCGGCTGCACTTTGGTTTGTGGGGCTTACAGTGGTTCTTATATGCTTTGATTCCATTCTTTGCCATGTTGGTGGGTTCCAGTGCCACCCAAGCTGCTTTGAAGTTGATTCCAGCCGTGATTGTCCATGGGTTGACCGTTGCCGGCAATGTTTTACCAGCCGTGGGGATGGCCATGTTGATGAAAATTCTCTGGGACAAAAATATTTCGGTATTTTATTTCTTGGGCTTTTTGATCGTAGCTTATTTCAAGATTCCACTGATTGCCGTGGCGGTCATGGGCGTGATCATTGCCATTTTAATTGCCCAACGGGATTTCCAGGTCCATCAATTGCAAGCTAAGCCGGTTGCAGCAAGTGCCGTGGACCATAGTGATGAATCGAAATCACAACAAGAAGACGACGATTTCTTCGGTTAGGAGTATAAAATTATGTCAAAAATCACTGCTAAATTAAGTGCAGAAGAGAAGAAAATGTTGCGTCAAACTTATTGGCGTTCCTTTACCTTGTATTCCGCCGTTACCCCTGCTAAGCAAGGAGCCTCAGGTTTTGAATACTCAATGATACCTTGGATCAATCATTTTTATAAAAACGCCGCTGACAAAAAAGCTGCGTTAGTGCGGCACATGGCTTACTTCAATACCAACTTAGCCATGTCCCCATTTATCATGGGGGTCACTGCCTCCATGGAGAAACAAAATAGCGAAAAGTCCGACTTCAATGCGGAGTCCATCAACGCCATTAAGACCAGTTTGATGGGACCTTTGGCCGGTATCGGGGACTCCATTTTCTGGGGTGTGCTCCGGGTCATTGCCGGGGGGATCGCCATTAGTTTAGCCCAAAGCGGCAATTTCTTAGCGCCAATTATTTTCTTATTGATTTTTAACATCCCCGTACAGTTAGTACGGTGGTATGGTGGCCAGTTAGGCTATACCTTGGGTTCCAGTTACATCAGTGACTTGTATGAAAAGGGTCTGATCAATATCATGACCAAGGCTGCCAGCATCGTGGGTCTGATGATGGTGGGGGCCATGACCAGCAGTATGGTCAAGTTCTCCGTGAAGTGGAACATGGTCATGGGTGGCAAAACGATTTTGAAAACCCAGGACATGTTGAACCAAATTTTCATCGGGATTTTACCTTTAGGCATCACCTTGCTATGCTTCTGGCTATTGCGCAAGAAGAATGTGTCGATCAACTGGTTGATTTTAGGCACCTTATTGATTGCGATTTTACTGGCCTTAGTTGGTATCGTTTAGGAGGGCTGTAGCTTGACGAAACAATGGTGGCAAAACGCCGTGATTTATCAGATCTATCCCAAGAGTTTTTTGGACACTAATGGGGATGGCATTGGTGATTTACCCGGCATCATACAAAAGTTAGATTATCTCAAGGACTTAGGGGTGGACGCCCTGTGGCTCAGTCCCGTTTATCAATCCCCGCAAGTGGACAATGGCTATGACATCAGTGATTATCGCCGAATCGATCCGATGTTTGGCACCAACGCTGATTTTCAAACTTTGATTGACCAGGCCCATAGCCGAGGTATCAAAATCATCATGGACTTAGTGGCCAATCATACATCGGATCAGGCCGCTTGGTTTCAGGCATCTCAAAAATCCCGGGATAACTATTTCAGTGATTTCTACATTTGGCGGGACCCTAAGCCCGATGGCTCTGAACTCAATAACTGGGGCTCTAATTTCGGGGGCTCCGCTTGGACTTATGTCCCGGCCCGCCAGCAGTATTACCTGCACTATTATGCCCCCGGCCAACCCGACTTGAATTGGGAAAATCCCTTGGTGCGCCAAGGTATCTATGACATCATGCGCTATTGGAAAGCCCACGGGGTGGACGGTTGGCGCATGGATGTGATTACGTCTATTTCTAAAGATCAAAACTTCCCGGACAACCCCAATCCCCATGGTTTAAAGTATGTGGTGGCTAATCAAAACGATGGTCCCCGGATGCACGAATTTATCCAGGAGATGCACCAAGAAGTTTTGAAACCTTTTCAAATGATGAGTGTGGGGGAGTCTCCTGATGCTAAAAGTCAGGATGCCCGGTTATTGGTGGATCCCAGTCGGGAAGAATTGGATATGATCTTCACCTTCGAGCACATGCATGTGGACCGCAAACCTGGGGATGTGAATGGCCGCTGGGCCGTGGCACCTTTAGATGTGGTGGCTTTAAAGCGTATCTTGGCCAACTGGCAGGATGCTTTGCGAGACCATGGTTGGAATGCCCTGTATTTTGAAAATCATGACCGGGCTCGGACGCCTTCGCGCTGGGGGGATGCCAAACATTTCCGCTATGAATCCGCCACGGCCTTTGCCACGATTTTACATGGCCTGCAGGGGACGCCGTTTATTTACCAGGGGGAAGAAATTGGCATGACCAATCCCGATTTTGAGCTGAAGGATTATGAAGATATTGAATTAAAGACCAATTATCAAAAATTGGTGGCGGATAATCGCAGCATCAGCGCCGCCGACTTTTTAAAGGCTGCTCGGCAAATTAGCCGGGACAACGCCCGGACGCCCATGCAGTGGAACGCCACGACCCAAGCCGGCTTTACCACCGGGAAACCTTGGTTCACGGTGAATCCCGATTATCTTAAGGTGAATGTGGCCGCTGATCAACAAGCATCCCAGTCTGTATCCCGCTATTACAAGACTTTAATTCACCTGCGCCATACCCAGGCCATTTTAACTGATGGCAGCTTTGACTTACTGTTGCCCGACGATCCCCATTTGTTCGTCTACCAACGACAATTGGCGGGGAAAATCTGGTTGATTGCGGCCAATCTATCCACAACTGACCAGGACTTGGCCTTATTAAAAGATTGGCACCAAGCTAAAGTGATTTTGAATAACTATTCTGACTTTGAAATAGCCACGAAATTACGGCCTTACGAAGTGGTTATTTTAGAACAACAATCATAATATGTAGAAAAATGCCCCACAGTCACGGCTGTAGGGCGTTTTTGCGTAATATAGTTTTGTGACGTGATTATTGTGTTTTAAATTGTAAGCACGGGCTTAACCGACAAACCGTCATAGCTATGAAGTGGCCTACCAACTGAACTTGAGGCCTAGGCATAAGTGACTTGTATAACGGCTATGATATGTTAATATACAATAAAACCGGATACAGAAAGACCGCACTTCAGCACATTATTCAGACCCTCAAGAAAGGATGATTGTCATGGCAGACAGCACACTTGCTAAAAGCATTGCCCAAATGAATCAATTATTGGATGGCAACGATCCCGGTGTTACTATCCATGTACAGCAATTACCGCTGCCGTCTGATGGCACTGGTGATCAAAGCAATACCAGCCCTTCGGATTTAAAAGATTAAATCGATTTTTCGACCTGGTTTGCTAAATAATAACGACCTGTCGCATCAATTATGCGCGCAGGTCGTTATTTATACTAATCAATTAACTGATAATGTTTCAAGCCTTCCACCACCCCAAATTCAGAGGTGGCCACATAACTGGCTAATTGTTTCAGCTCCGGCGTAGCCACGGCCATGGCGATGCCATGATCTACTCGGGCGAACATGGATAAATCGTTGTTTTGATCGCCAAAAGCGTAGGTGGGGACATGCAATAAATCATGTTCGGCCAACAAGCGGTCAATGCCATGGGCCTTTGAGACTTGTTCTGGTAAAACGTCCACGGCAAAGGGGGCATAACGGACAATCTCTAACTTATCTTTAAAGGCCTGGGTATAAAGATCTTCTTGGTCAGAATCGACGTAAATGTTTAGGAAATTTGTATGGTTATGCTGATAAAACAACGGATCGATCTCACAAGGATCCAGCTGCATTTGATCAATATGAGCCCGGGTACGCTGATTGAATCCGGTGACAGCACAGCGTTGCTGGTTAAAGAAACCCACATCATGGTGATGGACTTTAGCCAGGGCCAGCAGTTCTTCGATGGTGGCCACTGGGAATTGAGTATCTTGCAAAACTCGACCTTGATAGACGATGTAACAGCCATTGGCCAAGATGTAGGACTGGACTTGCAACTGTTCTAGCAAAGGTTTCACCTCGTACAAGCTACGCCCTGTGGCGATCACCGGCAAAATTCCCCGGTCCTTAAAGCTATGAAATATGGGCACGATCCCCGGCGCGGGGACTAAATCGTGATTCGGACATAATGTGCCATCTAAATCGAAGAAAAGTACTTTTCTAATTGTCATCCGGATTACCTCCTCGGTGATTACGTTGTTGGCCCAAATACAGGTGTAAAATCAAATAAATCGTCACCAGGAAGAAGGCCGCCAAAATCACGATGGATACCCAAGCGCTGAACAGGAGGCTGAGGAACAGCAAAATCCCGGTGATTACCATGGTGTAGCCCATGGCCCGGCTGTATTTGGTCCAATCAGCCGCTGTGCGCTTGCCCCAGCCAAGATGGGTGTAGCGTTGCTGGCTGTAAGGCACGGTGGGTAGGTAATTACCCAGCATGATAAACATTAAAGCCACTAAGGCCACCACGATGTGGCGCATGTCCACCGGCAGGCCCAGGTTGTACCCCAGGGTGGCAAAGTAGGCCACGTAGGTCACCAGGGGGATGACGCTAAACAAAATGGGTTCCATCTTAGGCGCAGCTTGGGCGTGTTTGAGGCTAAAGCGGTAAATACCCGTGAGCAGCAATTGCAATAACGCCATGAGCAGCGGCAGGCCAAAGACCACAAAGGCCTTGTTGGCAAAAGCGTCGGCGCTACCATGGAAGTTGAAATGGGTGGCCACTTGGGCGGGCAACGTGGGGTAAACCAGCCAGCCCACTATTATTGGTAAAAGGGTCACCAGGGTCGTGAGCCAAGTTAAGCGTCTTAAGTTACGTTTCATGTCTTTTGCCTCCCACATCATAGAGCCAGCTTAAAATATCTTCGAAAACACTGGCGTTTAGATTATAATAAATAAAATTTTTATCCTTGGTTTCACTGACTAATTCCGCTTGTTTCAACAATTTCAGGTGATACGAAATCGTGGCCTTGGTCAATTCGAAGTTTTGGGCAATTTCCCCAGCCGTCTTGGGACCACTTTTTAACTGCTCCAAGATCTGCCGGCGAATGGGATCGGCTAAGGCTTTCATAGCAGTGGATAGACCCATGGGTTTGACCTCCTATTTAGATATATATCTAAATAGATTATCTAAGGTTAGCCATTGGAAGTCAAGACCTATTTAGATATATTTCGAAATAGCAGCCGTATAAAAAGTCATCCACCTTCAAGGCAAATGACTTTTTGAAAGAGCGCTATTTATCAGCAGTTTTTTGTTTCAGTAATTCTTTGACCGCTGGAATTTGGCCTAAGGTATCAATGGCTTGGTTAGGCATAACCACGGTGTTAGCTTGACCAGTGGCCAATTTCTCCAGGGCTTCAATATTCTTGTATTGTAAGAATACGGGGGCGTTGTCCTTTAAGGCTTCGTTCAAGTAGTTGATTTGATCCCGAGAAGCTTGGGCCAATAGCCGTTGACTCTCGGCCCGACCTTGGGCTTGCAAGATTTGCGTTTGTTTGCCACCTTCGGCTTCCAGGATATCAGCTTGCTTTTGCCCTTCGGCTTTGGCGATGGCTGCTTGTTTCAAACCTTCTGCTTGGGTAATGTTGGCTTCCTTTTCCCGGGAAGCCCGCAGGAGTTTGTTCATGGATTCTTGAATATCTTGATCCACTTCAACGGAGTCAATGTTGACCCGGTCCACGTTCAAACCATAACCCGCGGTGACGCCGCTTAGTTGATCAAACAGGTTGTGGTTGACGGTTTCAGTCCCATTTAAGACTTCGTTCAAGTCCATATTCCCGATGATGCCCCGCAATTGGGCCCGGGTATCTTGGACCATACTGGTGACAGAATCCTTATTCTTGTAGACAAAGGCATTGACATCAGTGATGTGATATTTCAAGGTTTCGGAGACTTTTACCACAACGTTATCTTTAGTGATAACTTCTTGTTCGGCAATTTTCATGGGGATTTGTTTTAAGTTCACCACTTGGGTGATGCGATAAATGATGGGCAGGACCACATGAAAACCTGGTTCCAGCGTTTTAACATAAACCCCTAAACGTTCCACGATCCCAACTTCACCGGTATGGATGATGGCAAAGGATGAAAAGATGATAAATAAGACTAATAAGGCCACAATGGCCACGATAATCCAAGTTACAATTGACATGATAAAACCTCCTAACTAATAAGTTAATTCTGATGCGAATTTGCGGACCAACAAGTACAACGGGGTCACGGCAATGACTTCCAGCACATCGCCAACTTCAGCGGCGCCTTGTATGTGATAGTGATAAAGCACGCCAAAGAAACTGACGGTGCCTTTCACTTTGTTGCTGCGATTAACAAATTTTTCACCAATTAAACGTTCATCAAGCATGCGACCGCCTCCTGGGGTGTAGCCTATTTGAAATGTTGGTGGCCATAATAAACGGGAATTCCCAAGGCAGTTACCCCTAGCCCAATAAACGCCAAAGCCGGTTCGGTGAGCAAGGTGGCGATCACGATAAAACTGCCGCCGATAATGGCGATGATGGGGATCACGGGATAAAACAAAACTTTATAAGGCCGCTCTAATTCAGGGTGGCGCTTTCTTAAAACGAAGACGCCCACAAATAATAACACGCTAAAGGCCCAGATCACGAAGACCAACATGTCCGTTAACGTATCAAAACTTCCTAAGAACATCATAACAATAACTATCGCTAATTGGAAGATAGCCGCATTCATTGGCACTTTCGTATGCTTGGTCAATTTTTGAAACCATTTGGAAGCGGGCAGAAGATTGTCCAGGCCTAAAGCGTAAGGTACCCGGGCACCGGTCATGGTGTAGCCATTGATGGCCCCATAGACGGAGATTAAAATACCAATGGTCACTAGACGGCCGCCAAAACCGCCAAATATTTGTAAAGCGGCGTCACTGGCGGCATTTAGATTGCCGGCTAGGTGAATAATAGGCAGGGTCCTTAAGAAGACGTAGTTTACCACTAAATAAACGATGGTCACAAAGGTCAGCCCCAAAATAATCGCCCGGGGCAAGTCTTTAGCGGGGTGTTTCAATTCTCCAGCCACATTGCCCACGCTGAGCCAGCCATCGTAGGCAAACATGGTGGCTAATAAGCCCCCGGAAAAAGCGGTGGGGAAGCTGTGGCCGATACCGGCTTGCACTGGCAACAAGCGAAAGGTGATGGGGTGATTGTACATGAGGCCGAAGATAATGATGATGGCAATGGGGATGAGTTTCACCACTAGGGTGATGGATTGCACCAGCCCGCCGACTTTAGAGCCCAATAAATTCAAGACTGATATGGACGTGGCACAGGCGATGGCCACGGGGATGATCAAGTGATCAGGCAGGGCAAAGAGGTTCACGAACTGGGTGGCAAAAATAATGGCTAAGGCCGCGATATTAGCGGGAAAGTAAATCAAGGACTGGGCCCAGCCTAACAAAAAGGCGGGAAGCTTGCCATAAGTGTATTCAATATATTTCACAGGGCCGCCGGTTTTGGGGATGGCCGCGGCTAACTCGGCCACGGTGAGGCCCCCAGCAATGGTCAGTAGACCGGCAACCAAATAAACAAATAAAGTGAGACTGGCGCTGCCAGTGGTTTGGGCCACATTGGCGATTTTGAAGAAGACCCCGCCACCAATGACGATGCCCATAACGGTGGAAATGGCCGAGAAAAAGCCGATTTCTTTTTTTAATTTTTCCTGTTGCATCTAAACAAAAATCCTTCCTAGTTCAGGGTGATAACGCAAAACAATAGGGTTGGCGACCAAGGCGCCAACCCTTGAAAATAATATCAGTATATAATTTCCAAAATAACTGCATAAATCCTGGTACAATGATATGATAATGACTAGTTCTTATCGCTGATTTCATAGGTCTCACCGCTGGATTCATCATAGATTTTAGCGGGATGAAAATCCTGGGCGAAAATCTTGAGTTGAAAGCCATAGTGATCTAAAAACGTGAGTAAATCTGAACTTAAGCCGATAATGTGCCCATCCAATAGTTTGCCATCGATGATGATCTTCAACTGCTCATTGATCACCATGTGATGTTCCTTCTTCGTATGGGGGTCCACAAAGGCCCATTTGCCCTGGAAAATGGTTGAAAAATCTGGTTCGACATTTTCAACAACCTTGGCATGTCGTTTAATTTTACGTCTTTGACTACGATCGTTTAACCAGCGAATGCTATGTTTGAATAAATCTGCCATGGCGCCTGCTCCCCCCTCTGCTTTAAATATAGCACTTGGGCAAACGGAAACTCAATATCTTTGATTAAAATATCTCAATAAATGTTTTGAGGAGGGTTTTTAAATGTTAAAAATAGGTTTAATTGGCACAAATTGGCTCACCAAACAATTTGTGGCAGCGATCCGGACCATCGACTATTATCAACTGACAGCCCTGTATTCTAGAAAACTAGCCCGGGCTCAGGAATTTGGTGTTGAAATTAACCAAGAGTTGGCGTATTTTGATAACTTAACTGCTTTTTTAGCGTCGGATTTAGATGTGATTTATATCGCCACGCCCAACAGTTTGCATTTCCAGCAGGTGAAGTTGGCCTTAGAAGCCGGCAAGCATGTGATCGTGGAGAAACCAGCCTTTGATAATCCCCAACAGATGCAAGCAATCCAAGAAGTTTTACAAGCTCATCCCGGGCAATACCTGTTTGAAGCCGCTCGGCATATCCATGAGCCGAATTTCCAAGCGGTAACCAAGGCGATTGCGGCGTTTGACCACCAAGATGGGGCGGTCTTGACCTACATGAAGTATTCTTCCAAGTTTGACGCCTTCTTAAAAGGGGACACCCCCAACATCTTTACCAAAGAATTTGCCGGTGGCGCCCTGCAGGACTTAGGCGTTTACTTGGTTTATGATGCGGTGAGCTGGTTTGGCGTTCCGGAAAAGGTCCAATATACCCCCACCTTGTTACGCACCGGCATCGATGGCCGGGGGACGGCGGTGTTGACCTATCCGGATTTTCAAGTGACCTTGAATACGGGTAAAAACGTCCAGTCCCATTTGGTTTCGGAAATTTATTCGGGTAAGCAAACTATCACCATCGACAATGCCGGGGAATTCAATCAGGTCACCTTGACCACGACCCCCGGGGCAGATCCTATTGTCTTAAGCCAACAGCCCGACGATAATCCCATGATCCATGAAGCCCAGGCTTTTGGGGATTTCATCAACAATCATGATCAAGCGAATTTTGAACGCTTAAATAGTTTGAGTATCAATGTGAACCATGTGTTATATAATTTACGACGGTCTGCGGGCATTGTTTTCCCGGCAGATGAAGATGGAAGGAAATAAATAATTTAATGAATGCTATTTTAGAAACAGCTTGGCAGCAAGCCGGGTTTGAAACACCTACGGAAATTCAAAGTAAAACCTTTGATTTACTGGCAGCCGGCCAGTCCGTTTTAGGCCTAGCCCCCACCGGGACGGGTAAAACCCTGGCCTTTAGTTTGCCAATTCTACAAAACATGCAGGCTAACGCCGGCTTACAATTGATCATCCTGGTATCTTCGCAAGAACTGGCCCATCAAATGCAAGCGGCGCTACAGCCCTTTGTCAAAGCCCTGGGCATGAGCCAAGTGGTGGTCACGGGCAATACCAACGTGAAGCGCCAAATGGAACGCCTGAAGGCTAAACCGGACCTGGTCATTGCCACGGTGGGCCGGTTGATGGAATTGTTGAATAAGGGCAAAATCAAGATCAAGCCTTTAAAAGCCGTGATTTTGGATGAAGCCGATGCCTTGTTATTTGAAAACGGGGCGGATAAGTTGCAGATGATTTTTGACCATTTGCCAAAGCCGCTGCAAGTGGGCTTCTTTGGGGCCACCACCTCCCGGGCGGTCACCGACTTTGCCGCCGCCAATCACATTGACTTCACCACTGTGGACACCCGGCAAAAATTAGTGAAGACCCAAAAGACTGAGCATCTATTCCTGCGGGCCAACAACAATGCCAAGAATGTGATTTTAAAGGAACTCAGCCGCCAGAAGAGTTTTTACGGGATGGTTTTCTTTAGACAGAAGAATCAATTGATCAAAGTAGCCCATATCATGGCCGATTGGCATGTGCCCGTGGCTATTTTAGATGGCCGTAAGGACTCGATCCAGCGCCAGCATGCCCTGCAGAGTTTTCGCCAGCACAAGATCAATTTGCTGTTAGCCACCGATGTGGCGGCCCGGGGGTTGGATATTGATAATTTGACCACTGTGGTGAATTATGATATTCCCGAGACCGAAACGGCTTATGTCCACCGCAGTGGCCGGACTGGGCGGATGTATAAACAGGGCCAAGTGTTAACCTTAGGCAATGATCACGATCAACGGGATCTGCAAAAATTATTAGGGACCGAAGTGGCTTTGAAGTTGGTTTACTTAGTGGATGGTCAATTGACTCAAGAGCGGCCAAGTCACCGAGAATTTAAGACCACCACGGGCCAATCCAGCCGCCAAGCCCCAGGTAGTGGGCACGGTAGCCGTCGGACCAGTGAAGCTTTGAAGCAAAGCAAGAAGAAACAAGCATCTCGCCTTAAAAATCGTAAGAACAAAGGCAAGCCTAAACATGGGTAAATGTTGTATAATTAAATTAAATTCCCAAGGCAATTGTTTTGGGGGGATAAATCTGAGAATGGGGCGTTAAATATTGAGTGCTGAACCACAACAAAGTCATAACTATAGCTATCAAGAAGCTGTTATGAGTCTGCTAGTTAATGGGGGAAATGCTAAGAGCAGTGCGATGGCAGCCATTACAGCTGCGAAATCAAATGACTTTGAAACTGCCAAAGCCAAATTGGCCGAAGCAGATAAGTATTTAAAAGAAGCGCATGACCAAGAAACGGCGTTGTTAACGGCTGAGGCCAGTGGTGAAGAAGTAGATATTAGTCTATTAATGATTCACGGCCAAGACCATCTGATGACTGCCATCACTTTTCGGGATCTAGCACAAGAGATTGTCGATTTGTACCAACGCTTAGCCAAAGATGATAAGTAAGTCCTAGCCTTGAGCAAGCCAGTTTGGAGTGATATGTATGGAACTGAAGCAAGTATTGAAAATTCCCGCTACGTTTTTTTACAGTATGATCATCAATCCGGTGCTTTATGATGCCAGCCGCTATACGGGCCATCGGGTCCGCGTTGACCAATTACAGGGTATGCAATATACGCGTAAAACTTCAGAGAATAATGATGATAAGATTACCATTACCAAAGTCATTCCAAACCGTAATTACACGTATACCTCAGAAATTGGCTCAGCCAAGACCGCCATTAGTTACGTTTTAAAACCCATTGATGCTGAGAGCTTTCAGCTGATTTATTCTGAAAAGACGGCGGCCACGACCTTATGGGACCGGAGCAAAGAAAAGGTGCGGCAATTTATGTCTGATAATCTGCGCAAACGCAACTTGCGTCGGATCTGGAATCAAATTGAGGAATCCTATTAAGTTTGACTTTACAATGCAAATTCCAAATGGCAGAATAAGATAAGTGTCTGCCATTTTTATATGTCTCCGTGGCTCAGTAGGATAGAGCAACCGCCTCCTAAGCGGTAGGTCGCCAGTTCGATTCTGGCCGGGGACAATTCAAGGGTTTTCGGGGGTTTCCGAGAACCGTAAAAACCAGCTTTGAAGCATTGATGGGATTGGTACATCAATGTTTCAAGGCTGGTTTTGGTATTTAGGTAAAACTTGATTCGAATTCGTGTTTAGATACAGGATATCAGTTAAAATAATAGGTATAGTCATCGATTCAAATGGCAAATCAAAAGTGGGGTTGAATAACGTGACGGATAAAAAATTGTTTACCGATAAACGTTGGCAGGGCAACCCAGATGAAATTGTTATTAAAAAGAAAGCTGTTTCTAAAGAAGCTAAAAGAAAGCATGATGATTTCATGAGGGAACTTGACAAAATGATAAAACAAAAGAAAGGAGAAGAAAGATAATGTTTTATGCCGAAGACGGCGCCGGCGAAGTTATTGCTAGGGCCCAAGAAAAGTATGAGGCACATTTTGGATATGCCTTTCCGCTGTATAACTACTTGGATATAACCAAAGATGATGAGTATGATTTTTCGTTAGCAGGTGCTTATCGTTTGCAGAAGTTTATTAATGAGCGCATTGAAAAAAATAAACCTGTAAGAATCACAGATGAATATTTCGATACACTGTGGTAAAAGCCACTTGACCTAGACAAGTCGTAAAACTGTCTATTTTTTCGTGCTTAATTGGGATTTCATTAGAAACCGACTTGTTTCGAATAGAATATTCTCTTGAAATGAAAAAATCGAATTTAAACACCAAAAATCCCTTCAAATTATCCTTGAGAAATTCTTGCTTTTCTCTAGGGCTATTTGAAGGGATAAGATAATTCAGTTATTTTTTAATAAGAAATAGCCCGGAAATATTGGGTCTGCCAATTGCTAACAAAATCCGCAATTGACACAGTAGCTGCACTATCGCTCCAGCAATCTAAGTAAGTAACGTCCGTGGCGGTATAGCCGGTGACTACCACGGCATGATATGGAAAGCCGTGCAGTGTTTGCCAAGCTACCACGGGGTGTTTGCGAATGCCGATTTGATAACGGATGGCGTCAAAGGACATCCCCGTCATGTCAATGGCATTACCAGCGTATTTTTGCACCAGTCCCATCAAAGCCGGTGGGAAAATCGTCACGCCGGAAGCATCCCAAGGATCTCCCACATAACCCTGGTTAGGGTCAGAAGAACGGGGCATTTCATGGGCTAAGGCGACTTTGTCCACATCAGCGCCGGCATAGCGCAACATCATGGTAACGGCGGTGATTTCACAACCGTTGGGGAGTTCTGGCAGTTGGGCAATCAGCGGCACACCAGTCAAGGACGCGGCATCCGGGTAAATGGCGCCGGTGGTGATGCCACCTTCAGCACTGACCCATTGGTCGCCACCCACTTGATACCAAAGTGACCCGTCATCAGCTACGGCTTGGCGAGCAACTTGCCATTGGCTGCCAAAGGGCAGTTCTTTGACCTGGGTGCGGCCAGCCTGATAACTGTTATACACGTTAGCCCCCTGTTGGCTGTTGACGGTGATGGTCATCACGGCGTTCTCGAAATGATCGGGGGCTGAGTTGAAACTGTCAGTCATGGTGATCCATTGATTATCGCCGATTTGATACCAAGTCTCGCCGTTGACTTGGGCTGTTTTGGTCACCACCCAAGTAGAGCCCATGGCCAAGGTACGCCCAGTACTTTGACGACTGGCATCGTAGCCCGTGTACAGGGTGGTGGGCTGGGCCAGGGTAATATCTTGGTAAACCGCTGGGTTGAAGCTAGCGGCCTGGGTGATCCACATATTGGCCCCAACTTCATACCAAGTATTACCGTTGACCGTTTGCTGGGCGCCAACTGCCCAGTCAGAGCCAGCTGGTAAATCCCGCTGGGTTTTAGTACCCGTATCCCCAGGGGTACCATAGATGGTGGCGGCTTGGGTCAAGTGAATGGGGGCAAAAGTTGGAGTTGGATTAAACTGGGGGTCTTCAGTGACCCATTGATTAGGGCCCACCTGGTACCAAGTCGTGCTCCCCAAAGTTGCAGTGGCGGCGATTTGCCACTGGGAACCAGCGGTCAAGGTCCGATCCGTGGCCGTTGGCGTCGGGCCATAGCCCTGATATAAAGTGGTGTTTTGGTCTAAGGTGAGGACGCCATCGGTTACGGCAGCCTGGGCTTTGACATTCGGGCCACTACTGAGGGCCAAAAGTGCCGCACCTAGTAAAGGTAAACAGAGCCATCTTTTTTTATGCATCGCATTCTCCCACTATAAAAATATTTTTGTTTTGTTTTCGATTGTTTTATCATATCATAAGATTACGAAGAAATTTATTTTTTTTGGAGGAGGCAATGGAAAATGAAGAAAATAGGTAAATGCTTTGTTTGGACCGCTTTGGCCCTGACCACCGCGGCCCTATTAGCGCCGGCACCCCTGGTCCAGGGGGCCAAAACACCCCAAACCAGCTTAACTACCACCGATCCGGCCAGCACTGGGGAAAAACTGCCAGATCGGTTTGTCATTGGGTTACAACGGGATACCCAGCTTTATAATGGCCCAGGGCAGACGGCCATTGACCGGACCTTACCAGCAGGGTCTTTGTGGCTGGCGACGTATAAAGCTATCAGCGGCGGTGAAGCCTGGTATGAAATTGGGGCTAATCAATGGGTTAAGGCCAAAGACGTGGGGGAGTTGCCCCATAGTGCCAAGACCCCCGCAGACTTCACGGTGACATTAAACAATGACGCGCCTTTATGGGTCGGCTTTCAATATCAATTTACCGGCCGTTGGCTGCCAAAGGGTTCCCAATGGCGGGTCAGTGGGACCGGGACCACCACCGATGGCCAATTATGGTATGAGTTAGCTGATAATCAATGGATCAATGCCAACGAGGCCACCGCCCAATCGGCTTATCAAAATCCCAGCCAATATTGGCAAATCAGCGCCACGCAAATTAAACCCCAAGGCACGGTTGGTTACAACCTAGGCTTGGGGTCAGAAGGTATCAAAACTTGGTTTACCCTGTGGTGGCTGGGGATGGACCGGTCTTATGCCAGTTTGAATCAAACCGCTATCAATAAAATCAAGTATTTCCAACAACAGTGGGGCTTGCCAGTCACTGGGGAAGTGGATGTGAATTTTTGGACCCACATGGGCTTTAAACAAAGCGATTGGTATGACATCGATAGCTACGTGGCCCCATTGAAGACCAACGCCAACAGCACCCGGGCGGATCATATCGAAGCCATGATCGCCACGGCCTATGAATATATGGGCAAACCCTATATCGTAGGCGCTTCTTCAGCCCCTTATTATGGCACGGATTGTAGCGGCTTGGTGATGCAAGCCTTATACAGTAGCGGCATCAACCCCCTGCCATCCTCAGCCATTCGCCACGCCCAACCGGGTTTTGAATGGGAATCCCGCAACCTTTGGGATAATCCCCAACTAATGAAGGTGCCTTATGCAGAACGCCAGCGGGGCGACCTGATTTTTTATCGGGACCCCAGCAGCGGCTTAATCTGGCACGTGGCCATTTACCTGGGCGATAACCAAGTCATTGAATCCTGGCCACCGCAAATCATGGTTCAACCGGTAGAAAATTGGCAGCGTTCTTGGGTTGCCGGCGTTGGTCGGCCCTTTATTTAAGCCGGCGGTATAATTAATGTCCAGTCCAGCTTAGCTACCAGTTTGCGTTATTTGAAGTCATTTAACCGCTGCATGGCATAAGTCACTTCTGAAGGGGTAAACTGTTCCCCCTCCACTGACAATAAGTGGGCGCGAATTTCTTCAGGGGTCATGGCCAGGGCAGTTTGGCAATACTTAGCAGCTGCTAAGGCATTGGCATTGTAATCGGCCTCGAGATTGGCTAGGGCATATTGGGCCGCTTGGGGCGGATAGTTGTCCCCATCTACGGCGGTCAATTCAGCATAGATGCCTTGCTTAGATTTGTGCAGGACCCGGGAATAAGTGGTTGCTTTGAAAAGCGCCGTTTTGTATTCGGCGGGCACTGCATTTGACTGGTGATTGGCCAGGGGCGTTGCTTTGGCAGCCGTGATGGCAGTGCCGGGATCGTTTGCCCGGAGATAAGTGGTCATATCGGCCATATTGTTGGTGTGGGCCCATTTATTGTAGGCTTTGATGGCCTGGGGGTTGTCGCCGGCAAAGTAATCCTTGGATATTTGATTGGTGGTCTGGAAAAAAGCAGTGACCTGTTGGGCTTTCACGTTTTTTGCTTGAACTGAATTCAGGTAATCCCGACTAACGGCCGCATAATTTTGCAGGGCCTTGGTCAGGTCTGGTTCATGGTGACTGTTGTTTAATTTGGCTTCTTCGGTATTTAAAGTTTGAATCCCTTGCTTGGCTTGGGTAACCATTTTGGCATGACTGTAATCAGCGCTGTTTGTTAGTTTAAGATTGCTAATGACGGTGTTGCTGATGTTATTGAACGATGTTTCAAGTTGATCTTTAGACATGGCTTGACTGCTGGCACAACTCAACAAGACGACCGGAAAGATAAGTAACAAGACTAAACTTAAAAAATGTCGCTTTTTCATTTTTACGCCTCCAATATGGTAGAATAAGATTGTGTTGTATTTCCCATTTGGGATACTTAGCCCCATTTCGTTCCCGCGAAATGGGGTTTTGTTATGGCATAATGGCTAGATACAAGGCAAACGTATTATACTTCTCATGAGACAAAAAATAGGCGCTCAGTCCAAGGGCAGGGCGTCGGGACATATTAGCTACATCACAATAGTTTTGGTAAGCGCTTACTAATTCTATTATAACGTCTTTGTAGGTGGGTTACCATGGCTATTATGTGTGCCATCCATTAAATAACTTGGGACCCAGGGATTTAAAGTATAAGTAGATCCGGATAACGTTGTACTGGCACATTCTACTACCCACTTTGGCCAAAAAACGTTATGATAAGCAAAACGAAAATTTCTTTGGCTGTGCCACATCAGGAGTGACAAAATTATGTTGGATTTATTTATTTTAATGATGGAACGGGTGGGCTTGATTATTTTGCTGGCTTTCTTGCTGGTGAACGTGTCTTATTTCAAGCGCTTATTGCTACAACGTCAACGGCTGCAAGCTAAGATTTGGCTGATTTTGATTTTTGGGATCTTTGTAATTATTTCTAATTTTACCGGGATCGAAATTACCGATAATCGCATCATCCCCACCAATTTAGCCACCTATATTTCCGGCAACGCGGCCATCGCCAATACCCGAACCTTGACCATCAGTGGGGCGGGGTTGATTGGTGGCCCAGTGGTAGGGACGTTAGTGGGGCTCATTGGCGGGGTCCATCGGGTGATCCAAGGGAATGGCCAATCCGCCTTTTATATTTTATCCTCCATCTTGGTGGGGTTTTTGGCCGGTTTTCTCGGCCAACGCATCGCTGGTAAAACCCGCTTTGTCGCCCCTTGGCAGGCCACCATCATTGGGGTAGCCATGGAAACCATTCAGATGACCTTTGTCTTATTTTTCAGCGGGAGCTTGGCCGCGGGCTGGCAATTAGTCCAGCTCATCGGGGTGCCGATGATTTTACTGAACAGCATCGGTACCTTCACCTTTATGTCCATCATCACAGCCACCTTGAAACAAGAAGAACAGGCCAAAGCCGTCCAGACCCATGATGTGCTGGAACTGGCCGCGGCCACCTTGCCTTATTTTCGGGAGGGCTTAAATGAAGCCTCCAGCTATCAAGTAGCCCAGATAATCCATCACTACACCCACGTCTCAGCCATCAGTATCACCGATACCCATCAAATATTGGCCCACGTGGGGGCAGGCAGTGATCATCATATCCCCGAAAAAGAGGTCATTACCGAATTATCCCGGCGGGTCTTACAAACCGGAAAAATGACCATCGCCCACAACCGCCAAGAAATTGGCTGTACTTTCCCTAATTGTCCTTTGCAGGCAGCCATTGTCATTCCCCTTTATGTGCAAGAACACATTGCTGGCACCTTGAAGATGTATTTCACCGATGCCCGGGAATTGACCCCGGTGGCGGAAAAATTAGCAGAAGGCCTAGGCTCGATTTTTTCCTCCCAAATTGAATTGGGGGTCAGTGAAGTCCAGTCGAAGTTATTAAAAGAAGTTGAAATTAAATCCCTGCAATCCCAAGTTAATCCCCACTTTTTCTTCAACGCCATCAATACCATTTCTGCCCTGATCCGGGTGAATCAAGAGCAAGCCCGCAAATTATTATTGGAACTGAGCAATTATTTCCGGGGCAATTTACAAGGTGCGCGGATGACTTTGATCCCGTTGACCCAAGAATTAAAACAAGTTGAGGCTTATTTGTCCTTAGAACAAGCCCGCTTTCCTGATCGCTATCAAATCAGCCAAGCTATCCCGGCGGAATTGACCAAGTATTATTTACCGCCTTATGCCATTCAAATCCTGGTGGAAAATGCCATCAAACATGCCTTTGGCAATCGGAAGGATGACAATCAAGTTAACCTGGTGGTGACCAGGGTGGCTCAACAATTAGTGGTGGATGTGACGGATAACGGCCATGGGATTGCGGCTGACAAGCTGGATAAATTGGGTCAAGAAGCCGTGGCCTCGGAAAAGGGCACTGGGACAGCCTTAGAAAATCTCGCCCGGCGCTTAGACAATCTTTTTGGTGCCAAGGCCCAATTTATCGCGGAAAATACGGACACGGGCGCCCATTTTCAACTGCGCTTACCCTTAGTAGAACAACAGGAGGTCGGTTAGATGCATGTGTTAATTGTAGACGATGAACCCTTAGCTCGACAGGAATTACGCTACCTGGTGGAACAGCATCCAGCGGTGACCTCGGTGGCTGAAGCCGATGCTGTCGCGGATGCGGTGCAACAAATGCTGGATCAAAAACCAGCCATCGTATTTTTGGATATCCACTTGACCGATGAGAGTGGCTTTGACCTGGCGGAGAAGCTACAGGGCTTAAAAGAACCACCTTATTTGATTTTTGCCACGGCTTATGATGAATATGCCTTAAAAGCGTTTGAAGTGAATGCCAGTGACTATATTCTAAAACCCTTTGAAGAGGACCGCATTTACCAAGCCATCGACCGGGCCCAACAGCAGCAAACCAAAAGCCAACCGACCTCGGCTAAACCGGCGGCCCAAGGCGGCCAGGGGATGATCCCCATCACCAGTGACGACCGGATTTATTTACTAGACCCCAAAGAAATTTATGCGGTGGCTGTGGAGGAACACCAGCTGACGATTTTCACCACCGATCAGACCTATCAAACCACCGGCACCCTGCACTGGATCAGCGAGCAGCTGCCTAAAAGCAGTTTTTTCAAGACCCACCGTAGTTATTTGATCAATTTAAAAAAGATCCGCGAGATCCAACCCTGGTTCAATAACACGTTGATGGTGACGTTGACCAATGATGAAAAGGTGCCGGTGAGCCGGTCGTATATCAAAGCCTTTAAGGAAAAAGTCGGCTTACAATAAGCGGCGACGGGCATCTTTAGGAACCCAGTAAGCAGAGAAAGTGCCAATCAGCGCACTTTCTTTTTTTGGCTGCATTTAATGGGGCTATTTTGGCATATCAGGATGAATTTTTGGCATTTCAAGGAGAAACCGCTACCAAACTGACTTTGTTGCTTATAATAAGGTCAAGAAATCAAAAAAAGGCGGTAGACATCATGGAGAAAAAGGTTTATTCATTCTTACAACAAGCATTTATTTTTGCCCTGATCCTATTAATTTCCAATGGCATCGCAAAAATACTACCTATTCCCGTCCCAGCTGCGGTGATCGGCTTATTGCTATTATTCGCCGCCCTTTGTTTAGGCATTGTCAAATTAGAGCAAGTTGAAGGCTTAAGCCACAGTTTGAATAATGTCATCAGTTTCTTGTTTGTACCTTCGGGGATTTCCTTGGTTAATTCCCTGGGCTTATTGCGCCAAGCGGGCTTACAAATCATCTTTGTCATCATGGTGGCCACATTGGGCATCTTGTTATTAACAGGCTGGTCAGCATCCTTCTTGCTCCACGTGAAGGACACCCATTCTGCTAAGATTTTCACCCTCAAAAAACACGCAGCACCCCTGAAGGAGGTCCATCAACAATGAGTCCTTATGTGGGTATTATCATTTCCTTAGTCGCCTTTGGCATTGGCACGCTGCTGTTTAAAAAGACCAATGGGTTCTTCTTATTTACCCCTTTGTTCGTGGCCATGATTTTAGGGGTGATCATTTTAAAAGTCACCGGCATTAGTTACGCTGATTACAGTAAGGGCGGCAGCATCATTGCTTTCTTCCTGGAACCAGCCACCATTGCCTTTGCCATTCCTTTGTATAAAAAACGTGCTGTCTTAAAAAAATATTGGTTGGAAATCCTGGCCGCCATCACCATCGGTTCCCTGGGGTCTGTTTTGGCGGTTTACTTAGCCGCTCATTTTATTCATTTGAAACCGGCCGTGATGGCGTCGCTGTTTCCCCAAGCAGCCACCACTGCCATCGCTGTCCCCCTATCCCAATCCATCGGCGGCATCGCCTCCATCACTGCTTTTTCGGTGATTTTCAACGGCGTGATCGTCTATGCCCTGGGCCGGGTGATTTTACAGGTCTTTAAAATTGATAATCCCGTGGCCCGGGGCTTAGCCCTAGGCGCCGGCGGCCATGCCTTAGGGGTAGCCGTGGGGATGGAAATTGGCGAAACGGAAACCGCCATGGCCAGCATTTCCGTGGTCATCGTGGGTATCATCACCGTGGTGGTAGTCCCGCTGGTAGCGCCTATGGTGGGTCTATGACCGTTAAAACATTGAGAAAAAGCCAGCCGTCAGACATGAACGCGTGAAAAACGTCATGTTTAACGGCTGGCTTTTTAAAGTTTATGGCAATAAGCTAAGCCCAATCCCCATTGCGGAAAATTGGCACCACAGCTCCGGATTTCGTCAGCCCATCAATGTTCATTTTGTCAGAACCTACCATAAAGTCCACGTGGACTAAACTATGGTTTAATCCCGCTTTTTGTAATTCCAGCGGGTTCATTTTGGTACCCCCGGCAATGGAGAAGGGGTAAGCAGCCCCTAGCGCTAGGTGATTTGAGGCATTTTCATCAAACAAGGTATTATAAAAAATCAAGCCGGATTGGGAAATCGGCGATGGATCGGGAACTAGGGCGACTTCGCCTAAGCTTTTAGCCCCATCGTCGGTGGCCAGCAAGTGGTCTAAGATAGCTTGGCCGGTGGCGGCACTGGCGGCCACCACTTTACCCGCCTTAAAGGTGAAGTGCATGTCCGTTAGGGTGGTGCCAGCATAGCTCAGGGGTTTGGTGGCGGCGATGTAGCCGTCAATGCGGCGATAGTCTGGCGCGGTGAAGACTTCTTCGGTGGGCATGTTGGCCATGAAGGTCTCGCCCTGGGCATTTTCACTGCTGGCGGCTTCCCACTGGTGGTTGGCGGGGAGGCCGATGATTAAATCCGTCCCGGGGGCTTGGTAGTGGAGGGCATCAAATTGTTGCTGATTCAGCCAAGCGGATTTTTCGTGTAATTTGGCATCGTGGGCTTGCCAAGCAGCTACCGGATCGGCTTGGTCCACCCGGGTTGTTTTGAAAATCTGTGTCCATAAGGCGTCCGTGGCTGCTTCGGGAGTTTTGTCCGGGAAAACCAATTGGGCCCATTGGGGACTGGCGGCGGCCACCACCGTCCAGCTCACGTCATTATTTTGGGTGACTTCCCGCAAGTGCTGGCGAATTTGCCCAGCGGTCCTTTGATAACTGTTGACCCGGTCATGGGGCACGCCAGCTAGCGCATTAGGGTCTGAGGACATCACTGAAATACGTTTAGCCTTGTGGGCGATCCAAGCTTCGATGCGTTCTTTTTGCCATTGGGGTTCGGCGGTCAAACGCTGCTCGGTAGCATGGGTGATAAAGGCCCGTTGCACCGTGTCATCTTGCCAGTCCACCTGGACTTCAGCGGCGCCTAGTGCGTAAGCGGCAGCAGTGATTTTCCGGGCTAAGTCAGCTTGGTCTACAGCAATTTGTAATACCACGGTATCGCCCTTGGTCACATTAATGCCAGTTTCTACAATTAAAATTGCATATTTTTGCAAAGATTCCTCAAAATTTGGTAAGGTCATAAAACAGCTTCCTTTCATGTTAAGCGCTATCATGTGCTTCAATTATAGCGGAATTTTTCGGTAAACCCAACTGAAGATGGTCATAAAATAACTAAAGTTATTGACAAAAATTAGTAAATTAATAGATTGATATAGAATAATATTACATCGTGCACAGCTTAATTTTAGGAAAAACCCCTAGTTTACATGAGATGTTAGGCTATAAATCCTGGTTTAACAGCATCTTACAATAATGTCACATGCGATTTATTGAGCAATCCAATAATAAAAAAACAGGATTTAGTTGTTTTTTGAACATATTACCGATACAATAAGCCTATAAACAATAACTAACGACCTAACAAGACGCAACTTAAAAACCGACACAACCACAAGCAAGGAAAAAGGTGAACATATGGCTCGGAAAAAAACGATCACACGTCAAAATATTTTAGACGCGGCATTTGAATTGGTACTAGAACAAGGCTTTAAGAATTTTACCGCTCGCAAAATTGCCAGATGGATGAATTGTTCCACCCAACCGATCTATTTGGAATTTACTTGTATGGATGAATTGAAAAACGCGGTTTTACAACGGGTCCAGGAATATTTAGTGACGGAATTTTACGGTCGGACCTATTGCGATGATGCTTTGATTAACTTGGCCTTAGCCTTTGTTGATTTGGCCCGGGAAAACAATCATTTGTATCAGGCTGTTTTTGTGGAGGATCATTTTGGCGTGCAAACCATGCGGGAATTTTGTTACAAACTAGCCATTGAACGCCTGCAAAGTAACCCCGATGCCAAACGCCTATCTAAAGACCGGCAAATGGATCTGGTGACGGGCTGTTGGATCATCGCCACTGGTATTGCCTCTTTAGTATCATCAGGTTACATTAACATTGAACAAAAACAAATGATCAGCTTATTGAAGGCCCAAATCAGCGACTTTATTCAGCATGACCGGTTTAACAGTCAACTAGCACCCGGCTCAATGGCCAATATTTCCTTTGGTGACAGCAAATTAGCGCAACTATAACGTCAAAAAGGCCGGCAGAAATGTCGGCTTTTTTCATAGGGAAATATTGTCCCCCATCAATTTTCTTTGCTATAATGACCAAAGACAATATGTTTGTAAGGAGATTACTGTGAAAAAAATTAAAGTAATGACTGTTTTTGGGACCCGGCCGGAAGCCATCAAGATGGCCCCACTGGTATTACGGTTAAAAAACAATCCTGATAAATTTGAAACCATCACCACGGTCACGGCCCAACATCGGCAAATGTTAGATCAAGTCTTAGAGATTTTCCACATTACCCCCGACTATGATTTAAATATCATGAAGGCCCGTCAAACCTTAAGTGACATCACCAGCAATGTGATTTTGAACTTGGATCAAGTGATCACTAAAGAAAAACCCGATATCGTCTTGGTGCACGGGGACACTACTACCACCTTTGCGGCCAGCATCAGTGCGTTTTACCATCAAGTGGTCATTGGCCACGTGGAAGCCGGCTTGCGGACTTGGCAAAAATATTCCCCCTATCCAGAGGAAATGAACCGGCAACTAACCGATGTATTGAGTGACCTGTATTTTGCCCCCACCAGTCAAAGTAAAGCCAATCTGGCCAAGGAAAATCATGACCTGGACAATGTCTTTATTACTGGCAATACTGCCATTGATGCGTTACAACAGACCATCTCTGAGGATTACCATCACGATATCTTAGATTTGATCGACCCGAATAAGCGCATGATCTTAGTGACCATGCATCGGCGGGAAAATCAAGGTGAACCCATGCGCCGGGTCTTTAAGGTCATGCGCCAAGTCGTGGAGAGCCATGATGATATTGAAATTATTTATCCCGTGCATTTGAATCCCGTGGTCCAAGAAGCTGCTAATGATATTTTGGGCAATCATCCCCGCATCCATCTGATCGACCCGCTGGATGTGGTGGATTTCCACAACTTAGCTGCCCGCAGCTACTTCATCATGACCGATTCCGGGGGTGTGCAAGAAGAAGCCCCATCTTTGGGCAAACCCGTCTTAGTGTTACGGGATACCACCGAACGGCCAGAAGGGGTCACGGCCGGCACCTTGAAATTGGTGGGCACGGATCCTGAAAAAGTCCACGCCGCCATGCTGGACCTGCTAGATGATCAAGCTGCCTACGACAAAATGGCCAACGCCAAAAATCCTTATGGCGATGGCCATGCCTCTGAGCGCATATTAGCTGCCATTCAATATTACTTTAAACAGATCGACCAACGCCCAGCAGACTTCAAATAGCCCTTACTTGTGCTGCCGGTACTTCGCCCAGCGCGCTTTCGCCCGTTGGTAGGTATCCTTAAGGCGGCGGGTGCGGCGATTAAAGACCAGGACACTGGTTAAGTAATTCAGTAGACCAACTAAGACTTGGTCTATTATTTTTACCCCAATACTGGGGACTTTTAGCAAAGAGATACCCACGAACATGACGAAATTGTCCACGAAAAAAGACAGAATTCGTGACAGCATAAAGGAAATAAATTCTGCGAGAAATTCTGTCCAGGTGGAATAAGCACTCTTAAAGACCCAGGATTTATTGACGAAGAAACTAAATAAGACCGAGATAAACCACGCCAAAGAATTGGCCAACAAATAAGGCAATCCACAAGCGTGGCCCAACAGCCAGTAGGCCAAAATATTGACCAAAGAAGCCAAGGTCCCAAAAAGCGTGTACATTAAAAAGTTACGGTATTTGGTGATCAGGACTTTTACGGTTTTCATCAAAGAATCCATGGGCTTATAATTTTTCTTGGGCCTCAACGAGTTGTTTGGCGAAATTTTCCAAATGGGCGATATCGTCTTCTTCAGGGGCTAAGTCCACTTTGACAATGTCCGCTCCCTTAGTGGCACCGGTTTTTTCAAAAACAGCGGCAAAGTCATCGATGGACTTGCCAAAATCGTCATAAAAGGTATCCCCTGAACCACAAACGCCATAAATCTTACCGGATAAGTCCTCTTCTGCTAAATCTTCATAGAAGTCTACAGCCTCATCAGGCAATTCGCCATCACCATAGGTATAAGTGGCCACCACACAAATGTCCACATCTTCAAAGTCCTCAGCATCAGCTTGGGATATTTCAACAGTGTCCACATCGACACCTAAATTTTCTAACGCTTCTTCAACGATACCCGCAACTTCTTCGTTGTTGCCGGTCATACTAGCATATACAATTTTTGCACTAGCCATGGAATTGCCTCCAAAATAATGATTTACTAGCAATCATTATAGCAAAAAAACCCGGTTTTCGGAAACGATTGGCAAACTTGGTACTTTTTCATAAATAAGTTTATAATATGAAAGGAATTCAATATGTGGAGGTTAAATTTTTGATTACATTAAAATCACCTAGAGAGATCGAAGGTATGCGCAAGTCTGGTGCTTTATTGGCTGACGTGCACAAAGGCTTAAGAGATATTATCAAACCAGGTATTTCCAGTTGGGAAATTGAAGAGTTTTCCAACCAATATATCGTCGACCACGGGGGCGTGCCTTCTGAAAAGGGCTTTGAAGGTTACAAATATGCCACTTGTGTCTGTGTCAATGACGAAGTTGCCCATGCCATCCCTAGAAAAGACTTGATCCTGTTAAATGGGGATATTGTCAAAGTGGATATGACCGTGGCCTTAGATGGCTATCAAAGTGACTCCTGCTGGTCATATGCTGTGGGGGAAGTCAGCCCAGATATTAAACATTTAATGGACGTGACCCATAAAGCCTTATACTTGGGGATTGACCAAGCCGTTGTGGGTAATCGTTTAGGGGATATCGGCTACGCCATCCAACATTATGTGGAAGATGAAAACGATATGGGCGACGTCCGGGACTTAATTGGCCACGGCATTCAGCCCAGCATGCATGAAGCCCCTAATGTGCCCCACTATGGTGAACCGGGCAAGGGTCTGCGCTTAAAAGAGGGCATGACCATTACCATTGAACCCATGGTGAACTTAGGCACTTGGGAAATTTCAACGCGCGTGGTTCCTGGAGATACTTGGGAATATTATGTGTCTGCCGATGGCACCCCTTCGGCCCAATATGAACACACCTTAGCCGTTACCAAAGATGGGCCGAAGATTTTAACATCCCAAGACCCTGAATTCGATAAGAAATACTTGTAATAGTTACGCCAAACTCGCCCGCATTGCTTGCCGGCGGGTTTTTTATTGGCCACATTTCAGGTAAACTTAATTTAAATTCAGCAAGCGCAAGGAAGTGAGTCCATGCAACGTATTTTTATTGTGGAAGATGACAAGACTATCGTCCAGGCCATGCAGGCGGCCTTGGCCAAATGGCAGTTTCAAACTCAAACGGTCCAGGACTGGCAGCAAGTGGCCGCTGAAATTGCCGCCTGTGACCCGGACTTAGTGGTGATGGACATTACCCTGCCCACCTTTGACGGTTTTTATTGGACCGGCAAGATTCGCGCAACCTCCCAAGTTCCCATCATGTTCGTATCCGCCGGGGAAATGGATCCCAATGCTGTCCGGGCCATTGCCACCGGGGCTGATGATTATATCGTCAAACCCTTTGCTTTGACCGTGTTCGTGTCTAAAATTCAAGCCATTTTACGGCGCAGCCAGCAAAGTGCCGCCACCCTGGAGACCTTGAATTTTGAGGATTATACCCTGAATATCCTGAGCAACGAATTGACCCACGGCGCTGCTTCCGTAAAATTGAGCCCCACAGAAGGGACCATCTTAAAATTATTTTTCCTGAATCCCAATCAAACCCTATCCAAAAAACAATTGGTGCAAAAAATCTGGCAGGGGGGCTTATTCCTTGATGAGGGCGTGTTAAGTGTCAACATCAGCCGCCTCCGGGAGAAATTAGCCAAGGTGGACTTAAGGACCCGCTTAGTCACGGAGCGGGGTCGGGGCTATCGCCTGGTGCGGGCCCATGATTAATAAGCAACGCACCAGACAATTATGGTTGAACCAATGGCCCCTGGTCCTGGGCTATGGGCTGACTTTGGGCCTATTAGGGGGCTTGTTAAAGCTGTATGGCCTGCCCACCGTGCTCTTTTGGGACAGCCTGCGCTATACCTGGCTCTTGTTGGTATTGGCGGTATTGAGCCGACGTCAGTTGCAAAAACACCGCTTGCAGCGCCTAGATACGGCTTTGAAGACCGGCCAAGCCCTCCCAGAAGACAGGTTAGAGCTGGTCCAGCGCCAGTACGCCCAGGCTTTCAATCAACTGCAGGCTCAGAATTTAACCTATCAACGCCAAGCCCAACAACAGGTTAACGCCCACCAAGACTACGTGATGTTATGGAGCCACGAGATCAAAACCCCGCTGACCGCCTTGAATTTGCTGGCAGAAAATGACCCCACCATCGATAGTGCCGCGGTGCAACAGCAGGTCTTGTTGATTCAAAATCAGTTGGATTTGTTGCTGAATTATGAAAGGCTGGCTAATTTCAACCACGACTTAGCCTTTAAGTGGGTGGACTTAAGGGGTTTGGTGACCCCCATCATTCAGCAATATGCGGTGTTTTTTGTGGATAAGCAGTTAAAACCAGTGTTGGTGCTGCCCAAGTTGCAAGTCCTGACAGATGCCAAGTGGCTGCGTTTTATGATCCAGCAGGTGGCCTTCAACGCCGTAAAATACGCAAAAGCCGGCGGGGCAATTACCTTGAAGTGGCAAGCCGACCAACTCCTGATCCAAGACCAGGGCATCGGCATTGCTGCCAGTGATTTGCCCCGGGTGTTTGAGCCGGGCTTCACCGGCAGCAACGGCCGCCAACAACAAGCCGCCACGGGGATGGGGCTATACATGGTCCAGCAAGTCAGTCAGCAATTGGGCCTGACCTTGACCATCACTTCAAAAGTGGGCCAGGGAACCCAGGTGGCGATCACCTTTGCCAAAGACCAAGTGCGCCTTGAATCATAACAATTTGTAAGGTTTCCAACGGGACTGTAACTGGTTTGCCCCTAGGAAGCCTTTTATAATGGGGTTATCAACTCAATAAAGGAGTACATCAATTATGGCGTTATTAACCTTAGAACACATTCGCCGGACCTTCACCGCTGACCAACAAACCGTCACGGCTTTAAAGGACATCACTTTTACCGTGGATCCCGGAGAATACGTGGCCATCATGGGGGAATCCGGTGCCGGGAAGACCACCTTGTTAAATATCATGGCCACCTTGGACCAGGCCACCAGCGGGCAAATCACGTTAAACGGTCTGGACTTAAATCAATTGCCGGAAAAAGATGCGGCCAAGTTTCGCCGAGCTCATTTAGGCTTTGTCTTTCAAAATTTCAACCTGTTAGATACCTTTAATAATCAAGATAACATTTTTCTACCCTTGGTCTTAGCTAAAACACCCTTAAAGGAAATGCAGCGGCGTCTGAGTCCCTTGGCCAAGGAATTAGCCATCACCGAAATTTTAAAACGGTATCCCTACGAAATTTCCGGGGGCCAACGCCAGCGGGTGGCTGCCGCTCGGGCCTTGATCACCCAACCCGAGCTTTTGTTGGCCGATGAACCCACGGGGGCCTTGGACTCCCATAATGCCGCCAGCCTGTTGCACTTATTTGACCAGGTGAATCGCCAGGGCCAGACCATTATCATGGTGACCCATAGTGCCGTCACCGCCAGCCATGCTAAACGCACCCTGTTCATCAAAGATGGCATCATTTATCACGAACTCTTTCGGGGGGATCAAAGTCAAGGGGATTATCTGGCCAAGATCACCGATAGCTTAACGGCCTTGGTGGCCCAAGGTGGTGACGTGTCATGATTCACTTTAAACTCGCCTGGCATGGTCTGATGCACCATCGCCGCCAATATGGCTTATTTCTAATGGCCAGTATTGCCCTAGTGGTGGTGAACTTCACCTTCTGGGCCACTTTATTGAACCCCTCCATTCGCCACAGTGCTAACGGCGCCCTGGTACAAAACGTCATTGGCATTGGCGTGGGTTTTGTGTTGATTATTTCCGTGCTGTTTATGTTTTATGTGAATAGTTTTTTGATTCGGCAACGGGATCAAGAGCTGGGGCTCTATAACATTTTAGGCCTGACTCGCAATGACCTGCGGGGTATCTTGGCTCTGGAAACCGGCCTGTTATTTGGGGCCACCTTGATCGGCGGTTTTGTGATTGGGGCGACGTTTTTAAAGTTGATTTTCCAAGCCTTAAAGCAATTACTGCAGGTGGATCAAATCAAAGAAGCCTTTGTGCCAGCAGCTTTTGGCAATGTGGCCGCCTTGTTCGCGGTGATTTTTCTGGGCATGTTGATTTATGATATTTGGCGCATCCATGGGGTCAATCCCATGGCCCTGTGGCAAGGGTCGGAAAAAGGGGAGCAGGAGCCCAAAAGCCATTGGATTGCTGGGGTTTTAGGGCTGGTGATTTTAGCCGCCGGTTATTGGCTGGCGGTGACCACCAAACCCACAGCCATGACCTTCTTGCAATTTATGGCGGCCATTGTCCTGGTGGTCATTGGCACCTACTTGGTGTTTATCACCGGCAGTGTGGTGCTGTTGAAAGCCTTAAAGAATCGCCCTAATTTTTATTACCGCCCCAATCATTTCATTTCAGTATCGGGGATGTTGTACCGGATGAAACAAAACGGGGCCGGCTTGGCGTCCATTTGCCTGTTATGTACCTCAATTTTGGTCACCATGATTGCCGCCATGAGTTTGTTCATGGGCAGCGAAAATTTGGTGAAACAATATAATCCCTATGATATTTTGATGACCACCAAGGATGCCTTGAACGCCCAGCACCGGCAAACTATCCGCCAGGTGGCCCAAACCACCCACGTGACAACCAGTACCGTGAGAGATTTAGCCATGACCACCCCCAGTGCCGGTAGCCTTACCACCACAAGCTTTACCACAGCTAATGAGAACGCGGCTACCCAGCAATTGGCCACCGTGACCTTAGCGGATTATAACCACATCCAAGGGACCCACCAGCAGCTCAAGGCCAATCAAGTCTTGTTGTATACCCCGGATCGTCATTATCACACCACAACACTGAAGCTCAACGGCCAGGCCTACCAGGTGAAAATCCTGCCCAAGTTTGACTTCTATTTCAACTATGGCCATTCGATTTTCCAACCTGTGTTTGTGGTGACGGCCAATGCCAAAATCGCCCGGCAGATCAATCCCAATCCCTGGGTCCACATCACCGGCTTTAATGCCACTGGCACTGCCAGCGCCCAGACCAAGTTTGCCACCCAACTACAAGCTAAATTGGCCTTGCCTAACGACAGCTATTCGGCCAAAGTTGTCATGGCCAAGTTCTTCCGCTCAATTTTTGGGGGTTTCTTATTCGTGGGGATGCTCATCAGTTTGACCATGGGCCTCACCACCGCCCTGGTAATTTATTACAAGCAACTTTCTGAAGGTTACGCGGATCAAAAGCGCTTTAAGACCATGCAACAAGTGGGGCTCAGCCGCCGAGAAAGTAAAAAGGCCATCCACAGCCAAGTGTTGATGGTCTTCATGTTACCTATTGTGGGGGCAGTGGTACATTTGCTATTTGCTTATCCCGCCATTAAAAGTGTGCTCCAAGTCTTTTCCATGTATGACTTAAACTTACTAATTGGTGTTAGTTTAGCCACCCTAGGCATCCTGGTAGCCGCCTATTTAGGCTTGTATAGTTTGACTACCAAAGTCTATCAGCGGATCGTGGGGGCTTAAAACCAACATTGCCACGCTTGCCTGGAATCGGTTATGATAAGGAGATGACAACAGGTAGGCGAGGCTAAATCATGGAATTTGCAAAATTGAAAACAACAATTAAAGACTTTATCGCGGCCATCATGGCCCGGACAACGGATGCAGAGGTGAGCAACAGCGCCAAGGTGATCACCTACTACATCCTATTTTCCGTGTTGCCCTTATTGATTTTCATCGGTAACTTATTGCCGCTGTTTCATCTACCGGTAAAAGCCGTGGTGGATTATGTGAAAATGGGCTTGCCCACCCAATTGGCCAAAATGCTGATACCCATCATGCAAGATATTTTATCCAGCAGTTCCGGGGGCTTGTTATCCATTTCGGCGGTGACGGCTTTATGGGGGGCCAGCCGGGGCATCAATATTTTGCGGTTGTCCGTGAACAAGGCCTATCAAGTAGATCCCCAATATGGCCACCAAGCCCTATTAAGTGTGGCGATTCGGCGGCTCATTGCTTTTTTCTTCACCCTAGGTTTTGTCATTGCCCTATTTGCCATCTTCTTGATTTTCATCTTTGGCCAGCGCTTTTTAGAATGGCTGGTGCCCGCCTTCCATCTGCAAGCCGATGTCTTGTTGCTGTTTGCCAGATGGAAGTGGCCGGTGACCACCGCCACCATCTTCTTCTTGCTGTGGCTGTCTTATTACACCTTGCCTAATGCCCGGGTGAAGTTATTAGAAGCTTTGCCGGGGACCTTGATCACCGCGGTGAGTTGGCTGGCCATTTCGCAAGGCTTTTCCTTTTATGTGACCCGCTTTAGTCGCTGGTCGTCTTATGGGACCTTGGGTGTGTTTGTCATTTTATTATTCTGGTTAAACTTGATTTTCATGTTGTATATGTTTGGTGCCGTCTTCAATGCGGTCTTGTTCCAAAGCCGCCATGGTGCCGTGGACGTGCGTAAACTGGGCAAGAAGACCCCACTGGTAAAGAACATTCGGCAAAAATTCAAAAATTAGCTCAAAATGTGATTTTAATGTAAATTCAGGGTAAACGTATACAAAGACATAGACTTTAATGCTATGATGAATAGTGTAAATAAATTAAAAAGAAGGTTTTTGTTCATGAAAGTACGTAAAGCAGTTATTCCTGCCGCTGGTTTAGGAACCCGTTTCTTACCAGCTACAAAAGCTATGGCCAAAGAAATGCTGCCAATCGTTGATAAACCAACTATCCAATTTATCGTGGAAGAGGCCAAAGCTTCTGGTATTGAGGATATCTTGATTGTCACGGGAAAAGCCAAACGTCCAATTGAAGACCATTTCGATTCCGCACCCGAACTGGAACAGAATTTAACAGCTAAACATAAAACTGATCTCTTAAAATTAGTCCAACAAACCACCAATTTAGGGGTGAATTTATACTTCATCCGCCAATCTTATCCTAAAGGCCTCGGGGATGCGGTGCATTTAGCCAAATCCTTTATTGCCAACGAACCTTTCATCGTCATGTTAGGCGACGATTTGATGAAGGATAAGGTGCCATTGACCAAGCAATTGATCAATGACTACAATGAAACCCATGCGGCCACTTTAGCAGTGATGAAGGTGCCTCATAAAGACGTCAGCAAATATGGGGTCATTGCCCCTGGTAGCAAGATGAAAGATGGCTTGTACAACGTGGAGAGTTTCGTAGAAAAACCTGCCGTTGACAAGGCCCCTAGTGATTTAGCAATTATCGGGCGGTACTTATTGACCCCAGAAATCTTTGATATCTTAGACACCCAAAAACCTGGTGCCGGGGATGAAATTCAATTGACCGATGCCATTAACACGCTGAACAAAACCCAGCGGGTCTTCGCCCATGAATTCAAGGGTGAACGTTATGATGTGGGCAATAAGTTTGGTTACTTAAAGACCTCCATTGAATATGGCTTGCAACATCCAGAAGTTAAGGATCAATTGAAGGTCTACTTAAAAGAATTAGCGAAAACTTTGAAATAATTATTGCACCAAGGCTTTGCCATTTTCCAGGCGAAAGCCAAAAACAGCTTGGGACTGTTGCTTTGCTTCTTGTACGTAAAGAAGGTGGGGCAACAGTTCTTTTTGTTGTAAGAGGACAAATAATTCCCATTGCTGCCGGGGTTTTTGCTTGGGGGCGGTTAGGAACACCAAGTGCTCATTTTCGATTTTAAAGTCCACGATTGGTATAATAGTCTTATCTGAGGTTTCGAAGTAAAATAGGGTTTGGCGATTTAAAGTGCGGATCAACGCTAAGAAATCTAATACACGCATAATATAATGAGTCCTTTTTTTTATTTTGGTAAAAATGATCAAAAGCCTGTCTTTTTTCAGGGGTTATCCCTTATAATATAGTTTCATTCGAATCGGTTAAATATGTGGGCCAGGGCATTAAATAGCTGGTCCTCAGGAGGTTTTCAATGTCTGATAATCAAAAAATCGTGATTGTAAGTGCCAAACGGACCCCTATTGGCAAATTAGGGGGCCAGTTTGTGAACTTAACGGCTAAAGAACTAGGGGCGGTGGCAGCTAAAGCGGCGATTGCCGCCAGTGGTCTGGAACCCGGCAGCATCGACCAAGCCATTATTGGTAATGTCTTGCAAGCTGGTTCCGGTCAAAATATTGCCCGACAAATTGCCATTGCCGCGGGCATGCCCGTGACCAGTACGGCCATGACTATTAATGAAGTCTGTGGTTCTGGTTTAAAGGCGGTACATTTAGGCCAAGCCGCCATTGCCATGGGCGACGCGGACGTGGTCTTAGTGGGGGGCACGGAAAGCATGTCCCAAGCCCCATTTTTAGCCAACATGCGTTTTGGGCAAATTATGGGCAACGCGCCGTTAGTGGATAGTTTGTTAAACGATGGTCTGATTGATAGTTTCTCTAAGGAACACATGGGTCTGACAGCGGAAAAAGTTGCCGAGGAATTTCACATCGATCGCCAAGCCCAAGACCTGTATGCGGCTGAGTCTCAGCAAAAAGCCGCCACGGCCACCAAGGCTGGCTGGTTTGAACCAGAAATTGCCCCGGTGACGGTCACCGATAAAAAGGGCAAGACGACGGTTTATACCAAGGACGAAGCCATTCGACCGACTACCAATCCAGAAATCTTGAGTCAGTTAAAACCTAGCTTCAAGGCCCATGGCACTGTGACTGCCGGCAACGCCTCCGGGTTAAACGACGGGGCTGCGGCGTTGGTATTAATGTCTAAAGCCCAAGCGGATGCCCAAGGGATCGATTATTTAGCTACCATTGATGGTTTTACGGAAGTGGGTATCGACCCTTCGATCATGGGCTATTCACCAGTGATCGCCATTGATCAGTTGTTGAAAAAGCAACACTTAGCTGCTGATGAGGTGGATCTTTATGAAATCAACGAAGCCTTTGCCGCCCAATCCGTGGCCGTGGCTCGAGATTTAAAGCTGTCCGCGGATAAAGTTAACGTGGCCGGCGGCGCCATTGCCTTGGGCCATCCCCTAGGGGCGTCCGGGGCTCGGGTCCTCACCACGTTATTATACCAATTACAGCGCCTAGATAAGCAAACCGGGATTGCGTCATTGTGCATCGGCGGTGGCCTGGGTGTTGCCATGCAGATTACACGGAGGTAATTGTGGTTAAATTTTACGAATTAAGTCGACAAGCGCGCCTGGCCCAGCTTAAGGCCCAGGGGCTATTAAGTGCGGCTGACTATGAAACTTTACTGGCCAACACCCCTATCCCCGAACAAGTGGCCACCAGCATGGTGGAAAATCAGCTGACGGAGTTTTCCCTGCCAGAAGGTGTGGTACAAGACGTGGCCATCAATGGCCAACTTTACCAAATTCCCATGGTCACGGAAGAGCCCTCCGTGATTGCCGCGGCCAATAAAGCAGCGGGGATCGTGGGCCGCCACGGGGGCTTTCAGGTCACGGTGAAGCGTCCGGGGCTCATTGGCCAAATTATTTATACTTTCACTGATGATGCCCCGACGAATACGGCCAAAATTGCGGCAACTGTGGCTTATTTAAAAACTGCTGCTGCAAAAATTGCCAGCGTGGCCAAAGAAGCTTATCCCTCCATTGTGCAGCGGGGGGGCGGTTTGCGGCAGCAAAAAATCACGGCAGTCAATAATGAATTTGTGAAATTGGAATTGTTGATCGATACCAAAGATGCCATGGGGGCCAATATGGTCAATACCATCTGTGAAGCCGTGGCTGCGGCCCTACAGCCCAAACTGGGGCAACCTTTAATGGCAATTTTATCCAATTATGCCCCACAAGATGTTACAATAGCTACAGTAGCACTACCCTTGAACGCTTTGACCCAAAAAAATCGGTCTGGTTTAGCGGTGGCTCAACAGATTACGCGGGCGGCTAAGTTTGCCCAATTAGATGTGGGCCGGGCTGTGACCCATAATAAAGGTATCATGAACGGCATCAACGCCGTGGCCTTGGCCTATGATAACGATACCCGGGCCCTGGCCGCCACGATCCATAGTTATGCCGTGACTGCTGGCCAGTATCGGGCCTTGAGTACTTGGACCTTGGATGCAGCCAACACCACCTTGACCGGCCGTTTAGCCGTGCCACTGCCAGTGGGGGCCGTGGGCGGCTCTATTGGCATCGTGCCCATGGCTCAGGCTAATTTACACTTGGGTCGCGTTGAAGATGCCAAGATATTGCAGGCACAAATTGCCGCCATCGGCTTGGCGTCTAACTTTGCGGCCTTATTGGCCCTAGTTACCGATGGCATTCAAAAGGGGCATATGCATCTGCAATACAAGTCCTTGGCCATTGCCGCCGGGGCAACAGGCGCAGAAATCGCTTGGTTACAGGAAAAATTAAGTCAAAGTACCCAACCCAATTTAAAAACAGCACAGGCGTTATTAAAAGACAAACAAAAGAAAAGAGAATCGTAAATGGAAATTGGCATTGATAAGATTGGCATGTACACACCAAATCAGTATGTGGATTTAGTAGAATTAGCCATTCATCGCAAAATTGATCCTGATAAGTTCACTATTGGCATTGGCCAGGACAAAATGGCTGTGGCACCCTTATCTCAAGATACCATCTCCATGGCCGCCAATGCAGCCGCCCAAATTTTAAGCGATGCAGATAAGGCTGCCATTGATTTGGTAATTTTGGGCACCGAATCTGGGGTGGATAACTCAAAAGCCGGCGCATTATACGTTCAGCGGCTATTAGGTATTTCCAATAAAGCCCGGGTCTTAGAGATTAAAGAGGCCTGTTATGGGGCGACGGCGGGGCTGCAATTTGCCAAGTTGCATATTGCCCAAAACCCTAAAGCCAAAGCCTTAGTCATTGGCTCAGATATTGCCCGCTATGGTCTGGATACCCCAGGAGAAGTCACCCAAGGTGCTGGGGCCGTGGCCTTATTGGTGGCCGCTAATCCGCGTATTTTAGCCTTAGATATGCGCTCAGCTTATTACAGTTCAGAAATCAACGACTTTTGGCGGCCCCTGGACCAATTGATTGCCGAAGTTGATGGTAAATATTCCAACGAAGCTTATATCAAATTCTTCCAAATGGTTTTTGAAGATTATCAACAACAAACTGGCTACCAGCTCAATGACTTTGCCGCCATGGTCTTCCACTTGCCTTATACCAAAATGGGCTTAAAGGCCCTGCGGAAGGTCTTGGATCAAGCAGACAACGCCCAGCAAGATAGCCTGCAGCAGCACTACCATCAAAGCACCCTGTACAGCCGCCGCATTGGTAATATCTACACTGGGTCTTTGTATTTATCATTCTTGTCTTTGATCAACAATGACATGACCTTAAAGCCGGGGATGCGCATTGGCTTGTACAGTTATGGCTCCGGGGCCGTGGGTGAATTCTTCTCAGGGACGCTGCAGGAAAATTACTTGGATATGCTTGATCCCATGCATTACTTGGAAATGTTTGAAAATCGCACGAAGTTAAGTATCGCGGAATATGAAGCCCAATTTAAGAAACAATTGACCCCGGGTATTGAGGCTCAAAAACTGATTAATACCGACTTAAATGCCCCTTATTATTTCGCTGGTATTCAAGCCAAGCAACGACAGTATAAAGCGGGGGCCAAAATAGTCTGAAAACAGCTTTGAAAACTCGTTATATCGCCATTTTAAAAGATGGCGATTTTTTTGAGTTCAAATGTTGCAAACGCATACATTATATGCTATATTATAAGTGCGGAAGGGATAAGCGATTATCCTACCAAAGCAATTCAAGGCAGAGCCTGATCCGCTATGAATTGAATTGTTTCAAGCAACACTGAACCATGGTTGAAGTGATTCATGCCATGGCTTCCGTTACTAAAACAATATCGATATTGTGTCAGAGTACGGCAATAGCCGTATGATGAGTTATTAGAACCAAGAATTATGAACCAAGCGACATTAAGAATTTGAGAACCAGGTGCCAAGTTATACGAAGTACCAATCAACAGTTCCAGCGTAATCAATTAAAAGATTCGTGTACCAAGATAATGAAACGCGTTAAGCAGATCATGGTCTGATGTACCATTTGAGGTTTTTTACGACAGAACTAGTTTCAAATGTATCAAGTATTACAAGCATCGAGCATTGATGTAACAAGCATTAAGTAAGCGTCACAAGTTATTTAGTGGTACAAAAATGTGCGATGGTTTGAGGGTTTCTTCTCGAAACAAGAAATACCCGAGTTGGCTTCGATATCAGTTATGGCTTTCGGTAAGGTTACCGGATTAACTAATTGAAAAAGCTCAGCGCCTGCGCAACAAGCATAGTTTATATTGATACCATAAACGTGTTTGTCCCAAAAAAATTTAGACTAATGTGGAGGTGTATGTCTGATAACTAGGCATATTTCCGAACCAAAACCAGTCATTGGTGTACTGAAAAAGTCTAGCTTTTGAACATCAACCATTTGAGCATGTTATAGTAGACAGTCATAAAAAATAGCAGACATGTCACCGATAACTGACTACAATTGAATAGAATTACAGAGGTGGAACATTATTCAAGTTTTCTTAATTAAGTGGGATATAACTTATCCAACTTCCGCAAATGCAAACTGAGAGACCATTGTGCCGGACGCCGACAGAATGGTCTTTTAGTTTGCATTTTTTTGGTGCTATAATTGTGTATTAGTACAATAATGCGTGTGACATTCAAAAGGAAGGCTAATTTATGACCCAAAAACAACATTTCGACGCCACTAGTCCTAAGAAAACCAGTCCCAAGAAACGGGTCAAACTGTCCAGCCGCCATCATATGGCTATTCTTTGGCAAAACTTTGCCCGGGATACCGACGTCACCGCCAAAGATGCCACCCTGCGGGAAAAGGCCTCAGTGGTGGGCCGGGTGGGTATCTTGATGTTATCCTGTGGTACCGGGGCCTGGCGGGTCAGAGATGCCATGAATACCATCGCCCGGGATCTGGAAGTGACTTGTTCTGCCGATATTGGTTTCACCTCCATTCAGTTTACCTGTTTTGCCAATGGCCACAGTTATTCCCAGGTCTTAGCTTTAGCCAATACCGGGGTGAATACCGATAAGTTAAACACCTTGGAACATTTCGTCAAGGAATTTGAAACTGTTTATGCTCCCTTGACTATTCAACAGATTCATCAAGAAATTGATAAAATCCAAAGCCAAAAGGGCAATTATGCCCCCTTAAATGCCGGGTTGGCCGCGGCGATTGCCTGCGCCGGCTTTATTTTTCTCCTGGGTGGGGGTTGGCCGGAAATGATCTGTGCTTTTATCGGTGCCGGTTTGGGGAATTATGTCCGCCGGAAGATGATCGACCGGCACATGACCACTATTGCTAACATTGCCGTGGGCGTGGCGGTGTCTTGTCTCAGTTACCTGGTGATCTTCAAAGCCCTTGAAGCCTTGTTACATATACCCGCGGGCCACGAAGCCGGCTACATTGGCGCCATGCTCTTCGTGATCCCTGGTTTTCCCTTCATTACCAGTATGTTAGATATTTCTAAATTAGACATGCGTTCCGGGCTGGAGCGCCTAGCTTATGCCATCATGGTCACCATTGTGGCCACCTTAGTGGGCTGGTTGGTGGCTTTGGCGGTGGACTTAAAACCCGCCAACTTCTTACCCCTGGGGCTCAGTCCGTGGGCCTTGTTGCTCCTGCGACTGCCTGCCAGTTTTTGTGGGGTCTACGGCTTTTCCATCATGTTCAATAGTTCCCGAAAAATGGCGGCCACAGCCGGTCTGATGGGGGCCTTAGCCAATACGCTGCGGCTGGAGTTGGTGGATTTGACCAACATTCCCCCCAGCGCGGCGGCCTTTTGCGGGGCACTGTTAGCGGGGATCTTAGCCTCTTTGATCAATCGCTATAATGGTTATCCGAGAATTTCCCTCACCGTGCCGTCCATTGTCATCATGGTCCCGGGCCTGTACATTTACCGGGCTGTGTATAATATCGGCTTCAATAACATCGGGGTGGGGGCGTTATGGCTTACTAGAGCTGCCTTGATCATCATGTTCTTACCCTTTGGTTTATTCGTGGCCCGAGTCTTATTTGATAAAGATTGGCGGCACTTTGATTGATAATATAGCTGCATTGGGCTTAAAGGCCTGGTGCAGCATTTTTTTGATTGGTGGGTCCTTTCCCTGGGCCGGCCATAGGGGCCTAGAGGAATAGCGTCACAGCTGAATTTGAGCTGTGACGCTATTTATAAGCCTTCAGACGACGCTAGAAAAAATATTGACAGATGGGATGTTAAACGTTACAATGAAAACGCATTCAGATATACTAGAATATCAGTTTAACATTCTAGCGTGTTTTCCGAGCTTTTTAGTCAATAGCCGGTGGGGAGGGTAAATAAACATCAGCAATTGATTAAATTATGGCTATTGTTGTGAAAAATGTTACATATGGGTTGATCACAATTGTATTTTAAGTACCGCTGGTTGTAGTTTTTACGGTCTTATTCACAGAAAGAGAAAGGATGAATGATATGAATCATAACCGTTGGGTTTATACGCCTAAGGAGATCAATGTTAAGCGGGGGGTTGCTTACGGCCTAACCGATTTAATGGGCGGTGGTTGGAACAACATTGTTTCAGGGGTTATTTTTGCGTACTTAACGTTGTCAGTCGGGCTTAATCCTGCAATGGCTGGTGCTATTACCGGTATTGCACGAATATTTGATGCTATTTTTTCCCTGACATTTGGCACGATTACGGATGGCTTTTACAAAACCAGGCTGGGTCAAAAGTACGGTCGCCGGCACTTTTGGATGTTCGTTGGTTTGATTGGTTTTGCGATTTCGTTTCTGGCATTTTGGGTGCCGGCAACTGCTATTTTTGGGCCCGGCCATGATTTTATTTATTATCTTGTCGTTTATACCCTGACCGAAATATTTGTTGGGATGATCCTAATTCCATGGGAAACACTACCAACCGAAATGACGACGGATTATACCAAACGCACCATTTTGTCTGGATCCAGAATGTTTATTTCCGCAACTGGGACATCACTGGTATTTTTCATCTTAGCTATTCTTCAGTCATTGCCGAGTGCACAAGCTAAAAAGAATGCTTATCTTTTTGCCGGTATCTTATGGACAGTCTTGTTTGTCATTGCAATTTATACTTCCTATCGGATGACCTGGGAACGACCGCTGACAAAAGAGTTTATTGCGGAATTGGATGCCAGACCAAAACTCACTTTTGGGCAATATCTTAAGGAAACGTTGCACGATTATGGTCAAACTTTCCGTAATTCGGCTTTTCGCAAGCATTTAACGATTTATATTTTCTCCTTTACCGGTAAAGATTTCTATGCCACTTTGTTACCGACATTTATTGTTGTTTGTATGGGCATGGCATCTAACACACCTTGGGTTCTTAATGCCTTTGCTGTCTTTGGTATTCTATCCACATTATTGGCTGCTAAGTTGATGATTACCCATGGCCCCCGCTTTTTATACAGTGTTTCCTACATTGGTATTATTGTGGCGATGATTGGCTATGGCTTGACTTACTTCTTGCATATTCATAATCCTTTTGTAATTTTGGTTATCATCACAATTGTTTATCAACTTTCTCGCGGGATTCTGGAATTTACACCTTGGAACGTTTTCCCGTTTATCCCTGATGTTGATCATATGATGACCCGCGGTGACAAGGCCGGCACATACGCGGCCGTGATGACTTTCTTCCGTAAATCTACTGGGGCTTTGGCAACTTGGCTTGCCGGCATTTTGTTGGAAGAGTTTGGTTATGTTTCAACCGCCTCTAAGCAGGCAGCTGGGATAACTGATCGGGTTGCCTGGCTCTTTGTGATTGCGCCGATCGTACTGGTGGCAATTGCGCTGGTTGTATCCTGGACCTTCCGCTTGAATCGGCAAACTCATGAAGTTTTGCAGTCGGAAATTAACCGTTTGCAAAATGGTGGTTCCAAGAAAGATGTTACGCCGGAAGCTAAGAAAGTGGCTGAAGAGCTGACCGGTCATCCATATAACGAACTCTGGCCCAGCAAAACTTATGAAGAATCACACATAGATAAAAAGAAATAATGATGCAAGAAAGGATGTTTCTAACATGTCAAATTCAATAATTGTCTATAACCAACCGAAACAAAAGTTTTTGAACTTTGATTTAGATAATCAGGCGCTTGCCCAAGCTGATCTCTCGTCAATTGATTTATCAACTGATACCGACCTTAGCCATTTGGTTAACTCAGAAACATTTGCCTTGGTCTTTGACGGGACAAACTGGGATAGTCAAACGTATATGCAATGGGAAGACTTAAGAATCAACGAAGCCTTGCAAAGCGTTAGACATCAGTTTACCCAACCTACGCAGGATATCCTTAGCCAATTTGTCGCCGGAATGGATATTAAATACCAGGGTAACAAATCTTGGACAGCATTGTTAGAAGATCTTGGCCAAGAAATTGAGGAGGCAATCAAATAGTGGTTTTATTAAATGACGATTTTTTGTTAAAAACAGATGTGGCGCGGAAATTATTTCACGAATACGCAGAGGATCTGCCAATTATTGATTATCACTGCCATTTGGAGCCCAAAGAGATATACGAAAATAAGAATTATGCCAATATCTCGCAAATTTGGATCAATGAAGGGCTGTATGGGGACCATTACAAATGGCGTTTGGAACGTGATCATGGTGTTCCTGAAGAACTCATCACCGGCGATGGTGATGACTATGATAAGTTTGTTGCCTGGGCTAAAACAATTGATAATGCACTAGGGTCTCCACTTTATGAATGGTCACATTTGGAATTGCGCCGCTTTTTCGGAATTAACAAGCGGTTAAATGCCGAGACAGCTAAAGAAATTTGGGATGAAACAAATCGTCAGCTGGCGACTCCTGCATTTACACCGCGGGCATTGATTTCCCGATCCAATGTTCAGGTAGTTGTGACAACCGATGCGCCTGAATCGGATTTAAAGTACCATGCACTGCTTGCCAAGGAGAATTTGGCGTTTAAAGTATTGCCCGGCATGCGACCTGATGATGCTTTCAACATAACCGGGGACGGGTATGTTGACTACTTAAAACAGTTAGGAGCTTCTGCAAGTATTACGATTACTAGTTTTAAGAGCCTCAAAGAAGCGCTGACACAACGTGTTCAATTCTTTGCGGACCACGGTGGTAAAATTGCCGATCTTGGTTTGAATACCTATTACTATGCTGAAGCAACGGACGATGAATTAGAGGCAATTTTCCAAAAAGGTGTTAAAAATGAATCCTTAACAACTGAAGAAAATAATCAGTTCGTCACAGCGCTTGTCCAAGTAATGATGGAATTGGCACAAAAACACGACTGGGTATTGCAGTATCATGTCAACGTGGCACGTTCCCAAAATAAGCCAATGTTTGATAAAATTGGTCCTAATACCGGTTTTGATTCCGTTGGAACACAAGCCGATTTGAGTGAACAGATTCGACGGTTATTTTACAACGCGCAGACAAAGGGGATTATGCCAAAGACAATCTTCTATTCTTTGAATCCCAATGACTGGATGGCCATTGCGACACTCTTAGGAAACTTCCAAGAAGGTTCTGTCCAAAAGATGCATCTCGGGGCCGGCTGGTGGTTCAACGACACCCACGATGGGATGGAAAGTCAAATGAAGCTTTACGCTAACGTTGGAATGTTCCCTAACTTTCTCGGTATGCTCACCGATAGTCGTTCCTTCCTCTCTTATCCTCGACACGAATATTTCAGACGCGTTTTGTGTGATGTATTGGGCCAATGGGTCAGTGACGGCCAGGCACCTGAAGATTTGGACTATCTGGGTGGTATTGTTAAGCGGATCAGTTATAGTAATGCTCGTGATTACTTTGGCTTTTTTAATAAGTAGGCTTCATAAAGGTAATTATTAGCGACGGCAAGTACGAAAGAAATTAAATAATCAGCAGAATAGTTATGCGCCTCCTTAAGTAGACAGGTAAATCATCAAAACCTGTTGTCTTAGGGAGGCGTATTTTGATGGGCGCAAAAGGTGCTAGCGACCGGACAGTGGCCAAGTTTTTCGATATTGGCCTGGTTGCTCATCAAAATTGGTAGTCCGCAGGCCAAATAAATAGCGGCGCAACTGAAATTTCAGTTGCGCCGCTATGAGTATAGGCAAATTAAGTTTTAAGACAACACACTAACGGTGACGTTTTGCCGACCGAATTGCATGGCTTGCCAGTTTGGCATTGCAATGTCTAATTGGTTCGGGTTGGCATAGGCAAAAGTACCCGTGTCCCGGACCACATAGTCTTTAATTGAGCCATCGCCAAAGGTAATGCGTAACTTCGTCCCTCGAGGGTAGACGTTTAAGTTAGCAGCGACGGTATCATAGCCGAAGGTATAGTTGCCAAGGACTCTTGGATCATAAGCCGTAGCATTCATTACAACACCAGGGGCTTGGGTAACGGGTTGGTCAAAGGTCATATCTGGCCCCCAGACCCATTGGTTGCCGCCCACTTGATACCAAGTGTCGCCGCCAACGGTAACTTGGGCGCTAACTTTCCAACCAGAGTTTTTATCTAAAACTTGGCCAGTTTTTACGTTGCCCGTATAAGGGGAGTTGTAAACCGCTGCCCCATATTGGGAAGCGACGTAAAGGGTGGCATCGATTGGGGAAGCAGCCGGGTTATCCGACATAGTCGCGCCATTGACCCATTGGTCGCCGCCCACTTCATACCAAACTTGATTGTTCACCACGCGGCTGGCTGAAATATGCCAAGCCGTGCCAGCAGCTAAAACTTGAGCTGAAGGCAACCAGTTAGGGGCTGCGTTCACCGTAGTCGCTGCAGTGGCGTACATGGTCTTATCTAACGGTGTGTCCCCAGTAGTGGCAGCAGAGACCGTATTTGACGTTGAAGTGGCTGTAGTTGCTAAAGCACCAGTAGTGACCGTTCCTAAAGTCATTGCAGTTAAAAGTAAGTAGCGCAGTTTCATATATATAATTGCCTCCAAAATTTTTCTTCCGTGTTGATTACTGTTCCACTATACAAGAGGAATGAAGAAAAAAGTTGGATTAAACCGAAACGTTATGGAGATGTAACCAAACTGTCATATGGCTTAACATTGCTGTCACATAAGGGGCTTTAGATTACAATTGTTATCAAATTCACATTTGAAATATGGAGTCTGGGGCTATTTAGCTGGGAGGTAAGCGCCGATGCGTTGCACCAGGGCGGCTTCATCGGTGACGATTTCACCGTTTAATTTCACCAAACCAGCGACATACAAGTTGATATAAGCAAATTGGTTTTCAGCGACTTGCTTTAAGGCCGCTAGTTTTTGCGGGTTATCTGCCCCCAGGCGCCGACTGTCGGTATAAAGGCCCAAGATAGGAATTTGTTTAGCATAGGCGATGCCGATTTCAGCGGCCACCCCGGGATCGATCACGGCCCCATCTAAGACGGCAATCAACAGTTGGCTCTTTAAGACCCGGTCTGTATCCGCCTGGGCAATCATTTTCGAATCCCCGTAGGCACTTTTATCATTGATGCTGGCATTTTCTTGGGGCAAATAGACCTCAACTTCCGGATAGGTCTTGCGAATGGCCGCCACTAGGTTTTGATTGTACAGGCGATCCGCATTGGAAAATAAACTGTTGGCAAAATAAATTAACATGGCGCTAACCTCCAATTATTTCAAAGATAATTTAACAATGGCTTCACAGCGGGCTGTTTGGGGGAACATGTCGATGGATTGAATGTAATCCACCCGGTAAGCTTGGCTTAGGGCTACTAAGTCCCGGGCCAAGGTGGACGGGTTACAGGAAATGTAGACGAATTGCTTAGGTTTGGCCCGGGCAATCGCTTTGGCTAAAGCTTCTGTCAAACCAGTGCGGGGTGGGTCCACCACTAGGGCATCGATGCGTTGGCCGGCTTTAAACCAGTCCGTCAACAAGACCTCGGCTTTCCCCACTTCATAATGGCAATTGTTGGCGCCATTTAATCTGGCATTGGCTTTGGCATCTGCGATCCCTTCGGGGATGATATCCATCCCCCGGACGGTTTTCACCCGATCCGCCATGGTGATGCCCAACGTCCCCACGCCACAATAAGCATCGGCTAAGGTTTCCGAACCGTTGAAGTCAAAGGCTTCAGTGGCTAGCTTGTACAGGGTTTGGGTTTGTTTAGGATTTAATTGGAAGAAAGCTTGAGGCGAGAGCTTGAAGGTTTTGCCATTGATTTTTTCGGTAATCGTCTCGGTCCCAAAGATATGGGTGGTGTCTTCGCCCCAAATTAAAGAAGTTTTCTGGGGATTAACGTTGATGAAAAAGGAAGTAATGGCCGGGATGCGGGTTTGAATGGCCGCAAACAGGGCATTGTCCCGCAATAATTCGGAATCAGACACCACTAATGTGACTTGAATCTCAGCGGTGGTGGCACTGGCCCGGACTACTAATGTCCGCACGCCAGGGTTTTGCCGGCGTTCATTATAGATTGGTGTCTTTAAATCCTCTAGGACAGTTTTTAATTGGTTGATGATTTTAGTTACCACGGGCATTTGGGTATTGATGGTGGTCACGTTTACCAAGTGGTGGCTGCCTTCTTCATAAAGGCCGGCGATTACGTGGTTATCTTGTAAAGCCACGGGAAACTGGGCTTTATTGCGATATTGGTAGGGGGCTGAGGGAATTGTAGGGCGGAGGTCATAATTTTCATAACCCTGGGGTTTGAATTTTTCTAAGGATTGGGCCACCACGTCCCGTTTAAAGGCCAGCTGGGCATTATAGTTCATATGCTCTAAATCTAAGCCACCCACCTTGCCATATAAGGGATCCACTGGTTTGACCCGGTCAGGGCTGGCAGTGCGCAGCCGTTGGACCTTGGCCCGAATGAAATGGGGGGCCACGGCGATGACTTTGGCGGTGATGACTTCATTGGGAAGGGTTTCGGGGACAAACACGATTTTGTGTTTGAAATAACCGATGCCTTCCCCATTGATGCCCAGGCGTTTAATAGTTAAGGGAAACTTTTGGCCGACGGTGACGTCGACATTTTTGGACTTGCTTTGCATGTGTTCTCCTTTGATTGACAGTAATTTTTTGGCTTGCTAGACTGGATAGGACTGAAGAAAGTGGGTCTTATATAATGAAGATTACCAAAATTGAGGTACAAAAGCACCATAAAGATAGATACAGTATTTATTTAGATGACGAATACGCCTTCCCCGTGGCCGAATCGGTGTTGATCCAGTTCGTTTTAGCCAAGGGCCAAGAACTCACGGAAGCTGATGTGACCAAGATCAAAAATGCCGACAATAACGCCAAGGCCTATAGTCGGGCCCTGGATTATTTGTCCCACCAATTGCGCTCGGTGAAGGAAGTTAAAAACGACCTGTATGACAAAGATTATAGCACGCCGGTGATTCAAAACGTTATTGCCAAATTAAAAACGTTGAACTACTTAGATGATGAAAACTTTACCCGGAGTTTGATTCGTACCGATATCCGCATCGCTAAAAAAGGGCCCCGGACCATTGCCGGCAAGCTGCGGCAAAAGGGCATTGAGGCGCCTATGATCGAAATGGCCATGGCCGACGAATATCCCTTAGAAACCCAGGTGGACAATGCCTTGGCTTGGGTGGAAAAACTTAGCCAGCATAGTGGCGGTAAATCTTTTTTTGCCCTGCAACAAAAGATCAAACAGAACTTATTGCAAAAGGGCTTTGATATGGACGTGATCAAGGCGGCACTGGATGCGGCTGATTTACAAAAGGATAGCAGTGATGAACAAGATGCCCTGGCCAAAGCCGGGGATAAATTGTGGCGCCGCTATGCCACGTTACCCCAAGGTAAACAAAAAATCAAACAGACCCTCTATCGTAAGGGCTTTGCCCTAGACGATATTCAACGCTATCTGGATGAGAAGGCTGAGGCCGACGCATGACCCCCAAAGATATAACGGCCTTTCAAACCACATTTTTAACCTGGTATGACGCCAATAAACGGGATTTGCCCTGGCGTCGAAATCACGACCCTTATTTGGTGTGGTTATCCGAAGTGATGTTGCAACAAACCCAGGTCCAGACCGTCCTGCCTTATTTTCAACGGTTTACCCAGGCTTTGCCCAATTTAACGGCTTTAGCGGCGGTTGACGACGCCCAGCTTTTGAAGCTATGGGAGGGGCTGGGTTATTATTCCCGGGCTCGGAACTTGAAAAAAGCAGCTCAGCAGCTATTGGCGGACTATGACGGCCATTTTCCCCAAACGGCATCAGAACTAGAAAACATCATTGGGATTGGCCCTTATACCGCTGGGGCCATTGCCAGCATTGCCTTTGAAGAAGTGGTGCCGGCTGTGGACGGCAATGCCTACCGGGTCTTTAGCCGCCTGTTGGCCGATGACTTTGATATCAGCCAGTCTAAGGCCCGGGCCCATTTTGCCCAGGAGATCCAACCCCTATTGCCTAAAAAGCGCCCCGGGGATTTCAACCAGGCGGTGATGGATCTGGGGTCCAGCATCTGTACCACAAAAGATCCCGCCTGTTTATTGTGTCCCATTCAAGCCTATTGCACCAGTTATCAAACCGGCAGCCAATTGGATTTTCCTGTGAAAACTAAGAAAATTCGTCAAAAAAAAGTGCAGTTAATTGCCTTGGTGATTCAAAATGACCAGGGGGCTTATTTATTGCAACAACGGCCGGAACAAGGCTTACTGGGGGGCTTGACCACCTTGCCGTTGGTGGCCTTAGATGACTTAGATCTGGCTGAACAAACAAAACCCCAGGCCATTCAAGCTTACTTCGCTGCCAATTACGATTTGGCTTTGACCCAGGTGCAAGACCTCAAATTAAAACCGGTGGTCCATGTGTTTACCCACTTGCATTGGACCATTCACTTATTTGCGGCTAAGCTTGGTGATCCCCAAGCAGATGTGGCCTATTTCCCCGGCTACTTCGTCCCCAAAGCCCAATTAGGGAACCAGGCCCAGGCAACCTTGCAAAAAAAGTTATTGAAAAGGGCGAACCTATCTAAAAAATAGACTTAGTAATACAGGCCGTTATCTGCTATAATATTATTGGAAAACGTATTTGAAAGCTGGGTCGCTAATGCCTGTTCCCAAAGAAGGAGATTACATTGCGATTCAAAGCTACAAGCATGATGGGAGCTTACATCGGACCTGGCGGGATACAATGGTTTTAAAGACCAGTGAATATGAACTAATTGGTTGTAATGACCATACTTTAGTTTCAGAATCAGATGGCAGACGTTGGTTGACCAGAGAACCAGCAATCGTCTACTTTCATAAACGTTACTGGTTCAATATTATTGCAATGATTCGTGAAAGCGGGGTCGCTTATTATTGCAACTTGGCTTCTCCTTATGTCTTGGACAAAGAGGCCTTAAAATATATCGATTATGATTTAGATGTTAAGGTTTTTGCAAATGGTGAAAAACGTTTACTAGATGTGGATGAATATGAAGAACATGCTGCTAAGTGGCATTATTCCGCTGAAGTGGATCATATTTTAAAATCAAACGTCAAAGTGTTAGTGGATTGGATCAATGAACGCAAAGGGCCTTTTTCAAAGGAATACGTGGATCTTTGGTACAATCGCTACCTTGAGCTATCCCATCGCCAATAAGAATCGCATATGCTTCGCAAACCCGGAGGCCGGGACAAAACAATGTTTTGTCCGGCCTCCTTGTTATTGACAGCAGGGCCAGCAACCCAGCACCATACCAGCAACAATTGCTAAGGGAGTTTTTGAATAAATGCCTAAACGTAAGCAACCCGCAAAGTTACCAAAGTTTATTTTAACGGGTTTGATTGCCATTGCCGGTTTGTTGTTATATACCGGCAAAACAGTCAATCCCCATACCACCACCCCCACGGCACCCACCAGCCAAACTGCAACTGGCCCCACCACCAATGCCCCCAGCGCCGGTAATGGCCAAAGCAGTGACCCGGCGGCTGGTCAAAATAACCAGCAACAAGCTACCGGGGGCAATACCGCTGATTTAGCCAATTTGAATTATACCAATCGGCAAATCATTGCGGTGAATAACAATGAGCCTACTTTTTCTCAGGGCGATCTGTCCTTGGCCCAGGGGGTGTGGCAGCGCTATAGTGATTTAGATGGGTTAAACCGGGCCGGGGTGGCCGATGCCATGTTAAGCAAGGCCCTCATGCCTACAGCCAAGCGAGAGCGCTTATATGTGCAGCCCACGGGGTACCACAACAAGCGCATCACCATTGGGACCCATCAAGATTGGCTGTATAATCGCTGTCACTTGATTGGTTTTCAGCTCACGGGGCAAAATAACAATTTGAAAAATCTAATCACGGGGACCCGGTCTTTAAATGACCCGGCCATGACCTATTATGAAAATCAAATTGCCAGCTACATCAAATCCACCAATCATCATGTGCGCTACCAAGTCCGCCCGGTTTTCCGGGGCAATGAGCTGGTGGCCCGGGGGATTCAGATGCAAGGCCGCTCCATTGAAGATGACAAGATCGACTTTAATATTTATATATTTAATGTTCAAACTGGCTATCAAATTAATTATCAAGATGGTACCAGCCAGGCCGGATGAGGAGAAATTAAAACCATGGATATTGTGCAAACTGTTAAACCAATTCGCTTTATTGGCAAACCTTATTTAGCATCAATGTTGGATGAAAACGGTAGTTTAACCTCTGCTTGGCAGGCCATGACGGACAGCGGCGCTTTAGGGCAGTTGGACCAATTGGCCGACAATGCTGGCCAGGAGAAGAACCGAACGACTTTAGTGGTTTTTTCGCCTTACGCCTTTGTGGCCTGGGTGGGGGCCTTATTGCCCCTGGATACTCAGGTGCCGGCGGGGTTAAATCGCTTAGACCTCCCCGAAAGCCAAGCCGCCATTTTAGAAGCTAGTGCCAGTATTCCCATGTTACAACTACCCCTAAGCAGCATTATAAGTTTGGCCATGGGGAAGATTACCAAACAAGGGGTCGCTTTGCCCGAGCACTTAGGGCAGACGGATAAACCTTACTTTTTGGAACGCTATGCCTTGGATGATAATTTAGAAACCACCCGTGTGAAACAACAGGTTTATCTCGGTCAAGAAAATCCCAACGGGGATGAGACCTACTTGGATTAAGCCGCAAAAATAGCGTTGCCCTCAATTGTTTGGTTGAAGGTAACGCTATTTTACTGGCGATGTTTTATTCCGCCCCGTCCACGCTCAATAAGTCATATTCCAGGTAAGCGCCGATCAAAGCCGAGGCGAACATCATGGCTAAAACGATGCCTAAGATATCCCCCATGATCCGGTCAGGGCTAAAGATTTGGCGAATCCCCCAAGTGGCGATACCGGATAAAATGAAGTCCACGATCAAATTGGCGCCAACTTTGCGTTTGGATTCGGTGATCCAAAAGCTATTGACCAAAAAACGCAGAAATTTGTTATGAACGAAATTTAAAATAATTTCTAAAGGCCGTTCCACGGTGATTTTAACCGCTAACATGATACAAGCCCCCACAACACTGCCCACCATGGTCCGCCATAGACTGGCACTGTGCAAAACTAAAGCGTTAAAAGATATGCCAATTAATGCTAAACTTAGGACATAGGGAATCACGAGTAAAAAGGTGTAGACTAAAATTGCTTTTTTATTAGACATTTTATACTCCTATATTTTCAATCACTATTGATTATACCGCATTTCCCGATGGACGATGCCTGCGTCTAAATAAGGCGGGTCTGTGGGGATGACGGCAAACCCTAGACTTTCATAAAACCCCACGGCTTGAGTTTGGGCCCCTAATTGCAGGTGGACCTTAGGGTAGTGGGCTTGGTGATAGCTAATCACGCCTTGGATGATGGTGGCCCCCACGTGGTGCTTGCGAAAGGCCTTTAAGACCGCCACTCGCTGAATCAAGTTAAAGTCCTGATCACTTTGGGGCAATAAACGGGCGCATCCGGCCGGTTGGCCATCAATGTAAGCCACGAAGTAAATGGTCTTGGCTTCATTGGCATCGACTTCTAAGTCCTCAGGCACATGCTGTTCCTGGACAAAGACGGTCTGACGAATGGCTAGGGCGTCTTGATAAATGGGGCTGTGCAAATCTGTGGTTGTTTTAACGACTATCATGGCTACACCTCTATTACGAATATTGATTCTATTATAATACAAATTTAGTGCCTTAAGGAGTTTTGTCCCATGCCAAAAAAATTAAAGGAGTCAAAAGTGGTCTTGTGGTTGGCCATCGCCTTATTATGTGCCACCTTGATTTTTGTATTATCCCGCATTTCGTTTCTATTCGCCCCCATTGGGACCTTTGTATCCACCTTGTTTGGGCCGGTGATCGCCGCGGGGTTTTTATATTATTTGTTAAATCCGCTGGTGAATTTACTGGAGAAAATTAAAGTCAAACGGCCCTTGGGGATTTTGATCGTCTTTTTGGTTTTAATTCTAGCGATTGTCGGCATTATCATGACAGTTATCCCCAATTTAGTGACGCAAATTACCGCCTTGGCCAGTAACATCCCCTATTTCTTGAGCAAAGTCCAAGCTGGCGTCAGCGATTTTGTCAGCCATCACAGCATGTTACAGAAGTTGAATTTGACCAAACTCATCAGCAGCATTGATGTATCGCCTAGTAAAATCGCCAAAAATAGCTTTTTTGCCTTCACCAACAATCTTGGCTCCGTGGTGAGTTCGGCGGCGGGCATTGTGATCAATTTGATCACCATCCCCGTGATCTTGTTTTATTTCCTAAAAGATGGCAATAAGTTTGGTCCCAATATTCGCAAGTTCTTCCCGGCCCGGTATCGGGATCGGGTCAGTGATTTATTACATCAAATGAATAAGACCATTTCCCGGTATTTTGCCGGTCAAATGATCGAGTGTTTATTCGTGGGGACCTGTACGTTTATCGGCTATACCATCATCGGCATGCCCTATGCTTTCTTGCTGGGGTTTGTGGCCGGCATCTGCAACATCATCCCTTACTTAGGCCCTTATTTGGGGATTGCCCCGGCGCTAGCCATTGCCTTGATCGATTCTTGGCCTAAAGCCATTGCCGTGGTGATCATTGTCTTGATCGTCCAACAAGTGGACGGCAACTTCATTTACCCCAACGTGGTGGGCAAAGCGCTGGATATTCATCCCTTGACCATCATTTTGATTTTACTGGCTGCTGGGAATTTAGCCGGCTTGCTGGGCATGTTACTGGCCATCCCACTATATGCCGTGGCCAAAACCGTGGTGACCTACACCATTAATTTGATTCACTTGAGTCGCGAAAATAATATTGTCAATGTGGATAAACCTGATAATAACGCCAATAAAACGAAATCTTAATTGAATTTAAGGCCACATATTGTTATAATTTTTCTACTATTATAAATTGAGAAGAGAGTGAATGTATATGAGTGGTGATGGTAGTTCGGTCACTGGCCAGATAATTCTGATTATTGTTTTAACGCTAGTTAATGCGTTCTTCGCGGCCGCAGAAATGGCCATTGTGTCCGTTAGCCGCAGTCGCATCGCATCCCAGGCCGAATCAGGGGATAAGAAAGCCGGCCAGATTTTAGAGGTCATGAATGACTCCTCGCAGTTTTTGGCAACGATCCAAGTTGCCATTACCTTTGCCGGTTTCCTATCCTCCGCCAGCGCTTCCACGTCGTTAGCCGGGTATTTGACCCCATTTTTAGGGGGCCTGCCTTGGGCGCATGAAGCCGCCGTGATTATCATCACGGTAATTTTGTCGTATGTTTCCTTAGTTTTTGGGGAATTATTCCCCAAACAAATCGCCTTACAACGGGCCGAAGCCGTGGCTAAGTTCACGGTCACGCCGGTGCAAGTCACCCGCGTGATCATGCGGCCCTTTGTCTGGTTATTGTCCGCCTCTACGAATATCTTATTGAAGATCGTGCCCATTGACTTCAGTCAAAAAGACGATGCCATGACCAGAGAAGAAATGCGGGCGGTGATTCAAACCTCCCGGAATACCGGGGTAATTGACCCTGATGAATTTGAAATGCTGGAGGGCATCATCAGTTTTAGCGACAAGATGGCCCGCGAAGTCATGGTCCCTAGAACCGACGCTTTCATGGTGGATATCAATGACAATAGTGCTGCAAACATCAGCGCTATTTTGCAAAGCCCTTATTCCCGTGTGCCGGTTTATGCCAAGGACAAAGACCAGATCATTGGGCTGATCCATATTAAGGACCTGTTAAAAGCGGCCCATAAAGTGGGCTTTGATAAGTTAAAAATCGCCGATATCATGAATGAACCCCTATTTGCTCCGGAAACCATGACCATTGATGAATTATTGTTGAAGTTTAAGAAGACCCAACAGCAATTGGCCATTTTAAGAGACGAATATGGCGGTGTGGTGGGCTTAGTCACCATTGAAGATGTGATTGAAGAAATTGTCGGAGAAATTGATGACGAGTCCGATCATGCCCAAAAGCTATTTAACAAGATCAACGATCATGAATACGTGATCGTTGGGAAGGTCACATTAGATGCCTTCAACAATTTTTTTGATACCGATATCCAAAGCTCCGATGTGGATACCATTGCCGGGTATATGATCACCAAATTAGGGATGATCCCCGCCAATAGCCAACGCATTAAACTGCCATTAGATAATGGCATCGACTTATATACCGGACGCATGAACGGTTCCCGCTTAGAAACCATCGTGGTGAAACTGCCCGAACAACAGGCGCCTGCTAAGGATTTAGAATCAGAAAACTCGAACTAAAGGAATGGAGATTTCATTGAAAACAATTACAAACTTAGAGCAAGCAGTCGCCAAACGACGGACCTTTGCGATCATTTCCCACCCCGATGCCGGGAAGACCACCATCACTGAACAATTGCTGTTACTGGGGGGCATCATCCGCAGTGCCGGGACGGTCAAGGGTAAAAAGAGTGGTCATTATGCCACTTCTGACTGGATGGCCATTGAAAAGCAACGGGGTATCTCCGTGACCAGTTCTGTGATGCAATTTGACTATCAAGGCAAACGGGTGAATATTTTGGACACCCCCGGGCATGAGGACTTCTCTGAAGATACTTACCGGACCTTGATGGCCGTGGATGCGGCCGTGATGGTCATTGATTCCGCCAAGGGGATCGAACCCCAAACGAAGAAACTGTTTAAAGTCGTCAAGCAACGGGGCATTCCCATCTTTACCTTCATGAACAAGTTAGACCGGGATGGCCGGGAACCTTTGGATTTGATCGCCGAATTAGAAGAGCTATTAAATATTGAAGGCTACGCCATGAACTGGCCCATTGGCATGGGTAAGGGCCTAAAGGGGCTATATGACCGGGCACAACATCGCATCGAGCTGTATCGGCCCAGTGACCCCAGTAAACGCTTCTTACCGTTGAATGACCAGGGAAAACTAGCAGTGGCCTCTGATTTGACCCAAGATTCCATCTACCAACAAACCTTAGATGACGTGGATCTGTTGTCGGAGGCGGGGAATAGTTTTGACCTGGCCAAAATTCAAAAGGGGGACCAAACCCCCGTGTTCTTCGGGTCAGCCTTGACCAATTTTGGGGTGGAGACTTTCTTAGAATCCTTCTTGAAGATGGCCCCAGCCCCCGGGGAGCATCCCGTCAATGATGGCAGTGCTGAGTTAGCCCCGAATGATGACCGCTTTGCCGGTTTTGTCTTCAAAATTCAAGCCAACATGAATCCCAACCACCGGGACCGCATCGCCTTTGTGCGCATCTGTTCTGGGGAATTTGAGAAGGGCATGGATGTCACGTTAGCCCGGACCAAAAAATCATTGCGGTTAAACAATGCCACTGAGTTCATGTCCGATGAACGGGAAAATGTGGAAAACGCCGTGGCCGGGGATATCGTGGGCTTATACGATACCGGGAATTTTCAAATTGGCGACAGTATTTATACTGGCAAAGAGCCTATTCAATTTGCCCCGCTGCCTCAATTTACTCCGGAATTATTTGTCCGGGTCAATGCCAAGAACGTCATGAAGCAAAAGTCCTTTCATAAAGGGATGCAACAATTGGTTCAAGAAGGGGCCATTCAACTGTACAAGACCTATACCACCGATGATTACATTTTAGGGGCCGTGGGTCAATTGCAGTTTGAAGTCTTCCAATTCCGGATGCAAAATGAATACAATTCTGAAGTCGTCATGACCCCAATTGGTTCTAGAATCGCCCGGTGGATCGACCCCAATCAATTAGACGAGAAGATGTCCTCTTCCCGGAATCTATTGGTAAAAGACCTCAAGGGTGAACCTTTATTCTTATTTGAAAATAAATTTGCCGAGCGCTGGTTCCAGGATAAATACCCTGATGTGACCTTAACCGCCAAGCTATAAATTTTAAAAAGCTCCCGGGCTTGCGTGTTGCGCAAACTCGGGAGCTTTATTGTTATGGATTGATAAAACTCAGATAATTGGATGCCACAAATTTATGATTGCTCAATTCCGCCCACAGGGACCCATCGGCCAATTGGACCTGGCGGATCACATAGACCACGATGCCAGTGAGGTAGCCGCTGGCCAATTGTTGGCCATAAGGTGTTTCCCAAACGGGGATAGTGGCTTGTCCCGGGGCATTGATAATGGCTTGCTGATTCACTAACACGTCGCTGATCACTGCATAAGCCGCTTGGGGCAAGGTGGGTTGGTGATAATTGGCCAAGACCTTGCCAGCTTTGGCATCGATCCACAAACACCCACCCAGGTTCAACCAAGTTGTCTGGCCATTGGTGGTGGCCAGGGCCTGGAAGATGCGCCAGATGGAAGCCTTAGGTAATTTTTTAGCCAAGGGCGTCTTAGCGGCGGCTTCAGAATAGACCGGGGTGTTGGCTAGTAACTGGATGTATGTATTCGGCGCCACGGTCAAAGGGGTCAGTTGCAGCGTTTCGTAAATAATATCCACTTGACCGGCATCTTTGGTGAAGTGGCCCTGGGCCTTGGGGGAAACGTCTTGGACAAATTGTTGCATATCCCCCAGGGGTTTAGCCTGGTAAGGGCTATTTAAAGCCCCATGGAGAAACTGGGGCGGGCTGATCAAATTACCCTGGGTGTCCCGGTGGTACACCACGATGGGCGCGGCCGCTTGTTTGGCATAAATGAGATCGATCCCCACCGGATTGGGGATAAACGTGGTTTGAAAATGATTGATAGAGGTCAACACGTAGCTGTCGATGACCTGATAAGGCAACGCTAACTTAGCCCCATAGGCCCCTAAAACTTTGGTGGGGGCCAAGAGCTGGTGGTTCAGGCTATCCACGTACCGCACGGTGATGGTCACGTCTTTACGTTGCAGATTTGGTTGGTTTTTAGACACCACAATATCCGTAGGCTTATGGACCGGTGATCGCAAAGCCTGCGATTTAGCGTTCATTTTCAGTTGAGCCAAGCGGTGGCGGTCATCGCGCCCCCGCAATTCATCTGGTGTCTGTACCATATTTTCTGCCATCCCTTTATATTGCCCCCAACAACGGTGTCTTAATATTCATATTAGCATATTCAATTCTCAAAAAGTTGTCAGATAGCTGAGCTTTACAAAAACATAAAAAAGACCAAGTTCAAAAATCCTTGAACTTGGTCTTTAGCATGAGATACATTTTTAATTTAAAAGCTTATTTTGTTTTGTTATCGTTGGCACTATCCACATTGGCATCCGTCGTCTTAGCGGATGCCGTGTTTAGCTTGGTGATCTTGATGTGATCATTTTCCATGCGGGCATCTAATTGATGTTCACCAGGATGATCCAAGTAGTAATCTGCTACCCGGTCTTCAATCTGCTCTTGGATGACCCGACGCAATGGCCGTGCCCCCATTTGTGGATTGTAGCCCAGATCCACTAACTTCGCCTTAACCGGTTCAGTTACATGGATATGCAAGCCTTGATCGGCGATCATACTGTTGGTGTCAGCAATCATTAAATCGACAATGTGTAACAAATCATCCTTCGTTAATGAGTTGAATTCAACAATATCATCAAACCGGTTCAAGAATTCAGGTTGGAAGTAATCCGTCAAGCGACTCAAAACAGAGTGGGTCTCACCCTTAGCGGCAGCACCGAAACCGACGTTGGCTTCAACGTTAGATTGGCCGGCATTAGAAGTCATGATGATGATGGTATCTTTGAAGCTGACTGTCCGACCTTGAGAATCGGTCAAGCGGCCATCGTCTAAGATTTGCAAGAACATGTGCATAACGTCTGGATGGGCCTTTTCAATTTCATCCAAGAGGATCAGGCTGTAAGGATGCCGACGGACTTGTTCAGTCAATTGACCGGCTTCTTCATAGCCCACATAGCCAGGAGGGGAACCGATGAGCTTAGACACACTGAATTTCTCCATGTACTCACTCATATCAAACCGAATCATGGAATCCGCAGAACCAAAGAGTTGTTTAGCCAATTGCTTAGCTAATTCCGTCTTACCAACCCCAGTAGGGCCCACAAAGAGGAAGGACCCAATTGGGCGACCAGACTTGTTAAAGCCTACCCGGTTACGGCGAATGGCTTTGGCAACTTTATCAACGGCTTCATCTTGGCCGATCAAGTGTTTCTTCAGATCTGGGCCGAGATTTTGCAATTGCGTTTGTTCTTGGGCCTTCAATTCACCAACTGGAATATTTGTCTTTTCTTCGACAATTTGTTCCATGTCCTTTTCAGTGACAGTTGGTTCGTTGGCAGGATCCACACTATCTTTAGATTTCATTTTTTCAAGTTTGCTGACTTGATCCCGATAATAAGCGGCTTTTTCGTAATCTTCTTGACGTAGCGCATCTTGTTTTTGTTTTTCAGCGGCATTGATCTTATCTTCTAACGTTTTAGGATCAACGGCGGTGATCGTCAAGTTCTTACGGGAGCCAGATTCATCTAACAAGTCAATGGCCTTATCTGGCAAGAAGCGATCTTGGACATAGCGGTTAGATAAAGAAGCCGCTGCCTTAATGGCCTCATCAGTGTAGTGGACGTGATGATAGTCTTCATATTTCTTCTTTAAACCTTCCAAGATTTTAACGGTCTCTTCAACAGTAGGCTCGTCAACTTGGACCGGTTGTAAACGCCGAGCTAAGGCAGAATCCTTTTCAATGGTCCGATATTCATTTGAAGTCGTCGCCCCGACTAATTGGAGCTCGCCTCTGGCTAATGCAGGTTTCAAAACGTTACCCGCATCCATACCGCCTTCGGCATTGCCGGCACCAACGATTTCATGAATTTCATCAATGAAAAGAATGATCTTATCATTTTTCTTTAATTCATCCATTAATTGGGTCATCCGTTGTTCGAATTGACCCCGGATACCTGTCCCTTGGACTAAAGAAACCACATCTAAGCGCACGACTTCTTTATCTTGAAGCTTAGCTGGGACATCCCCGTCAACGATCTTTTGTGCCAGACCTTCAACAACGGCTGTTTTACCAACACCGGCTTCCCCAATTAAGACAGGATTATTCTTAGTACGTCTATTCAAAATTTCAATCACGCGAGAAATCTCTTTGTCACGGCCAATTACCGGATCAATTTCACCTTGCCGGGCAAGATTGGTTAAATTCACACCATATTGATCTAATAAGCCGCCTTTACCACCATTATTCCGTGGGTTTCTTGGACCACCGCCCATGCCACCAGCTTGGGTTTGGGGCCCTTGCTGGAAGGAACTGGCGTCGTTTGGCATACCTTGACCCATTTGTCTGAAGATATCATCTAAATTACCAAAGCCAAAGGGATCACCGCCGCCCGCAGCATTCGTAGGCGCGTTGGTACCATTGCTTTGTTGATTCTTCAACAATTGGTAGCAATTTTGGCACAAATTAATTTCTTGACGTTGACCATTTACACTCGTATATAAATGGATCGTAGCTTCATTTTTGTGGCAGTTTTGACACAACATAGAGTTTGTCACGACCTTTCTGGTTAAGTCAACGCAATACATCAACATAAAGCAGTGATTGTTCTTGGGTTAAATTGGTTACATACCGCTTTAAAGCAATCGAGTCTAAAAAAACCAACTCCAACAATCTACAAATAGCATTATACATTTAGCACTCGAGTAGGTCAAGTGCTAAGCACTGAAAAAATAAACGCCCGTTCCCAGTGGCAGATTCCCTTAAAAAAGCTATAATTGGTAGGGTTTGAAAAATTGATCGGTAAGATCAGGTACATATCAGGTACATATCAGGTACATTTAATATAAGTCAAAACATAGGAAGTGACAAAGAATATGACTGCAGATTACCAACAATTGCTGGATCAATTGGCGGCTGGGGAGATTGAAGAAATTAAGATCGAGCCAAAGGATTTTTTCGCATTTAGACAAGTTTGGCAAAATCACCCCCAGCGCAAAGAGATTGTGGGAATTGCCCAACGAAATGGAAATGTTTTATATCGTTTTCACGAAAACGCTTCCTTATAGATAATTAAAGGGATTTTAGTGATTATCCATGAAAAAATAGTTGTACTATTTTCAAAAAAATGGTAACCTAGTTTTTGTATAAAAGGATAATTATCTTTAAGTTTCTAAGCAAAATTAAGGGTAATTCATTAGATAAAAAAAGGAGTTCGATCTATTATGGAAAAACGCGACTTTCATGTAATTGCAGAAACAGGTATTCACGCACGTCCCGCAACATTATTGGTACAAACTGCTAGTAAATTCAACTCAGATATCAACTTGGAATACAAGGGCAAATCTGTGAACTTGAAATCTATCATGGGTGTCATGTCCTTAGGTGTTGGTCAAGGTGCTGACGTATCTATTAGTGCTGACGGTGCTGACGAAAAAGACGCACTTGAAGCTGTCTCTGAAACAATGAAAAAAGAAGGTTTATCAGAATAATGACAAAACAACTAAAGGGTATTGCGGCTAGTGACGGCATCGCCATCGCCAAAGCATATCGTTTAGTTGAACCTGATCTTTCTTACAAAAAAACCACTGTAACGGATATTGATGGTGAAACTAAACGATTTGAAGATGCAATTTCCAAATCTAATGATGAACTCCAAATCATCCGGGCCAAAGCTAAGGAGTCTCTCGGTGAAGATGAGGCTCAAGTTTTTGATGCCCACATGATGATTTTGGCTGATCCCGAATTCACTGGCGCTGTTAAGAGTAAGATTAGTGATGAAAAAGTTAATGCTGAAGCCGCTTTGAGTGAAGTTTCTGAACACTTTATTACGATGTTTGAAGCAATGACGGATAACGCCTATATGCAAGAACGGGCTGCTGATGTTCGCGACGTGACTAAACGGATCATGAGTCATCTATTGGGTAAGGAATTGCCTAACCCAGCGTTGATTGATCGTGAAGTCATTATCGTGGCTAAAGACCTAACCCCAAGTGATACCGCCCAGTTGAATAAGAAGTATGTCAAAGCCTTTGTCACTGACTTAGGCGGTCGTACTGCCCATTCAGCAATTATGGCTCGGTCACTGGAAATTCCTGCGATTGTGGGTAGTGAAACCATTACAGCTGAAGCCAAAGAAGATGAAGAACTCATCGTCGACGGCATTAGCGGTGACATTATTTTGGACCCTACCGCTGCTCAAGTTGCCGAATATAAGCAAAAGGCAGCCGACTTTGCCAAACAAAAAGCAGAATGGAATAAACTTAAGAATGAAGCAACTGTCACAGCTGATGGCAAACACTATACAGTGGCTGCTAACATCGGGACACCTAAAGATTTAACCGGTGTCTTGGACAATGGTGCAGAAGCCATTGGGTTGTACCGGACTGAATTCTTATATATGGATTCTGCGGAATTACCAACTGAAGATGATCAATTTGAGGCTTATAAAGCTGTCATAGAAGGCATGAACGGCAAACCTGTCGTTATTCGGACAATGGATATTGGTGGGGATAAACACTTGCCTTATTTACCATTGCCTGAAGAAATGAACCCATTCTTGGGCTATCGTGCCATCCGGATCAGTTTGGATCGCCAAGAAATCTTCAGAACCCAATTACGGGCTTTGTTACGGGCCTCTAATTATGGGAAGTTACGGATCATGTTCCCAATGATCGGGACCTTGCCAGAATTCCGGCAAGCTAAAGCCATCTTTGAAGAAGAAAAATCTAAGATGGTTGCCGCTGGCAAACCAGTTTCAGACGACATTCAATTGGGCATGATGATGGAAGTGCCAGCTGCCGCAATTTTGGCAGACCAATTTGCTAAAGAAGTTGACTTCTTCAGTATTGGGACCAACGACTTGATTCAATACACCATGGCTGCTGATCGGGGTAACGAACACGTTTCTTACCTCTATCAACCTTACAACCCTTCAATTTTGCGCTTAGTCAAGAAAATCATTGACGCAGCCCATCAAGAAGGCAAGTGGGCTGGCATGTGTGGCGAAGCAGCCGGCGATCCAATCATGGTACCATTGCTATTAGGCATGGGCCTTGATGAATACTCCATGAGTGCTACTTCCGTCTTGAAAGTTAGAAGCTTAATGAAACGCTTGTCCACAGCCGATATGCAGGCTTTGTCTGACAAAGCGGTCAATGAGCTGACAACCAACGATGACGTGGCTGACATGGTTAAAAAGGCAACTAACCAATAACAGATATAATTTCAAAGGGATCAAATCGCAGGCTTAGCTTGTGGTTTGATCCTTTTTGCATGCTTTACTTTCAACGGGGGCGGGAAGTGCCGGTTTGACTTTCTGCAAATGGACAATTATGCTAGACCTTGTGTAATTTTTAGGAATAGGAGTCAACCATGAGTCTTTTAAAGATCGAACATTTATCCCATCAATTTTTTGAAAAACAACTATATATAGATGCAAATTTAGAATTAAATCAAAACGACCACATGGGGATCATTGGTGAAAATGGGGCGGGGAAGAGTACACTCATTAAATTCCTCACTGGCCAACTGATTCCCGATGAAGGCCAAATTCATTGGCAGCGTGGCGTGCAGGCGGGCTATTTGGACCAGTATGCCAGCTTGACCCCAGGTATGAATGTGCTGGATTTCTTACAGACTGCTTATCAGGATTTGATCGATGCCGAACAACGCATGATCAAAGACTATGATGACTATAGCCAAAATATGGATCCAGATATTTTAGAGCATGCCGGTAAAATTCAAGAATGCTTAGATGCGGCTGATTATTATAATCGCCAGATCAATATCGATAACGTGGCCACTGGGTTAGGTCTATTGGATTTGTATCAACAAGACGTCGATGCCTTAAGTGGCGGACAGCGTTCTAAATTGATCTTAGCCAAGATGCTGCTGTCTAATCCTGATGTGTTGTTACTGGACGAACCGACCAACTTTTTGGATAAGGAACATATCGATTGGCTGGGTAATTTCTTGAACAACTTTGCCGGGGCCTTTATCGTGATCTCCCACGATTATGATTTTTTAAATACCATTACCAATTGTATTTGCGATGTGGAGCTAAGCACCATCACCCGCTATACCGGGACTTTAAAACAGGCTTTAAAGCAAAAAGCTGCCAACCAGCTGACCTATGCCAAAGAATATGAAAAACAACAACGCCAAGTCAGCAAGTTAAAGAAATATATCGCCAAAAACAAGGCTGGTACCCGCTCCAAGAGTGCCAAAAGTCGGGAGAAGCAACTGGATAAGATGGACATTTTAAAACCCCTATCCAATAATCGCTCGGCTAACCTGAACTTTCCCTATGTGGATACGGCCAGCCAAATTCTATTTGAAGTCAACGATTTGATCATTGGCTACGACCACCCCTTATTGCAGCAACCGGTGAACTTTTCCATTGGTCGCGGTGAAAAAGTGGCCATCCAAGGGTTTAATGGCATCGGGAAGTCCACCTTGATCAAAACCATGCTGGGACAACTGTCCCCGATTTCTGGGGCTGTTAGTTTGTCTAAAACTAACAAAGTGACCTATTTTAAACAGGAACTGGCCTGGCCCAATGACAACATGACCCCTTTGCAATATATGCAAAGCGTCTTTGAAAAATTAAAACCCAGAGATCTCCGCAAAGTTTTAGCCCAAGCAGGCTTAGGCAGCCAACAAGCAGCTTTAAGTATGAAACAATTAAGTGGTGGGGAACAAAGCAAGGTGAAACTCGCTGAAATGCTGCTACAACCGGCGAACGTTTTAGTTTTGGATGAACCTACCAATCACTTGGATGTGGATACCAAAAACGTCCTGCAAAAGGCGTTAACTGCCTTTCCCGGCGCTGTTATTGTGGTAAGCCATGAGGCTGAGTTCTTGGCCGGCGGTTGGATCGACAAGGTCATTGATGTGGAAAAATTAATTTAATGTTGACAATTCATCTGATAGCGGGTATTATATAAAAGTTGTCGCTTTTACGAAAGCCGCAACGAAAATTAATTTCAAAAACATGTTGACATATGTTTGAGAAATTGGTATTATATAAAAGTTGTCAAATGAGTTATTCAACAAGGAAATAAAATATGAAGAGATTCATACAAGTTCTACTTGTTGCATATATCAAAATATAAATCATATAAAATTATTTAAATAAATGGTTGACTTATGATTTTGAACATGATATAATAACTAAGCGACATCAAAAAAGTAGATCTTTGAAAACTGAACAAAGTTTCGATTTACCAAATGTGCAGGCTTCAACTTTTAAGTTGAAAAATGAAACATTTGCGAAGTCAATTCGCTAGCAATAAAAATTAATGAGTCACAAA
>JAKVKU010000010.1 GCA_022484695.1 Lactobacillus sp.
CCGTTGTCATAAGACAACTTTTAAATTATATCAGAAGTCGTAATGGCTGTCAACATATTAATTCAACATTTTTGAATTTTTATACATCGTTTAGCGCTTGGCGACAACTTTTATATCTTACCAGCTATGTAACTCATTGTCAACATATAAATTCAACATTTTGAATATTTATACATCGCCGCTCAGCTAACAGCAACTTAATTAGTATATTACGTGGCTTTTCAAATGTCAAGAACATTTTGCCGCCGTAACAACATGTATAATAATATCAACTCAGGACCACAACGTCAAGAAGAAAATAAAAAAAATAAAAAAGCCGAACAATTCACCTTGTTCGGCCCAAAAATATATGAATATTTATTAACTTATCTCCGGTACACCAAAATCTTTTTCCGCTTGGTCAAGCCATTGCGGCATGCTCTGAGCTATTGGCTGATAGCCAAAATCTAAGTGGCGGTTGGTCCAGTAGTGCTTGCGATGCCAATTTTCGGTAACATTCGGGTCATTGGTCAAAGCTCGGACAGAAAGGCTGATTTTTTTGGAGTACTCATCAATATCTAAGACCATCACTTTGATTTTTTCCCCGACTTTAAATAAGTCATTTACCCGTTTGACGTAACCATGCTCACATTCTGAAATATGAATTAGGCCCTGCTCTTGATCATCCAAAGCGACAAACACACCATAATTTTGAATACCAGTGACCGTTCCTTCCAAGATGTCGCCAATACGATAGGCCAAAGCCGTCACCTCCATGAATTAGTCAATCTTAATAGAAGTTACAACAACATCCTTAAGTGGTTTGTCAGCATTATCCCGATCCACACCGGCAATGTCATCAACAACTGTCATATTATCAATAACTTGGCCAAAAACCGTGTGCCGGAAATCAAGCCAAGGTGTGCCACCATTTTTATAAGCCTCAATAACTGGTTCAGGATAACCGGCTTCGGCAAGTTGGCCTAACATGTTGGGATCAACGTGGGTATTATTGACAATAAAGAATTGACTGCCATTGGTGTTTGGTCCGGCGTTTGCCATAGACAACGCCCCCCGCAAGTTAAACAAGTGGGGTTCGAATTCATCTGCAAAGGGTTTATGCCAGATACTTTCACCGCCGCGGCCGGTTCCAGTGGGATCCCCACCTTGAATCATAAAGTCGGGAATGACCCGGTGAAAAATTGTCCCATTATAATAGCCATTTTTAGCCAAGGACATAAAGTTCTCAACTGTCTTTGGGGCTAAGTCTTCAAATAAAGCAGCATGAACGGTCCCCATATTGGTTTCAATGGTTGCTTTGGGGCCTTTAAAATCTTGCAAATCTAATTGTGGAAAGTCCATAAATATTCTCCTTTTATTCATCAATTACTTTTATAATATAATTGTGTGCTGGGAAATGCAAAAAAACTATCTGGGGAACGACTATAAATTTATGCCTTTTTATGGTAATCTGTAAATGTTTTTCACTTCCAAAATTAAGGAGACTAAATACATGGCACACGTATTTGATATTACCGTTATCGGTGGCGGCCCTGTTGGCATGTTCACTGCATTTTATGCCGGCCTGCGCAACGCTGACGTTCATTTAATAGAGAGTTTGCCTGAACTAGGGGGCCAAACCGGGGCACTTTACCCAGAAAAAGAGATTTACGACGTGGCGGGTTTTCCCCATATTAAGGGCAAACTACTGGTCCAACAACTCGAATCCCAGATGCGCGCCTTTGATCCGCAAATCACCTTAGGTACAGCCGTCACCAATATTGACCAAGACGGCGACCAATTCAAAATCACCACTTCAAAGGGCACTTATTATTCCAAATCCGTCATTATTGCCATCGGTAACGGGGCCTTTGCCCCAAGAAAGTTGGCCTTTGATTACGATCATGCTTTAGATCAGCACCACGTTGACTATTTCGTCCATGACCTTGATGACTACCAAAATCTAGACGTGGCCATTGCCGGCGGTGGGGATTCAGCTGTTGACTGGGCTTTGACTTTAAATGACATCGCCAAATCCGTCACGATCATTCACCGTCGGGATAAATTCCGGGGGTTAGAATCCAGTGTCAACCAATTAATGGCCTCCAGCGTCAATGTTAAAACCCCCTTCTTACTTGACGGCCTAGACCTTGAGGCTGACAAATTGAAGATTGGCTTAAAGAAAATGAAGTCAGATGATCACGAGGTGCTGGCAGTTGATAAGTTGTTGGTAAACTATGGCTTTACTTCTGACAGCCGCATCTTACGCCAATGGGCTATTGACTTACAAGGGACAGATGTATTGGTAGATAATAATATGCAAACCAGTCGGCCACTGATCTACAGTGTTGGCGACAGTGCTTATTACAATGGTAAAGTGAAACTGATTGCTTCTGGCTTTGGTGAGGTCCCAACGGCGGTGAACCATGCCCTAGAGACTATCTACCCAGAGCGCAAACAACCCCTACACTCAACTTCTTTATTCAATTAACTAAGGGAGGCTTCAATCATCGCTAAACTGCCTGATTTATATGAACATAGTATTGCACTACTGCAACAAGAAAATGTCTCGATCCAAAGCATCGCCGAGCTGGTCTTCTTTTTGCAAAAGGACTACATTAAAGACTTGACCGTTGAAGAGTGTATCGACAACGTTTTAGTGGTTTTGAAAAAACGTGAAGTCCAAAATGCGATCATGACTGGCATTGCTTTGGACGAACTGGCCCAGGCTAAGCAACTGCCTGAGCCTTTGCAACATATTATCGAAATTGATGAGGGCTTGTATGGCGTTGATGAAATCATGGCCTTGGGCATCGTCAATGTTTATGGCTCCATTGGTTTGACCAACTATGGTTATATCGATAAAATCAAACCAGGGATTTTGGCCGAGCTGAATGCCCATAAACAAGGTGAAGTACACACATTCTTGGATGATATCGTTGGGGCTATTGCTGCAGCTGCGGCCAGCCGCATGGCCCACAGCTTACCGCTGATCCAAGACGAGGATAAATAGGAGGCTTTTAATGGCGCAATTGATCGACTTTATTTTACACATTGACCAGCATTTGGTGACTTTGGTTAACAACTTTGGGAATTGGAGTTATGTCATTCTTTTCGCGATGGTTTTCATCGAAACTGGGATCGTCATCTTTCCGTTTCTCCCCGGCGACTCCCTGTTGTTTGCCTCCGCAGCCCTGGCCGCTAATCCGGCTTATCATTTGAATAACGGTGTTTTATTTATCGTCTTTCTGGGTGCGGCGGTCATCGGCGATACCGTGAACTATGAAATTGGCCGCCACTTAAGTGATCGTGCTTTAGACAACAGTTTCTTCGGTCGCTTTATTAATCGAGATAAGCTGGCAGTTGCCGAGGACTTCTTTGATCGCCACGGGGGTAAAACAATTGCCATTGCCAGATTCGTGCCAATCGTGCGGACTTTTGCCCCATTTGTCTCTGGCGGCAGTCATATGAACTACCGTCACTTCATTCTCTACAACTTCATTGGCGGTTTCCTGTGGGTCACTTTGTGTGTGGGCATGGGTCACTTCTTTGGCAATATTCCTTTTGTTAAAGATCACTTCTCCATGGTTGCCATGGGGATCGTGGCCATCTCATTATTACCAATGCTCTTCGTTTGGTTAAAGAATAAACTAAAAAAAAAGCCGGTCAATGAATCGGCAGATTAAAAAAATGGTATCAGGTGACTTCGATCGAAGCCTCACCTGATACCATTTTTTAGTCTAGATCCCGCTTGCCAACCCAAATCCCCCAAACCATTGCTGCCTCGAACAACACGAAGGCTACAATGAAGCAGTGCATGAAGAACTGTTCTGGTAATACATTAATAATCGGATCCACGGCTGGATCAAATAACCAGTCACTGTTGCGAAAGAATATTTTATGAAAGGTCACAAAGAACGTATCAAAGTTAAGGGCGGCCATCCCCCCAATCAAAATAGGAACTAACGCGCCAATTTGAAAGGGCCGATATAAACGCCAGCGTTCTGCCTGTTGCCGCCATTTGCCAAGGGTTGGCATGGCCACCAGGGCACTTAATACCAAAAGGACGTTATTTAAAATAAATAGTTTTTTAACATCGACAAAGTGCGCCGTGCCACTGATCGAACTGGGAAAGTCCGCCATGTGCAACTGGGTCACCCAAGGGAAATTTAAAAAAGCCATGAGTTGCGTATAATTGTGCATTAAGCGACTTAGGGACATATTGGCCTGTTGGGGCAGCTGATATAGCTGGGCATCAATGGGATAATAAATGAAGGTCCCCACGATCGTTAAAAAAATCGCCAACGTCAAAATGAACAAGAATATCCCACTCAGTTGACCAGCTTGCTTTAATCTGACCATCGGCTACTGCCACTCATCTAAGGAATTCAAAATATAAGTGGGCTGCTGCGTGACCTTAGCCACATCCTCAGCACTGCTATAACCGGTTAGGACTAACATCGTATCCATGCCAATGTTAAAACCCGCTTGAATATCTGTATTTAAATTATCCCCCACCATAACGACTTGGTCCTTGGCCAACCCAATTTTATCTAGGGCAGCCACCATGATCGGCTGTTGGGGTTTACCAATATAAAAGGCTTTTTGCTGGGTGGCCCGTTCAACCAGGGCAATCACGGAACCCGCCCCTGGGACCAAGCCCCGTTCATTGGGCAGATTGGTGTCTTCGTTGGTGCCAATAAACGTGGCGCCCCTTTGAATAGCCAAGGTGGCCATTTCAAATTTATGGTAAGTCACGTCGTAATCTAAGCCCACGATGACATAATCGGGGTCAACTTCATTAAGTTTAAAACCACAGCTTAAAATCGCCTTTTTAAGGCCCAACTCACCAATGATATAAACGCTGTGCTGGTCACAAGCCCCATTGACCTGATGACTTAAATAACTGGCCGTTGCTAAAGCCGGTGTATAAATCTCATCTGGCGTCACATGGATATCATGGTTGACGGCTAAATTATGGACCACCGCTTCAGGTGTCTTGGTGGTATTGTTGGTCAAAAATAAAAAGGGTAAGTGCTTGGCCTGCAGTCGCTCCACAAATCGTTTCGCTGCAGGTATGCGCTGACTGCCCTTATAGATTGTCCCGTCAAGGTCGATAAAGTACCCTTGATATTGCTTTTGCATTGCAAAAATGCCCCTTTAATTACTTAGATTCATCTAATTTACGAACTGTAAACCGACGTGATTTAGCGTTATTATTTTTAGCCGCTTTTTGCGATTGTTTTTGCGGCCGATTATTGCTGGACTTAGTGGCCGTGCTTTTCCCAGAATGGCTGGCTCTGGCTGTATTATTGTTGTTTTTTTGCTTAGGTTTGCGGGTGCGACTGCGATGGTTATTATGATTGTTGTTGACTTTTTCCTTAGGTTTAAAGGGTGCGCCTAAGCGATGCAACACAAAATAAGCACAACCAAAATTGCAGTACTCATATAAATAGTCTTCCACCGTGCTAAACAATTGATCCCGGTTAGCTTGATGGTTGTTGTCTCGGTAAAATCCCCGCAAACGCAACTGATCGTACCCCCAGTCGCCCACAATGTAATCATATTTATTTAAAATATCACTATAACGATCATTTAATACATCCACGTTAAAGGCATCTTTATGATTTTCAATCATTTCATAGTCCACACCGTTGATCAAAATCTTGTCATCCACCAGGCGCACATAAACAATGGCTTCCGGTTTGCTGACGGTCTCATCTAACAATTCGTCGATCTTAGCGGCGGTGCTATCTTTTGTCTGGTCAGTATTTGACATACTTAGCCTCTTTTCTGTAAAACATAAGAATTATACCATTAATCTAGCTACCCTCACAATGCCTAACGCCGGTGACTTACTACTTGGGTAGACGCTGGCTTAAGGGATATTGCGTTGCCAGGTAGTTCCCCACGGCATCCCGTAAAAATTCTGGAAATAAAAATTCATTGTCGCCCACGATCTCAATGGTGGGGAAAAATGGAATGAATAAATAATGATCCACCGTGGTAAAGGTATAGGTTTGTTCTGGATTCAACTCTTCATCGTGCCAAAAGACCCGCCGCGTGCCAGGTTCCACGGCAATGCCATCATAAACTAATTCCCCAAATACCTTCCCCCGGAAACTCATCCCCCGGATTGGAAAATGACTTAAGAAACGCCGATTCTTTTCCATTTCCATCACCAAACGCCATAAGTCATAACCCCGCAGGGATACTTTGATCAGGTGCATGGGATGGGGCATTTGGTCATGCAAGTCATCTTTGGTCACCAAACCCGCCGCCAAATCCCGCAGGAATAAACCCTGGTTTAAGATGGCGGCTCCCGTGTGCCCCCGAGCTTCTAGGGCTTTTAAGGCCACTTGCATCATCTTAGTTGGTTTTTGATAGTCTGTGGGTAAGGGTTCCGGCAAGAAAGCTACCTTTTCTTGGCGCAATAAGCGATGGCCTTCATCTTGGTAATGTTTGATCGTGGCTTGGTCTCCGGGGTCGGCCGGTAGGTCGGCGGTTTTTTGAACCTGGGCACTGACGGCTTCAAGCTGGTGTTGGTCATTGACTTGTAACGTCATCGTGCCCACATATTCCCCATATTTACCCGCGGCCCCCAACATGGTCTGGCCGTGGCGTTCACCCACTGGCAATAAATGGTGGGTGTGGGCCCCTAAAATGATTTGAATCTGGGGGAAGTGTTTGGCAATATAGCGATCCATTTCAATACCTAAATGGGACAATAACACGATAATATCGCACTTCGGTTGAATCTGAGCCAACAGTTGGGGTAAAATATTTTGCACGATTTTGGGTTGCCAACCATTGGGGATATAAGTTAGGAAAAATGGTGCGGTCAATCCTAATACGCCAATGCGCGTGCCTTGAGGCGTCGTAATGATTTTGTCCACCTTGGCAAAGGCCGGGCGCGTGCCATCTGGCTCAAATAAATTCCCTAAAATAACATCGAAATTAGCCTGGTCATATAAATGTTCCAGTTGATCATGGCTATTGCCAATGCCTTCATTGTTGCCAATGGTTACCCCATCAAAGCCAATTTCATTGAACAGCGCCACATTGGCTTGACCATTGGTGGCTTCGGTTAAAGGATGGGCCCGATCTTCGGCATCCCCGATGTCAAAAATCAGCGTGGGTTCACCCTTTGCTAAATAAGCCGCCCGTTTGTGCGTTAAAAATCGTTTGATTTTCGGCCAATTCTCCAGATGAGAATGTAAGTCATTGATGTGCATGATTTGGATTGTTTCAAAAGCCATTCGTCTTTGCCTCACTCATTTGATTTAGCCACCGGATAGTCTGTCAAATCAATCGTAAATAAGAAACAGCCATTCGTCAAGCGCTTTGCGCCTACGCCGCCAAAATTAAAAGGTCATGGACCTAAGTGATCCATGACCAATGCCAATTTGATTATTCAGTTTGAATTAAGGGGCGTAATAAATCTTCAGCGGCTTGAAGGCGATCCGCCTTTAGAATTGGAATCAATTGTGGCATTAAGCTATAGTCAAAATACCCTAGGGATAGCTCATTTTGTTGATATTTTCGAAAGGCTAATATTAACACCGCGGCGACATCTTCATGTTTTTCAGGTTTAGTCATTGATAGCAATTGACTGCGTATCTGCATTAAGCTTTGATCTTCTAACAAACTACCCCTCCTCAATTGATGATTAAAATTAGTATAACGAAAGAAACATTAAAAATCAATGTGAGTATGAGTTTTTTATGAGTTTTTTTGCTGATCTAGCCAAATTTGTTTTTGTTGGGCCATCTCTTCGATCTCACTATCTTTCAAAGGTGTCCCAAAAGGTAGTTTATGGGCGAGAAAATCCCGCTCCGGCGCATCTACACCCACGTTGATATTCAAAGCCGTGGGCATCATATTATGGTGGATATGCCCATGTAGATTATAAATCTGGGTAGCAATTCCCAAAAATAAAGGGTAATGGGTCAAATAATATTGCGCGTGATCAAATTTGATCAAAGCTCCCACGTCTTCAAAGCGATACTTGGCTTGGCCCAGCAATTCAAAATTATGGGTATCGATATATTTAAATAATTCATGGGCATCGTGATTGCCCTTAATAAAAACAATATGGCCATTTAATTGTTCAATTTGTTCATAAACTTCCGGCGGTTTGGGAAAATTCCCCGGCCGCAGGGCAATATCCCCCAGATGATAAACCACATCTTTGTCGCTGACCCGGGCATTCCAAGCTGCGACCATTTGTTGATCCATGGCGTCTACCGAGTCAAAGTGCCGGGGAGCAAAGTCATTTGGTTCTAAGAGTTCTTTATGAAAAAAGTGCGTATCTGCAATGTAATAGTTCATTTCAGCCATCCTTTTTGTCCTAAGCTAAAATTGATTAAAAAAAATAAGCTCTAGTTGGATCACTAAGCTTAACACGTAACGACTGGCCAGGTTGGATTCGAACCAACGACCCACAGATTAACAGTCTGGCATTCTACCACTGAACTACTGGCCAATGAATATTAACTTTTGATGAGATTATCATAACATATTGGTAAGAAAAGTACAACACTTTTTTCTTACTACTGGCCAGGTTGGATTCGAACCAACGACCCACAGATTAACAGTCTGGCATTCTACCACTGAACTACTGGCCAATCAACAAAAAATATAGTATCAAATATTCGCCCCCGTGTAAAGGGTTAATTTTAAATTTTTGCTTTAAAAAGTTCTCATAAATTAAAAATTGATGGGAAAAACCAGTTGTCGCTGACACTCTTTGTCAGGAAAAAGCGGATAAAACCGGGCTTTTTAGACCCCATCAGCCGATGTGGTTGGCTTTTAAAATTTCTTTGACCGCATCTGCAATTTTTCCGGCGGGTTTTTGCCATTCCACCCATTCCGTGAAATCTTCTTCTGGAAAATCATAGGTTTCATTGATATATTTTTCATAGACATCTACGGCTGTTGAGTGGGCAATGTTTAGCTGCAAGATCCGGACTTCTTTTAATAATCCTCGGATCACCGCCAACTCAGCCCGCCCGTTCATAAAAATATTGGCGATTTCATAATACTTCGTCCCATCTAAACGCGTGATTTGTTCAATTAAGTCTAAATTTTGATATTTGGTAATCAATTTAAATTGCTCCTTCAATTTTGTGGCTTAGGATTTAATTTCATGGTATGTTTAATTATTGTAGTCATAACTTCTTAGGAAAAGTGATTTGAAAAAATGAAAATATTGAATAATTCTCGAGTACACAAGCTACTATTAAGCTGTTGTCTGCTGGGCATTTTTTATTTTACCACAGGTTTTATCGTCGTGGGCCATCGGGGTGATCCCATCAATGCCCCAGAAGAAACTTTTCAAAGTGATGATATTGCCTTTAGTCAAGGGGCTAATTACGTGGAGCTGGACTTGCATCGCTCCGCTGATGGGGTCTTGGTCATTTCCCATGATCGGGATTTACAACGGATCACCGGTCAAAGTGTGATCGTCTCCAGCCAACCCATTGCCCAGCTGCAAACCTTGCATCAGGCCAATGGGGAGCCTATGCATAGCTTAGACGAGTTGTTTGCCCATTACCAAAATAATCCCAATGCCCGTTTCTTATTAGAAACCAAAAAAACTGCTGCCGGTAATCCTAAGGACATGGAAGCCCTGATTGCCCAAAGCGTGCAAAAATATCATATGCAAGACCGGGTCATGGTCCACTCCTTTTCACTGGAAAGCTTAAAGGAAATGCAAAAACTGCTGCCAGATGTCCCCCGGATTTTCATTGTGGGTAGTTTAAAACGGATCAACTTTGACGCCTTGCAATACGTCACCGCTATCAATATGTCATCGGAATTGGTGACACCGGAACTGGTGAACCAATTGCATGGTCTGGGCAAAAAGGTCTTTGTTTGGGATGAAATGACCGAAAAACAGCAAAGTTGGAATTATATTGTGAATTTGCCCATTGACGGGGTGGTGACCAATTATCCAGCTATCGGGGCCAGTTATCAGAAAATGAAAGATGATGCCCGCTTGGATGCCATTAATGAAGACGGGGCCTTAATCAGCACCAAACCTGTGGTGACCTTCACCAATCCTTATCGCCTTGACTTGACCCGTAAAAAGCTGACCCCTTTTAAACAAGTTCACGTGTCCCAAAAAATTGATATCGATAACCAAGCCTTTTACCAAATTGGTGAAAATCGCTTTGTATCAGCAGATGCGGTGAATCTCAATAGTGCCCTCCCCACAGCCAGTGTCTTTTTGACCCAAACTGTCCGCCTGAAGAGCAATGTCCCCATGCATGTTGCCTATGCCTCGCCCTTGTATCCCGAAAGGACCACTGGTATGATTCTACCAAATACCAATTATCAAATTCAGGCTGTACGGGCCATGTCTGGTGCCCTGTGGTTTAAGTTAAAACCAGGCTGGGTCCAAAGCAGTAGTTTGCTGGTGCGTTTTAAATCCATGGCCAATGACAGTCATTTCGCGTTGAACCGCTATTTGACCTTACCGGCCGATCAACGCCTATCCACGGTAGATCTCAATGCCAGTTTACCGGGCTTGAAATACTGCCATCATCCCATCGCACCTGAAACCAAAGCCACCGATAACTTGGGTCAAGACATACTGGCCCATGCCAAAGTCATGTTTGCACCACTTATCATGAGCGCCAATGCTACCAATAAACTAGAGGGATAATCCATGCCAAAAAACGAAACTATCGATCACGAAGCGTTAATTAAATCAGTCAGTGCCGCCTTACCCCCAGAAGAAACCATTGATCTAATGACCAATATGTTGAAGACTTTTGGGGATAAGACCCGGGCTAAGATTTTATACGCCTTATTCGAATCTGAGTTAAGAGTTTTAGATATCGCCAGTATTTTAAATATGTCCCAGAGTTCGGTCTCCCACCAACTCCGGGCTTTAAAAGAAGCAAAACTTGTCAAGAACCGCAAAGTCGGCAAAGAAGTCATTTACTCCTTGGCCGATGAACACATTATTCGCATTTTCCGTTTAGTGTTAGAGCACGTGACAGAATCAAACTACTTGAAATGAGGTTATTTTTATGACAATCAATTGGGAACAAGAAACAGCATCTTTCAAAGATGATTTAATCAAAGACTTAGTGGACCTGTTAAAAATTGACAGCCAACGGGACATTGAACACAAAACCCCTGACTATCCTTTAGGCCCTGGCCCGGCCAAAGCTTTGCAGCAAGTGTTGGCCTATGCCGACCGGGATGGCTTTACCACTAAGAATATTAAGAACATGGCCGGCCGCATCGAATTTGGTTCTGGGTCCACCACCTTGGGTGTGTTAGCCCATGTGGACGTGGTCCCAGCCGGGGATGGTTGGCAGACGGATCCCTTTGAGCCAGTCATTAAAGACGGGGCCATTTACGCCCGGGGAACTTCTGATGACAAGGGCCCATTATTGGCCGCTTATTACGGTTTAAAAGTACTGAAAAAATTGGGTATTGAACCGAAACAACAAATTCACTTTATCATTGGGACCGACGAAGAAAGTGAGTGGTTGGGGGTTCATGAATACTTCAAAACAGAACCTAAACCAGATTGGGGCTTCTCACCCGATGCTGAATTTCCAATTATCAATGGGGAAAAAGGCATTGTGTCCTTTCAATTAGACCAGCAATTTAGCCCTGAAGCTACGGCAGACTTTACCTTACGACAATTCAAGAGTGGTATCCGGGATAACATGGTACCCCATGCCGCAACGGCGGTCGTGACCCATGAACAAGACACAGCTTTTGAGGCAGCTTTTAACGCCTATTTAACGGCTAATCAATTAACTGGCAAATATACCTTTGCCAGTGGTCAATATACCTTAGAACTCCACGGCAAGGGTGCCCATGCCGCTACCCCACAGGCTGGCCGCAACGGCGCGACGTTCTTGATCAATTTCTTAAAAGACTATGCCTTTGATGGCAATGGGGCGACTTATTTAGCCCTAGGTGCCACCTTGCATGAAGATATTTACGGCAACAATATTAAGATTGCTTATCAAGATAGTTTAATGGGGCCTTTGACCGTCAGTGCTTCAATCTTTGACTACGATCTCGCGGCCAAAAAGGCCCAAATCATCTTAAATATTCGTTATCCTAAAGGCATCGATATCGCCACCATCAAAGCTCAATTTGAACAGAATTGGCAAGGCCAATATGCCATCAGCATCAAGCCTCATTATGAAATTCCCCACTATGTCCCAGGTACGGATCCGCTGGTACAGACCCTATTAGCCACTTATGAAGCCCACACAGGTGAAGCTGGTGAAGAAGGTATCGTGGGCGGCGGGACTTATGGTCGGATTTTAGAACGGGGCGTCGCCTTTGGGGCACAGTTCCCTGGGGCAGCTGATGTGATGCACCAACCGAATGAATTTATGAAGATCGATGATATTCTAAAAGCCAGTGCTATTTATGCCGATGCAATTTATCGCCTAACGCTGTAAGTAAAAAGCCGCCAGTAATTGGCGGCTTTTTTAGATTTTATTGATAAATCACTTTAAATTCTTCACAGACGACCAACATATCCATGGTAAAGGGCTTATTGATTGCCTCTAATTCAGCCGCAAAAAACTTCTCATGGCCCTTACGCCAATAGGCTAAGGATAAATCCCCTTCCCCTTCTTTACGGGCATGTTCGGCACTGACTTGGGCAAATGTTGTCTGATAAACCCTGGTGGTTTCAATGACACAAACGGGCAATTGGGACCCGTTTAAAATAATGCTTAAGTCCCCGACCTTGGGCAAGGGTTCATTGGTCAGCCCATACAAAATGTAATTGGAGGTGGTGGCGGTTTTTTTACCAGCCAAAACTAGCTCAGCCAATTCATCGGCCAATTGGGCGTTATCACCAAAGGACCAGGCTTGAAAATGTTCTGGGGCATTAGGATTGATTTCTTGGTATTTATACCAAAATTGCTCTATCATATTTCGCTGCATAATTTTTCTCCAATAAATTAAATGTTTTTTCTAGTATAGCACAATGCCGCAATCACTCCGAAGCCAGTAATAATTTTTTCAGTTGATCCGGTGCAGAAATTTGATAGACAGGAGAAATCTTGGTACGATTAGGCAAAAAATTGGGGTTAAACCAAACCGTGTCCACCCTAGCATTGACCCCACCCAAAATATCTGAGGTCAGTGAATCGCCAATGACAACCGTTTTTTTGGCATCAAATTTAGGAATGTGATTAAAGACATAATCAAAAAAGGCTTTTTTAGGTTTTTGGTGCCCAATTTCTTCTGAAATGAAGACATCATCAAAGTAGCCAGCAATTTCAGCGGCACGCAAGCGTTCCCGTTGAGTTTGGGCAATCCCATTGGTCACTGCAAAAATCCGATAAGATTTACTCAAATCTGTCAACATCCCCAAAGCTCCCGGCAATAATTGATGACCGGCCGCTAGCGCTTTGCGATAAATTTGCCCAGGATTTTGGCCGTGGAGAGGTAACCCCATTTTCTTGAAAAATAACGGAAACCGGGCTAACAACAACTCATCCCGAGTGATTTCACTGCGTTCGTACATCTGCCATAGCTGTTGGTTAAAATGGTGATAGCGCTGGCGCAAGGTGGGCGTCAGGGGAATTTTTAAATCTTGAAATAGCTGACTTAGGGCTAACTGTTCGGAGGTTTGAAAATCAAAAATTGTATCATCTAGGTCAAACAACAAAAATTTATATCTCAACATAATCCCTCGATCTCGTCTATTTTTGATGGGCACCTGGCTTTCGTGTGCACCAAAAGCCCTATGCTACAAGGTTTAGTTTAGCATATCTCCCGAAACTTTTGAACTAATGGTACATTCGAGTTTCAAAATGTTATATAATGTAATCCGTATGAAAAAAGGTGGGAAGCATTTTGAATAAACCACAGCAATGGTGGCAGAAAATCAAAAGCTTTTTCAAACGAATCGGAAACTTCTTTACTTATGACGTGAACCCCGAAAAACAAGAGTTGGCCACAGAGCAGACCCCAAAACCTGGGGCTGATGCTTCTTGGTACCAGCGCTTTATTTTCTACTTTAATGTGACAATCGGCTCAATTAAAACTTTGCTTCTAATTGTGATCAGTGCCGCCATTATCTTCTTTAGTTTAGTGGTGGGTGTTGGTTTAGGCTATTTTGCTTCATTGGCCAATCAAGAAGATGTCCCAAGTTATCAGAGCATGAAGAACCAAATTGAGGACTCCAACGAATCGGCGGCTTTTTATTTCGCCCATAACGACAAACTTGGTAACCTCACCACAGATTTAATCCGTACCCCCGTCAAAAGTAATGAGATTTCTCCGTATTTGAAAAAAGCTATTGTTGCGACTGAAGACGAGTATTTCTATCAACATCACGGCGTTGTGCCCAAGGCAATCTCCCGGGCAATGATTTCTGACATAACCGGTGTGGGTACCCAAACCGGGGGGTCAACGTTGACCCAACAGTTGGTTAAAATGAAAATCCTCTCTTCAGAAACAACGTTTAAACGGAAAGCAATTGAAATTCTCCTGGCCGTGCGCCTGGACAATTACTTCACCAAGTCCCAGATCTTAACCGACTACCTTAACGCTGCTACTTTTGGCCGCAATAATAAAGGCCAAAACGTGGGTGGTGTGGAACAGGCGGCCCTGGGTTATTTTGGCAAGCACGCCAAAGACCTGACCCTGGCTGAATCGGCCTTTATTGCCGGCCTGCCCCAAAGCCCCAGCGTCTATACCCCTTACACCCAAAGCGGCAGTTTGAAAAAAGACGTCTCTGCGGGCTTAGATCGGAAGAACACCGTTTTATTCCGGATGTATCGCCATAACGATATCACCAAAGCCGAATATGATGCGGCCAAAAAAGTTGATCTGGTCAGTGAATTCCAAGCTAAAGCCACGCCGGAAAAAGAAAATCGTGGCTATGGCTATGTTTACAATTTAGTCACCGTTGAAGCCCGGGATATCTTAATTGACCAGCTCATCAAAGATGACGGTAAAAATGTCACCAAAGTCCGCGACAGCAAGGAAGATTATAATACTTACTGGAACCAGGCAGATCAATTGTTGCGGCAAAAAGGTTACCGGGTCTATAGCACCTTAGACCGTAATATTTACGATAAGATGCAAACTGCGGCTAGACAATACGCCCCTTACCTGGGGCAATCCCGGACCTCAACAATCACTGATCCGGTGACCCAACAGCCCACAAGCTTTACCGAATATGTGCAAAACGGGACTGTTTTATTGGATAACCAGACCGGTTCAGTCCTAGGTTTTGTGGGGGGCCGGGACTTTAACAAGTTCCAATTAAACCACGCCTTTGACACCAAGCGCTCCCCGGGGTCATCCATTAAGCCCATGTTGGTCTATGGCCCAGCGGTGGATAACAAATTGATCAATACGCAATCCCAGATTGCCGATTTCCCGGTTAGCTTCAGTGGTTACTTCCCCACGGACTTTGGCCAACAAGTGCAAAACCGGTTTATTTCCGCCAGTGAGGCTTTGGCCGAATCCTACAATATCCCTGCTGTTAACATCTATAACGCTCTGGGTAAAGGTAAAGCCACGAAGACTTACATGCAAAAAATGGGGATCCACCTCAGCGACAAAGAATATAGCGAATTGGGCTTAGCCTTGGGCGGGACCAAAGACGGCTTAACTGTTTTACAACAAGCCAGTGCTTTTTCCACCTTCTCCAACGGCGGTGAGCATGTCACACCCCATGTGATTCAAAAAATCACAGACCCTTCTGGTAAAGTCTTGTATCAAGCGCCGGAAACTAAAAAGAAGGTCTTTTCTAAAGCCACAACGTATATCATGCAGCAAATGCTGTCTGGCGTTGTCCAACAAGGGACCGCTTCTAGTTTGAATAATGGTCAAATTCCTTTTTCCACTAAGAATATTATTGGTAAGACTGGGACCTCTAATGATTACCGGGACATTTGGTTCATTGGCTCCACCCCAGGGATCACCATGGCCTCTTGGATTGGTTATGATAATTTCTATGGCCATAACTACAACTTAGATGAATCGGCCAGTGATAGTAACTTGACTTATTGGGCCAATATTTTGGCAACCATTTATCGCACGGACCCTAGCATCTTTAAGCTCAGTCAAAAGATGACCAAGCCTGATGATGTCAAAGAGGCCAGCGTCTTAGCCAGTACCGGGACACTGCCAGGATCGGTGGATTATGAAGGTTCATCTGCTCGGGTCAATAGTGGCACTAAAGTTAAAGCTTACTATAACGACAGCGATGCTAAAGCCGCCAGTTATAAGTTTGGTATTGGTGGCAGTGATAAGAACTATCGCTTATTCTGGCAAAACTACTTTGGCCAAAGCAATGACTACGCCGTCACTTCCACTTACACCGGAAAGACGGTGCGCAGTAAATCTGCTGAAGTTGAAGATCGTTACTACTATAGCAACGGCTCCTACGGCACTTATGGCAGTTTTGGCACCGGCACGTATAGTGGCTATAGCCAAGGCAACTACAGTGGGAACACCACGACCCGCAGTCCCACGGGCAATGGCACGGCTGCCAATAACAACCAACTCTATAACCAATATGGCACCAACCAATACAACCCTTCTAACTATGGGGGCAGTACCACCTACAATACCTATGGCACCACGGGTACGGGCACTGGGACAACTGGTAATACCAGAACCACCACCAATGGCTATTAAGGCCTGAAAAAAACAGATGACGGCAATTCGTCATCTTTTTTTTTGCGCTGATGCGCTTATTTAATGAACGCTAAAACCGCTTGGTCGATCACTGGATCAAAGAAACGGACATCGATATGTTGGCCCCCACTCAGTTTTAAAATATCATGCGCGACCCCGACCCCCTGCAGTTTGGCCGCCAGCAATTGGGCTTGTTCAAAAGGCACCCAATCATCCGCATCCCCTTGCAGCAATAACGTTTTTGGCACACCAGCTTTGACGTAGTTCACGGGACTGGCCTGCTGTAAGGCGACTGGATCAACTTGCATCTGCCCCACCAAAAAGTTCATGGGGGCAAGGTAGTCAAACTGTTGGTCAGCAGATATCGTTTTAAGCTGTTGCTTAGCTAAGGCAGCCAAATCCGTGGGGGCATAATAAGCTACTACCTGCTTGATTGGCGTACTGGGACCCAGGAGCTGTTGGCTAAGCTGGCTTTGCCCCATGGTATAGGCACTGACCAAGGCCACTTGGCCCCCGGCCGAATCCCCCATCAAGGTCACCTGCTGCAAATCTAAGTGGTAAGTGGCCTGCTGGGTAGCCAAATACGCCAAAGCTTGGCGCACGTCTTGCACCTGGGCTGGAAAGGCTGCTTCTGAGCCCATATGATAATCCATGCTGGCCACCACAAAGCCAGCCCGGGCCAAAAATACTAGCTCCGGTAGATAAGATGCGCGATCCATCATCTGCCAACTGCCCCCAGATAGCCAAAGCACCACGGGATGGTCCCCTTCATTGGCATAATCAAAGGGCAGGAGTAGATCCAATTGCCAATCTCTTCTGGTTTGATTGAACCAATAGGGGGTATTTTGATAGGTTAGATTAGGGATCAACGTCACCCGTTGATGGTGTTGGGCCGGTATCTTAAAAATTTGCATATAGCATGACCTCCAGAGCTTATTTGAATGGTTATCCGTTGACTTAACATATTTTGTTGCGTAAACTGAATTTATCAATTTTTTCGATAGAACTTATTTTCAATACTTGGGAGGCATTAGCATGTCAAAAATTAACGCAGCCAGTGAAATTCGTCCCGGCGCTAATCGTTACGTCACCGGGCAACATGTTTTAGAGAACTTACCAGCTTACTTAGCCGACTTTGGCAACTGCACCATCATCACTGGGGAACAATCATTTAAGATTTTCACCGAATTTTACGGTCAAACCCCGGCATTGCCCCTTTATCGCTATGATGGCACCGCCAGCGACGAAAATGCCCAAGCCCTAGCCGATGAGATTCACCAAACCGATACCATTATTGGCATTGGTGGCGGGCGCTTATTAGATACGGCTAAAAATACCGCTGAACGCTTAAACGCCAACTTCATCGCCATTCCTACCTTGATTTCCAACTGTGCGCCTTATACCCCAATCGGGGCTATCTATCAACCCGACCACACCTTTAAGCGGGTAGCTTATTTTAAAAATGCCCCTAGCTTGACTTTGGTGGATTGGGATCTCCTGTTGCATACCCCTAAGGACTACTTAATTGCCGGTATCGGCGATACTTTGGCCAAGTGGTATGAGATTGAGGCTTTAACCAGAAACCTCTCAGAAGCTCAAAAAACCGGCTTCATTCGCATTGGCATCGCCACTGCCAAGGAGATCCTCACCATCCTCTTAGCAGATGCCGATCAAGCTTTACAAGATCTAGCCCGGCAAACGGTTAGCCCTGCCTTTGGTAAAATTGCCGACAGCGTGGTGGGCATTGCCGGCACCGTCGGCGGTTTTGCGGCTGAATATGGCCGCATGGCCGGCGCCCACGCGGTGCATAATGGTTTATCCCATATTCCCGCCACCCATGAAATTTTACATGGATCAAAAGTCGCTTATGGTATTTTAGTCCAGTTGGCTTATACCCAAGATTTTGCTGAAATCAGCCAATTACAGCCCTTTTATGCCAAAATTGGCCTGCCCACCCACTTAGCACAGCTACATGTCTCCACAGCAGACGACCAAGAAGCGCTTTTTGAAGCCGCCCAAGAAGCGGCCAGTGACCATGAAAGTTTCCGGCTCATCGATCCGGACATTACCACCCAAGGCGTCTTAGATGCCATGGCTGCCGTGGAAAAAATCTAACAAAACTAAAAAAAGCTACCTTTAGAAAATATCACATCTAAAGGTAGCTTTTTGCATGATTAACCCTTGGTAGAACCCCGTTCAACCATGTCATAAGGTAGTAAAATCGTCTTTTCTTCGATTTCTTCTTTGTTCATCATCTTGGTCAATAACCGCATCGCTACCGCACCAATATCATATAAAGGTTGGCTGATAGAGGTCAGCTTAGGCCGGACGATATCCGTTAAAATCGTGTTGTTACTGGTGATCAGCTGGAATTCATCAGGTACTTTGATGCCATGATCCAACATGCCATTAAGCACACCAACGGCCAGTTCATCATCGATCACATAAGCTGCCGTGGCACCAGCCGCTGTCAATTGGGACCACAAAGCTTCCCCAGCTTTATAACTATAGTCAGTTTCAAAGACCAAGCTTTCATCATAAGGTAATTGATTAGCTTTTAAAGCATCTTTATAACCCTGCAGGCGGTATTGACTATTGATTGGATAAGACAAGCTACCGCTGATAAAGGCGATTTTTTGATTGCCATCTTTGATCAATTTATCCACCACAAATTTAGAAGCTTCTTGATAGTCAATATTCACACTACCTACTTGGGCATCGGGGTCAATGGTGCCGGCTAAAACGACGGGCGTCTTGGAACGGGAAAATTTTGCTCTGACCTCGTCAGATAAAGTATGCCCCATATAAATCAAGCCATCCACTTGTTTGGCCAATAAGTTGTTTAAGACTTGAACTTCTTTTTGACCACTTTCATCGGAATTAGCTAAGATAATATTATACTTATACATCGTGGCCACGTCATCGATCCCCCGGGCCAAAGATGAAAAGTAAATATTAGTCACATCGGGGATAATGACCCCAACTGTGGTGGTTTTTTTGCTGGCTAAGCCCCGGGCAACCGCATTGGGACGATAATCTAGTTCCTCAATGACTTTTAAGACCCGTTGGCGGGTAGCTGGTTTCACATTGGGATTGCCATTGACAACCCGAGATACTGTGGCCATAGAGACATTAGCCTCTCTGGCGACATCGTAGATGGTGATGGTTTGTTTATCCATGAAAAAATTTCCTCCAATATATTTTTAATATTACCGTTTTCAATTATCAAAATATAATTTAACATTGTTAAACCAAAAATGCAAGCGTTTTTATGAAACTTTCATGAAAGTTTTTCAACTTTCCAACTAAGCGTTTTTTGAAAACAGGTCTGAAGAAGCATGCTATAATTATTTGCAAAGATAGAAAGGTCGTTGACAAATGGATAATTTAGACAAGTTAAGACAATGGACCCAAGAACAACACTTAGATGTAACTTATGTAAGTGATCCCATCAACATTAATTACTACACCCACTTTTTAAGCGATCCCCATGAGCGGACCTTGGGATTATTTGTATTTCCAGACCATGATCCCTTCATTTTTGCCCCGGCTTTAGAAGTCGAATCGGTCAAGGCAGTGGGTTGGCCTTATGAGGTATTTGGTTATTTAGACCACGAAAATGCCTATGAAATGATTGCCGATTTGATCAAAGCCCGGGTGAAAAATCCGGTGAATTGGGCCATTGAAAAAGAGCAGTTGCAAGTCAGCCGCTATGAAGCGTTGATCAACTACTTCCCAGAAGCCGTGTTTAATGTCAATGCCACTGATTTCATTGAGCAGCAGCGGTTATATAAGACCCCGGCTGAAATTGAATTAATGCTTGCTGCCGGCCGGGAAGCTGATGAGGCTTTCAAGGTGGGCTTTAACGCTGTTTCCAGTGAACGAACTGAGCAACAAGTCGTCGCTGAAATCGAGTACCATATGATGGCCCAAGGGGTGATGCACATGAGTTTTGATACCATCGTGCAAAGTGGCCCCAATGCCGCTAATCCCCACGGTGCCCCTCTACCGGAAAAAATCAAGCCTAATGCGTTGGTCTTGTTTGATCTAGGGACCGACCACAAGGGTTATATGAGTGATGCCTCAAGAACCATTGCTTATGGCAAAATCGATGCCAAATCAAAAGATATCTATGATGTTTGTCTAACCGCTCAATTGGCGGCTATGGACGCTGCAAAACCGGGCATTACTGCCGCTCAATTGGATAAAGTCGCCCGGGATATTATTACAAAAGCCGGCTATGGCGATTACTTCATTCACCGCTTGGGGCATGGCTTAGGCACATCGGTCCATGAATTCCCATCAATTATGGCTGGTAATGATCTGGTTTTAGAACCAGGCATGTGTTTTTCCATTGAACCGGGTATTTATATCCCCGATGTTGCCGGCGTCCGCATTGAAGATTGTGTGCACATCACCACGACTGGTTGTGAACCCTTTACCCATACCCCAAAGACCTTACAAACCTTCCCGTTGTAAGCCAATTGTTGGCACAAAAAAATCAGCCCTGACGGCTGATTTTTTTGTTTGCGGAAATTACTCCGGCTTATCTGCAACTGGTGTGCTTGGTGCATCCGGGGCTTCTTCTCCAGCTTCTTTAGCTTCTTGAAAAGCCGATTGAACCGTTTCATTAGCCGCCGCTTCGTTATTATCGGTGGCATCAATGACGATATCATCATAGTTTTCTTTGTCAGTTTTCCCTTTGTTTAACTGGGTGTTAGCGGCGTCAAAGTGATTCCGCAAATTAGACGTGACATTGTCAAAAGAATCCTTAGCCTGGGCTTTTTTTTGTTCCAAATCTAAGTCACTTAACGTATCCGAGGTCTTATCTAACAACTGACCCAATTTTTCTGAGGAACTGTCCTTCACATCAGCAGCGGCATCATTGGCATAATCATAATAAACTTTACCGCGACTGGTAATTTTGTCCTTCAAATCTCTTAGCTTAGCTTGGGTTTCTTCTCCGGTTCTAGGTGCCAACAACAAAGCCGCACTAAAAGCGGTGCTGGCGCCCAGGATGAAGCCTAATAAAAAATGACCTTCATGTTTACTCATATTGCGTTACCTCCAAATTCTAACCCTATTGTTTACGTGCTCTGCGAAAACGGCTAAAGGCCCCAACGCCCCGGGCAACGATACCCAATTTACCCGAGGATTCAGCAGCATTCGTGACCCGGCTGGCAAGATTTCTGGAACTGGCGTTTAAATCCTGTAGGCTTTCACCTAAGTCACCAGCAGCTTGGAAGACGGGGTCAATTTCTTTGACCTTCCCATTGACGTCGTCTAATAGCTTGTTGCTCTTATCCAAAAGCCCTTCAACCTGGGTGGATAACACTTCTGCCTTATTGTTGACAATATCCACCGTCTGGTTCACCAGTTTCACACTGCTTTGAAGTTCCGTCATGATCTTGCTGATCTTGGTTAAAAAGACCACAAGGAAAATAACTAAAATCAAAAAAGCAATCGCTGCGATTAGTGCTGCAATTTCACTACCTGACACATTCATCAACCTCCGAAATGTTCAATTAATAATTTTAGCATATCATTAATTGGCAACGACTACAATTATTGGAAATGCTTTTCTTTCATCTAGCCTGCATGTTAAACTTATTTCTATACTGATTGTCTTGGAGGATATCATGAATTTTTTATATTTAGCTGCCAAAACCTCGTTGACAGAAAGTTCAATTGCGTCTATTCAGAAGAATACCAACGTTTTCCAGCGCTTATGGCAAGGTATTAACTGGGAGAATATTCTCGGCAAAATCATTGGCAAGCTGGTCATTATCATTGCCCTGTCCATTTTATTTTTCATCTTAAATAAAGTGGGCAAGGCGGTGATCAACCGGGTCTTTCACCAATACCAGCAAAAGGAAAATTATTCTAAAAATCGCGTAGGTACAATTCACTCCTTGTTAAATAATGCCTATGCTTACTTGTTGATTTTCTTTTACCTCTATGCCATCTTATCCACCATTGGCGTTCCAGTGGGCACCCTAATTGCCGGCGCTGGTATTTTAAGCTTGGCCTTTGGTTTAGGTGCCCAGGGGTTTGTCAACGATTTGGTCACCGGCTTATTTATTTTGATCGAACAACAATTTGATGTGGGCGATTTAGTGACCATTGGGACCATTACTGGCAATATTAGTGCCATTGGCTTGCGGACCACCCAAGTTCGCAGCATTGATGGCACTTTAAACTTCATCCCCAATCGCAATATCACCATCGTCAGCAACAAATCCCGGGGTAACCGGCAAGTCTTGATCAACCTGCGGGTCCATAATGACACGGATATCAACACCTTGGAACAGCTCATTGAAACGGTCAACCAACATCTGCTGCCCCAATACCCCGCCATCAAACAGGGCCCAGAGCTACTAGGGCTAACCGACCTAGGCCATGGTGATTTAGTCTATCAAGTGCAGATGTACACTTTAAACGGCGATGACATCACGATCCAACGGGCCTTTTTAAAGGCTTATCTGGCTGCTTTTAAAAAAGCCGGGATCCAATTGCCCGAATCCGCTTTAAATTTAAACATACCCCCTCAATAAGGAGATATTTTCTTGGCTATCATTAACTTAATCAAAGGTTTTCTCATCGGTGTTGCTTTAGTGATCCCTGGTTTGTCCGGCAGTATTTTTGCCGTGATCGTTGGTCTTTATGAACCTTTGATCAAAGCCATCAATCAATTCCGACAAAGTCCCAAAAAACAACTCCAGTTCTTGACCCCCATTGGCCTTGGCGCCATTGTGGGTATTCTTTTCTCCACCAAAGTCGTGCTTTGGCTGTCCCAGCGGTTCCCCATTCCCGCCTATGCCTTCTTCTTGGGCTTAGTTTTGGGTATCATCCCCTTTATCTGGCGAAAGATGCGCGCTATTGCCTTCACCTGGTGGTACCCCGTCATCACGCTGTTGGGCTTCGCTTTAATTTTGGGACTGACGCAATTGGGCAGTGGGCAGGCCGAAAGTTACATTAGTATTAAAGCCTTACAGACTTGGCAAGATGCCGGTCAGATGTTGTTTGCCGGGGGCTTTTCTGTGGCCTTGATGATCATCCCCGGTATTTCTGGATCCATCATGCTGATGGTCATCTCCCAATATGGCACGGTTTATAATGCCGTGGGCGCTATTGTAGACTTATTGCGCCATTTGCTCAAGGGCAATCTGGCAGCCGCCCAAGGTGATCTGCAAACCGTGGCCTTAATGCTGCCTTTTATGGTAGGCGCCTTAGTGGGCACCGTTTTAATTGCAAAATTAATGCATTATCTCTTAAAACACTACGAAAGCCAAGTCTACTATGGGGTTTTAGGGGTAGTGGGGGCCGCTGCCATTATTTTATGGCAAAGCGGCATCACCCCTTATTTACCCAAGACTGGTTGGTTAAACTTAATGCAACTGGCTTTACTGGGCTTAATGCTGCTCCTAGGTATTTTAGCCACCTTGTTCTTAGATAAACCAAGTTCTGACTAAAAAAATGAGGGCCCTGACAATATTGTTGGGTACCCTCATTTTTTTCGTTTATCGTTGGGCTTGAATGTATTGGTGGGCGTGGATTAATATCTCTTTGAGATTGTCATAACTCAGTTTCACCAAGGCTTGGTCATAATCAAACCATTCAATATCGCTAATTTCAGCCAATTGTTTGGTGGTCGTCACGTCTGGATCCACTTGGCTAATATAAATAATCGTTTTCTTGATTTTTCCATTGGGCAGCGGGTAAGTGGCCATTTCCGAAAAGTTTGTATCCACAGTCACGTCTAAATTAGTTTCTTCTTTAATTTCCCGAACCGCGGTTTCTTCACCAGTTTCGTTGCCCTCCACATGGCCCTTGGCAAAGCCCCAAAAGTTCCGGTCCTTGCTTTTGACCAGCAGAAATTTCAACTCACCTTTAGCATCGCGACTATAGATCACCGCACCAGTGGCAACTTCTATATTATTTTCAGTCATGGTTTCACCTGCTTATCCCGATACCGTAAGAAAGGTTCAATGGCGGCAATGCCTTTGCTGATTGCTGCTTCATGGGGGGCTAAGTGGTCGGAATGTAGCGCATAGGGGCTATCCACCCCTAGCCAAAACATGGTGCCCTTAATTTTGGAGAGCATGAACCCAAAATCCTCCCCGGTCATGGCGGGCTGGGTTTCAATAAAGTTCACATTCGGTTGTTTAGTCATGAAATCAATGAAGTTTTTGGTCAATTCTGGATTGTTTTCCACCGGTAGATAACCACCCTGGTGTAAGTCCAGATCAGCCTTGCAGTCATACATCACTTCCAGGCCATGGACGATTTCTTGGACCCGTTTTTGAATATGGAGATTCATCTTTTGCGTCAAGGCCCGAATGGTACCATCAATTTGCGCGGTACCGGCAATCACATTCATGGTAGTACCCGCTTCAAAGTGGCCCAAGGTCACCACGCCGCCTTCAATGGGATCCACGTTGCGGCTGACAATGGTTTGTAGTTGAGTCACTAACTCAGCGCCAACGACCACCATATCATTAGCCAAATGGGGATAAGCGGCATGGCCTGACTTGCCGTGCAGGGTAATGTGGATTTCACAGGTCCCCGCAAAAAGGGTCCCTAAACGGCAGCCAATGGCCCCCGTGGGTAATTGGGGATTATCGTGGAGGCCATAGATTTCATCGGGCAGCCATTCGTTTAAGGCGCCACTTTCGTAAAGTAACTTACCCCCGCTGGCATTTTCTTCAGCGGGTTGGAAAATGAACAAGAAATTATGTTCTGGTTGTTGGGCCGCAAAACTGGACAACAAACCCAAGGCCACGGTCATATGGATATCATGACCACAGGCGTGCATCCGCCCCGGGTGTTTAGAGGCATAAGGTAGCCCAGTGGCTTCGGTAACCGGCAGGCCATCGATATCCGTGCGATACGCGATGGTATAATCTGGACTTTTACCAGTGACATGGACTAAAATACCTGTATCATGAGTTTTAACGGTCAGATTATCTTGGGGTAAGCTTTTAATAATCTTTAGTAATAAGGCTTGGGTTTCAAACTCTTCTAAGCCAATTTCCGGGATTTGGTGTAATTCCCGGCGAATTTGAATCAGTTTTTCATCAGACAGCATTATGTCGCTCCTTAAATAGCAAAAGGCTGAAAACAAACAATTCGTCAACAGCCTTGCCAGTCAATTTAATTTTAGATATTTCTTAAAGCATCTTGTAATTCCGTTTTACTGCGGGTCTTAGCATCAATGGTCTTGATGACTTTAGCCGGCACGCCGGCAACCACGGTATTAGCAGCCACATCTTGAGTCACAATGGCCCCGGCAGCTACAACGGCGCCTTCACCCACGTGAACCCCTTCAATGACCACCGCATTGGCCCCCACTAAAACGTTATCTTCAATAATAACTGGGGTTGCGGATGCTGGTTCAACGACACCGGCCAAAACAGCGCCGGCCCCGATATGACAGTGTTGGCCCACGGTGGCCCGGCCACCCATCACCACGCCCATATCGATCATGGTATTGGCCCCGATGATGGCGCCAATGTTAATAATGGCCCCCATCATGATGACGGCATTATCGCCAATGCTCACTTGGTTCCGAATGATGGCGCCAGGTTCAATGCGGGCATTGTAAGCCTTCAGATCGGCCAATGGCACGGCTGAATTGCGGGCATTGTTTTCCAAATGATAGCTGGTAATCTTGGCTTTATTGGCTGTCAAAAATGGTTCAACGTCCGCCCAATCCCCAAATAAAACACCCGTTTTTGTTTCTAAGTACGCTTCAATGGTTGCTGGCACGGCTAAATCAGCCATGGCCCCTTTAATGTAAACTTTCACTGGTGTTTGCTTTTTAGCATTACCAATATAATCAATAATTTCTTGTGCACTTAAAGCCATAAAAAATCTCCCTCATTTTTAACTAAATTTTAATCTCGATGATTATCTACTAGAATATCATTTTTATCGAAGTTGTGGGCTAAATAATTTAAACTTTTCATCATTTCACGCCGGGTAATGATCCCCACAAAGTCTTGATGCTTTGATACCACGGGTAAGAAAGCATTATCAACCAGCAGATGTAAAATTTCTTCCAAGTCGTAGGGATTTTCCACAGTTTTCACATTGGTATCCATAACTTGGGCAATCGTAATTTTATCTAGGGGCTGTAAATCGATTTTGTCCAAGCCTAACATTTGTTCAGTGACCATAGCCATGGTCAATTCCCCTAGAAATTTGGAATTGGCATCCAGTACTGGAATACGGCTATACTTCATTTTAGTCAATACTAATAAAGCATGGGTCAGGGTATTGGTGCCTTGCACGGAGGCAACTTGGGCCGCCGGAATCAAAAAGTGACGCTTATTTTCCATTAATAGGGTTTCAATTGTTTGTGATATCATATACTCTCCTTATTCTTAACGCTAAAAATAGCTTAACAGAATTCTGTTAAGAAAGTAATGTAACTTTTTGAAAAAACTACGAACTATTTTCAGCAAAGGGGTACCGGAGAATCCGGTAATATTGAAAGGGCTTTATTTGTTAAAACGATAACTTGTTATTTACTAAAGCATAAGTATTTGGTAAGATGAGTAGGCTATTAATTTAAGAGGAGGCACGCACATGTATTCATTGAGTGTTCGACTGGCTGCGGAGTTTATTGGAACTGCTTTCATGGTGATTTTGGGTAACGGTTCTGTGGCCAACGTCGATCTCAAAGGCACCAAGGGTAACAGTGGTGGTTGGATGATCATCGCCATTGGTTACGGCTGTGGTGTCATGATTCCAGCGCTATTATTCGGTAGTATTTCCGGTAACCACATTAATCCAGCCTTTACCTTAGGCTTAGCCTTTAGCGGGTTATTCCCTTGGTCAGAAGTTTTACCTTATATCCTGGTACAAATGGTAGGTGCCATTGTGGGTCAGGCCGTTGTTGTGGCCATGTACAAGCCCCACTATGATATCACGGAAGATCCAGAGCATATCCTGGGGACATTTTGTACCATTGATGCCACGACCAGTAAGTTAAATGGATTTATCTCTGAGTATGTCGGCACATTTATTTTAGTTTTTTCTGCCTTAGGTATCACCAAGGCGCCCTTTTTCAAAGATAACTTAGGGACCGCCCATTTAGCCCTTGGCTTTTTGGTCATGACCTTAGTCGCTTCCTTAGGTGGTCCAACCGGACCCGCGTTGAACCCTGCCAGAGATTTAGGCCCACGCATTTTACATAGCCTACTGCCTCTGAAGCATAAAGGTTCCTCCCAATGGGATTATGGTTGGGTCCCTGTAGCTGCACCTATTGTTGCCGGGATTTGTGCCATTGCCCTTTATAAAGGTATCTTTTTATCATGACCGGTTGAATTCAAAATGTAACGCCGGTACTTTTTCTAGTTGTCGATTATAATAATCGACAACTATTTTTTTGGCTTGGGAATCCACCAACGCATAAGTTCCCCCCAGGTTCGCATATTGCCCCCGGGGCTGGCTGATGGAGCCGGGATTGAGCATGAAAACGCCTTGAGTGTATTCACAGGCCAATTGGTGGGTATGGCCATAAAACGCCAAATTAGCCCCCTGCTCTTTGGCTACTTCTAACAAATGGCCTAAGCCTAAATTGACCCCATAGTGATGGCCATGGGTCACAAAAATATGATCGGTGCCAAATTGTAATTGGGCGGTGATGGGAAAATCTCGGTCAAAATCCATATTGCCCTGGACGATGGCCGTCATCCGGGCCACCAAGGGATCTTGATAAGCCAATTCCGAATCCCCACAGTGAATAAAGGCGGTGACCGTCTTGGCATAATGATCCAAGAGGGTTTTTAAAATTTCTTGATCACCGTGATTGTCGCTGACAACTAAGTATTTCATCTCAAGCACTTCCAATCTTTTCTATTTCAAATGATAAAAGCAGGCTTTAATCAGCTTGGTACCACTGCCGCCATTTTTTCTCTAATTCAGCCATGGCTTGCCCCCGATGACTGAGTTGATTCTTTTGGGCGCTGGAAATTTCCGCCATGGTTTTGTTTAATCCGGGCAGCATAAATAATGAATCATAACCAAAGCCGTTTTCACCCCGGGGAAATAAAGCAATCTGACCGGCAACTTGCCCCGTGACCACCAGATCTTTTTGGGGGGCATTTGGCTTAGCAAACACTAAATCAGTTTGAAATTTGGCATCGCGCTTAGCTTCAGGAACCCCGGCTAACTCGCTTAATAACTTGGCATTGTTAGCCGCATCGTTATGATCCCCGGCGTAACGGGCTGAACGCACACCAGGTTGGCCGTGTAAATAAGCCACCATCAAGCCTGAATCATCTGCCAAGACCGGTAAATTCAAGGTGGCACTGATGGTGTCGGCCTTCAAGCGAGCATTTTCTTCGAAGGTATGCCCGGTCTCTAACACGTCTTCAATTTCTGGGTAGTCTAACAAGGTCTTGACGGCAATGCCATCTTTGGCAAACAGTGCTTTAAATTCTTGGGCTTTGCCAGGATTCTTGGTGGCAACTACCACCACGGTTGGTAATTCAGTCATATTGATCCCTCAATTCATGTGAGTTGTAATGCTTGTTTTAAATCCACTTCTTGGGCGTGAATGTTGGTCAATTCCAGCCAATCATTGGCAATTTCATCAAACATTTGCCCAGAACCTGTGGTATAGAATTCGTGCTTAGGATGATAATTTTGATCATCATTGGCAATTTCAAAGTAATCTAATAATGTGGAGACTTCACTCACCGTTTCGGCCCCAGAATCAATCAAGGTCACATTATCCCCCATGACGTTTTGGATAATTGGCCGTAACAATGGATAATGAGTACAGCCCATGACGAGCGTATCCACCGGATGTTTTTTAAAGGGTCGCAGGGTTTCAGCTACTACTTTTTTCGCCACCGTGGATTCATACTCGTTACTTTCCACCAACGGCACAAACTTAGGGGCCGCCACGCTGACCACCTTAATATGCTTATTCTTGCGTTGAATGGTTCTGGCATAGGCACCTGATTTAATCGTGCCTTCAGTGCCAATGACGCCAATGCGTCCGGTTTTTGTGGCTTTGATAGCCGCCCGACTGCCGGGTAAAATCACGCCGATCACCGGAATATCCAGTTTAGGTTTAATCATTTGTAAAGCTTCAGCCGTGGCTGTATTACAAGCAAACACTAACATTTTAATGTGCTTTTGCAATAAAAATTGGGTCAATTCCCAGGTAAACTGCTGCACTTGGGCCACCGGTCTGGGGCCATAAGGCAGGCGGGCTTGATCCCCAATAAATATCAATTGTTCATGGGGTAATTGGCGCATGGCTTCTTTGACGACCGTCAGCCCCCCTACCCCGGAATCCAATAAACCAATAGGTTGTTTATTCATCAAAAAAATATCTCCTTTACGTATGGATCCTAATGGGTCAATACGATTTTTAACCGCCGAACTAACAGCGGTTGGGCTAGTGAGATCTAGGTTAAATTATAGAAATTGAAACTAGCCGTGCTCTACTTATTTTGGCCTTTTTCCCGAAAAAATTCAAGTTTTGAAATCTATAGTGGCCAAGGACTGCCGGCGAAAGTATAATAGAAACTATCAGCTTCACAGGAGGAGACAATTTTGTCTGAAAAATTACTAGCGCAATTAGATGATATCACCCTCGGCAGTAGTTTTGCCGGTATTACAATTTTACGAGACTTGTTACTCCCAGATTTACTGGGCAAAGAAAGTGACACGATCTTATATTGGGCAGGTAAACAATTGGCACAAAAAATGCCCCTGCCAGATTTCACCGGTATTCAAAACTTTTTCGTTTTAGTTAGCTTTGGCGACCTGTCCCTGTTGAAACAAAAAGGCACCCAGTATGAATTTGAACTAAGTGGTGAACCGATCAGCCAACGCTTAGCCGTGGATCCGAAGGCTGATTTCCAGTTGGAAACTGGCTTCATCGCCCAACAATTACAACAACAACTGGGCTTTATCGCCGAAGGTATCAGTAGCCCTGAAAAACACACGGCCCAAATTAAAATCACGATTCAAACCGATCCCAAAGATGTCATCGCCCCAGATTAAACCCTAAAAAAAGCCTTACCGTCAATCGCGGTAAGGTTTTTTGATTGGTGCTTATTGGTTAGCTTCAGAGTTGGCAATTAAATCAGGCACACTTGATGCGGGTGCTTGCTGCCATGATTTGGTATAGAAATGGTCATCCATCTTATAATGGATTGATTTGACCGTGGTATGTTTCAAGAACGGCCGTACGCTTTGATCCATGTCTAACCAACCCCGCCAACCTAAGTGAATCGTGTCTTGCATAAAGTAATCCTGCGCCCCATCAGCAGACATATCCCGAATATTGTTAAACCCTTGGGACCGCAACTGATAAGTGATCTTACGATCAAAGTTTTGCAGGGTGGTATTTGGCAAGCCCGTATAATCGGCCCAGCGCTGATTGACTGGTGGAATCACAAACAGCACTTTCATGTGTAGGCGGTTAAACTCACTGAGCAATAATTGGAAGTCGGAATACTCCGGCCCAAACTCGTAATTGAAGTGGGTTTGGGAGTTTTGTAACTTAGCTTCCACTGGCTTGAGCTGGCGTTTGTAAAATGAGTCTTTAATTTCAAAGTCATTGGACTTAGTTTCCCCTTTACCTAATTGGGTAGCCAAATCATCTAAGACCGTGAAATTATAGTCTGAAGGCAAGCGTTCTTCCCCACTGGTGATGGCATTATTGCGATCTCGAATCGAAAAACGGCTGAAGAAATTATCTTGGTTTTTCAAAATATTGCCCTTGATATTTTTCAAATAGAACTTTTGAAAATCAGTTAATGGTAACCCAGCAGCGACTTGTAACAAGGCACTGTGGACAACCGTATCCGATTTACCAGATGGCATTTGCAATAACCGATAAGCGGCATAACGATCCGTTTCATTATCTTTGGCACCCTCTAAAAATGAAGTGGCCTGCAACGGCGAATAATAAAAGCCAAACATATTCGGCCGGGCCCCCCGCCGGACAAACCACTGGGGTGAAATAATCACAACGGCTTTTTTATGCTTCAAGGACTGGCTCATCCCCTGCACGGAAAAGAAGTGGGTCAAAGACTGCGTCCCCGGTGCCCCTAATAGAAACGGTGTGTAGCCCCGGTCGTATTTTTCAGCAAGCACGGATGGATGGAACGGATCGATTCTAGAGAGCTCAGACGACCCAATAAATGGGACGTAGTTGCCAGAAGAAAAGGCTTGGTTCTTCAACTCTTCGCCTTTTAGTACATTGGCCGATAGGGAATTAGACGCCTTGTACAAGGTGTCTTTAGACACTGGCCGCGAATTCGCTGGCAATAGCATGATAATAAGTATTGCGACCGCAGCAACAATCAGAGGCCCAAAGATTTGCCAGAGTTTTCTACCCAGTTTCATTTCATACTTTCCACTTTAGCAATAATTTTATTTGGTGTAGCCCATTCAGAGCGGTCAAATTCAGAAACTGGTGCATCTACACCTAATTGTGATTGTAATTCCAATAATAATTGCACAGTTCCCATGGAATCTAATAAACCACTTTCAAACAAATTCATATCAGGGTTTTCTTTCACCTCATCAGAACCTGTTAAATCTGTCAAAATATCTAATACTGTTGTACGAACGTCATCCATCATTTAAAACCCCTTTTTATTTTTTATCTAATACCAAACCATAATTGGTTTAAGAAACCTGAGAAAATTAAGAAACTAAAGCAAACCACGTGGAATGTTAAAACCACTGACATGACATGGGTAAACTTGTTGGATGGGAACCAGCCTTTGTGCTTACGCTTGTAGCGGATCCAGGCATCGGTCAAGATCATGACTGACGCATGGAAGATCCCATAAACAATATAAAACCAAGTTTCCCCGTGCCAAATCCCCATGATTAGGAATAATACCAGATAACCTAAATTGGCTAAAGTGATCCGGCTCTTTATTATCTTATGTTTCATCATGAAAAACACAAAACGCATATAGATATAATCTCTAAACCAGAAGGATAACGTCATGTGCCAACGATTCCAAAATTCCTTAATATTCCAGGATAGAAATGGCTTGTTAAAGTTGATAGGTGTTTCAATCCCCATCATGTAACTGATCCCCACGGCAAACAATGAATAACCCGCGAAATCAAAGAACAGATACATGCTATAAGTATACATTACCCCAACCAACGGCCAAGAAAGGCCTAAGAAGTTGTGGCGACTCAACATGGCTAAATGCTCAATATTAGGCAACAGGACCGTCCCGAAGAAATAACCTAAAACGAATTTGTAAAAGAAGCCCAACATGATGTTGTGGACCCCTTTTTGCAATAAGCCCAGATACTGTTCTTGGGTGGGAACCCGGTCATAGTCTTTAATAAAACGCCGGTAGCGATCAATTGGCCCCGAAGAAATCGTGGGGAAGAATAGCAGGAATTGCAAAAATTTGACCAAGTGAAATTCCTTAATACTGCCATCCCGCATTTCCATAATCATCCCAGCCACTTTAAAGGTCAAATAACTGATACCCAAGAAGCCGAAGATGGAAGCTTTGCCATCCACAAAGAGTGGTGTGAACTTCACAAAAATCAATGGCAAAATGGCTAAGAACACCGCGAGGATAAAGACACCTGTTTTATTCTTGGAATTTTCTTTCGTCCGATAATGGCAATACCACCAAGTCACCAAGGTTTCATAAACCGTATAGCCAATGATGGCGATCCCTTGGGAAATTTTAGAACCATCGAAAATCAAGAACAAGAAGACCAGCGAAAACAGCGATTCATACCAACGGAAACGCTTTTGATAAAGCATACCGATGATAATTGGTAACAATCCAATCAATAAATAAAAAAAGTACTGCGGATTCTCATAGGGCTGTAAGTTAATCATGAATTATTGACCTCAGCAATCAAGGTTTTACGATCAACTTTACCATTCGCTGTCAGTGGCAAGCTATCTTGAAAAATGATCCGTTGGGGAACCATGTATTCCATGACATTTTGACTCAATTCAGCCTTGATGGCCTGGGTTAGTTTAATGTCACTTTCAAAGTCATTTTTATTAGGGACCACGTAAGCCACCAACTGGGTGACCTTGTGCAAATTATTGTACCGCGGCACGGTACTGGCCTGTTTGACGTAGCTAACTTGTAAGAGGTTTTGATCCACGTCTTCTAATTCGATCCGATAACCATGCATCTTAATTTGAAAATCGGTCCGACCCCGGTAAAAAATCATACCCTGGTCATCGATAAAACCTAAATCACCAGAACGGTAAGCCTGCTGGCCATCTAAGGTGAAGAAAGCTTTAGCCGTTTTTTCAGGATTGTTTAAGTAGCCCTTAGACACACTTGGCCCGGCGATAATTAGTTCACCATTAACGTTGTTGGCAACTTTTTGATCATGTTCATCCACGGCATAAATCAAGGTGTCTGGCTTAGCTTGACCAATCGGCAGCCGATTATATTGATCCACCGTCTCCTGGGTGATTTGCACAGATGTCACAGCTACTGTGGCCTCAGTTGGGCCATAGGTGTTGTAGATTTCGGCATCTGGGAAGCGTTTAAGCAGCTCCCGGGCCGTTTTTTGGGTCAATTCTTCCCCACAAAACAAGAATCGGGTCAGATCTGGATACTTAGCCTGGGCAAAGCTTGGTTCTAACAAGCAGATTTCCACAAAGGATGGGGTTGATACCCATTCATTCACTTTAAGTTCCGGTAAAGCCGCAAACAAGTCTTTAAAGTTGTCGGTAATCTCTTTGGGTAATGCCACCAAGGTACCCCCTAAAGCTAATGTGGGGTATAAGTCCATGACAGATAGGTCAAAGGAATATGGGGCTTGGGATAAGGCCCGAATACCCGGATAAAGATCAAAGTCACTCAAGGTCCAATTCACATAGCTTAATAAATTGGCGTGACTGATTTGAACCCCTTTTGGTACCCCGGTGGTGCCGGAGGTGAAGATAATATAAAAATTGTCATCCCCGGCCACGCTGACGCTGGCATCATAAGCCGTTGGTCCCGTGGTATCCTCACGCACGGCTTTTAAAGTCGCCGCGCTGATAACTTCGGTACCCTTTAAAGTCACCGGTAAGCTTTCAACTTCTAAGACAGCCCCAGGATGGGCCACGTCGTTGATTTGAATCAAGCGTTCTTTCGGCGAATGGGTATCCACAGGGATATAAGCATGACCGGCTTTAACGGCCCCTAAAAATGTGGCAATGACCGCAAATGTCTGCCCGCCATAAATCACCACTGGCGACCCCTTAGGTAAATCCTGGGCTTGCAGAAAAGCTGCAACCCGGTCAGAAGTCGTTTTTAAAGTCTCATAGGAATAAGTTTGACCTTGATCTTCATAACAAATGCGCTTTGGAAAAGACTGCGCATTTTGATCAATTGTTGCAATAATATTGGCAATTGCCATCAGCAATTTCCTCCAATCTAAAATTCATTATAAATAAACCCGCTGTTATTGATACCACTGTAGCTGTAAAGATACAAGAGTATCATTAAAATGATGAAATAAAATATTGATTTCATCCAAAACCGCACAATGCCGTTTTGCCAAAAAACCTGCCACTTTTCCCGCACTGTGAAAACCTCCAAAACTCATTAGTATTATTGTTTTCAACAATCATATGTAAATTATAGTCAATTTACATAAAATTGCCATAGCAGAATCATCATATCTTGCGAACGAATTTGTAAGTTGCTCGCTAAGCTATCCTTAGTTCTAATTATACCTGTCTGAGCAATGGAATGAAAAGAAAACTGCATAAAAAAACTCTGAAAATTGATTAACTTATAATGTCAGTCCGCAAAATTAGCGAACGCATCATTTTGTCACAATCAATTTTCAGAGTCAAGGATTTACACATATACATATATTAAAAAATATATTTAGTCATTAAAGTTAATCGACTTGGGCGGTATATTTCCCTAATGTTGCTTCTAATTGTTCTTTAGATTGATAGCCGACTAATTTCTCCACAACTTCACCATCTTTTTGGATGATTAAAGTTGGGATAGCCATGATACCAAACTGTTGTGGTGTTGCCGGATTGGCGTCAACGTCCATCTTGGTGAACTTCACGTCATCGTTTTCTTCCTCGAGTTTGTCAATAACTGGGGATTGCATCCGACATGGTCCACACCATGTTGCCCAGAAGTCTGTTAAGACAACGCCATCTTTTGTTTCAGAATCAAAGTTCTTGTCAGTAATTTCTTGAACCATATGCAGACACCTCCATATTTCTATTTCCATTCTACCAAAAAAACGGTGGATTGCAATGGATTTGCTTACAAATTATTAGTAAATTTCTATTGCAGCACGGCAATCGTTGCCCCATCACCGCCAGCAGAGGCTGGAGCATAATTAAATTTTTTGATGCGGCGATTATTCTTCAAATAATCTTGCACACCCTTGCGAATGGCCCCAGTGCCTTTACCGTGGACGATGGTAACTTGTTGATAGCCAGCCAATAGTGCCCCGTCAATATATTGATCCAAATCCGCCATGGCTTCATCATAGCGCTCCCCTCTTAAATCTAATTGGGGTGACACATGACTGCCGCCACTGGATACCGTGGCAAATTGGCGGACTGGTTCTTTTTTATCCGGTGCGTTGACCTTTTGCAATTGATCCGTGGCGATATTCATTTTCAAAATCCCCATCTGAACTTGCCACTCATGGGCGTTGACCTGTTTGAGCAGGGTCCCTTGGGTGCCATATGAAGTGACTTTGACTTCATCACCAGGTTTTAAGGCTTGGCGTTTCTTTTCCCGTCGTAAAACTTTATTTTGCTTTAAAGTTGGTTCTTGGACCAAATTTTTCAGGCTGGTGTTAGCCGCAATCAACTGGTCTTCTTTCACATTGCTGGCACCACTTAGTTTCATTTCCCGGAGTTGGGCAATAATTTTGTCAGCTTTTTCCTGGGCCTTAGCCACGATACCATTGGCCTTTTCTTTGGCTTTGTTTTCTTGATTTTCCCGTTCCACAAAGAAATCATGGTAAGCCTTGGATAAGTCATCGTGGAGCTGTTGAGCTTGTTTTAATTGTTGACTTAGATCCAGATACTCCGTTTCCGCCGCTTTACGCTGACTTTCCAGGTCTGAGATCATATTGTTTAAATCTTGGCTTTCTTCGTTTAATAAATTCTTGGCACTATCCACAATGGTTGCCGGCATCCCTAAGCGCGCGGAGATATCAAAGGCATTACTACGCCCCGGCACCCCAATCATCAAGCGATAAGTGGGTTGTAAAGTAGCCACATCAAACTCCATGCTGGCATTGATAGTTTGCGGCCGTTCATAGCCATAAACTTTTAGTTCTGGATAGTGGGTGGAGGCCACCACGTAACTGCCAACATTGCCCAAATAATCTAAAATCGCAATGGCTAAAGACGCCCCTTCTTGGGGATCAGTCCCCGCACCCAATTCATCTAACAAGACCAGGCTGTGATCATCCACGTGCTGCAGAATATGAATAATGTTTTCCATATGGGCGGAGAATGTACTTAAGTTTTGTTCAATGGACTGTTCATCCCCAATGTCTGCAGAAATATCTGAGAAAACCCCCACTTGGCTTTCCTCTTCTGCTGGAATAAATAACCCCGATTGGGCCATCAATTGCAACAACCCTAGTGTTTTCAAGGTAATGGTTTTCCCACCGGTGTTGGGACCGGTCACCACGATACATTGAAAATCCTGGCCAATGTAAATATCATTGGGCACAATTTTGTCCGGGGCAATCAAAGGATGCCGGGCTTGTTTTAAATTCACTTGGTTATCTGGACTTAATATGGGCTTAGTGGCCTTAATTTCATGGGCAAACCGGGCCTTGGCGTTGATAAAGTCTAGATGGGCCAAAACCTGGCCGTTATTAGTGATTTCGGTTAAATAAGGCATCAACGCTTCGGATAACTCCGCTAAAATCCGTTGAATCTCTTGGGATTCCTCAATTTGCAATTGCCGCAGGCGATTGTTCAGGTCCATGACGCTTTGGGGTTCCACATAAACTGTCTGGCCACTGGTACTTTGATCATGGATCACGCCGCCAAAATGACTGCGATATTCCGACCGTACCGGAATGACAAAGCGGTCGTCTCGAATGGTCACCACAGGTTCACTCAAATACTTGGCTTGATTGCCCCGGGTATAGCCGTCCATTTTACTACGGATTTGATCGGATAATTGGCGAATTCCACTGCGAATCCCCCGCAAAGCGGTGGAAGCTTCATCTTGAATACCCCCAGCTTCATCCACGGATTGACGCAAGCGTTGGGATAATTGCGGCAAGAGGGTCAGCTCATCGGCAATGCCGTAGGCTTGGGTCAATTCAATGGCATCAGCTTGTAGGTCTTCAAAAAAGCGGTGAATGGCACTGGTGGTTCGCAATAGGCGGGAAATATCGGCTAATTCTTTGCCGTTTAACATGGCCCCAATCTTCAAACGTTTGATGTGGGGCCCAATATTTTCCAGGGTATTGAGGGGGATTCCGCCCTTTAAGCGATAAATCGTCGCCCCATCGTCAGACTCAGCAATGGCTTGGGCCACGGTTTCAAAATCAGAACTTGGTTGTAACTGTTGGATCGTTTGCTGACCTAATGCAGTTTGGGCATAGGTGGCAATTTGATCAGTAATGCGTTTAAATTCTAAAGTTTCTAATATTTTTTGATTCATTAATCTGCTCCTCTTAAAAATGAGCCAACGCGATGTGTATCAAACAAAAAAGTTTGGTAGCCAATAGGTTCCCAAACTTTCGTCAATAATTTCAAATATCAATTTACCCAGCGCAAATAATCCACCGACTCGAAGTCGGCTAAAACCTATGGGGCCACGATCCACCATTTGGTGATTAAATCCGTCAATATTGGCGAATAACGCACCATACCCGTACTGACCCAAGAATGCCCTAAGGCAGCTTGAAGGCCATCCACAGGAATCAACGCCACCAAATAGAGGATCAAGAAGATCCCCACATAATTTGTAACAAACGCCAAAATCATCGCACCTAAGACGCTCATGGAGTAATTCATGGGATAAAATTGTAATGGTGCCAAGAACAGACCAACAAATTTCATGATCAGCCAGCCAATCAATAGAATCAAAAGAAAAGCAAACCCGGCATAAAATGCGGTGTCGAGCTTCAGACCCAAGCTGGCATCAAAAAAAGCAAAATGACTACTTGTAGTGGCTGATGGGTATGGCACCAAAAGGGTTAGATTACTACCCAGGCCGCGATATATCAAATAAGCAATCCCAAAAAACACAAGATAGCTGATCGAATAAATTGTTTGTAAAATTAAACCGCGGCGGGCACCTATATAAATGCCATAGGCCAATACCAAAATAATTAAGAAGCTCAACATACTTTTCCTTCACCAACTATAGACTAATCTTGTGACCGGTCCTGATTTTGTTTTTTCAAATCATTAAGTTCAGATTTGTATTTAATTTGATCCGAAATGGCATTAAAAGCTAATAAGATGGCGGCATCTTCCTTTGAAATGTTGGGGGACAAGTTTTGGATCTCCGCCAGTTGGGTGTTTAACAACTCTGTGACTGCGGTCATATGACCGACACTCCCAGGTCCGATAATCACGTAGTCTTTCCCATCAATATTAGCCTTAAAGCGTCTTTTTTCCTCGTTCATGAGGATTCTCCTTTAAATAATGCCCAGTTAATGAATGTTATTTTACCACAAAATGAACCATTCAAAAAATAACTGTGCAATAAAATCTTTAATTAATAATCCGTGCCATCGTCATTGATGAACGTATTTAAAACCTCTTCAACCATATTCCACTCGTCATCATCTTCGATTGGGAACAAGTCACCTTCGGCCACATCCCCATTTTCATCTGGCTTAAAGGAAAAAGCTTGAATTTCAACTTCTTCATCCTCTTTAGCACTGGCTGGGTATAACAAGACATAAGACTTGCCATAGTCCTCAGAATCAAAAGTGAAAAGGACTTGATAAAGTTCTTCATTGCCTTGATCATCGACTAACGTCACATAGCGATCGTTCATGTCTTCTGAGTTTTGCTGGTTATCTTTGTGTTCACTCATTGTATTTTTCCTCCGTTAAACAAACCATTCTTGGTCAAAACAATTCTAATGTCAGCTAAAGAGTGGTTAATTTACCTTTGCTATCTAAATAGTTTTGCAAAATCATGACCGAAGCCAGCTTATCAATAACTTTTTTGCGTTTTTTTCGGGATGTATCGGCTTCTTCCACCAACATCCGGGTAGCTTGAACCGTCGTCAGGCGTTCATCGATAAAATCAATGGGCAACCCAAACTTTTCTTTTAACAGTTCGCCATAGTCTTGCGCCTTTTGCGCCCTGGGGCCAATGGTGTTGTTCATGTTTTTGGGCAAACCTAATACGAAGCCTTGGACGTCGTATTTTTGGGCTAATTCAGCCACACGATCCAAACCAAATTCTGCTTTATCTTCATCAATGGCGATAATCTCCACGCCTTGGGCCGTCCAACCTAGCAGATCCGAAACGGATACACCAACAGTTTTGGACCCTACATCAAGTCCCATTAGTCTTGGCATTATTGGTTTTTCTCCAAATAATTCCGGACTAACTCTTCAATAATTTCATCGCGTTCATGCTTGCGAATCAAATTACGGGCATCGTTATGCCGAGGAATGTAGGCTGGATCGCCTGATAGCAAATAACCCACGATCTGATTGATGGGATTATAGCCCTTTTCCTCAAGTGCCTGATAAACCGCTTCTAGCGTTTGTTTGACGTTTTTATTGTTATTATCGCCAAAGTTAAAATGCATTGTTTCATCTAAAGAACTCATGCCAATGACCCCCAATTTTTGTGCTCATTAATGATAATTGTAACTGATTTACAATTAAAGCACAATTAATTCTGAGAAAACTATTGTGCTGCAAGCCATGTAACGGCCTGTTTCAAGGCATCTGGCAAGCCTGCGGGCTTCTTACCGCCGGCTTGGGCCATATCTGGCCGACCACCACCGCCACCGTTAACCATTGGGGCAATGGCTTTGATCAAGTCACCAGCCTTGATACCTTTTTTAACCGTAGCTGCAGCCACGGCCACGATCAAACTAACTTTATCGCCTTGGGCCGTGCCTAATACTAACACATCAGAGGCTTGTTTTTGCTTCCACTGATCCGCTAATTGCCGCAAAGCATTCATGCCGTCAACTTGTAATTGCCCGGTGATAATTGAATAATCCCCAGCACTTTGCACGTTGGTGAAGATATCACTTACTTGTTCCTGGGCAAATTTAGCCTTTAAGCGATCATTTGCCTTCGTCAAATCCCGAACTTGATCCTTTAATTGGGCAACTTTATCAACAACTTCATCGGTTTTAACAACCTTTAAGCTTTGGGCAGTTTGTTGCAATAAAGCTTGTTGTTTGGAAAGGTACTCAAAAGCAGCTTGTGACGTCACAGCTTCGATCCGCCGCACCCCAGCACCGACAGCTGATTCAGATTGAATCTTGAACAAGCCAATTTCAGAGGTATTATTCACATGGGTCCCACCACACAGCTCAATGGACCAGTCGCCCACGTTCACAACGCGGACCACATCCCCATATTTTTCAGAGAATAAGGCAATGGCCCCCATTTTTTTAGCTTCTGCCATAGAAGTCTCTACGGTTTTCACCGGAATCTCAGCCCAAACTTTTTCATTCACGATGTTTTCAATTTGGGTCAATTCTTCAGGCGTGACTTGGCCAAAGTTGGTGAAGTCAAACCGCAGGTAATCCGGTTCTACCAATGAACCGGCTTGGTGGGTATGAGCGCCTAAAACTTCACGCAAAGCTTGATCCAATAAATGGGTGGCTGTATGGTTACGGCGAACTTTCTTTCTAAAGGTCTCATTGACTTGCAGGCTATACGTTGTCCCCTTTTGCAAAGGTTTTAACACGTCCACAAAATGCAGTGGTTGACCGTTGGGGGCATGTTGGACGTCAGTGACCTTAGCCACAACTTCGTCTTGGTCGTTTTTGATCACGCCAATATCGGCCACTTGGCCCCCCATTTCGGCATAAAATGGCGTCTCATCAAAGAGCAGCTCTGCTTTCCCGTCGGTGACACGGTCTTGTAGTTGGTCGGCCACGATAATGTCGGTCAACACACTTTCGTTATCGATCAATTCCACGTAACCGGTAAATTCGCTAGGGTCTTTGATCGCCATCAGTAATTTATTTTGTGAGCCCATGGATTGAACATCGCCCCGGGCAGCCCGGGCCCGTTGCTTTTGTTGGGCCATTTCCGCCTTAAAGCCTTCTTGATCCACATCTAACCCGGCATCGTGGGCATATTCACTGGTCAAATCCACAGGGAAGCCATAGGTGTCAAATAACTTGAAGGCGTCGGCCCCGCTGATGATTTTTGAACCGGCCGCTTTTAGGCTGGCGATCAAATCATTTAACAGATCTAGGCCATCTTTTAAAGTTTCTTGGAAACGATCTTCTTCGGATTTAATGACTTTGGCAATATACTCACTTTGGGCCAGGACATCAGGATAATAGCTTTGCATGATTTTCCCAACAGTTGGCACCAATTGGTACAAGAAAGCGCCTTTGATGCCTAATTTTTGGCCATTTAATGAAGCCCGGCGAATCAAGCGCCGCAAGACATAGCCGCGGCCTTCGTTAGAAGGCAAAGCCCCATCGCCAATGGCGAAAGTTACCGCCCGGGCATGATCGGCAATGATTTTAAAGGACGTATCATCAGCCTTGTTATCCCCATATTTTTTAGCGGCACTGAGGTCTTCAGTTTGGTGAATCAGCGGTAGGAATAAGTCGGTTTCAAAGTTAGTTGGGGCATCTTGGATGATGGATACCATCCGCTCCAGACCCATCCCCGTATCAATATTCTTATGGGGTTGTTCCACGTAACGACCGTCGGGTAAATGGTTAAATTCAGAAAAGACGATGTTCCAAATTTCCAAGTAACGTTCGTTTTCCCCACCGGGATAACTTTCCGGATCATCTTCAGGTAAATTGTTATATTTTTGACCCCGATCATAGAAGATTTCAGAATCGGGTCCACTTGGGCCTTCACCAATATCCCAGAAGTTATCTTCTGCTTCTAAAATATGATCGTCAGGCACACCGACAACTTCATGCCAAATTCGGTGGGCTTCCGTATCTTTGGGGTAGACGGTGACATATAATTTGTCGCCATCAAAATCAAACCAATCAGGACTGGTCAACAATTCCCAAGCCCAAGGAATGGCACTTTCTTTAAAGTAGTCCCCCACTGAAAAGTTCCCCAGCATTTCAAAGAACGTGTGATGCCGGGCAGTTTTACCCACATTTTCAATATCATTGGTCCGGATACTCTTTTGGGCATTGGTGATCCGGGGATTCTTAGGGATAACACTGCCGTCAAAATACTTCTTTAACGTCGCTACCCCAGAGTTGATCCAAAGCAATGTGGGATCGTCTTGGGGAATTAAAGATGCGCTGGGTTCCACATCATGACCCTTACTCTTGAAAAAATCTAAAAACATTTGCCGAGTCTGGGCACTGGTTAATTTTTTCATTAAAAAATAGCCTCCATTAGCACTGAGCGAATAAAAAGACACCCTTGCGATTCAAGGACGCCTAAACGCGGTACCACCTTGATTGCAACGATGTCTTCGTTAGCCACTCAATCATTTATTATCTCATTTATTAGTCACAGGTAGCAAATCTTTAGATCACGGGAATCTTCACAGCAGCGATTCCTTTCTGAACGTGGGGGCTAAAAATTTATGGCCTTTTTATCGTTTATTATTATAGAGCAGTCCTTGGACATAAGTCAATCATCAGATAAGACGATTGCAATCTGAGGTCGATAAAAAATTTGATCGGCGTTAAATTGGGCTAGGTCTAGCGTATTTAAATAATAGGGTGACAAACTCAAGGCCTGGTCCACCTTACTGGCTTGGCTGCGGGTACCAACCAAGCCCTGGGTCAATAACTCGGCTTGGTTGAGCGCTAATGGATAGGTCAAGCCAAAATACGTCTCTTGGGCCACGGGCCAAGTGGGTACTTGGTAGGCATTGCCCCAGGGGAAAATACTGGGATACTTGGTATTACGTAAGTACAGGTAATCCCAGTGATCCAGTAGCGTCATCCCCTGTTGGGATAAGGCTTGGCTTAATTGATCCGGGGTTTGTTCTGGCCGTTTGGTGGTGACTTGATAATAGCGCTGATCCGCCATCAAGGTGCTAATGCTTGCGGCGTTCACGATCTGCTTGGGCAACTGTTGGGTGTCCGGATCAGTAGTGGTTTGGCGCAAATGCCCCAATGTATTTTGAATATCATCTTGACGCCGCTTGGCAAAAAGGGGGTCGCCAAAGAATTCCCCCGTTTTAATGGCAATCATACCCTGGGGTTGGCGCTTCAGGGCCACTGGGGTTTTGGCCACCAACATCGGCGCCATGTCGAAGGTTTGTTGGCCCAGCAATTGCTGGCTAATCGACTGACTAGCCTCAGGTAAGGTGGCCATTAAGTCATGGATTCGCTGGGGGCTCAAGCCTAGTTTAGCCTGGGCGTCGCCGGGAATGAATACAAAATCAAACCCCGCGATAAGGGCCTGATAACTATTAAACTGATAGCCTTTAAACCCATAATGATAGGGTCGAATTTGACTAATGGGTAATAAAGGGCTCACAAAATAACGCAGCAGTTGCTGAAATTGGTGACGTTTTTGGCCATCATTCAATTGTTCCCATTGGGTCAGCTGCAAAGCGTTAGTGCTGGCCATGGCTACTTACCTCGATTCTTCTTAGCCCGTTTCATCCGACGCTTTTCAATCTTACGTTTTTGAAATTGATCCTGGGAAATAGCTTCTTTGATCTTCTTTTTATAGCCTGGTTTTTTCTTGATTTTAGCTTTTTTCACAAAGCCCTTTAGCTTGGGATCCAAGTCAGCGGCTTTCTTTTGCCGGTGTTCCCGGCGATTACGCTTAGGCGCAGCCACTAATTCATCATTTTCCAAACGGATGGGGTCAAATACGACCCCCATCTTCTCTAAGTCGTCGATTTCTTGCTCATCATCGGGCCCATAAAGGGTCAAAGCCGTGCCGGCCAAGCCATTACGGCCGGTCCGCCCCACACGATGAATGAAGAACTCCGGATCTCTTGGCAGTTCATAGTTCACCACTTCCGAAACCCCTTCAATATCAATCCCCCGGGCGGCTAAGTCAGTGGCCACCACGTATTGATACTTCAATTCATGAATTTCTTTCATGATGCGCTTGCGTTCCCGGGCTTGGATACCCCCATGGATCCGGGCCACGTTTAAGCCTTGATCCTTTAGGAAATGGTAAACTTCATCAACTTTTTCCTTAGTATTGGCAAAAATCAATACTAAATAGGGTTCCCCTAAGGTCACCAATTTTTGTAAAATTTGTTTTTTATCCTTACCCTTGGTGAAGAATAATTGATTTTTGATGGTGCTTGGAATTAAAGTTGTGGCTTTGATCTGTTCAAACAACGGATTATGCAAATATTTCCGTAGAAAAGGCTGTAATTTGGGTGGAATCGTGGCTGAAAATACCAGGACTTGTAATTGTGCTGGCATTTTACTGGCAATTTGATCCACATCCTTTAAAAAGCCTAGATCTAATGTCATATCGGCTTCATCCACCACGAAAATCTTGGCTGTTTGAATTTGTAACGCCGCACTATTGACCAAGTCTAAAATCCGTCCCGGGGTCCCAATGACGATATGGGGTTGTTGATTTTCTAATTTTTCAATTTGCCGTTTTTTATCGGTGCCCCCCACATAATTGTGGATTCGGATCCGGGTATCATAAGCAGCGGTCAAGGTTTCAAAGGTATCCTGTAATTGCGTAGCTAATTCCCGACTGGGGGCAGTGATCACCGCTTGAACGACTTCTTGGGTGGGATCGATTTTTTCTAAAATTGGGATCAAGAAGGTATGGGTCTTGCCACTACCAGTTTGTGATTGGCCAATGACATCCCGGCCACTTAAGACTGGGGGTAATAGTTTTTCTTGAACCGGTGTGGGGGTGGTGAAATTAATTTTATCCAAGGCGTCAATCATCTTGGATGAAAGTGAAAATTGTTTAAAAGTTGCTGCCATTAATGCTTAACCTCATTTTCTTTATACGTGCTGACAAGTTGTTGAAGGGCTGTATAAATCGTCGTAACTTCCGCTAGATCCCGGGCCCGGGCACCACTGGCCAGGGGATGGCCGCCACCACGGTGGGCTTTGGCGAGTTCATTGATAACGGGGCCCTTGGAGCGGAAATGGACCCGATAAGTGCCATCCAGTTGCTCCACCACTAAAATCCAGGCTAAACACTCTTTTAAATGACCTGGGGTGGATACCACTGCATTGACTTGATCATCGGCAATTCCCATTTCTTTTAGTAAAGCTCGAGAAATCACCATCAAGCCGGCGCCATTGGCATCAATTTGTAGATGGTCATAAACAAAAGACTGCAATTTAGCTTGGGCCAAAGTAACTTCACTCATATGTTGGCTCACTTTATCTAAAGCAAAATCAAAACTAGTTAATTCTGCAGCAATGCGAAAAGTTTCCGGGCTGGTGGATGGGTACATGAACCGACCGGTGTCCCCCACAATGCCGGCGTACAGCTGACGGGCCGCTGTGGTATTCAACTTCAAGACCCCGGCGCTGGCATCGACTAACTGGGTAATGATTTCTGACGTGCTGGAGGCGTCATCATCAACGTAAACCAAATCCCCATAATGATCATCATCGGGATGATGGTCGATTTTAATGAGATAAGCCCCTTTATCATAACGTTTATCGCTGATGCGGGGCGTATTAGCCGTATCACAAACGATCACTAAGGCGTCTTGATAAACCGCATCGTCAATCGTGTCCATGGTGGCAATCCAATCTAAATCGCCGATGGGGCCGCCAACTTGATAGACTTTTTTAGTGGGAAAGCTATTTTTAATAATGTTAGCCAACCCACTTTGGGAGCCAATGGCATCCGGATCGGGATTTTCATGGCGATGAATGATGATCGTGGCATAGGCACTGATTTTAGCTAAGATATCCTGAAAAATTGTCATATTAATTCCTCTCTAGTAACTGCAACATTAAAATCGCTTTAGCAACAATAACATGATTTACGTAAACATTCACATCTATTTTTGCCGAACGCCGGCCAATATCTAAAATTTGGGGCCGAATCGTTAAATTACTTTCCAATTGAATCATCTTCAAGTAATGCAGATCCATTTGTTCCACAATGGCATTTTTCTTATAGTGATTGTTTAACAAACGCTGACAGCTATCCGCCACTAATTCCGATAAAACCCCAAAGGCAATCGTCCCCAAACTATTGACCAATTGAGGCTGAACTTCAAAGCGATAAGACCCTTGGACTTGGGCACTGAGGGTGGGATCTAGTTCCGTATCGGTCTCTTGAAGACTGCCAATCATTTGGTCATAAAAAGTATCGGTGACCTGGGGCTGTCTTGGGGCCATCTGCATGGTCTCCATGATATCTTTGCGGGAAACGATCCCCTCTAACTGGAGTTTGTTGTCCACCACCGGGATCATCTCTAAACTGTTCCAAGTCATCAAATGACCCGCACTGGCCACACTGCTGTTTTTGCGCACCACCAGGGGATCTTTGGTCATGATTTTTTCTAAGGGCGTCTTATTAGAGCGTTCCAAGACATCTTTGCCAGTGACCACGCCTAACAGGCGCATTTGTTTATTCACCACTGGAAATCTGGAATGCCCTCTTTTTTGGGTCAGTTGAATGTAGTCTTTCACAGATTGCGTGTTCAATAAGTAATCGGCTTGAGCCAAGGGTTGGTAAATATCCCCCACGGTGACGATTTCTTTTTTGATCAATTGGTTGGTCAAAACCCGGTTGATGATGGCGGCCACTGTAAAGGTGTCATAAGTGGTCCCCAACACGGGTAGAGCCAATTCGTTGGATAAATCAATAATGCTTTGGGTGGCCGAAAAACCCCCGGTGATCAAAACCGCGGCGCCATTTTGCATGGCTAGGCGCTGGCCATCTTCCCGGTTCCCAATGATCATCAAGGATTTCGGCGTGATATAACGCTCCATGGCTTGTAAGGTCATGGCCCCAATGACAAATTTATCTAATAGTTTGTCTAAGCCATTAAAGCCTCCATAAACTTCGCCATCGATGGCTTTAACGATTTCGCGAAAGGTTAAGTTTTCGATTTTGCCTTTTAAACGCTGTTCGATGCGCATGGTCCCCACCCGCTCAATGGTGGTGACTAGGCCTTCGGTTTCAGCTGTTTTGATGGCCCGATAAGCCGTCCCTTCACTGACATTTAACGCCCGGGCAATGGAACGCACGGATATCTTATTGCCAATGGGGACGGTTTCAATATAATCCAATATTTGTTCATGTTTTGTTGTCACAGAAACACCCTCAATATCTGTTAAAAAATTAGTGGTAACGTCATATTTTCGTAACTCTTCGATAACAATGTGGTGGTGGTCACGCCCAAGAGGCGAATTTCCCGGGTCAAATTGCCATAGGTGGTCCATAGTTCTTGGGCCACTTCTAAAATATCAGCCGCCGTATAAATATACTCCCCCACCGTAATGCGTTTGGTGGTGGTGACAAAGTCGGCGTCGCGCATCTTCAAAACCACTGTTTTGGCTTGAAGATTACGTTTGGCTAAAATATCAGCTACTTGCTGACTAAATAGCTTAAGTTGATCCAAAACATCAGCTTGATTATCCAAAGGCGGATTATAGGTCCGCTCCTTGCCCACGGACTTGCGGGTCCGATCGGCTTCTACAGGCCGATTGTCAATCCCCCGGACCCGTTGATACAAAATGTGGCCCATTTTGCCAAAATGATGGATCAGATCATACTCGGATAAGGCATACAAATCTGCCCCCGTAAACACCTGGAGGTCATGCATCTTCGGAATGGTCTTTTTCCCCACCCCTTGGAACTTCTCAATGGGCAGCCGCTTTAAAAATACCTCCGCTTGTTCCGGCAGGACCACCGTCCGACCAAAGGGTTTACGGTAATCTGAAGCTAATTTGGCAATATATTTGTTATAGGTGATGCCCGTGGAGCAGGTCAAACCCAATTGCCGATAAATTTTGCTTTGAATATACATGGCCGCATCAATGGCTTGTTTAAAACCCAATTTATTTTCGGTGACTTCTAAGTAAGCCTCGTCTAAAGCCAAGGGCTCCACAATATCGGTGACTTCATGGAAAATATCATGGACTTGATTGGAAATGCGCCGATAAGTTGGAAAATCTGGGTCAATAAAAACCGGCTGGTGATCCTTGGCCAGCTCAAGGGCCTTTTGTGCCGGCATGGCGGAATGAATGCCAAAACTGCGGGCCACGTAATTGGCCGTGGTCACCACGCCCTTACCATGACTTAGCCGGGGATCATGGGACACGATCACTGGACGCTGCCGCAATTCCGGATGCCGTAACATTTCAATTGAAGCATAAAAGGCATCCATATCCACATGAATAATTTTACGCTGCGTGTTGTTTAGGATCGGCATTTCAAATAACATTTTCTGAGACATTATCCTCACCTGTCTAGCCTTTTGCCGTACAAACAGTAACAGAAGCTAGTCATATTATAACAAATAAAAAGCCGATATAATAGGATATACCGACTTTTTTTGACATTGTTGTAATACAGTTTTTAAAAAGTGCTTTGGTGCCCTAACGGGTGGTTCGCGGTTCGGGTTGATAGATCCATTGCCGATTAGAACGTTGCAATAATGAATCCGAGGCAGCCGGACCCGCGGTCCCACTTTTATAGTTGGGAAAATCCGTGGGGGCATTGTTGTCCCAGTATTGGCGGATCACATCCACAAATTTCCAAGTCTTCTCTAACTCTAACCAATGGGAGAAGTTAGTGTGGTCCCCTAAGATCACATCGTAAATCAAGCGCTCATAAGCATCTAGCACTTGGGCTATTTCAGCTTTACTATGTTGATAAGTCAATTGGTAACGCTCTGGGTCAGTCGTTTGTCCAATCTTTTTGCCATTGAATTGCAACATGACCCCTTCTTCAGGTTCGATTTCGATGGTTAAAATATTGGGTTCATCCGGTTGGCTGAAAATTGGATTGCTTCTAGGTTTAAAGACCACATCGATCCGGCTGTTCTTTTCAGGCAGGCGTTTACCGGTGCGGATAAAGATTGGTACGCCCCGCCACTGGTCGTTATCAATATGAATTTCACCAGCTACAAAGGTTTCAATGGTGGAATTGGGTGCCACATTAGGTTCATCCCGATAAGCTGGTTCATGATCAGGAATATCACTGGCCCCGTATTGGCCCCGGACAAAATATTTAGAGACTTCTTCAGGTTTATAGACCTGCAAACCGGCAAATAATTTTTGCTTTTGATCCCGCAATGCTTCAGCTGACATCTTGGTAGGCGCCCCTAAAGTGGTCAAGGCTAAAATCTGCATAATATGATTTTGCACCATATCCCGCAAAGCCCCGGCTGTTTCATAATAACCGGCCCGATCTTCGACCCCTAATTCTTCGTTCAAGTTGATTTGGATATTATCGATGAAATCCCGATTCCAAACTTGTTCAAAGAAAGGATTGCTAAAGCGTAATGGCAATAGTCCCAAGACCATTTCCTTACCCAAATAATGATCGATGCGATAAATTTGGTCTTCACTAAACGTATCACTGATGGCATCATTTAATTCTTTGGCACTGGCAAAATCCCGGCCAAATGGTTTTTCAATCACGATCCGATTATAACCCTTTTCGGATACCAAATTTTGGGACTTCAAGTGTTCCGCAATGGTGGCGAAGAATTTAGGCGCCATGGCCATATAAAAAATACGATTGCCTTGGGTCTCATATTTCTTCTCCAACTCAATGCCCAAGTTGTCTAAGGCAATATAATGTTTAGAATCCGTTACATCGTGGGCTTGATAGTAAAAATGTTTGGTAAATGAATTCTTTTGGTTGAAAGAGCCAGGGAGTTCCTCTAATGATTTCAAGATTGTGCTGCGATAGTAATCGTCGCTCCAATCCCGCCGCGCTGTGCCAATAACCGCAAAATTGTGTTTAATATGATTCTTACGGTACAGATTAAATAGCGCAGGGTACAGCTTCCGGTGGGCTAAGTCACCAGAACCGCCGAAAATATAAATTAAAACTCGATTCTCAGATACGTTTTGCAAAAAAAGAACCTCCCTTTCGGAAAATAGATAACTTGACATCTAATTCTAAAACATTATAAGCATGTTGGAAAGCAAAAAACAAGCAGGCGAATTCGTCTGCTTGTTTTTAATGGCCACTTTTTCAGTTCAAAACAGCCTGTGATAATTTAAAATGAAGACTTTGGACCAGCCCATTCGTCCCGGATGATTTGCGCCATATCGGCAATCAATGGTTCCTTGGGGTTGGTGATCGTGCAGTTATCTTCATAAGCTAATTCAGCCAATTGGTCAGCATTTTTTTCAACTTCAGCTTTAGAAATACCTTGATCCTTCAAGGACATCTTCACGCCAACACTTTCAGCCAGGTCAACAATCGCATTGCATAACGCATCGACTAATGCCACATTGTCTTTACCTTGCAAACCAATGGTGCGGGCAATATCAGCGTAATCTTGATCAGCCCGGAAATAGCTGTACTTAGCCCAGATAGCCCGTTTTTCAGGGGTCTTGGCGTTGTAGTGGATAACGTGGGGCATGGTGATGGTGATCATCCGGCCATGGGGTAGATGGAACTGGCCGCCCAATTTGTGGGCAATGGAGTGGTTAATGCCTAATAAAGCATTGGCAAAGGCCATCCCCGCCATGGTGGAAGCATCATGCATGTGTTCTCTGGCTGCTGGATCCCCGTCATAACTTTGTTTCAAGTTATCAAAAACTAAGCGGATGGCTTGTAAGCTTAGGCCCTTGGTGTAGTTGCTGGCCATGGTGGATACATAACTTTCAATGGCATGGCATAAAACGTCTAGGCCACTATCAGCCACAACAGTTTTTGGCACGGATTGAATAAACTGAGAGTCGACGATAGCCACGTCAGGTGTCAAGGCATAGTCAGCCAATGGGTATTTGACCCCAGTATCACTATCGGTGATAACCGCAAATGGTGTTACTTCAGAGCCAGTCCCAGAAGTCGTTGGCACACAGATCAATTTAACATCGTCTAATTTAGGGAATTTGTAAGTCCGTTTCCGGATATCCAAGAATTTTTGTTTTGCTTTAAAGAATGAAGATTCAGGTGCTTGATAAAACATCCACATACCTTTGGCCGCATCCATACAAGAACCACCGCCGATGGCAATAACTGTATCTGGCTTGAAGGCCCGCATCATTTCGGTGCCTTTATAAACCGTGTTGGTGGAAGGATCCGTTTCAACATCTAAGAAGGATTCAAATTGGACCGGTTCCTTCCGATTCATCAGGGCATCTTCAATAATTTTGACATAGCCAAATTTCTCCATGTCATGATCCCCTACGATGAAAGCCCGTTTGATGTCTTGCATCTTTTCAAGGTAGTTGATGGCGTTTTTTTCAAAATAGATTTTTGGGGGTAACTTTACCCATTGCATATTGTTCCGGCGTTTAGCCACAATTTTGATATTCAATAGGTCAAAAGTGCCCACGTTATGGGAAATAGAGTTCCGACCATAAGAACCACAGCCTAACGTTAAGGAAGGAATCATGTTGTTGTACAAGTCCCCAATGCCCCCAACAGAAGATGGTGAGTTCACTAAGATCCGGCAGGCATGCATGCGGATCCCAAATTCAACCATTAAATCATTGTTGTTAGCGCTGGTGTGGATCACGGCAGAGTGCCCGGCACCGCCTAAATCAAGCATGGCTTCACTTAATTTGAAACCGGCTTCGACGTCTTTAGCCTTTAATAGCGCCAAAACAGGTGATAGTTTTTCTCTAGAAAGTGGATACTGATCCCCGACCCCGTCAATTTCTGCGACTAACACTTGGGTTCCCTTAGGAACTTTGATCCCGGCTAAGCTGGCAATTTCAATGGCAGAATGACCAACGATTTTAGGATTAACCGCGTGTTTGTCAGGGTCGATCACCGTATCAGATAATTTTTGCAATTCGCTTGGCTTAACCATATAAGCCCCTTGAGCGGCAAATTCGTCTTTGACGGCTTTATAAATTGGTGCTTCCACAATAGCAGCTTGTTCAGAGGCACAGATCATCCCATTATCAAAGGACTTGGATAACATGATGTCGTTAACGGCTTGTTTCACATCGGCCGTCTTTTCAATGAAGGCTGGGACGTTACCAGGCCCAACCCCTAAAGCCGGTTTACCAGTAGAGTAAGCGGATTTAACCATGCCAGGCCCACCGGTTGCTAACACTGTGGCAACCCCAGGATGATTCATCAAGGTCTTAGTAGCGTCGATGCTTGGCGTTGGAATATAACTCAAGGCCCCTGCAGGTAAGCCAGCTTTGACAGCGGCTTCCTTAATGATATCTACGGCAGCTGCAGAACTCTTTTGCGCGCCGGGATGGAAGGCAAAAATAATCGGATTTCTAGTTTTAATGGCGATCATGGCTTTAAACATTGCTGTCGAAGTTGGGTTAGTCACGGGGGTTACCCCAGCGATAACGCCAACGGGTTCAGCAATTTTAATAATTTCTTTTTCCCGGTCATCTTCAATGACACCGACCGTTTTATCATCTTTAATGGCGTGCCAAATTTCTTCAGTGGCAAACATATTTTTAACAGCTTTATCTTCGTAAACGCCCCGGCCAGTTTCTTCGACGGCTAATTTAGCCAAATACATATGTTTATTCAAACCGGCAATGGCCATTTCATGAACGATACTATCTACTTTTTCTTGATCAAAGCCGTGCATAATTTTTAAAGCGGCTTGTGCATCTTTAACCAAACCATCCACCATTTCTTGGACGTTGACGGCTCCAGGTTGTGTTGCTTTGTCTTTCTTGTCTACGTTAAGCATATTTAGATTCCCCCGTTTAGGTTTTGATGTCTTTGTTATTCATTTCACAATTAGTATTGTATAACGACCGCACATATTTGTAAAGCAATTTCGTGATTCTTTTCACATATCTTATTGTCATTTTTTTAACAACAGTTTATGTTCCTTATTTAGCAATGTTTTCAATACTTATTTTCATACAAAAAAAGCTTTGAATCTTTTGATTCAAAGCTCAAGTTAAACTTATTATTGACGAACTCTGTTCACCTTTAAACAAAAGCGGGCTTAAAGCGTCCCGCTTTATTTATCGGCTTTTTGATCATTGTCGGCTGATTTTGCATCTGCAGCTTCAGTTGCGTCGGGCTTGTCGTCAGTCTTATTGTCCGTTTGATCTTCAACCTTCGCTTCTGGTGTAGAAGTTACCCCAGGGATGTTGGCTGTTGTGGGTTCAACTTGGCGAATGGCAGATAAATTAAAGGTTAAATAGACACCATCACTATCGATAACGACGGTTTTAGCATCATTATCCAGCGTATCGATCACACCATGTAACCCACCGATGGTGATGATCTTGTCGCCCTTTTTCATTTGGTTCATCATTTCTTGACGTTTTTGCTGTTGCTTCTTTTGTGGCCGGATCATACTGAAGTACATAACCACACCCATTGCCACCAGGATTAAAATAAAGGACCAACTGCTACTGCCTGCTGCTAGAAAATTCAATTGCAAAACCTCTCATTCTTCTTTATTAATATTATCTTACCAAAAATTAGCGAACTTTACTATAACTTAAAAATTTCTTGCCTTTTCTTTGTTGAAGCCATAAGTTTCAAAGAAGTCTTGCCGGAAAGCCAATAAATCATCATCCATAATAGCCTGTTGCACTTGTTGCATCAAGTGTAATAGGAAATATAAGTTGTGGTAACTGGTCAAGTGAATGCCAAAAATTTCGTCAGCTTTGATCAAATGGCGAATGTAGGCCCGAGTGTAATTCCGGCAAGCATAACAATCACAATTGGGATCCAGCGGGGTAAAGTCTTTGGCATACTTGGCGTTTTTGACCACTAAGCGACCTTGGGAAGTCATTACCGTACCGTTTCTAGCAATCCGCGTGGGCAAGACGCAATCAAACATATCAATACCCCGAATCACTCCATCGATCAAGGCATCTGGAGAACCAACTCCCATTAAATAGCGGGGTTTGTTTTCCGGTAATAGCGGCGTGGTAAAATCTAAGACCCGGTTCATTTCCGCCTTAGATTCCCCCACGGACAAGCCCCCAATGGAATAGCCGGGGAAGTCCAGGCTCACCAAGTCCTTGGCACTTTGGGTCCGTAAATCTTCAAAACCCGCACCTTGCACAATACCAAACAACCCTTGGGTGTCCGGATGGGCATGGGCTTCTAAGCCCCGGGCGGCCCAGCGGGTGGTCCGGGCCACGGATTTTTTAACGTAATCATAACTCTCAAAAAATGGCGGACATTCATCCAAACTCATGATGATGTCGGCACCCAGATCGTTTTCAATCTGCAAGGCTTTTTCTGGGGACAAAAACATTTTAGCGCCATTTAAATGATTCTTAAAGGTCACGCCTTCTTCAGTGATATTGCGACTATCTGCTAAAGAGAATACTTGAAAACCACCGGAATCCGTTAAAACACCCCGATCCCAGTTCATGAACTTGTGTAAGCCCCCCGCTTCCTTGACGATCTCTTCGCCTGGTCGCAGCCACAAGTGATAAGTATTAGACAAGATGATCCCGGCACCCATATCTTTGAGTTCTTCGGGGGCCATGGTCTTCACCGATGCCAAAGTGCCAACTGGCATGAACATCGGGGTTTTAAAAGTCCCATGGGGGGTGGTTATTTCACCCAGACGGGCACCAGTGTGCTTGTCTTGTTTGATCAGGCGATAAGTGATCGCTGCCGTCATATATAAAACAACTCCTCATTTAATTTGTTAATCAATTCAAGTAATATAACAAGCCTATAAAATTTAGTCAATCAAAATTCCTTATTTAATAAACATGGCATCGCCAAAGCTAAAGAAGCGATAACGTTCATCAATGGCATGTTGATAGGCATTTAAAATCATTTCCCGACCGGTAAAAGAAGCCACCAACATCACTAAAGTAGATTTAGGTAAATGGAAATTGGTGATAAAGGCATCTACCACCCGCCATTTGTAACCAGGTTTGATGAAAATATCGGTCCAGCCGCTATCAGCTTTAATGGCCCCGTCAAACTTGGTACCAATTGTTTCCAGCGTGCGAATAGACGTGGTCCCCGTGGCGATGATGCGACCCCCATGGGCCCGGACGTCATTTAAAGTGGCGGCAGCAGCTTCACTGAGGCGGTAGAATTCCGAATGCATCTTATGGTCTTCAATGTTGTCCTCAGACACTGGCCGAAAAGTCCCTAAGCCCACATGTAAGGTCAAATAAACTAACTTAACACCCTTGTCTTGAACCTTTTGCAATAATTCCTTAGTCCAGTGTAACCCAGCTGTGGGCGCTGCAGCGGAACCACTTTCCTTGGCATAGACGGTTTGATACATTTCGGGATCATCAAGCTTGGCCTTGATATAAGGTGGCAGTGGCGTTTCGCCTAATTGGTCCAAAATTTCCATAAAGATGCCATCATAGTGAAATTCCACCATCCGGCCACCGTGTTCTAGTTCTTTGGTCACTGTGGCTTTTAATAAACCATCACCGAATTCAATGACTGTCCCCACTTTGGCGTGCCGGGCCGGCTTCATCAAGGTTTCCCAATTGTCCCCCTCGGTGTTGTGCAACAGTAACACTTCCATATGGCCGCCGGTGTCTGGCTTTTCACCGTAAAGGCGAGCGGGCATGACCCGGGTGTCATTCATGACCACTGCATCCCCTGGATTTAGCTCATCTAAAATATCATAGAAATGCTTGTCTTCTAACTTACCGCTCTTGTGATCCAAGACTAACATTCTAGAAGCATCCCGTTCCTTTAAAGGAGTTTGGGCAATTAATTCATGGGGTAATTCATAATCAAAATCTTCGGTTGTTAACATGTGTTTTTACGCCACTTTCTATTTATAAAATTATCGCAGCCTGTTTTTTAGCCAAGCTGATAGGTCAAGGTTGTTTTGGTAAAGGTAACTTTAAATGGGTATAACTTTTAGCAGTGACCATGCGGCCTCTGGGAGTCCGCTTCAAAAAGCCACTTTGGAGTAAATAAGGTTCATACATTTCTTCAATGGTTTGAACCTCTTCCCCCACATTAGCAGCAATGGTCTTTAAGCCCACTGGTCCGCCATTATAATATTTGATGATCACTGTCAAAATTTTCCGGTCAATTTGATCCAAGCCATCATCATCCACTTCTAAATGGGTCAAGGCCTTGGCGGCGATGGTCTTATCCACGGACTGGACCCCATCTACTTGGGCAAAGTCCCGGATCCGTTTTAACAAGCGATTAGCCACCCGAGGTGTCCCCCGGGAGCGGCGGCCAATTTCAATGGCCCCGTCTTCGGTAATGGCTAAGTCAAAAATAGCCGCCGTGCGTTTGATGATCGTCACCAATTCATCCAGGTCATAGTAATTCATATGTTCCACAATACCGAAACGGTCCCGTAATGGGGCAGACAACAGCCCCGCCCGGGTGGTGGCGCCAATCAAGGTAAAAGGCGGCAGGGGTAAATGCACGGGGTGAGCAGCTGGCCCATCTCCCACAATAATATCCACATAGAAGTCTTCCATGGCCGAATATAAAACTTCCTCCACCACTTTTGGCAGGCGGTGGATCTCATCGATAAACAAAACATCCCCGGGCTTAAGTTCAGCTAACATGGCCACTAAGTCCCCGGATTTTTCAATCGCCGGGCCCGTGGTCATGCGCACACTGACCTGCATTTCATTAGCGATCACTAGGGCCAAGGTAGTTTTCCCTAAACCAGGCGGCCCATAAAGCAAGACATGGTCCAGGGATTCTTCCCGCTTGCTGGCCGCTTCGATATAAACGGCCAATTCCGTTTTGATCTTAGGCTGACCAATATAGTCCCTTAACGTTTGGGGCCGCAATGATTTTTCAATCATGGCCTCTTGGGGATTATCGGTGGTCTGGGCCACTAAACGGTCAAAATCTTCATCTTCAGCCATTGCCAATCTCCTTTCTAACGATTTGTCCTACGCTTACTTTGTCAATAACCGTAAGCCTTCTCTTAAATAAGCATCCGTGGTTTGGGCTTCAAAAACCTCTAATTTCGAAACGATCTTAGCCACATCCCGGCGACTGAACCCTAACGCCCCTAAAGCATCTAAGGCATCTTTGAGACTTTGATTGCCTTGGGCTTCTGGGGGCAATAACTCAATTTCATCACTGACCGGTAAGCTAGCTGTGCTACTACTCAGCCCAAGCTTAGCGACTTTATCCTTTAAATCAATGATGATTTGTTGGGCCGTTTTTTTACCCACCCCAGGAAATTTGGTCAAATAGCGCACGTTTTCCTGCTGGATCGCACCAATTAGGCCGTCATGATTACTGGCTGCTAAGATGGCCAGGGCACTTTTAGGGCCGATCCCCGTGACGCCAATTAATAATTCAAAAACTTGTTTTTCATCTAGATCCACAAAGCCATACAATAATTGGGCACTATCCGAAATGGCTTGATAGACGTAAACCTTCACCTGCTGATTTTCGGTAAAAGCATAAGGATTGGCGACTAATAATTTGTAGCCGATGCCATTGGTTTCTAAGACGATATACCCGGCTTGAATCCGGGTAATTTGACCCACAAAATATTCATACATTGTTTGAAACTCCTTAAAAATACTTGAGCCTGCAATGTTTCATTGTACCACGAAAGCTGATTACCACGAAACATAATTATATACCAAAAAAAGCCCCTATACAAAAACGGCCGTCCCAAAACTGAGACGAACCGTTTGGCATATTATCCTTAGAATTCGGCCAATTGAATTGTCCGTTTTACCCCCTGCTGGGTAAGCACTAAGGTATTTTGGTTTAATTGCACATCAGGAATGACCACTTGACCGTCTTGTAAACTTTCTAATTCCCGATCGCCTAAATAAAGGGACACTAACGTATAATCCCCCGGTTTTAAAACACCGCTTTGTAATGGTAATTTTGTTTTAGGGAAATATAGACTGGTGTTGGGTTCTGGTTCAGTTAGGTCAACCTTTAGTTCCGGTGATAAGCCCACCAAGCCGGTGATACCCACATGGGTCTGATAAAAGACCGCATTTTCAACTTTCGTGGGTAAAACCACCTCTGACGCAATACCTTCATGGGGCGCTGCAAAGCTCCCTTCGGCCAGGTGCAAAGTCCGGTCCGTGTGAATTTGGTGGATCCGCACATGCCAAGGCATCGCCGGGATCACGAAGTTTTTAATGGTCACATCGGGCCAAGGCAGCCACTTTGAATACACATAGTCATCATGGAGTTGGTAATCTTCATATTGAAAGACAGTCCGCCAGAAATTATCACTCTCAGAAACTGCTAAGGTATTGTCAAAGGCCCCCTGCTTTAAGAGGGTCGTCCCTTTAGGGGTACTGAAGCCAAAGGTGGTGGAATAGACATATTTTTCATACTTGGCGGCACCATGGGCGTGTTCATGGGAATGCTGGCCAGCGGTGAAGGCTTGGACTTCTAAGCCAGTTTGGCTATGGGCCACCAACATACGGGGTTCTGGCTGTAATTTAAGGGCTTCGAATTTAAAATCGTCACTTTCTGAGGCTTGCCAGAACGGATCATCATCGGGCAAGACCAAGAAAATATAACTCTTTAACGCCCAATAAGCGGAAGCCGGGCCATTATAGCCTTCAGCAAAATTCATATTGGGATAGGCATAACCGATGGGCATCAAACCGTCCGTGGTGAAAATATCTTGTTTAAACCACCAGCGTAGATTGTTCAACAGCAAATGCTTAATATCCCCCAGGTTATAATCCCCCAGATCGATATGGGCAAAGGCACAAACGCCCCAAAAAGCGGCCTGGGCAAACCGATAGTCCAAACTGCGGCCATAGGGTAAAGCCGCCCCATCGGCGGCAAACCAATTGGCATAACTCTTGATAAAGGCCGTGGCCCGTTCTTTCAAAAGGCGGGTTTGGTCATTATCCCAGTTGGTCAGCCCCACAAAGACTAACGTGAAGAACTGATAGGCAAAGGGGATGTAATTATCGATTTGGTTTTCATAACCATCATAAGACCAGCCGTGATCCAAATAATGGCCGTTGGTAATGGCAAAGTCAGCGTCAATTAAAGCTTGGTGTCCCTTGGCGTCCACATCCACCGTGACAAAAAAGGAATTCACCATGGCTCTGAAAAACAGCCAGTTGGTCTTAGGGATAACCCGGTGATTCACCTGTTCCAGCCAGTCGAGAATTTGGCGTTGTTGGGCGCCACTTAAATGATCCCAAAAATCAGCTTTGGTTTCATATAAGAAGGCAGTCAAGGCTCCCATTTCCACAAACATCTGGTCATAATCGCCCAGTTCGCCGCCCCAATAGTCCTTAGAATCTGGATCCGTTCCGGCTAAAATACCGTGGATCGTCAGCTCGTACCATTGTGGATAAGCCAAAACCCGCTGGTGATCGGCGAAAAATGGGCCTAAGCCCCAAAGTAAGCGCATAAAGCCTTCAATTTCAGTCTTATCTTGAATATAAACTGCGCCACTGGCACTAATATTAAAGCGTCCGGCCCGCTCTTGTTGGGCTAGGACTTTCATAGCTGGTCTTAAAAAATCTAGTAAAGAAGCCAATACATCGGCTTTGCTGCGCAAGGGATTGTCTTTGATCTGCGCATTAAAAAGTTTTGATTCCACGCTTAAATCCTCCTATATTGTTTAAAGTTGATAACGAATTAAGTGTTGGCCGGACGTCAAGTTCAAGGCATTTTTGGTTAATGCTTGCGCTTGGTCATCGACGGTCACTGCTTGGGCCGTGTCTGGTAACGTGACCACGGCAGTGGTATTGGCTGGTACGGTGAGGGTTAAGGTCTCAGTCGTATCCAGGTGTTGATAATTTAATTGAATTAAGCCCTTACAACAAGGTGTTTGCAAAGTGAATCGTTTAACTTCACCGGCCTGTACCCGAACACTGAACCGCTTAAAGGCTGGTTCTAAGGGCATGATCCCGGCAATGCCTTGAACAATGGTCAAACCTGGGGTGGCCCCCCAAGGATGGGACAAGGTCAAGTTGGGTTTATAGTAATTGCTCCAGGCTTCAGGGGCGATGGTGGCCTTTAGTTGGTTCAAAATAGCTGCAAAGGTCTTGGCATCTTTTTGATCGTCGCCATTTAACAATAGTCTTGAAGCCGCTTTAGCATGCCCGCTGTTTAATAAGCCCCTTAACATAAAGTAAATGAAGTAAATACTACCGATAAATTCACCATCATTGGCTACAAATTTCGCCAGTTGATCGGCCATAGCCGGGGAATCATAAACCCCATAACAAAGGGCATAGGCTGACGCATGATGGGAAAAATGGGTATTGGGGGTTAAGTCCGCCTGCAGGGAATCATAAAACTTCCCGGCTTTAGGATCATATAGGCGGGCAATCATGGCTGCCTTTAAATCGGCACTGCGTTTGGCATATAGGGCTTGATCCGCCTTTTGGCCAACCACGTCGGCGATTTGGGCCATTATTTGATAGACCCCCACATAAATCGCATTAAATGGGGTATTATAAGTGCCCTCCACATAGCCATCCCGCTCACGGATAGGCCAGTCGATCAGGCCGTTATTCGTCACTAAATGTAGATTTTCATCATAGTTGTCGGCTTGTTTGGCCGGTCGCCAAGAGGCATTGGCATTATCAGTCTTGGTGGCGCCGCGCTTTAATTTTTCTTTGATCACATCATAGCGCGCTGCCAATAACGTGGCATCCCCGGTATATAAGTAGTCATACCAAAGCATTTCCACATTAAACAGCTTGTAATCCTCGGGCCAAGTGGGATTATCCAATAAGTAATTGGCGGAATGCCGGGCCAAGGCATAGTTATCCGAAATCACATAACTGCTGTTGGCATTGACCAATAAGTCCCCTTCATAAGCCCGGCGTTCTCGGGCCTGGGAGTCCACATAGATATCCTGGTTCGTGGCCTTGATGGTGTATTTGGACAAGTCATATTCTTGATTTAAAAGGGGTTGGTCTGATTCAAACGTTCCCAATTGATCATCAAAGGCTTGGCGTTCCGCCCAGCCACTGATGGCATCCACTGGTAAGTCGCCTTGAAAACCCACGACTTCTACATAACGGAAATTCTTCATTTGTAACGTCGTAAATCGATTGTCACCCGCAACTAACTGCCAGGTTTCCACATAATCCGGGCCACAGGCTAAATGATGGCGGACGTGCCCGTCTGCTTGTAGCTGTTCACCGGCATAGATATTGACCTTTTGGGCCACGGGACTGGTTAACGCCACCGTCAAACTGCCAATGATCTCTTTACCTAAATCCACCAAGTAAGTGGTTGGGGCTAGCTTAGTGACCACCTTGGTGGGCTCAGCCGTTTTAAAGCGCTGCGTATTCTCAGCCCCATAGGGTAATAACAAGCCCCCATCTAAGGGAACCGTTGGTGCGGTGACGGCAGCAGCTGGCCAAGTTCCATCAGCAAAACTAGGTTCAAAAAAACCCTGGGGATAAAAGTTCATATCCACATTTTCCTGGGGCATTTCAAAATATTGACTGGCAATTTTGGCCCCAAAATCGCCAAAGGCACTGGATCCATCTAAAGCCCGCCAACTGGCATCACTGACCAGTAATTCTACCGGTGTCCCATCACTTTCAAAGGCCACCACTTGGGCAAAGAAGGCCCGCAGTTCACTGGCACCAGTGGCCAGGACACTAATTTGATTGTCTTGGGGTTGCACCTGGTGGCTGATGTCAAAGGTCTGGTAGAAGTAAGCCGTTTGGTCTTGGTCATCATAATACTCATGGGGCCGGGCACTACCCACCCCCACACAGTGGCCATTGACATATAGGTCAAAACTTTGGGCTAAGGTCACTTCATTACCCCGGGCCAAAACGCGGATATAAACACTGTCTATTTTGGCAGCAGGTAACTTAAATTGCGGACTCCGCAAAAAAGCGAAGTTGCCTAAAGCCGGCCGGCCATCTGGCGCTGCAGTTTGGCTGGCGGCCCAGATTCCAGGTGCTTGGAAGTGATCAATGGCCGTTAAGAAGTGATTAGGCTTAGATAATTCACTGGTGTGGCCATGATTATCCCGGATGCGCACTTGCCAGTAATAAATTTTATTCTCGATGAGTAAGTCGTTTAAAGCCGGATAAGCCACCGCGGTATTTTCCCCAGAAGTTTCCCAGGGACTAACAGCTAAATAATTATGGTCAGCTAAAGCTTGTTTTGAAGTTCCAAAGACTAATTGGTACGCGGTTTGAAACGTATCATTAGCCGTACTTTCAACCCACCAGCTAAACTTGGGATCTTGCACCACGTTATAGGCCTGGGTCAATAAATTCACCCGTAGATGGGTTGGTTGTTTTAATGAATCCAAATTTTGACACCTTCCTTAAATACTACTCTCCCGGCGAATAAATTCGGAAGCGTAGACATTGGATTGCGGAATCCGTTTGGGATTTTCAAGCCGCTTTTTCAATAAAGATATCGCCCGCTTGCCCATCAACTCCGTTTGAGAATGAATCGTACTCAATGTGGGTGTTGTAAATTTGGCAATGGCCACATCGTTGAAACTGACAATGCTGACCCGCTCAGGCACGGCAATGTCAGCTTGGGATAATGCTCGCAGTGCCCCGACGGCCATGGCGTCACTACCCAAAATAAAGCCATGGGGCAAATCTGGCCCTAATACTTTAATGGCTTGATCCATCATGGCAAAGCCTGATTCTGGGGAATAATCACCCTTGAAGACAAATTTGGGTTCAAATAAATTAAGCTGTTTTAAATAGGCCGTAAAGGTCACCAAGCGAGGATCAGGGATTATGTCAGTTTCTTTAGAGGTCTGTTCTTGGCCGATCAACATCCCAATGTCTTTGATATGGTGCTTAAGATAATGATCAATAATCGTCTTAATGGGGGTCTCATAGTCACTTTGGACACTGTCAAAACCTTCTGGCAGCGTATTTTGGCCCACAAAAACCATGGGTAGTTTTAATTGCTTCAAATCCCGGATCTCCGTACGATCGAATTTGCCGATCATGATCAGACCATCTAAGGCCACACTTTCTTGACCCAAAATTTCATCGATGGTCATGGATTCTGTGGCAATGCCCAGACTATTGGCCTTGTTTTCCACGCCATTTTGAATCTGCATATAATACAAATCGTTTAATTCTTGGCTCATGGTATGCCACTGGACAATGCCAATATTAGCCGTGATGCGTCTTTTAGCTTTTCTAGAGCGGCGTTTATACTGAAGATCCTCAGCAGTCTGCAACACCCGCTGTCTGGTTTCATCGGTCACAGACAGGGTTTCATCAAAACTCAAAATTCTGGATACGGTGGAGATGGATACTTTCGCTTGTTCAGCGATATCTTTAATTGTCGTCATAGTTTCACCTTTGCTATATATAATACGGATTTATCACCTATTCCTAAATATTACTTCATTTGGCCTAGCTATGACAAAGCTTTTTGTAAATATCTATGAAAAAACTATAAAAAAGGTAGCCGAGCCAAATCATTTGTCTCTGCCACCTTTTTATTAAGCGGCGAATTGCGCGCCTTTATTTTTCAGATAGTTTTGCTTCTGCATGTTGAATCGCAGACCGTTCAGCTTTAGGAACGACGTTGTTATTACCCCAAAGTTGGTCGTATTTGAAACCTGTTAATTGTTCAACAACAGATTTAGTGGCTGGATCAACATCAGCTTTTGCGCCCCCAGCTTTCAAACGATCAATTTCAGCCCGTAATACTTTGTGATGGGCCCGGTCCAATTTGAAGAAGAACGTGGTGATAAAGGCAGCTAATAATAAGACGCCAGTCCCGATCAATAACCACAAGATCAAACCACGCATGGCTGCAGGTGTTTGCGTTTTCGCATTTTCAACGAACCCACAAGCAGATAACACTAAACCAGTTAAGAATGGTGCTAAGGCAGAAGTTGTCTTACGAGCGAAGGTCATGATACCGGCAAAGACCCCTTCACGGCGTTCCCGCGTGACGATTTCATCAACGTCAGGAATGAAGGTATAAACAGTCCAAGGTACATAACCGGTCCCTGAGTTGGAAACACCCCAAGTTAATTGCAAGGCATACAACCAACCAACGGCAGTCCCAGTACCCACTAATGGGGAGAAGCCTAAGAAGGCATAAGCCACGACGGTACCAAACATCAAGATATACATGATCCGCAATAGGCGGGATGGGCCTAATTTAGACATAATCTTAGGCCATAACAAGTTACAAGGAATCCCGATAATAGAGCCGAAGGTCAAGATATTACTAGCCGTGACCGCATCGCTCTTCATAGCGTAAACCACGAAGAAGACATAAGTGGCACCTACAATATCCCGAGCAGTAAAGGAAGTTAAGTAAATCAATAGATGCAAGGCATAAGATTTGATCCGGAAAACAGAACCCATGTCTTTGATCATGTTCCACAAGGTCTTCAAAGGATTTTCAGTTTTAACTTTACTTTCAGCGATGATGGCAGCTTTTTCAGCATCACTGCCGTCAGTCTCCCGTTCAAAGGTAGAGAAGTAAGTAATCGTGATCGCGATGATGAAGACAACGGCCAATAGGATACCAACGACTAAGAAGGCATTGGGGTTATTCTTGCCCATCACGGCAAAGACCCGACCTGGTAACCAAGATGCTAAGAATGTGGCTAAAGCTGCCCAAAGCATTCTAGAACTGGATAATTTAGATTTGGTATCATAATCATCTGTCATTTCAGCAGCTAACGTTTCGTATGGAATCATAACCAACGCGGTGAATGCTTCCATTAATAAGTAAGTGACTAAGTAGAACCAGAAATTCATATGGGAAATCCAAATGATGACGTATAACACCATCAATGGAATGGCTAACAGTAAGAAGAAACGCCGCCGACCAAAGCGCCGGCCCATTTTAGTGGCGCCAAAGTGATCGGTTAAATAACCCATCAATGGACTGATAAAGGAATCGGCGACCCGGGCAATGGCTAAAATAGATCCCGCCAAAGCCGGTGATAATCCCCCGAATTCTGTGTAGAAGAACAACATCCAAGTGGATGCAACGGCCAAGGCCCCGTTGCCAAACAGGTCCGCAGCCCCGTAGCCAACGATGTTGCCCCAGTTAACTTTTCGCTTCATGATATAAACCCTCCTAATACGTGATAATGAAACGGCAATAATGATGGCACTAACTATTTGTGAATATTAAAGCATTTTGCATTTAGTAAAAGATTATGAGTAACAAGCTTGCGTAAGCGTTTGCGTAATCGTTTACAAGCTTATAATATACTCAGATTTAGAAAAAAGCAATATGTTTTCGAAATTTTTACTAAACTTTTTTCAAAAACCTTTATCCGACAAAGCCGAGGCATGCTCAATTTATTACAGAAGTGTGGTAGACTATTAGGGGACATCGGTTCCTCTGCGGAACACCCCCAAGTCTGTGATTTCTTCACAGCTTTTTAGTTTTGACTAGATTTCATCTTAGTTCTAATCGTTTTCGTCTGCTCATTCATACAGTTTTAGTAAAAACAAGTAAAAATATGTTGACTGTTCCCTTATAAATAGTAAAATATGACTCGTAAGCGCTTTACTAATCGTCAATATATACTCATATCTGGAGGTTTTACAACATGGAAAAAGAACTACTCTATCCGGTGGCTAATGCCAACCGCCGCAATGAATCATTAGATGGGTTGTGGCAATTTAAATTTGATCCTGAAAGTATCGGTGAACAAGCTGACTGGCCCAAGGGACTTAATGACACCATAGATATGCCAGTCCCTTCTAGCTTCAATGACTACTTTACAGATAAAGATTCCCGGGAATACGTGGGGGATTTCTGGTATGCCAAGCATTTCTTTGTTCCTGAAGAATGGCAGGATAAACTGGTGGGCCTGCGCTTTGACGCAGCTACCCACCGGGCTAAAATCTACGTCAACGGGCAATTGATCCGCAGCCATGAAGGTGGTTTCCTGCCCTTCACCGCCGAAATCAATAGCGCTGTTCATTTTGGGGCCGACAACTTAGTAGTAGTCAAATTGAACAATGAGCTTCACCGGGATCGTTTACCCGCCGGTGACACGGCAACTTTGCGCAATGGTCACAAGATGGCCAAGCCTTTCTTTGATTTTTATAACTACGCTGGCTTAAACCGCAGTGTCCACTTATTGGCCATCCCCAAGACCCGCGTGATCGATTACAGTGTCACTTACGCCTTAAACGGCGCTGATGCCACCGTGCACTATACCGTCACTGCCAATCATCCTGCTGATACCACCGTACGCCTAAAAGATGCCACTGGTGCCATTGTAGCTGAAAGTAATGGCACAACTGGTGATTTATTAGTAACAAATGCCCATTTATGGCAAGTGGGCCAAGCCTATTTATACCAACTGGTTATTGAATTACATCAAGACGGGGCAACTATTGACACTTACAGTGCCGAAATTGGCATCCGGACCGTGGAAATTGCTGGCCATGAAATTCTCATCAATGGTCAATCCGTTTATCTGCGGGGCTTTGGCCGTCATGAAGACAGTAATTTTGCCGGCCGGGGTTTTGACTTGAAAGTTGAGACCCGGGATTTGGCTTTGATGAAATGGATCGGGGCCAACTCTTATCGTTCTTCCCACTACCCTTATGATGAACAAGCTTACCAAATGGCCGACCGTGCTGGTATCTTGATCATCGATGAAGTCCCGGCCGTGGGCTTTAAGATGGCCGCCGCCAGCTTCTTAGGCGGCTTAGACCAAAACTTCTTTGACGGGGATTGGATCGATAGTTTATACGACCATCACCTAGACCAGGTCCAAGATTTGATCAAACGAGACAAAAATCATCCTAGCGTCTTAGCTTGGAGTTTGTTCAATGAACCGGATACCTCTTCTGAAAAATGTGTGCCTTACTTCACCAAACTCTTCCAGGCTACGGCGGACTTAGATCCCCAAAAGCGGCCCCGGACCTTCACCTTGAATGAAGATGACACCTATGAAACTTCCCACGCCCTGCAGTTCCCAGACATTTACTTATTAAACCGCTATCCCGGCTGGTACCATAAATGGGGCTATGAAATCTCCGATGGTGAAGCTGGTTTACGGGATGAATTGGACCAGTGGGCCGCTTCTGATATCGACAAGCCCATCATCTTTTCCGAATACGGTGGCGACACCCAAGCCGGACTGCACAAATTGCCTTCAGTGATGTGGAGTGAAGAATATCAAACTGAATTGTTAGAAATGTTCAACCGGGTCTTTGACAGCTATGATTTCATCCGGGGCGAACAGCCTTGGAATTTAGCTGATTTCCAAACCGTTGAAGGTAACATGCGGGTGGACGGCAATAAAAAAGGCCTCTTTACCCGGGAACGTCAGCCAAAAGCAGCTGCTTTTTACCTGAAAAAGCGTTGGCATGACCTCCCCTTAGATTACAAAGCCAAAGGAGCCAAGTCATGAACGAAACTGAAATCAACATTGATGGCAGCCAATTAAAAACAGATAGCCAAGATGCCAATACGTTTAAAGGCTTTGGCTACATTAGTTGCAATAACTCCTCGCGACTCTTATTGGACTATAAAGCCAAACACCCTGCCGTCTACCAACAAATTCTAACCATTTTATTCGGTGGCAAACATCCCCTATTACGCTTGTTAAAAGTCGAATTAGGCGATGATGCCAATACCTCTTCTGGCACGGAACCAGCCACTAAGCGCAGTCAAAGTGAACCGGCTAACGTTTGTCGGGGAGCGGGTTATCAACTGATTGCCGATGCTAAAAAAATTCAACCCCAATTAAAAACCGGCCTACTGCGCTGGGGTGAACCTGGCTGGCTAAAAGACCAATGGCGCCAAGTTAAAAGTACTGACCCCGATCATTTAGTACCTGAATCGGCCTTTGAAGCCATGTATCAATGGTATAAAGAAACCATTATTGCCGCTTATGAAACTTACGGTTATTTAATCGACTACGTGGATCCGGACCGCAACGAAACCAAACATCCCATGTTTGGCTTTATCAAGTGGTTCGCTAAGCGTCTGCAAACTGATACCACTGACTTCCCCACCGATTTTCCCATTGCAGCTTACCATCAGATCAAACTGATTGCTGCCGATCAAAACTACGAGACCAACTTCGGCACTGGGATGCTGGCTGATGCCGAGCTACGCCAATTGGTGCCAGCTGTGGGTTACCACTATAATACCGATGACGGCCCTGATCAGGCTTATACTCAATTAGCCGATAAATACCATCATGAAGTTTGGTACAGCGAAGGCGTGGCCCCCATGACCAGTGGAAAATATCGCATTCGGGCCAGTGCCAAAACGGGCATTGGTGGCACCCAAAGTGGCTTAGACGTGGCCAATCGGGTTGTGAAAAGTTACTATAAATCCCGCCGCAGTCTTTACTTATTCCAGCCAGCGGTGGCCGCTTATTACCCTGGGGTCAACTACAGCCACAAAGAATTGATCACGGCCCAACATCCTTGGTCTGGTTATTTCGAAGTAGACAATGCGGGCCTGCAGATCATCAAGCATTTTACCAATTTTGCCAAAAGCGGTTGGGCAACAGAATCTGCTTGGCGTTATTTAACCCCAGCTTGTTATAGTGGGGTTTTGGGGACAGAAAACTTAAGCCAAAATACCCAGGCTGCCAGCTATATGACCCTGATGTCCCCGGATAAAGCTGATTTTTCGACGATTTTAGTCAACGACAGTCCCGAACCCCGAACCTATACTTTACACGTCACCAACACGAAGGCGGCCACTAAACCGGTTTATTGCTGGACCAGTACCGGTCCCAACAAAGACCAAGCAGCTTATGATGCCAACTTGATGCAATTAAGTGCAATTTCGGCGGTGGTCAGCGGCCAAGTTAGTTTCACCGTGGCCCCTTATATGATCGCCACTCTCACCACCCTAGACCGGCGCCAAGATTCTGAAGTGGCCTATCACGAAATCTTAAGTGCCGCTGAAAATCAGGTTTTGACCCAAGATAACCAAGTTTTATATGCTGATGACTTTAACTACAGTCCGGCCTTTTTAAAGGCTAGAGGTAACACGCCCCTTTATACCACAGATCAAGGTGGCGCCTTTGAAGTCACGCAAACACCCACTGGCCCCGTCTTGCAACAAATGATCACGGAACAAGAACGGGCCTTAGATTGGGAGTATTCCTTTGCCCCTAACTTCACCTTGGGGGATGACCGTTGGTGTGATTATAACGTGGCCTTAACCTTTAAATTCGACCACACCACCCAACAAAACTCCCAGGATGGCAACTATCTGGGTATCGGCCTGCGGGAACAAACCGATGTCAAGGGCCGCTTGACCAGTGCCCCTTATGTCTTTAAACTGGACACCAACGGCTATTATGAATTGATTGTCCGCCAGCAAGTTGTCACTTTCGGTTATGTGGATCTTTTGGATGTGACCATTGCCCACCAGTTGCAATTTGCAGCCCTAGGCAATACCTTAAGTGCCAAATTAGATGGTCAGTCCTTAGTGACTTGGCAAGATACCGATAACCCCACTTATAGTGGGCGGGTCAAAGTCGGTTGTGGTTATTACCACACCCAAATCCAAAATCTGACCATCACGCCCGCAACCCACGGCCAAATCAGCACACAGCGGGTGGACGACCTGGCAGCCAATATCCATTACAGCGGTGACTGGGATCACCAAGTTGGTCTGGGCAATACCTTATGGCAGCGGACCCTATCCATTGGGACGGCAGGACCAGATACAGCAGTCCAATTTGAATTCGACGGTAGTGGCTTTAATCTCATTGGCCACCAAGTCCACACCAGTCAATTAGATGTCTTCGTGGACGGCCAAATTTGGCAAGCGGCGCTTACCCCAAATTCGGGGGCCGATAAAGCCAGTCACTTACAAGTGGCTAATCTCCCCGCCGGTCACCATCAAATCACCTTAAAAGTCGTTGCCGGCACCTATTACCTGGATGCCATTGAATATCTCAAATAGTACAGCTAAATAAAAAGTGCACGTCCCAGTTCATCCTTTACGGAAAACTGGGACGTGCGCTTTTTGGTTGCCCTTATTAGCTACGCCACTTCACTTGATTCATCAAAGCTGTTACTTCAGAATAGCTAGGATAGTCTTTCACATCACCTTTATTGAAGATGGTGTCTTCATAATTATTGAATTGATTGGCTAAGTAATAAGCACTCAAATATTGCATCATCGTACGCTTAGAAATTTTTTCCACATCTGTATCTGGGTCAAAATTCAAATTACTAGCTACTAATTTTGCAAATTCCTTGGGATCTAGTTGTAATTCCCGATTAATTTCTTCAGCCATAAGTGACCTTCCTTTCAAATCTCACATTTTTTTGTTATAGTTAAGCACGATAATTTAATTTGTTTGCCATATCCTAGCGGCTAAGTCTTGGTTGGTCAGCTTTAACAAGGCCTCAACAAAGTAGTAATCTGCATAGATGATGGGATATTCATGCAGCGGTTCATGATACTGGGCTGAGGCTTTGGTAATTAGATTATCCCGGTCCTTTGAAAAATCGCTACACTGTGCCACCAGGGTTTTTAAGAGGGCCACGGCGGTTTGATAATAGCGTTGGCTGGCCGCACCAGTGGTAACTTGAGCCAAACTTAATAAGCCACTGGCTAAAATAGCTTGGGCCGAACTGTCCATCCAAGCCGGTTGATCTGGCTGATTAAAGTCAATTGGTACTAATAAATTTTCTGGTAATTGACTTAAAACGTAGTCTGCCACTTTTTGCGCTTGCTGGCGATATTCACCAGTTCCGGTGCGGGCAAAACAAGCTGTCAAGCCATAAATGGCCCAAGCTTGACCCCGGGCCCAGGCGGAGCCATGGCCATAGCCTTGGCCCCCTAGGGATTGTAGATAAGCCCCTGTGGCTGGGTCAAACTGGCAAATATGCTTCACCGAGCCATCGGCGCGGATAAAGTGGTTCATCACGGTATGAGCATGGGCATCGGCAATCAAGGCAAAGCGGGGATCTTGGCTTTGAGCGCTGGCCCAATACAGCAACTCTAAGTTCATTAACGAGTCAATAATGACCCAGCCGGCCCGACTGACGCCTTTTTCCGGATTCCAGGCCTTGATGAAGTGCCCGGCAATGTTATAACGACCCGCTAAAATCGTGGCCGCATGCATAGCTGTTGTTTTAGCCCGCTGGTCGCCGGTCAAGGCATAGTGGTACACTGAAGTTGGGAAAAACATAAAGCCCACGTCATGACTCAAGCCATCAAACAGCTGTAAGCTTTCAGCCAGCTTCAGTTCAATATTTTGGGCGTTGGTTTGAAATACTGGCGCCGGTTCAAGGGTGTAAAGTTGCCACAATAGTCCTGGATAAAAACCATTGGTCCACCAACTGATATTATTTTGGTCGTCCAATGGACCGCTTAGCAAAGAATGATTATCGAAATTACCGGCCTTATCCGTTGTATAGGGTATTTTATCCCCTGTCTTAGCGGCAACCCAACGATATTTCGCCACCACTTTGGCGAGTAATTCGTTGGCCCAACGCTGGTTTTGGTCCATAGTGTCACTTCCTTGAGTAGTATGGGTGTTAAACGATTAACTTACTTACGCAACTCTAATATAATCGTTCCTGTAATCGCTGTCAATATGTTATGGTCAATAATAGGTTTTTATTTTGAGGAGGATCAACGTGAACAGACCCACAAGTCTAACCGATATTGCGAAACTAGCCGGCGTTTCACCAGCTACTGTTTCATATGCTTTGAATGGCAATCGTAAAATTAGTGCCGATACCACCGCTCGAATTTTAAAAATTGCCCAGGATTTGAACTACCATCCCAGTAAGATTGCCCAAGGCCTGCGGACCCGGCAATCTAAAATCATTTGTATGCTCATCAGCAGTTTTGAAAGCATCTTTAATGGCGCCCTGGTGGAAGCCATTAATAAGGAGTTGCACGAGCGCGGTTATGCTTTAGTGGTCATTGCCAACAACAGCACTGAATTGATCAACGCCCAACTATTTGATGGCCTCATTGTCTTTAATTACACCGCTTCAAAGGCTTACTTCCAAAAAACTGTTAGTGGCTTGAGTATTCCCGTGGTGATGATGGCCAATAAACTAGAAGCCGACAATGCGGCCAATATCATCATCGATAATCGCCAAGCCCTCACCAGTCTATGCGGCTTATACGGCCAGTCGGATCATCGCCAAGTTTGTTTTTTCACTGGGCCAGAAGATTCTTACAATGCCCAAAATCGCTTAGCCATTTGCCAAGACTACTTCAAAGCCAATTATCAACTGGATATCACCCAATCTCTTTATAATGGCCACTTTGACTTTGCCCCCGCCTATAAAGCGGCCAAGGAGCTACTGGCCACTCGGCAGTATAACTTCTTCTTTTGCTTAAACGACGTCATGGCCCATGGGGTTTATCGGGCTGCCGAAGAAGCTGGTCTCAAGGTGGGCCAAGACATTAGTGTGGTGGGTTTTGATAATATTCAAGCAGCCAATCCGATTTTTGAGCCCAAACTCACCACCGCCGATGCCAATATTAATCTCTGGAGCCAAGAAGTCGTGACTAATTTATTAAATCGCGTGGCCCATAAAATGCCTGAAAAAAATCAGACCACTTATATTCCCACGATGATGATTCCTGGGGACTCCGTTCATTTCAAATCATGAGTTTAAAAAAAGACGATCGCCAAAACGGCTGATCGTCTTTTTTTACGGTCGCCCATAACTTTGATGGGGATCTTGAATTCGTTTAAACATGTGCTCCAAGTCTTTTTCGGTGAATTGGACCAGTACTGGGCGGCCATGGGGGCAATTAAAGGGATTTTCAGCCTGGGCTAAATGCCCTAAAAGTGCCTTAGCTTGTAGGGAGTCTAGATGATGATTGGCCTTAATGGCCCGCTTACAGCTCATCATAATGGCCGTTTTCTCCCGGAACTTCGCCACGGTCATTTGTTTATTGGCCAAGACTTCATCTACCATTTCTTTAATGGTATCTTCTTCTTGACCAGCTTTAAACCAAGTGGGATGAGTGTGGACCACATAACTATTTTGGCCAAAAGGCTCCAGATGCAACCCCACTTGGGCTAAAATATCCAAACGATTTTTAATCGCCAAGAAATCAGCGCTATTATAGTCCAAGACAATGGGTACCAACAAATTTTGCTGGTCTTGGCTGACTTCGCCGATGGCTTGGCGATATTTCTCATAATTCACCCGTTCTTGGGCCGCATGCTGATCCACCAAGTAAAAACCATCGGCACTTTCTGCAATCAAGTAGGTCCCATGAATTTGGCCAATATAGGTCAAATTGGGAAATCTGGGCTGCTGACTTTGAGCACTGGCCAAATCCCGCAAAGTAGCTACTGATTGATCAGCTTCATCTCCAAAGGGCAAAGCCGGCTTTTCAGCGCTATACCGCTGGTCCCATTTTGCCAAGCGGGCCGGGTCTTCAAAAATCGGCGTGGCATTTAAATCCGCCGGCCGCACTAGGCTGTCGGCTTGACTTTGGGGCTGGCGTTGATAGCTGGTCCCAGCGGCTTCTTGAATCTGGGGTGCTGGCTTAGCTGGCCTAACCTGGGGCGTCGGCACCACCTGGGGTTGGGCTTTTTCTGGAACTTGTTGTTGGCCCTGCAAAAATTGCGCACTGGCTTGGTCTAAACGCATGGCCAATTGCTCTTTTTTGATTTTGGGCTGACTGCTATTTAAATTAGCCACCGCATCGGGAATCAAATTTTGAGCCCCTAGTACTTGCTGGATATTGGTGGTGATCAGCTGGCTTAATTCATCTTCTTTGCTCAAGCGGACCTCTTGTTTAGTGGGATGCACATTCACATCTACTAAAAAGGGATCCATGGTCAAATTTAAAACCGCCAGCGGATAGCGTCCCACCATTAACTTACTGCCATAGCCGGCAATCAGGGCCCGGGTCAAGGCGTAATTTTTAATATAACGGCCATTGATGAACAAGGAGACGAAATTCCGATTGGCCCGGGTCAATTTAGGCAAAGACACGAAGCCACTTAATTTGAAATCCAAATCAGAACCCGTAACTTCGATCATTTGCCGACCCACGCCAATGCTGTAAATCTCAGTGATGTCCCGCAATAAATCCCCGGAACCACTGGTCTTTAATAAAATGTTGTGATTGTTGGCAAAGGTCACGGCAATGTTGGGATGGGCCAGGGCTAAGCGGTTCACAATGTCAGCAATATGGGACAGTTCCGTATTCACGGACTTCACATATTTTAGTCGGGCGGGCGTGTTATAAAATAAATCCTTCACCGCCACATAGGTCCCCTGTCTGGAGGACTGACTCTTTTGGTCCAGGACTTTGCCCCCGGCCAGTTCAATTTGCGTCCCTAACCCGGCATCCGTGGCCGTGAGCATGGTGACTTTGGCCACCGCCGCAATACTGGCTAAGGCTTCGCCCCGAAACCCCAGGGAATTGACCCGGAATAAATCATCACGATTGCGGATTTTACTGGTGGTATGGGGCAAGAAAGCCAGGGCTACTTGGGCTTTGGGGATGCCCAGGCCGTTATCACTAATGGTAATGGCCTGCAAACCGGCATCTTCAACCCCCACGTCAATTTGGGTAGCTTTAGCATCAATGGCATTTTCCACAAGTTCCTTCACCACAGAAGCGGGCCGCTCAATAACTTCCCCAGCGGCAATTTGGTTGCTTAATTGTTCTGATAGTTCATGAATGTCTGCCATACTGCACCACTATCCTTTCTTTTTTAACAATTTCTGCCAATGATAAATGTTGTTCATGGCATCCATTGGGGTTTGATCCATCAAATCTAATTTCTTTAAGGCGTTCAGCACCTGTTGGGCTTTGGCATCCACCGGAGCTGCTTTTGGTTCAGGGAACAACGATAATTGGGTTTCTTCTACGACGGTTGGGGCGGATTCTGGTGTTGCTGGTGCTTTTGCCGCTGGCTGTGCCGCCACCTCAGAGGCAGCCGGTTGGGCCGTGGTTTTAGCCCCTTGGGCCTCTAAATCATCTAATATGCGATCGGCCCGCTTTAACAAACTATGGGGCAAGCCGGCCAATTGCGCCACGTGGATCCCATAGGACTTATCCGCCGGCCCGGGCAAGACTTTATGCATAAAGATCAACTTGCCATTTTCTTCCGTGGCCCCCACGTGGACATTGGTCAACTTCGCCAAGGTGGCACTCAAGCCAGTGAGTTCATGGTAATGGGTAGAAAATAGGGTTTTGGCATGGATATTGGCATGAATGTACTCAATGATGGCCTGGGCCAAGGCCATGCCATCATAGGTGGCCGTCCCTCGACCCAATTCGTCAAATAAAATCAAGCTTCGAGAACTAGCATGAGCCAAGGCGTTATTAGCTTCAATCATTTCCACCATAAAGGTACTCTTCCCAGAAATCAAGTCATCCGCCGCCCCAATTCGGGTAAAAATCTGATCAAAAATGGGTAATTCGCATTTATCCGCCGGCACGAACGAACCCAGCTGGGCCATGATCACCGTTAAGGCCATTTGCCGCATGTAGGTGCTCTTCCCCGACATATTGGGCCCGGTGATCAATAAAATATCGGTATGCTGGTCCATGGTGACGCCGTTGGCAATATATTGCTGGGCCCCCAGGACTTTTTCCACCACGGGATGGCGGCCATTTTCAATATGCACGCCCTTTTGATGACTGGTGAAAGTGGGTTTCACGTAGTGCTGTTGTTCGGCCACCACGGAAAAGCCCTGGAGCACATCAATTTCAGAAATCACCGCCGCCAAGTGTTGCAGGCGTTGAATCTGCTTTTTGATTTGCTCTCTGATTTCCGTGAATAAATCATACTCTAAGGCCGTGGACTTCTCCTGGGCCTCTAAAATCAAGCGTTCCTTTTCCTTCAAGTCCGGGGTAATGTAGCGTTCTGCATTGGTCAGAGTCTGCTTGCGTTCATAACGGCCCGCGGGGACTTGCTTCACATTGCCCTTGGTGACTTCAATATAATAGCCAAAAACTTTATTGAAACCAATGCGTAAATTGTGAATGCCGGTGACCTGCCGTTCTTGGCTTTCCAATTCAGCGATCCATTGCTTGCTGTTATTCATGGCATCCCGGTAGTCATCTAAGGTTTGATTATAATTATCTTGAATAATGCCCCCATCGGTGACCGAAATCGGTGGGTCCGCTTGAATCGCCCGATCGATCAAGTCATAAACTTCCGGGACTTCATCTAATTGGCTTTGAAAATCCTTTAAAGTGGGATCTTGCATCTGTTGTAAAATATCTTTGATCAAAGGGACTTGGGCTAAGGAGCCCTTTAATTGTAAGAGATCCCGGCCGTTAACACTGCCAAAGGCCACCCGGCCAGCTAAGCGTTCTAAGTCATAGACCTTGGTCAGGGCCTCTTGTAAGGTACTGCGTTCAAAGAAATGGGCACTAAAGGCCCCCACCCGGGCTTGACGTCGTTCAATTTCCGCCCGGTCTAACAAGGGCCGGTCTAACCACTGTTTCAATAAGCGCCCGCCCATGGCGGTCTTCGTCTTATCCAATAACCATAACAAAGTCCCGTGACGCTCCCCTGTCCGTAAGGAGCGGGTGAGTTCTAAGGTTTCTTTGACTTGATGATCCATGCGTAAAAACTGACTGGGCTCATATTCCACCGCCACTTGTAAGTGGGCCAAGGCCCGCTTTTGGGTGGACACCAAATACAACACCAAGGTTTTTAAGACGGCCTGTTCCACTGGGGAATCAATCCCTTGGCTGACGAAGCTCACTTCAGCAGTGGCGGGGCCATCGCCTTGGGTGGACACTAGGATATCCAACTGGTTCAAGGCTGTTTTGAAATCTCCGGGTAAATCCGTGGGGATCACCACTTCTTTGGTGCGCAGGCTCAATAATTCATTGATCACCGCGCTAATTGCCCCTAGTTTAGAGACAAAAATCTCCCCAGTGGCTAAATCCGTATAAGCAAAGCCGAACTGGCCAGCCTGGGCGTAAACCGCCGTTAAGAAGTTACTATCCTTAGCTTGCCCGGGCTTTTCTTGAACCACCGTCCCCGGCGTGACTAATTGGATCACGGCCCGTTTCACCATGCCCACAGCTTTTCGAGGGTCTTCCATTTGTTCACAGATCGCGACTTTATAGCCCTTATCCACTAAAATATCCACATAATTTTGGGCCGCATGGTGGGGCACGCCGCACATGGGGATAGGATCAGTGGCACTTTTATTCCGGGCGGTCAGGGTCAATTCCAATAGTTGTGAGCCTTTGATGGCATCATCGTAAAATAATTCATAAAAATCACCAATGCGATAAAACAAAAACGCATCAGGGTATTGATCCTTGATGGCCTGGTATTGTTGCATCATTGGTGTCTCTTGGGTTTTTTGTGGCATTCAAAGTCTCCTTATCTAATGGTCTTCTTTTGCCATAATTGCTGCTAATTTGGTTTCAAATTGGCCGGTGATATAGGTCAAAATATCATTGGCATCCATTAAACTTTGCCGATAAGCCAGGGTCAACGGATCTTGTTCCAGGGTTTCTTTCAACTTGTCCGCCGTTTCCGTGGCTGCTTGGGCAGCTTTGGGCTTATCAATCCGCTTAAAAGTGACAATTTCCCGCTGGGCTTTTTTCAAATCAGCTTGCACCTGTTGCAGGTGTTGATTTTGTTGGACCTGAGCTTCAATTTGTTGATACTCTTTGATCACTGATTCCTTGGCGATTGCCTCGTTTAACTTGTCTAAGGCCTGACGCACAGCCGGTTCCAACTGGGCCAATTGGGTTTTTAAATCCTCATCCATCTATTTATACCTCTAAGGGGAAATCTTTATCTATGCGAATCGTTTTAATTTTTGTGGCCACACCGGTATCGTCTTTAATATCAATATAACAAGCCCCCAGTTGGCCAGCCCCAGTATCGATGGGTTCAAAGCGAGCCGGCAGCTTGGTCAAAAAGTTATGGATCACGGGTTCTTTTTTAACCCCTAAAATTCCTTCATAAGAGCCCGTCATCCCCACATCCGTCAAAAAAGCAGTGCCCTTGGGCAAAATCCGGGCATCATTGGTCTGGACATGGGTATGGGTGCCGATCACCGCCGCCACTTGGCCATCTAAATAATAAGCCAGGGCCAACTTCTCACTGGTGACTTCCCCGTGGAAATCGATAAAGACCAAGGGCGTGATTTGTTTGATTTCCGCTAATACTTCATCGGCCTTGGTGAAGGGATCATCAATGGCATCCAGGAAGACCCGGCCTTGGAGATTGAGCACGGCCAGTTTGGTCTGATTCACATTCACAATGGTATAACCTTGGCCAGGCACCCCGGCTGGGAAATTAGCGGGGCGCACCATTTTCTTGGCCCCATCAATGAAGTCCATGATATCCCGTTTGCGAAAGGCGTGGTTGCCTAAGGTCACCACGTCAGTGCCGGCTTGTAGCAGGGCCTTATAGAGTTTTTCAGTAATGCCCTTGCCATCGGCAATATTTTCCCCGTTAACAATGGTGACTTGGGGCTTTAACTGCCGCTTTAATTCTGGTACATAATGTTGAATCAGACTCAATCCTAACTGACCCACAACATCGCCAATAAATAATATACGCAAATACCCGCGCTCCTTTTTTAAGCTTTATGTTATTTTAGCACATCCAAAAAACCGGCACAAAACTTGAATTTGCACCGGCGTTGAGGTATTTATTTTTTCAAATGATACGAATAAGTGGCTACCACAATATTTTCTTTATGGGAAAATGCCTGGCGCAGCCGTAATGCAGTTTGGTTGTGCAGGGTTTGCTGCCAGTGTTTCTTAGGAATAAATTGGGGGATCAACACCGTGGTGGAGTAATTGCGCCGCAAGGCATTGCGACTAATGATCTGGGTGAACCGCACCAAGGGTTTAGCAATCGCCCGATAATTGGAGTGGACATCCACAAAACGGACATCTGGGAAATCCACTTTAAAGGTAGATTGGATTTCTTTTTCCTTCCCAGGATTTTCATCCGTGGACACATGCACAGCAATCACGTAGTCCCCAATGGACTCCGCGTAGCTTAAGGCAGCTTTGGTCACTTGGGTGATGTTACTGATCAAAACAATGATCGTGGCCCCTTCAAAATGGTGCAACACCGCATCCGTGTCTTCCAAACGCAACTGTTCGGCCACTTTGTGATAGTGATCATGGATCTTATAAAAAATGAAAATAACCAGGGGCATAATAATGAAGAATGGCCAGATATCTTTGATCCGATAAATAAATAGGATCAACAGGATGGCAAAGGAGATCAATGCCCCCACGAAGTTGGCGGCAGACTTCCCAAACCAGCCCTTGGGCCGCTCTTTAAACCATTTCACGATCATCCCGGACTGGGACAAGGTAAAGGGAATAAAAACGCCCACAGCGTACAACGGAATCAAATTAGCCGTGACCCCGTTGAACAAGACGATCAATGCCCCGGAGCCAATGGCTAACGTCAAAATCCCATTGGAATAACCTAGCCGATCGCCTCTGTCCATGTAATTATGGGGCAAGAACTTATCCCGGGCTAAATTGTAAGCCAGCACGGGAAATGCGGAAAAACCGGTATTGGCAGCGACGGCCAAAATAAAGGCCGTGGCAAATTGCACCAGATAAAATAAGAAACCATGGCCAAAGGTGTGACTGGCCACTTGCGACAAGACCGTCACTTTAGCTTCTGGCACGATGCCATACCAATAGTTCAAGAAGGTGATCCCGGCAAAGAAGGCCCCTAAGATAAAGGCCATGATCGCCAAGGTTTCAGCAGCATGCCTGGCCCGGGGTTTCTTGAAGAATGGCACCGCGTTACTAATGGCTTCAACCCCGGTCAAAGAAGATGACCCGGAAGAAAAAGCCCGGAAAATTAACGCCATGGTGATGCCAGGTACCGCTGTCCCCACGGAAGCGGCAGCCTTAAAAGGAATCGCCCCGGTGAAAATCTTGTACAACCCAACACCGATCATCAGCGTAATACTACCAACGAATAAATAGACGGGAATCATCAAAAATGAGGCCGATTCGCTCATGCCCCGCAGGTTCATGAGCATTAAAATAATAATAATGACTAAGGAAATGCCAACTTGATGGCCGTATAAGGCCGGTACCGCTGACGTAATCGCTTCAGCCCCGGCGGACACACTAACGGATACCGTCAGCATGTAGTCGATCAATAACGAGCCCCCGGCAACTAGGCCTGCATTCTTGCCTAGATTATCACTGGAGACCTTGTAAGCACCCCCACCACCCGGATAAGCATGGATGATTTGGCGATACGACAGTGTTAATGCCAAAAGTAGGATCAACACAAACGCGGCAATCGGTAAGGAATACCAGATTGCGGCAATGGACAATTGGGTCAAGACTAAAACAATTTGTTCAGTCCCGTAAGCCACAGATGACAAAGCATCAGAACTGAGCATGGCCAAAGCTTTTAATTTACCCAGCTTTTGGTTGCCCTCTTCTGAAGACTTCAGCGGTCGCCCAATAAAAATCCGCTTTAATTGTTGCATATCACTTTCCCCTTAAAAAATATTAATATGAGTCGATTTTCAGAGCAATCTATATGATAGTACAACATTAAAAATAGAAATGCTATTAATGTTCTAAAATTCTCATTTTACCGTTTGTTCAATGACCACAATATCCTTGTATTGTAATTTGCGTTTTGCAAATTTCTCCACATCCGCCTTGGCTTCGTCATTGATCTTCAACGTGTCCTTGGCCACGCCCGGCATTAGTTTTTCTAAGACAAAATCGATCTCTTTGTCTTTAACTTGCCGGTTATCTGACAAAATAATCACGTCAATGCGGCTAAAAGCATCCACGAAGAAAACGTGCAGCGGACCCAGGGTGTAAGTTCTAAAATACTTAATGGCTTGTTTCCCGTATAAATACGAAATCGTCCGGGGAATCATCTTGTGTAGGCTGGCGTTTAGTTTAATTGGTGTTTCAATTAAATGCATCAAATCACTCCTTGAAATTTACTTGTTTTACTGATTATAAGAGTTTGTGGTTCAAATTACCACGTTAATAATATTATAATTCAAAACTCAGTTGAAGGGGTATTTTTGCACCTTTTTTCAGTTTTAGAAAAAAAACAACACGCCCAAACGACGTGTTGTTAAGAAATATTGTAAATTCAGGCTACATCATACCGCCCATGCCGCCCATACCGCCGGCAGGTGCTGCTGGGGCAACATCCTTAGGTTCTGGGATGTCACTGACAACAGCTTCGGTAGTTAAGATCAAGGATGCAACAGAAGCGGCGTTTTGCAAAGCAGAACGTGTCACTTTTGTAGGGTCGATGATCCCAGCATCAATCATGTTTTCCCATTTGTCAGTCGCTGCGTTATAACCAATTTCAGGTTTTTCACCGTTTAAGTGTTCCACGATGACAGAGCCTTCTTTACCGGCATTTTCAGCAATTTGACGAACAGGTTCTTGTAATGCCCGTTGGACGATGTTGATCCCAGTTTGGACGTCGCCTTCTTCTTTCAAAGCAGCAACAGCAGAGACAACATTCATCAAGGCAGTACCACCACCAGCAACGTAGCCTTCTTCAACGGCTGCCCGAGTGGCATTCAAAGCATCTTCAATACGATACTTGCGTTCCTTTAATTCAGTTTCAGTTGCGGCACCAACATTGATGACGGCAACCCCGCCGGCTAATTTAGCCAAACGTTCTTGTAATTTTTCACGATCAAAGTCAGATGTTGTATCATCAATTTGTTTCTTAATGGTAGCAACCCGATCTTCAATATCTTGTTTAGCCCCAGCGCCTTCAACGATAGTTGTATTGTCTTTGGTGATGGTAACTTTGCCAGCTTGGCCTAATTGATCTAACTTCGTATCTTTTAATTCTAAGCCTAAATCAGAAGTGATGACTGTCCCACCAGTTAAGATGGCGATATCTTCCAATTGGGCTTTACGGCGATCGCCAAAGCCAGGTGCTTTAACGGCAACAACGTTGAATGTGCCCCGAATCTTGTTCAAGACTAAGGTTGGTAAAGCTTCCCCTTCAACGTCGTCAGCAATGATCAATAAAGCTTTGCCTTGTTGCACGATTTCTTGTAATAATGGTAAAATTTCTTGGATGTTAGAAATCTTTTTATCGGTGATCAAGATATAAGGATTATCCAAGTCAGCTTCCATCTTGTCGTTATCAGTGACCATGTATTGGGATAAGTAGCCCCGATCAAATTGCATCCCTTCAACGACGTTTAATTCAGTTTGGATCCCTTTTGATTCTTCAATGGTAATAACACCATCATGACCAACTTTTTCCATAGCGTCAGCTACTAATTTGCCGACTTCTTCGCTGCTAGAAGAAACAGAAGCAACTTGGGCAATTTGGTCTTTAGTTTCAACTTTGTGGGAGTTCTTGTGTAAAGCATCAACAGCAGCTGCTGTTGCTTTTTCAATACCAGCCCGAATGCCAACAGGATTAGCACCGGCTGTGACGTTCTTCAAGCCTTCACGCACGATGGCTTGGGTCAAAACAGTTGCAGTTGTTGTCCCATCACCAGCAATATCATTGGTCTTAGAAGCTACTTCAGATACTAACTTAGCACCCATGTTTTCATAGTGGTCTTCTAATTCAATGCTCTTTGCAATGGTAACCCCATCGTTAGTGATCTCAGGAGAACCATAAGATTGTTCCAAAACCACGTTACGGCCTTTAGGGCCTAAGGTTGTTTTAACTGTATCTGCTAATTTATCCACACCACGTAACATTGCTGAACGTGCGTCTTCGGAGAACTTAATATCTTTAGCCATATCTATTTATCCACCTCATTAAAATATTTTTGTTGCAAATGATGCTGTATTACTTAAACGGAATTGTTATACTAGTCAACAACAGCCATTAAATCTTTTTCATGTAATACTAGGTAATCGTCACCATCATATTTCACTTGAGATCCGGCATATTTGTCAAACATTACAACTTGGCCTTCTTTAACTGTCAAAGGTAGGCGTTTGCCGTCTTCCGTAAGGGCACCTTCACCGACAGCAACGATCTTGCCGGTTTGTGGTTTTTCTTTGGCATTGTTGGCTAAGACGATACCGCCAACAGTCTCTTCTTCTTGTTCTTCTACTTTCACGATAACACGGTCACCTAATGGTTTTAACACAAGAAATCCCTCCAAATACATATTTTCGCTTTAACTTAGCACTATTAGCACTCTATATTGCCAAGTGCTAACTACAAGAAATATAATAACCATTTTTCGGCCCTTTTGCAAGTTTTTTAGTGTAATTTATTCAAATAATTTTAAAGGAGTCATCCAATTGAAAGCCCGTAACAGTACAGCTGTCACCTTATTTATCTATTTATTCATGATGTTCATGCCAAACTTCTTTAGTCGCATGCTTTCCCCTAAAAATGGCTACTTCTTGTTGATCACGGTCTGGTATCTCCTAGGTCTTTTAATATTAGCCTGGGTCGCTTATAAGCGCACCCCAGCCAACGCCATTGAAGCCGCTAACCCATATACCACCAAGCCTAAAATCCTGATTTGGGGCATCGTTGGGGGCGGTGTGACCATTGTTTTACAATTGCTCAGTGTGTTTGTGGAACAAAACCTCTTTCACATCACCGCCGCTTCCCAAAACACCAATACCTTATTGGAAACCATGAAGACTTATCCCTATTATGTCATCAGTGTGTTAGTGTTCTTACCCATTATTGAAGAGATCGTCTACCGTAAGACCATCTTTGGCCAATTAGTCCCCTTCACAGGCAAAATTGGGGCGGCGGTCATCTCTGCCTTGATTTTCGCCTTCGCCCATCAGGACAGCCATATTTTAATGTATAGCGTCATTGGTTTGTTCTTTTGTTTCCTATACAATTACACCGGTCGCATCTGGACATCCATGTTGGCCCACATTATCATGAATGGCATTGTCTTTTTTCAAAGTCTCCATTGAATAACGCCCCGATAATTTCCAAAATCAAAGCGGCTGCCTACAAAAGTAATTTTTTGTAAGCAACCGCTTTGATTTTCTGCTATATTAATTTATACGGATAAATTTTACTTGTTATCCGTCTTCACATCTAAAGTCACACTATCCGCATTTTCAGCTGGCTTTAATTGGGCATCATAGTGATCTAAGAAGTAGATCAAAGTCTGCAATTCATTGGCCAGATCCACGTTTTGTACCCGCACATTGTCTGGTACGGATAAGCGTAGGGATGTAAAGTTCAAAATACCCCGGACCCCAGCATTAACTAATAAATTGGTGACTTCTTGAGCTGCGGGGTTGGGAACTGTTAAAATGGTAATGTCGATTTGTTGATCCTTTAACTGCTGAACTAGTTCAGCCATCGGATAAATCGGGACCCCACTTTGAATCGTCCCAGTGATTTCAGGGTCGCTATCAAAGGCGGCACTGATGCGGATGCTATTGGTTTGCCGGAAGTTGTAGTTTAACAACGCGTGGCCTAAATTCCCCACACCCACTAAAGCCACATTGGTCAAGCGGTCTTGATTTAAAGTCTTCTTGAAGAAGTTCAATAAATCATTGACATCATAACCATACCCCCGCTTTCCTAAGGCCCCAAAATAAGAGAAGTCCCGGCGAATGGTGGCACTATCCACCTTCACGGCCTCGGAAAGTTCAGTGGAAGACACCTTTTTCTTTTCAGCATCATGTAAAAAATTTAAATAGCGATAATATAGGGGCAAGCGTTTAGCGGTTGCCTTGGGGATCTTGATTTCAGACATATATTTAACTCCTTTCGGATCTCATGTTTGTGAATTAACAATTTAACTAAAAATTGGGTTTAGATGTATAATACTTGATTTAATGGCAAATATCAAACAAATTATCTTGTGAGCATGCATTTTATTTGTGAAATTATTTGATAAGCAAAGCTTAAGGCCCACCTGGTGGGCTTTTCTCAATATTATTTAAGAAAGGTTAATTATTTTGATTATATTACAAGCGCAAAAAGTTGCCCGGGAGTTCTCCGGGGACTATATTTTCAACAACCTCAATCTAGAAATTCAAACTGGTGACCGGGCGGCCCTAGTTGGCCCAAATGGTGCTGGGAAGTCCACCTTGCTCAAAATTTTAGCAGGGATCAACCCCCCCGATGAGGGCCAAGTTATCACCCCCAAAGATATGACTTTAGGCTATTTGGCCCAGGATACCGGCTTCACCTCGGACCGAACGATTTATGAAGAAATGTTGACAGTTTTTGCACCTTTGCAAAAGATGGAGCAACAAATGCGGGACTTGGAAGCCCAGATGGGAAATGACAGTCATAACCAAGATTTACTAAAACAATACGATCAATTGCAAATAACTTTTGCTGAGAAAAATGGTTATGGTTATGAGGCCGAAATTCGCAGCGTCCTCCATGGCTTCCAATTTCCAGAAACGGTTTTGGATAAGCCCATCAATACCCTTTCCGGGGGTGAAAAATCCCGCTTAGCTCTGGCGAAGTTATTGCTGGAAAAACGGGATCTATTGATTCTAGACGAACCCACCAACCATTTGGACATTGACACCCTCACCTGGCTTGAAGGCTATCTGCAAGGTTATCCCGGTGCCTTATTGGTCGTTTCCCATGACCGGTACTTCTTAGACCACGTGGCCAAAGAAATCTATGAAATTCATAGCGATCGCTTAGACCATTATCCCGGCAATTATTCAAAGTTCCTAGAAGAAAAAGAGAAGCGCGTGGCGTTAGAGTGGAAAGCTTACGAGAAACAACAAGGCGAAATCAAGAAAATGACCGATTTCGTGGATAAAAATATCGTCCGGGCCTCCACCACCAAGATGGCTCAAAGCCGCCGGAAACAATTGGAAAAAATGGACCGGATCGAACGTCCAGATGCCGCTGATAAAACCATTCACTTCCGTTTTAGTGAAGAGAAGAAAAGCGGCAATGATGTGTTGAAGGTTCAAAATGCGGCCATTGGCTATGATCCAAAGGCCATCATGGCTCAGCCCGTGAATTTAGACGTGAAACGCCAACGCCGCCATGCCATCATCGGCCCCAACGGCGTAGGCAAGTCCACCCTGTTGCGCAGCATTATTGGCCAAATTCCCCTATTAAAGGGCACGGTCCAATTGGGCACCAATGTGGCCATTGGTTACTACGATCAGGAACAACGAAATCTCCACCGGGCCAAAACCGTCTTGAATGAAATTTGGGATGAACATCCCACCATGCCGGAAAAAGATATCCGCACGATTCTAGGCAGCTTCTTATTCTCCGGGGATGATGTGGCTAAAATCGTCGCTCAGTTATCCGGGGGTGAAAAAGCCCGGTTATTATTGACCAAATTAGCCTTAGAACATGACAATTTCTTGATCATGGACGAACCCACCAACCATTTGGATATCGACAGCAAAGAAGTCTTGTTGGATGCCTTGAAAAACTTCGATGGCACCGTTTTGTTCGTCTCCCATGATCGTTACTTCATCAATAGTTTAGCCACGGAAATCACCGAGATCACACCCAAGGGCAGTACCCTTTACTTAGGGAACTACGACTATTACTTAGAAAAGAAAGCTGAAATCGACGCCTTAGCGGCTGAAAAGGCAGCGGCGGCTAATCCTGCGCCCACAACCGCCAATCTCAGTCAGGCCCAAGTGGACTATAAGGACAGCAAGTCCCAGCAAAAAGCTATTCGTAAATTACAGCGGGAAGTCGCCGACTTGGAACAACAAATCGATGCTATTTCGGCCCAAAGCCAAGCGATTCAAACCCAAATGGCAGCCCCCGAAGTAGCCACCAGTTATTCGAAGATGCAAGATCTGCAAGCCCAATTAGATGATTTGAATACGAAACTTACACCTTTAGAAACACAATGGGAAGAAAAGAGCATGGCCCTAGAAGCCGCTGATCCCAACGCTTAAAAATTTCACAAAAAACCCAGCTGAAGCCGCATCGCTTCAACTGGGTTTTTTAGCGTAGAGGATTCAATTAAGAATCAGACTAGTCGATAGTTACGTTTTTAACGTCGAACATTTCAGCTAAGTCATTGATTTGTTCTTCATTTAATGAGAAGGACAAGACAGTATGGTGACCGCCACCATTACGGATCCAAGCAGTTGCGCCAGCCTTTAAGCCAGCTTTTGGTGTCCATAATTGTTTAGCAACTGGTAAGTTTGGTGTTTCAGCTTCTGGTTTGTGGCAATCAACTGGGTAGCTGATGATCTTAAAGCCATCACGGAAATCAGAAACAGTCACATCAACAGCTTCACCTTCAGAACCAGTGAAGACCAAACGAGCAGGATCAGCTTTACCACCAATGTCTAATGGATGAACTTCAACCCGTGGTTTGTCGCTGGCAATGGTAGGATCAACTTCAAGCATATGAGAACCTAAGATAGCTTCATGACCTTTACGTAAGTCTAATGTATAGTCTTCCATGAAGGCAGTTGCTTCGTTATGGGTCAAGACTTTCAATAAACGACCTAAAGCAGCTGTCTTCCAGTCACCTTCAGCCCCAAAGCCATAACCGTCACGCATTAACAATTGGGCAGCTAAACCTGGTAATTGTTCTAAGCCCCAAAGATCTTCAAAGTTAGTTGTGAAGGCAGAGTAGTTACCTTTGTCTAAGAAGTTCTTGATGCCTAAATATTCTCTTAATTGGTAACGTACGCTATGTTCGTACTTGTCAGCATCGTTATCGCCTTGCACTAATTCATATTTGTCTTTCAAATCAGCATATTCAGCGTCAATATCAGCTTCGTCAACCGCGTTAACGGCTTCCACTAAATCACCAACGGCATAATAGTCAACGGTCCAACCAAATTTGATTTGGGCTTCAACCTTGTCACCTTCAGTAACGGCAACGTTACGCATGTTATCACCAAAACGAGCAACTTTGATGTCAAAGCTTTCGTTATAAGCAACGGCAACATTTTCCCAGCTAGCAATTTCATCTTGGACTTCAGCATCGCCCCACCAACCGTAAACGATCTTGTTGCGTTTGTTCAAACGGGCATTGATGTAACCATATTCCCGGTCACCATGGGCACTTTGGTTTAAGTTCATATAATCAAAGTCGATGGTGTCATAAGGAATCTTGTTTAAGTATTGCGTAGCTAAATGCAATAGTGGTTTAGCTAATAATTTAGTCCCACGGATCCAGTTTTTAGCAGGTGAGAAGGTATGCATCCAAGTGATCACACCGGCAACTTCATCATCATAGTTAGCATCTTTCATGAATTGGGTAATACCGTCAGCTGTGGTCATAACACCTTTGAATACAACTTCGTAAGGTAATTTGCCAGTGGCGTTTAATTTGTTAACAATGTCTTCAGCGTCTTTTGCAACTGATTTTAACTGTTCTTCACCATATAAGAATTGACTACCTGTAACAAACCAAAACTTGTAATTTTTAACTGATAACATAATTGACGCTCCTTATATAAATTTATTTTTTTTAAAACATAATACGCAAGGAATTATTTAGCGTGATCTTGGGACTTAGGGTTATTTTGACCGTAGTAAGCATTCTTACCGTGCTTGCGGTAATAGTGCTTGTCTAAGAGATATTGGGGAACTTTAATATTATCTCTGGTCAATTGTAAAGCGTGGTAATCCATTTCAGCGACAACTTCCAAGACCTTGGCGTTATAAACCGCTTTGGCTGGGGTTGCCCCCCAAGAAAATGGCCCGTGTTGGCGAACCAAGACTGCTGGGACTGCTTCTGGATCGATTTGGCGTTCTTTGAAAGTCCGGACAATGACTTTACCGGTATTTTCTTCGTAGGCTTCTTCAATCTCAGTTTTGGTCAAGGCATCAGAGACCGGCACATCCCCGTAGAAGGTATCCGCATGGGTAGTCCCTAGGGCTGGCACGTCAATGCCGGCTTCAGCAAAGGAAACGGCCCAAGGTGAATGGGTATGGACGATTCCGCCAATATTTGGAAAGGCATTATATAAAACTGTATGGGTCGGGGTATCACTGGAAGGATTCATATCCCCTTCGACCACTTCACCCTTTAAGTTCACAACCACCATGTCGCTGGGTTTAAGATCTTCATAATCCACACCGGATGGCTTGATGACGAACAAGCCCTTTTCCCGGTCGATCCCGGAGACGTTCCCCCAGGTGAAGGTCACTAGATCCAATTTTGGTAATTGCATGTTAGCGTCATAGACTTCTTGTTTTAAATCTTCTAACAATTTAGGTTCATCCTTTCTCGTTGATGACATCGCCAGCTTTAGCCTCAACTGGCAAAGCTGCTTGGTAATTCTTGATAAATTCTTGATAACCGGCAACCCCAGCAGGTTCAGGGCTGAGGGTCATGCTTTCAGGATCTTTGAAGACTTCTGTATCTAAGAAATCAGCCAGGTCTTGGTTAGCCGCATGATGCTTAGCATAGATGGCTAACACCGCCATCCCCCAAGGGCCGCCTTCACTGGCCGTATTCATCACCGTGATGGGGATGTTTAAGGCATTGGCTAGGACTTGTTGGCCGATAACCGGCGTCTTGAAGAGCCCACCTTGAGCAATCATGGCTTCGGTATTGATATGTTCATCATTCACCAAGATATCCATCCCGATTTTCAATGGGGCGAAGGCCGCATAGAGTTGGGTTTGAATAAAGTTTGGTAAATTGAAATTGCTATTTGGTGTCCGGACAAACAATGGCCGGCCAGCCTTGATCTTGGTGATATTTTCCCCAGACAGGTAACTGAAGTTCAATAAGCCCCCAGCATCTGCATCTGCGTGGGTTGCTTCTAGGAACAAGGTTTGATACAGCTGATCGGCTGGTAAGTTGACCCCTAAGCGTGCGGCAAATTCTTTAAAAATTGCTACCCAGGCATTGATATCTGAAGAACAGTTATTGGTGTGCACCATGGCCACCGGTGCGCCGGTTGGTGTTGTCACAATATCAATATCCCGATGCAAGGCTTTTAATGGTTTGTCTAAAACCACCATGGAGAAAGCTGAGGTCCCAACGGAGATATTCCCGGTGCGTTTGCGGACACTGTTAGTGCCCACCATGCCGGTCCCAGCGTCGCCTTCAGGTGGCGCCATTAAACTGCCAGCTGCTAAATTGCCCTTAACATCTAACAACTTAGCCCCTTCAGCCGTCAAAGTCCCAGCTTGCACGCCGGCTTTTTCCACCTTAGGTAATAAGTCAGTGGTTTGCCAATTGTATTGGGCCACTTCTGGCAATTGGTTGAACTTGTCTAACAAGTCAGCCCGATAAGTGCCAGTGGTTTCATCGATTGGGAAGACCCCAGAGGCATCCCCGATCCCTAAGACTTTTTCACCGGATAACTTCCAAGTTACATAACCGGCTAAGGTGGTGACAAAGTCCAGGTCAGCCACATGGGCTTCTTGGTTCAAAATTGATTGATACAAGTGGGCAATGGTCCAACGTTGGGGAATGTTGAAGTCAAACAAATCAGTTAACTTGTCCGCAGCTTCTTCGGTAATGTTGTTGCGCCAAGTTCTAAATGGCACCAACAGTTTATCGGATTTATCAAAAGCCAAGTAACCATGCATCATAGCACTGATGCCAATGGCACTGATATGGACTAAGTTTTCATGGTACTTACTTTGGACATTAGCGGCCATTTGCGTATAACTGGTTTGAATCCCGTTCCAAACTTCCTCAATCGGATAAGTCCAAACGCCCTGTTCAAATTTGTTTTCCCAGACATAACTGCCTGAGGCAATGGTACTGAAATCATCTGTGACTAACACAGATTTAATTTGCGTTGAGCCCAATTCGATACCCAAGGAAACATTACCGGCTTGGATGGCTTTGGAAATCTCAAGTGTGTTCATTTGATTTGCCTCCTGAAAATAGTGATCTAACAATAATTAATCAACTTTGGTGTCTTCAGCAACACTTTGATGATGTTTGGTACCTTGTTCTTCGATTTCTTCCAAGGTATGACCCCGAGTTTCTGGCACCCGTGTGCGGATGAACAAGACACCCAGCAAGCAGATAACCCCGAAGATGGCGAAGACAGCTTCTTGGGACATAGCAGCGGTCATGATTGGGAACAAGAGACCGACTGCAAAGGATCCGATCCAGTTGAAAGAAGATGCTAAACCGCTGGCCCGGCCCCGAATAACAAGTGGGAAGATTTCCCCAACTAAGACCCAAGTTAATGGTGCCCAAGTGAAGGAGTAAAAAGCCACATAGATGGATAAGAAGATAACGATCATAATTGGATTGGTATTTGGATTGATTTTATTGATGATGGCTGGCAATAAGAAGCTGGCCGCCATGACAGTGCCCCCTAAAGTTAGGAGGGTGCGCCGGTTGAATTTATCGGCAATGACTAAGAACAATAAGGAACCTAAGACTAAGATGATCCCTTGAATGATCGGCCACATTAACGCAGAACTTGCGGAACTACCGGTAGCTTTTTCAACGATCAATGGAATATAGTAGAAAATCGCGTTGGCCCCTTGGAATTGTTGGAAGGCGGCCACACCTACACCGGCGATGACTAAGTAGCGATATTTACCACTGAACAAAGTCGCATAAGAAGTGGTTTTAGCAGCTTGAGTTTCTTCAGAAGCTAATTCTTGGATACTCCGTAATTCAGCATCCACATCGCCTTCCTTACGGATGTAAGTCAAGACTTTACGAGCTTCGTCAGGTTTACCGGTTTTAACTAAGAACCGTGGTGATTCTGGTAAGCGTAAGACCCCGAAGAATAAGATAACGGCAGGTACTGCGGCTAACCCTAACATTAAGCGCCAAGCTAATTGTTCTGGTAAACCCTTTAATAAATAGTCAACGATATATGATAGCAACATCCCAGATACGATCATGGTTTGGTTAATCCCAGAAAGCCGACCTCTTAAACGCGCTGGCGACATTTCTGACATGTAAGCTGGTACTAAAGCTGAGGCAGCCCCGACAGCTAACCCCAAGAACATCCGCACGATGATTAAATACATTTGGCCATCATGAGGTGATGCTGCGGACAGCAGTGAACCTAAGGCGAAGACCAAAGAAGAAATTAAGATCATCTTACGACGGCCTAATCTATCGGACATTTGCCCGGCTAAAGCACCCCCGAAGATGGCCCCAAACATTACGGCTGAAGTGATCCAGCCAACGATGCCGGCTTGATTTTGCAAACTCCAATCATGTTGGAGAAATGGTAAGGCACCAGTCATGACCCCGATGTCATACCCAAAAAGAATGCCGCCAAACGAACCGAAGAAGTAAATAAAGCCACTTGGTATTTTCTTTTCAGTACTCATGTATACACGCTCCCTATACGAATTTATGAATTGCCATTTGGATCGGAATTGTCAAAGAACTTTTACAAGCGCTTCCACGTTTCCTGAACAAGTAAAGTGTACTTTATTTATTCGAATAAATCAACACTTTTTTGATTTATTCGTATCAATTTGAAAACGGATTTATGAAAACGTTGTGAGGCCGGTTCCCCCTATGGCTGACCAAACAAATTTTTTTCGATATAGCTTTTTTTCAGGCGCTTTTTTCATTATTTTCTAATATATTAGGATGAATTTGTGGTCATTTATAACTCGTGCTTTTAAGGTTGTTGATTTATTAGCATAACTACTTTATAATTTGAACCGTTTAGGAAGCGCTTCATAGCGTCTACTAAATAACGCAAAAAAATACTGTCGCCAAGTTTTAACTTGACGACAGCTGGAACTTACCTAAGATTTGGTGATTGGTTTAGCAGAATGGCGTTTCACCAGAGAAGCTTCGTACTCAATGGATGAAACTTGTTCCTTGTCTAAGAGCGCCAGCACCATTTTGCCGGCATCTTCACCCATTTTTTCTTTTTGATGACTCACCGTCGTCAAACTAGGGTTGATGAACCGAGACATTTGATAATCATCAAAGCCCACCACGGACACGTCTCCTGGGATGCGAACCTGTTTTGATTTCAAATGATCCATGACTTCAATGGCTAATTGATCATTATAACAAGCGATGGCCGTGGGGCGATCAGCTAGTTTCAAGTACAGGTCCATCTTGGCCAAAATGTTGGCTAAAGGTTCGCCGGATTGATAAATGATCAAATTGCTCTTAAAGGAAATCTCCGGCCGATTTTGGTAAGCTTCCACAAAACCATTCATCCGATGGATCCCTTGAATATCATCAACTTGAAAAATGCCCAGGATACTTTCATGGCCTAAGCCAAATAGAAATTCAATGAGTTTTTTCTCAGCCACCTTATCATCAGTGGTAATAGCCGGAAACTTTAAGTTTGGGTAGACGGCGTTGATAAAAATCGTCGGTATCTCATTGGCTTCAATTTCGTGGTATAGATCCATGTTGGGATTTTCCAAAGCACTTTGGGTGGGCTCAATAATCAAACCCGCCACCCGGGAATCTAGCATGCTGATCAAACTTTTCCGTTCTTTCTCGTGATTGTTATGGGTATTGCTGATCAGTAGGGAGTACCCCTTCTCAGAAATCACCCGATCAATCCCGGAAATGATATTTGGAAAGATATAATCGGCAATGTGGGTGGTGATGATCCCAATAATTTTGCGTTCTTTAGCAGGTGTCCAATTTTTATGCCAATCCTGAACAAACATGCCACCACCTTGGATCCGGTAAATGAAATGCTCGTCTTCAAGCTCCCCCACTGCCCGCCGAACAGTATAACGGGACACGTTGAACTTTTCAATGAGTTCCGTTTCCGTTGGGAGTTTGTCGTGTATCTTGTAAGTCCCGGAAAGAATACTGTCTTTCAGTTTTTCTTTAACTGTTAAATACTTTTTTTCCATAGTAATCCCCAAGCGTCATTAATTTATTGATTCATTTTCTTTGAATAAAAACCGTTCCCATCAAAAGTTTCCATTTTCTATGTTATATTGTGAAGAAATTTATTTCAAGGAAAATGTTTCATTTACCGGTATTTATCCGTTTTTTTAATGTTTCAGCGTTTTTTATCCGTATCAATTACTTGTTGTGTTTCAATCAAAATTTGGAGGTCTGTGTACATATGACAAAAAATATTACGGCAACTGTCACCCCGTTTGAAACTTATGAAGGTCAGGATATCTTTAAATATACCTTGACCAATGGCCATGGCGTTAGTCTCAGCACCTTAAACTACGGCGCTTTGATTTATGAAATTTTAGTCCCCACTAAAATTGGCGGCACTGATAACTTGGTCTTAAACTTCCCTAAAGCCAGCGACTACGCCCAAAGCCCCACTTACTTGTGCATGGCCGTGGGGCGGACTGCCGGTCGGATCAGCCAAGGTAAAGTGATCATTGACGGCAAAACCGTCCAATTACCTACTAACGAAGGCACCACAACGTTACACGGTGGCCCCCACGGTTTCTCTAAGGCAGTTTGGTCCGGCAGTATCATCGCCCAAGATGGCCAACCAGCCATCACCTTCCACCGCTTGCAACAAGGCATCGTCGACGGTTACCCTGGTGATTTAGATGTATCCCTCACTTACACGTTAAATGCAGACGACACCATTACCATCACCTTTGCCGGCACCGCTACTGAAACTTCCCTGTTTAACCCCACCGTGCATACTTACTTCAACTTAGGGGCTAAAGATGATATCTTCGACCATGACCTTAAAGTCAACGCCAGCCAACATCTTGAATTAGATGCCGTCAACGCCCCTACCGGTAAGTTGTTGGATAATGCCAACACTGCCTTTGACTTCCAAAACGGTGCCAATTTAGGCCAAGCCATTGATGCCTTGAAAGACACCCCGCACCAAGGCTTAGATGATTTATTCAAAGTTACCCCAGATACCACCATCGCCACCTTAAGTGACCCCACCAATGGCCGTTCTGTGGATGTGTCCTCTGACCGGAATGGCCTCGTGGTGTACACCGCTAATACCATGAATCCCGCTGAAAAATTTATTAAAACCAACGGCGTGGGTAAACCTTATTTAGGTGTTGCTCTAGAAGCCCAAAACTTACCCGATACCACCAAGAATCCGCAATTCGGGGATGAAACCATTCCAGCTGATGAGACCGTGACCCATACCATTTCTTATCACTTGAATTACTAAGCATAAAAAACCAGCAAAAAAGGCTGAAATCCGAAATTGGATTTCAGCCTTTTTTGGTCATAGCCGCTTGGGGGACGACTACAACTGGGAGGAAGAAAAATGAAAAAGTCTTATTGAATTGAGGTGTCAAATAATGCGTCTTGGGAGGAAGTATTTATTTGACATCATTATAGTATCTAAAAAGTATGAAGAATATGTGATGGTTTTTTTACGAAAGTGTCACTTTTAGACTTGAACGGTTTCACCATAGTCAAAGGACAAACTAGGATCCGCATTTAAATCTAGCCCCGCAAAGGGTTCTTTACGGGCCAACATCACATGGGCGGCGGCGCCGATCATGGCCCCGTTATCTCCGCATAACCGTAGCGGTGGAAAAATTAATTCAATATCTAACTGGTTAGCCGTTAAAGCGGCCTTTAATTGTTCCCGCAGGCCTAAATTAGCGGCTACCCCACCGGCCACGATCAATTGTTGCACGGGGAATTTGGCCAGGGCTTCGAGGGTTTTACCCACCAAAATATCGGTACAGCTGGCTTGAAAGCTGGCCGCTAGATCATTAGCATTCAAAGTTTCTTGCTTTTGATCCGCATGGTGCACCGTATTGATGAAAGCACTCTTCAAACCGCTGAAGCTAAAGTCCAAATTGTGTTCTTGTAACATGGCCCGGGGAAAATTAAAGGTGTCCTGACCTTGATGAGCCATTTCATCAATGGTCTTCCCAGCCGGATATGGCACCCCTAAAACCCGGCCCACTTTATCATAGGCCTCTCCCACGGCATCGTCTCTGGTATCCCCTACAATTTCAAATTCACCGGCGGCTTTCATGTAGACCAATTCTGTATGACCCCCAGAAACCAATAAGGCTAATAAGGGATAATGCAATTCGGTGACAAAAGCAGCCGCATACATGTGCCCGGCCATATGGTTCACGGGAATCAAGGGTAATTGGTGGGCATAGGCAATGGCTTTGGCCGCAGAGATGCCGATCAATAAAGCCCCCACTAAACCAGGGCCATAAGTCACCGCCACGGCGGTTAAGTCGCTATAATCCACGTGGGCCTGTTCTAAGGCCTCTTGGGCGCAAATGGTGATTGCCTCCACATGATGGCGGCTGGCAATTTCTGGAACCACCCCGCCAAAACGTTTATGGGAATTGATCTGGGTGGCAATAATATTACTCAAAATAATATGGCCATCTAACACGACGGCCACACTAGTTTCATCACAACTTGATTCAATTGCTAAAATTAATTCTCTTGTTGAACTCAAAAATTATTCTCCTCTGGTGTTGAAAAATCTACCGTTAAATCAAGATGCATATCCATGGCATCGGCATGGTCCATCACATAATAACCCCGTTTCACTTTCCCATCAGTAAAGCCTAAGCTATGGTATAAGTGCTTGGCAGGATCATTATTGGTCCGGACTTCTAAAGTCATGGCAAAACTGCCAAAGGAGCGGGCCATGTTGATCATATATTGCATCAAAAAACGCCCAATACCTTGATTTTGGTAGGCACTGGCGATGGCAATATTGGTGATGTGGCTTTCATTTTTGGTGAACCAGCACCCAATAAAGCCCACTAGCCGACTGCCATCTCTTAAAACCAAATATAAAGATAAGTCCGTTTTACGTAACTCACTTAAAAAAGCCATGCGATCCCAGGGGGTTTCGCCAGCATAAATACTGCGTTCTAGCTCCAACATTTCATCAATATCCGCATATTTGGCCCGATTTAAACTAAACTGCCGGCCATCAAGAAGGATCATTTGGTCCTCAAACTCAATGGCAATATCGTGGCCGTCACTGCGAAATAAAGATTTAAACTTCCTGAACATAAGGCCCATGTCCTTCACCTTCATGATCTTTTAGCCAGTTAACTTCTGCTTCCGTCTTTCTCAAATAATTCGGGGTAAAACTATGAATATCTGCCACCGGTTCAGCCTGCCAAGCCAGCATGGCTAAATTAGCAGCATGGGGTAAATCATTGAAGGGAGTAGCAAATTCAGCTTGTTGCCCTAAGGCCGCAAAAATCTGCTGGCGAAAGGGTGCCACTGCTCCCATAAAAATGGCTGGTTGCCCCAAAGCCTTAATCTCAGCTAATAATTGGGTCAACGCTAAATGTTGATCTTGTAAGACATTTAATAATTGCCAGTCTTGCCCTAGCGCCCATTGATAAATGCCCGCAAAGACATTGTCCCGCCGCGCATCCATTAAGGGTACTAACAACTTGGGACTAGGCGTCACATTGCTGGCCAAAACCCGCAGACTGGACAAGCCCACCAAGGGTTTACCCAAGGTCCAAGCCAAAGTTTTGGCTGTGGTGACCCCAATGCGAATGCCCGTATAAGACCCTGGCCCCATGGCCACGGCAAAGCGGTCAATATCATTGATACTTAGACCACTGGCCTTTAATACTTGGTCGACAGCGGGCATCAAGGTCTCACTGTGGGTGAGCTTTTGATTGGTTTCAAAGCTTGCTAAAACAGTTGTTTCGTCCACCACCGCCACACTTAGGGGGCGATTGGAGGTATCAATTGCTAATTCATACATATACTTAATCATCCAGACTTTATTTTCAAGGTTACCCCATAATTTATCACGAATCGCAGTTAATTAAAAGGTTAAAGGTTTATTGGTCGTTCTTTCATATCATCGACAATTTTACGCCAGTCCAAAAAGCCAGCTTTTACACCCCGCAACAACATCTCCGCCGTGCCAATATTGGTGGCCAGGGGAATTTCGTAGACGTCACTGAGGCGAATCAAGGCGTTCACATCGGGTTCGTGGGGTTGGGCCGTTAGCGGATCTCTTAGGAAAATCACCAAATCAATGGCCCCCTCAGAAATTAAAGCGCCAATCTGCTGATCCCCACCCAGTGGCCCAGATTTCATCCGATGGATTTTTAAATCAGTCGCTGCCATGATCCGCTTACCGGTGGTCCCAGTAGCATACAACTCATGCTGCTTCAAAATCGGTTCATAAGCAGTCGCCAGCTTAACGATTAAATCCTTCTTAGCATCGTGGGCAATTAACGCAATCTTCATGTCTTTGGCCTCCATAAAATATGTGATACCTTTATTTTACATCAAAATGAGGTCTTTGTGGGGATTTAACAGTTGGCAGCTTAGGTTTTGTTCGGTAGAATAGCTAGAGAAAGGAAGCTTAACTTTATGAAAAAAATTCTGGCACTACATACTGGTGGCACGATCTCCATGTCCCAAAATACAGCGGGTGAAGTCTCTTTAAACAAGAGCAATCCCTTATTAGATGATAATTACGATCAGTTATTTGACCATCAAATCAACCTGACCTCTGAGGAGATTTTTAACCTACCCTCCCCCCATATGTCCATGGCACGCATGCTTGAACTCCACGACCGGATTTTACAGGCCGAAGCCGCTGGGATTGACGGGGTCGTGGTGACCCACGGCACAGATACCCTAGAAGAAACGGCTTATTTCTTAGATCTGACCCTGCCCGATACCATCCCCGTGGTGGTCACCGGTGCCATGCGCTCTTCTAATGAAATTGGCTCTGATGGCTTGTATAACTTCATGAGTGCTGTTTGGACCGCCGCTTCCCCCCAATCTCGAGGTAAAGGGGTGTTAGTGGTGATGAACGATGAAGTCCATACTGCTCGCTACGTCACCAAGACCCACACCACCAATGTATCCACCTTTAGAACTCCCACCTTTGGCCCCATTGGCTTAGTGGCCCAGCATAAAGTCCAATTCTTCCAAGAATTGATCACCCAAGAAAACGTGGCCTTAGATCATGTGGTGGATCGGGTCTATCTGGTAAAAGCATACGCCGGCATGGATGCCCAACTCCTAGAAGCCATTGCCACCCCGGAGACCAACGGCGTGGTCTTAGAAGCCTTAGGAGCCGGCAATATGCCCCCACAAACCCTGCCCGCCCTGCGCCAAATTTTAGATCTGGGTATTCCCGTGGTCTTGGTTTCTCGCTGCTTTAACGGGGTGGCCCAAGCCGTTTATGAATACGAAGGCGGCGGGGTCCAATTGGAAAAAATGGGCATCATTTACTGTCGTGGTTTAAACGGCCCCAAAGCCCGTATCAAGTTATTAGTGGGCCTCAGTGCTGGCAAATCCCCAGCCGAAATCCGGCATTACTTGAGTGACGCCGTTTCCTAAATTCGCAAAAATCCGTCGTGAAATCAGAATTGATCTCACGGCGGATTTTTTAGGTTGTCCGTAAGTGCCAATGCAATTGACACTCGGTATTTAATTCATCCCCAGTTCGAATGGCATGAAAGGTGGTAATCCCCGTCCCTTCAGGATCTGGTTCTTGCAAGACATAACTTTCCGGCACACTACCATAGTGGATTTCTCGCTCATAGCGAATATCCACCGTATCAATCACATACTTGGTCAAAAAATCCATATCTAAGGTATCTAACATCCAATCAAAGTAATGTACGTTGTTCACATGTTGATTGGCATCAATATCAAAATAACGGACCCGATAAGGTTTGTGAATCGCATGGCTATAATCCTTTTGGGGAATGCGTAAGAATTTCTTAACGCCGCGAACCTGGGGTGCTTGAATCTGTTTAACGATGTCAGGATTGACCCGCACCATTTTCCGGGTGGCAAAACTCATCATGACCCAACTGGATTTGATGTGGACCAATTCCTCCCCCTGGGCATCTTGCAGGGCATAATCCCGATAGAAAAAGAATTGATTATAACTATCCGCCCAAGATGTCATCGTCACTGGTTCTTTACTGACCGGGAAACGTTTGATATCAAAATGATACTGGGTGATGACCCAGCCCATATTTAATTCATGCATCATCGTGTCCCCGGCGCCCGTGGCATCTAATTGATCGTCGGCCACCGCTAACATGCCATTTAACATGGCAGAAAGATGCCACTCATTTAACGTATTCACTTCATAAAATGGCACTTTTTTATGCACTTCAAAAATTTGCCGTTCCATAACTCGCCTCATTTGATCATCACAGTTGATGAAAAATTTTGTAAATATCTTGTTTTTGACGGGCTGTTTCTTGGGCAATGGCTTTAATAGCCGCATTGGGCTTGCTGCCTGCTGTAATCAAGTCGGCCACCGCCTGGCGAATTTCAGCATCCGTCAAATCTGCTGGTGGTGCTGCCGTCGGTTCGACTCCCGCCACTAAAATCACGAATTCGCCCTTGATGGTCCGCTGGGCCATGGTGGCACTGACTTGTTCAATGGTGCCCCGAATAAACTCTTCGTAACGTTTGGTCAACTCCCTGGCCAACACCACTTGGCGTTCAGGCCCAAAAACCGTCGCCATATTGGCCAGGGTTTTCAGCAGCCGAAAGGGACTCTCGTAAAACATAGTGGTAGCTTCATTGGTGCTAAGTTGTTGTAAGACCGCTTGTTGGGCCTTGGGCTTCCGGGGTAAAAAGCCCCAGAAGTAAAAGGGCTGTGGGGTTAAACCCGAGGCAATTAGCGCCGTTAACGCGGCATTCGCCCCAGGCAGCGGGGTCACTTTGATCCCAGCTTGGATGCAAGCTTGGACCAATTCCTTGCCCGGGTCACTAATAGAGGGCATCCCCGCATCTGAAACCTGGGCAATGTCCTCACCAGCCTTTAATAAAGCTAAGAATTGCGGGATCCGGGCTTGGGTATTGTGTTCATGAAAAGATATCTGCTTGGTGGTGATCTCAAAATGATTCAATAACTTTTGCGTATTGCGCGTGTCCTCGGCCGCAATATAAGCCACGGATTTTAAGACCTGCACCGCCCTAAAGGTCATATCTGCTAAATTGCCGATTGGGGTGGGCACTAAATATAAGGTCCCAGTTGTTTCTGAAGCTAGCTCTGACATGTGACTAAATCCTCATTTTCTATGATCATGATCCCCATGCTCGCCAAAAATCACATCAAGGCAAAAAGCACAGGCATCATTTTTTTCTCGGCGGGAGCCATAAAAATAACGACAAACATGAAAGCCCTCATTGTATAATTTTTCCAAATTTTGTCGGGACTTAGACAAAGTCTTCTCCCCACTGGGATTGTCACCACTTGCCACAGCAGGTTGGGTGTCGGCGTCTAATTCTTCTAAATGGGCCCGTAAATGTTGGTTTTCAATTTTTAACTCACTATTTTGTTCAAGGATATTTTCCAAGCTCTCTTTTAACTCATGGAGACTATTTAACTGATGTTCTTGAGCAGATTCAAGGTCTTGCAGCCGATCGTACAGATCTTTATCTTTCAAAATTACACCCCTTGATTAAAAATTCGCTATACTTGTTTGACTTCATCGCTTGTATAATCCATGGGGACCGTATGGCCTTGTAATTGCACTTTGACGATGTCTGATAAGAAGTTTAAGCCCACGACCCGGCCGCGACCTTCTTCCGTGACCACGGTATCGCCATAGTCGGGCAATTTGGCCTTGGCTGCTTCATACACGGCATCTTCATACTGCAAGCAACACATTAGCCGGCCGCACAGCCCAGAAATTTTAGTGGGATTTAAGGATAAATTTTGATCCTTGGCCATTTTAATGGACACCGGCACAAATTCCCCTAAGAACGTGCTGCAGCAAAGCTGCCGGCCACAAGGTCCAATGCCCCCTAAAATCTTAGCTTCATCCCGCACGCCAATCTGACGCAGTTCGATCCGGGTTTTATAAATCGCTGCTAAATCCCGGACTAACTCCCGGAAATCCACCCGTTTATCCGCGGTGAAATAAAAGATCAATTTTTGCCGATCCAAAGAATATTCGGAGGCAATCAACTTCATCTTTAAGTCATGCTTGTCTGATTTCTCCTGGGCCACCGCTAAAGCCGCATCAGCCTCCGTTTGATTGTCCGCATCTAAGGCCAAATCAGCCGGCGTAGCCAAGTGCTTAATTTTCAACACATTCACCGGAATATCTGCCGGGGCAATGTCGGCTTGAACCAACGCGGTCACCTGGGCCAAAATTTGGGCATGCCCGTATAAGACTACGACTTGATCATCTATATTAAAACGTTGTTCTGAGATACATAATTTGTTTGCACTGTCACCATTGAATCTGATATGAAATAAATCCATTGTCTTCACCTCTAAGTTTTAGACCGCCAAAATTTTCAGCGTTAAAGCCTCCAAGACATTCTCAAAGCTTACATTGACCCGTAATTGCTTTTGAATATCTAAAACAAGACTTAACTGTGTCATTAACTGTTGATCCGACAGACTCATCGCAGCTGTCACCAGCTTGTTCAAATCTGAATTTTCAATAGTTCTACTCTTATCATACCTGAGCACCAGCAAAAAATCATAAAAATTTATAATCATTTCAAAAGCTAATTGCTGATCGGCGGTGGTTTTGGCATTGGCCACAACTTGGGTCTGCACCAGGACAAAGGCCTCTGCATCAGCTTGTAAGACCTTATGGAACCAATGTAAAACGCCCTTTAACAATTGGTTGAAACTATCGGTGGTTAACCACGTTTGGGCTTGTTGATAATCTCGGGTCAACAGGCTCAATAATTGGGCGTTGGCTGGGGTCATCCCTAGGTCGACAAAGCGCTCAAAGGCGGCAATGGCCTTGATGCCACGAAAATCAATGATCTGCATCCGGGAGCGAATGGTGGGCAAAATCTGGGATTTGGCCGTGGTGGTCAAAATAATCAAGGCATCGCTGGCGGGTTCTTCTAAAAACTTCAATAAACTATTGCTGGCATTCACGGACATCTTCTCAGCTTCTTGAATGATGAACACCCGCTTGGCGCCTTCCATCCCGGTTTTATACAATTCGTTTTTCAAATATCGAATCGCTTCGACTTTGATGGTCTGCTTTTCTGGGGCAATTTGAATGACATCGGGATGGTTGCCGCTAATGATCCGCTGACACTCTGGACATTTGCCGCAGGGTTTGCCATCCTGGAGATTTTGGCAAAATAAGCGTAGGGCCAGCCACTGAGCGAGTTCCTTTTTGCCAGTCCCCGGAGCCCCAGCAAATAAATAGCCCTGGGCTAAGTGCTGGTTTTGAATAATCCCCTGGAATTGTTTGACCAGACGGGGTTGTAATTTTTCAATCAATAAACTCATGACTAGAAACGATGGAACTGTTCAACGGGTAAGACAAAGACCGTGGCCCCACCCACTTGCACTTCAATGGGATAAGACATGGCTGAATCCCCCGTCACATCCACGTTCACTGGTGGTGCCATAAATTGTTCCCGGGCATGGGAAGTCTCCTTGATGATTTTTAAGACTTCATCCACCCGTTCATCGTCTACCCCAATGATGAACGTGGTATTACCAGACTTCAAAAAGCCCCCGGTGGTGGATAACTTGGTGGCTTGTACATTGGCGTTAATAAATTCAGTGCTTAAAGTATTAGCATCTTTATCTTGGACAATCGCTAAAATTAATTTCATACTGTCTCCTCCGTAAAGTCTTGCGGCCAGCGCTGTTGAATGGTGGTAAAGCAGGCGGTCACCACTTCAGCTAAGGGTTTTGTAGCATCTATTTTAATAATACGTTGTGGGTATTGGGCTTGCAAGTGCAAATAAGCCCCCCGCACCCGTTGATGAAAAGCTAGGGTTTCTTGATCGAGACGATCATTTTGATCTTGGCGAAACTGTTGGATCCGCTTTAAGCCAATTTCCACCGGCGCATCTAATAAAATCGTCAAATCCGGTAGCAAGCCCTGGGTGGCAAACAAATTCAAATCATAAACGGCCTGTTCTCCCACTTCATGACCAGCCCCTTGATAAGCCACGGAGCTATCCACAAAGCGATCGGACACGACGATTTTACTCGCGGCTAAGGCGGGGTTCACCACTTCCACCAGATGTTGCCGGCGGGCCGCCGCAAATAATAAAGCTTCGGTACGGTGATCCATCTGCGTGTTTTGCACGTCTAGTAACACCTGGCGAATTTCTTCAGCAATTTTACTGCCGCCAGGTTCTCTTGTTTCCAAAATCGGCCGCTTAGTAGCTTGTTGCAACCGGGGCATGAGTGCTTTTAAGACCGATGTTTTCCCCACCCCATCGGGGCCTTCAAATGTGATAAATATACCAGACATAGTCAACTTCCTTATTCTAAGCGTTAGGTCTATTTTACTTGAGAATGCCATTAGCTTCAATCAAAACCGCGGGGAAGTTGAAAATAGGGCCCCGGCAAAAGATTAATTTTGCCAGAACCCTATTTGAACTACCGCCCCTTAAAAGAACATATCCGGGGAAATTCGTTGACTCTTAATTTTGCGAGCCCGAATTTGGCGATAAACGAAATCATATTTCGCTTTTTGGATTAACAGCGTCACATCTGCTTCAGCATGTTTATTAGCTGCTAAGATGTCGGCTTCTTGATAGGAAAGCATTCCCTCCCGCAAATAAAAAGCTAAATCTAATAACTTATTATCCGCTTGTTGTCTCAGTGTTGGTTTCTTTGCTCCAAACACAGCCTATTCCTCACATTTCTTGACGGCCTTCAACGGCTTTTAATAAGGTCATTTCATCGGCATACTCAATGTCACTGCCCACCGATAGCCCATGGGCCAAACGGGTCACCCGAATACCAGCGGGTTTGATCAAACGGGAAATATACATCGCCGTGGCTTCCCCTTCAGGTGTGGCATTGGTGGCCACGATCACTTCTTTAACAGGTGTTTTTTGCAGGCGGACAATCAAAGACTTGATGTTAATATCATCTGGTCCTAAGCCCTCCATGGGGGATAAAACCCCATGAAGGACGTGGTAAAGGCCATGATAATCATTCATCTTTTCTAGGGCCATCACATCTTTAGGCTGTTCCACCACAATAATGGTACTTTGATCGCGGTTTTTATCCCGGCATATATCACAAGGATCATCTTCAGTGATATTGCCGCAGATACTACAATAGTGCAGATCGTTTTTAGCAGCCATGAGACTTTTGGCAAAATCACCCACGTCTTCTTTGGGCATGTCGATGGTATAAAATGCCAAACGGGTGGCAGTTTTACTGCCGATCCCCGGTAATTTCATATAGCTATCAATTAATTTCGCAATTGGTTCAGGATATTGCATAACGTCCTCCTCACCAAGGTCGCAGGAGAATTATCTAGGCATCCCCTTGGTAAATTTACCTAATTTTTCTTCAGTGGTCTTATCAACGTTCGCCAAGGCTTCATTGACAGCGGCAATCACTAAATCTTGCAACATGTCCGGATCATCTGGATCCATGGCTTTGGGATCGATTTGTAGGTCCTTCATTTTCTTATCGCCGGTAAAAACGGCTTTGACCAAGCCATCAGGAGCACTGCCGGTGAATTCCATAACAGCTAATTCTTCTTGGGCCTTACCCATTTCCTTTTGCATCTTTTGCATTTGTTTCATCATACTACCCATATTTCCTGGCATTCCACGCATTATTAAAATCTCCTTTATTAGTTAGTCTTCTTTTATTTCTACAGCATCTTTACCAAATAATGCCACGGCTTTGGAAACAGCCGGTGATTGTTTGGCTTCTGCTGTTTTGGTGTCATTTGACGTATCTTGGTCTTGAGCCTTAGTGGCTGTCTTAAGCCGGTCCGTGGCCAAGTATTCCTTGCGGATCACCGGCCAATCTTCTTGGGGGACCAGCACAATTTCGGCGGGACTGCCCAAGAGTTTATTCAAGCCCGTTTTTAATTCCCCTAACAGTTCAGCATCGTTCATGACCTTTTCAAAGAATAATTGATAATCAAAGGCCACGATCACGCCACCGTCATTGGCGGCAACGGGCCGGGAAACATTCATCACCGCCCGTTTGGTGATGGACAGCATGTTCATCAAATCCGGCCAAACTTCTTTATAGCGGTTTAAATCGGTACGGGTGGCTGAATCTAAAATCGGATAAATCGCTGTTTTATTCACCTTCACCTTGTGGAGGGCCGCCGTTTGACTGGCCCGCTTAGGCTTAGCTGGACTCACCCCGTTTTGCGTCAGGGTTTGGACCTGTTGTTGCAGAGTCTGAAGTTGATTCTCCAAATTGGCCACTGTTGCCGACGCTGCGGCGTTATTCTCGGTTGGTTGCGCTGGGGCCGGGGTGCTAGTGGCCGCATTCGCCGCTGGCTTGGTCGTTGCCCCCGTGGTGACATTGGCCAATTTGATCAGCAATACCTCTAAATAGATATCCGGATGATTGGTGTAGCGTAATTGCTGTTGTACATCGTTCAAAATATCGATCATTTGGTAAAGCTGATTGGGTTCAAAGGCTTGGCTCAACTTTTGAAAAGTTTCAGTGACCTGGGTCAACTCCACTTGTTCGATCAGCGTGGGGGCCTTGGCATAAACCAGCAAATTCCGGCAATAGCTGATCAAATCCTCAATGAAGCGTTGTTCGTCTTTACCTTCAGTCAAGATTTGCTGCAGCATCTCCAAAGCTTTGCCGGTGGCCTGGGCTTGGATATAGGTCATCAAGGTATCGATTTGGGTCTGGGCTAAATCCCCGGTGACATCTAACACATTGTCCACCGTGAGCTTATTGTCACTAAAAGACAAGACTTGATCCAAAATACTTAACGCATCCCGCATGCCGCCTTCACTGGCCTTGGCCACTAACTTCAAAGCATCGGGGTCAAAGTCAATTTGCTTTTCCTTTAAGATATAAGCCATGCGGTCATAGCTATCCTGGGCCGTGATCCGTTTAAAATCAAAGCGCTGCGTCCTGGAGATGATCGTGGCTGGGATTTTGTAAGGCTCGGTGGTGGCTAAAATGAATACCACATTGGCCGGCGGCTCTTCTAAGGTCTTTAACAAAGCATTAAAAGCCCCGGTGGATAACATGTGGACTTCGTCAATGATATAGATTTTATAGGGCGCTGAGGTGGGGGCATATTTGGCTTTGTCCCGAATATTACGAATTTCTTCCACCCCGTTGTTAGAGGCCGCATCAATTTCAATGACGTCATTTAACGTTCCCGCCGTAATAGCCTTACAAATGGCACATTCATTACAGGGTTCGCCATCTTTTTGATTGGGGCAGTTAATGGCCTTGGCAAAAATCTTCGCCATGGAGGTCTTCCCAGTACCCCGAGGTCCCGCAAACAAATAGGCATGACTGGTCTTTTTAGCCACGATGGCGTTTTTCAAAGTTCTGGTAATCATTTGCTGCCCAACGATTTCATCAAAGCGCTGAGGGCGCCAAACACGATATAAGGCTTGATAACTCACAAATCTCAGCTCCCTTTTGAAGTTATCTGCTGGGCTTGATCCAATTGATCAAACTCACTTAAAATAATTAAAACCATTAAAAAAATGGAACTGAAGGCAATACTTGCTTTAATCAGTCCCAATTGAATTTTATATAAACATAAGACACATGTCTCAACATACTTAGTGCTGCTTCCTTCCGGACCTGACACGATTCGTAAGTGAAGCATTGTCTCATGGCCTTTCGGCAATAAAAATTATAACTCATTTTGAGCTGAATTGCTAGCCTTGGCCCGTAACTTTTTTTGGCGGCGGATTTCCCGAAAGAAATCAGTCAGTAATGCCCCGGTCTTTGCCTGGGCCACACCGCCAATAACTTGGGGATGGTGGTTGAGCTTTTCAAGGCTAAAAACATCCACTACACTGCCGGCTGCCCCGGCTTTGGGATCATAGGCGCCAAAATACACGCTGTCTAAGCGGCTGTTGATGATGGCCCCGGCACACATGACACAGGGTTCTAGGGTCACAAATAAATCCATCCCCGTCAAACGCCAAGAACCTTTGGCAAGGCAGGCTTGTTGAATGGCCAAAATCTCCGCATGGGCGGTGGCACTTTGATCTAGCTCCCGGTGATTAAAGGCCCGGGCAATAATCTGACCGTGATCCACGATAATTGCCCCAATGGGGACTTCGTCTAAAGCCGCTGCCTGCTGGGCACAAGCAATGGCCTGGTCCATGTAATAGGACACCGCTGTTGGATCTGTGATAATAAAGCACTCCCCCAATTCTATTTAGCTTGGATAGCGGCCTGAAATTCACTAATATGCGTGGTCGTAATTAAATTTTTGCCGCCCTTTAAATCAGCCATTTTCGTTAAAATAGCTGCCAATTTGCGAATATCTTCAGCAGATAATTGTTCCACCGCGTTTAAAAAACGCTGACTGTCATTTAAATTAGCCTTAATAAATTGCTTCACTTTTAACTTATCATGGGTATTTTCAATTTGCTGTAAGAACTGTTTTGAACTCAAAAAAGCTACACTGCTGCTGACAGCTAAAGCCGCCACAGCCCGCAAAAAAAAGCCTTTTGAACGCTTCATAAAACTACCTCCAGATGAATCATCTTCGTCTAGTTTATCATAAAAGCGTTTTTAAAGGCTAATTTTGAAAATTTTCTAATTTTGGCTCCGTAAAATGTAATATCCCTTATCCCGCTGGATAATCTCACAATTGCCAAAAGTAGCTTGCATTAATTTCTTAGCACTGGGCGCCCCTTGCTTCTTTTGAAGCACTGCAAACAGCTGCCCCCCTGGTAGCAAATGGGCCTTGGCTGCGGTCAACATATCATTGACCACTTCTTTGCCAGCTCGAATCGGCGGGTTGGTCCAGATCCCAGCAAATTGCTGATTTAACTTCGCATAGCCGGCGGATTCAACCACTTGCACATTGGTGAGTTGATTATCTTGGGCATTTTTTTGAGCCAGGGCTAAGGCCCGCTCATTCACATCTGACAGCACAATCTGCCGCTCAGGGAATTGGGCCGCCAAGCTTAGGCCAATGGGGCCATAGCCACAACCCAGGTCCAATAGCGGACCAGCCACCAGCACTTGGGCTGGAATAGTCCCAATGAGCACTCTGGAGCCGTAATCCACCGTGCGCTTAGAAAAAACGCCGTTATCCGTGGTGAATTTCAAAGTATGCCCCAGGAGGTCAAAGGTAAATTGTTGTTGGTCACTGGCCACTTCCGGATTTTGGGAATAATAATACTCTGTCATAGTTAACCTCGATTTGATTCTTGTTTTTGCGTTTCCCGTTTTTGGGCCTCGCGTTTATGGAAATTCAACATCATACTTGGTTTCATAATTGGGGATTGGAAATCAGCCGGGTCGATCCGTTTGTTCACCACTAATAAAATCTGCAGCATGGTGAAAATCAAAGAGCTGCTTCTAGGATAAACAATATAGCGAGATACCCAACGGGTCACGTACTTATTCTTATAAGAACGCAGGCCTTCAAAACTAAAGAAACGATAGCCATATTGATAAATTAAATGGGCCACCCGCTCCCCTAGAAAGGCATGCTTATAAATCCCCACGTTGGCTAAAGGTGCCATCCCCATGTTGAAGTAATGGTAGCCTTCGTCTCGGACTTGATAGAACAAATTAATGAAAATCTCATCCATGATTCCGGATGGTGCATCTTGGCTGTGGCGCATCAAATCAATACTGGTGATTTCATGATCGCCAGTGGGCATTAGGTTGGCAAAGGCCACTAACTTACCGTCTTTATCTCGGATCACCGCAATCGGGGTTTGTTCCAGGTAATAACGGTCAAAAAAGCCCAAGGAGAACCCTTTTTCCGCCTTACCAGCCAACCAGCTATCGGAGATGGCTTTTAACTGTTGGAAATCCGCATCAGAAAATGGCGGTTCCAACATACCAAAAGTATACCCTTCCCGCTTAAAGCGGTTCATCAACGCCCGCTGGCCCTTATGTTTGTTGCCGGAGATATTAAAGTTTGGCAGCGCCACAAAACCTTCTTCACCAAACTTGATAAAATCATAGCCATATTCGTGCATGACCATGGTGAAATTATCTGATACTTCATAAAAGACAATTTGTAAATCCTGTTGGTCCGCATCTTTGATAAAGGCCGTAATGGCTTCATGGAGATACGTTTGATTCCCCACCGGTTCACCCATGACGATCAATTTATCCGCATTTTTTCGGTATAAGAAAAATAGCTGATCTTCCCCATCCACGGTGTAATAATAAATGGATTTATCCCGGGAATAAGCTAAGTGGCTGACTTCATTGCCCCCAAAGGTGTCGATGACCGTGGCTACCCGCTTGGCGTCAAACCCCGCATTTAAGTCTTTGCCGCCCCGATGCAGGTATTCTTGAATCAAGACCAAGATCAATGCAGCTAGAAAAACTAAAATCAAGCCGGTAAACCAAATCCGCTCTGACGGGAACAATAACGCATCCGGTACCGGGCGGCGGTGATGAATCCTTGGGGAATTCATAAAGCCAACAATGGCATACAGGATAAAGGTCAAGACATAAACGGTACTGTCAAACAACCGCCCACCCCAAGAAATTTCCAGTTTATCCCGATACAGCTCGCCTTTGGTAAAAAACATGGCTAAGAGGACCAGGATAAAAATAACAAATAAGGTGGTACTGGCATCCCGTAAGAAGACATTGACGATGGCGATCACCAATAAAATCATTGTCGGCCAATAAGCCTTTTTTACCCGATTGGCCACACCCCGGGCTAAGCCAATCAACATGAACGCCACAATAATGTTGTAGGTGCGATCAATAAAGGCTAAGGCATAAGGATAAAGTCCGCCAATAAACCGGCTGGTGCGAATCCAGTTGGGCACGGTGGCGGCCAGCAGCATCATGATAGCTGCGGCGTATAAGAAAAAGACAATGAACGTGTGGGATAAGCGTTGCAGGAACTGCTTGGGGATATCATCCAAGTACTTATTGAACTTGGCCCCAGTGTCATGGATGAAAAAGCCTGCCCCAATGGCAAAAGGAATCAGATAGTAGAATATCCGGTAAAATAACAACCACACCACAGCCACGCTGCTATCAATGCCCGCTGCCGGTAAGCCCAGGAGCATCATGGCATCAAAACTGCCTAAGCCCCCAGGAACCATGGAAACGACCCCTACGACGTTGGCAATCATGAACAGTGGAAAAACCGCAGCTAAGTCCCTAATACCTAAGAAATAACCAATGACTAAAAAGAACCCGCCGGCAAAAGCCCATTCGAAAAAGGAGCCCATGGTTAGCCGCAATTCTTTGCGCAGGTTTAAGCCTTCAAAGAATTCCGATTCTCTAAAGTGGGTAAAGGCCAATAAGGTGGGCGTGTATAAAGAACCCCCCACAAGCCAGATCCAGTAATTACTAAATTCTCGCCCAATGTTAAAGCCAAAGATCAAAACTAAGGAAACAATACTTAAAATCGACAAACCCGACAATAAGAACAACGCAATCTTAGAGATCGCATAGATGATTTCCTTACGAGTGGCATGCTTGCCATAAAAATTAGCCCGCAGTGTCGCCCCTAATACCCCCCCAGAACCAATCAGGTTATTGAAGGTATTGACCGTCCAGCCCGCCATGAGAATTTGCTTGGTGGGGGTGCGTTCTGGTAAGAAGTCTTGAATTTCAAAGTCGTAATTCAGCATGGGCGTGACCGCAATCAAACCCAAAACGGTCATGAATAAAATCGATAATGGACTTTGACTGTGGAGGCTCTCGGATAGTTTGCGCTGATCGATGCCTTGGAGTATTCGGCCAATGGCGATAATGACAAAGGTCAGGACTGAAAGAATGAAAATTGCTTTTAGAATATTTTTGTGTTTTGACACGAATGCCATTAATTTTTTAAATAGCGCCTTCACAAGTGTTTTCCTCCCCAAAATTGTTACTTTCCATTATACATGATTATTTGCGGAATCCATACGGAATTGACCACCCTTGCAAAACTGTTAGAGAATGCAAAAAAGGAGCTGGAAAATAAATTCCAACTCCCCTAAAGTCAAATGAATGAACTATTTCAAAGTAACTGTTGCGCCAACAGCTTCTAATTGTTCCTTCAACTTGTCAGCATCATCTTTAGAAAGACCTTCTTTGATGATTGAAGGTGCGCTATCAACTAAGCCCTTAGCATCTTTCAAGCCAAGTTCAGTGATTGTACGTACTTCTTTGATAACTTTAACTTTTTCTTGACCTGCTTCTGTTAATTCAACATCGAATTCAGATTTTTCGTCAGCGCCACCGTCGCCGCCAGCAGCACCTGCAGCAGCTACTGGAGCAGCAGCAGAAACACCAAATTCTTCTTCAATAGCTTTAACTAAGTCGCTTAATTCTAAGACAGAAGCGTCTTTTAATTGATCGACAATTGCATTTACATCTAATGCCATGTTTTGTATCCTCCATTTTATAGGTCCGAGTTTTTTAGTAAAATTTTAAAACATTAAGCAGCGGGTTCGTCGCCTTTGCTGTCAGCAATAGCTTTAACAGCGTAAGCCACGTTGCGAACTGGTGCTTGTAATACAGAAAGTAACATAGATAGCAAGCCTTCGCGACTTGGTAACTTGGATAATTGATCGATTTGATCTAAAGAAGCTACTTTACCTTCGATCATACCACCTTTGATTTCCAAAGCTTCGATGTCTTTGGCAAACTTAGCGATGATACGTGCAGGTGCAACAACATCTTCATAAGAAAAGGCAATTGCAGTAGGTCCAGTGAATGTTTCATCCAAACCTTCGTAGCCAGCTTTGTCAGCAGCACGACGCAAGTAAGTGTTTTTGATGACTTCTAAGTCAACACCTTCTGCACGTAATTGTGCCCGTAATTCAGTAGCTTGTTCAACAGTTAAACCTAAATAGTCAACAACGACGATAGATTTAGACTTGCCAAATTTTTCTACTAATTCATCAACAGCAGCAGCTTTTTTTGCAATAACTTGTGCATTAGCCAATTGAGTTTCACCTCCGTATAATTTTTTGGCATCGGAGTATAAAAAAACTCCATGCCATAAGACATAGAGAAATTACTTAACGTGTTTCCTCGGCAGGGTATTGAGACATTAATGTCACCTGAGTCTTAGGCAATAAAACAACCGAGACTCATCATATCATGGGTGGCCGTTGGCGTCAATCTTTTTTTAGAATTCAGTTAATTTACATGGTGGCAAAGACCTTGGGCCATTTGCGCCGGGCAAAAGCATTCAAGCGCATCTCAAGCCAAATACCGATGAAACCGGCCATTATCGCCACTAAGGTACTATGGTGGACGGCCATATAGACCCAATATTGATCCACAAGGGCACAGATCACCACAATACTGCCTTTGATAAGCCAATACCCACAGAATAATCTAATGATAAAGCCCATTATAAGCCGCCCCCTAACCCGTTATTATTGTTGTTTTTATCCATAATTTGGCCGATGACATAGCCTTCAAAAAAGCCGTCATCGTAATGTTCGTTTGGCCCAGGTCCGGCGGAAGAATCGTCATCGTTACGGGCCACAAATTTGATGACAATCAATATTAGCCAAACAATTATAATACCAGTTTTGATACCATTAATCGAATCCCAATCGAAGCTTCCCTGTAAATTGCTAGGTTGGTCCACATAATGTTTTTTAGTAAAGGTGGCCGTGCGGTTAAATACCTTCATGATGTTTTTAGCAGATATATCCGACTTCTTTATAAAAGCCATGGTGTACCAAATTTGAAAATCAGATATATCCCCGCCCGTTGCAATCTTAATTTCATAATGGCCGGCGGTTGGATAAACATAAATCAGATTAACGCCCGGCACTTTAGTGAGGTTTTCATCAACGTTGACTGGCGCTTTGGGATCTGAGCCAAAAATCGAATACTCGAAGGGATCACTGCCCCCAGAAACCGCATCAGGCAGGTTTGTGGTTAATATATTAACCATTTGATAATAACCAGACCTAGGCTTCTTTGGAAAAGTGTAAAGAAACACCTGCACATTATCATTGGTTAAATTGTCAGCATGCCGTGTTGCTAGGCTTTTGTTAACGTCATGAATATGCTCAATATCCCCATCGCTTAAAATACCCATATAGTCTTTAACTTGAAAGTCCACATACGGATCATCCGCAAACACGTCTGTGGGCCGGTCAATTCCAATAGTTATGAGCAGGCCCGCCAATATACTGATGACTAGCCAAAATCCCCGCTTCTTCAAACCCTCATCTCCCAATGATTGGTGCTTCGTTTCTTTTTATCATAGCATAATTTTAATCTTAGATAGTCATAAATTCACAAATATGTACATTGAAATCTACGGCAAACAAAAAGCGCAGCCTAAAAGCCACGCTAAATAAAGCCATCCGATTTTGAATCTATTGAACTGACATGCATCCAGAATATCAGGAGACAAATTTTAAATAAATTTATCTAGAACTCACATATAATCTGGGGTAATTGCATGAATGCAACGATAGAACTATATCTCCTAATTAAGGGATTGTCAAACTAGTTTCAATCATTGCTATTCAAATCCAGTACTTATTGCTCGGACACACATCCAGAATATGACCGTAGTGGTGAAATTGCGCCAAACATTATCGGCCATGACGAAAACCTTCTCACTGATTAGAACTATGCAAACGAGCTTCAAAGATTGAAGAACTTTTTGACATATTATATGATGGCTTCAACGAAGACGAACACTCAAGATAGAAGCCTCTCTTAAAAGGCATCGGACGGTATTTATGAATCGGAGGTATTATTATGACCGACCATCAGAAAAAAGAATATATGGTCTCACGTGACGAACGACCGCTCACAGAAGCTGAAAAAGCCCATATTAAAGAAATTGAAAGCCAACCTGGTTATAAAGAGCGGCATGAAGCATTCCTAAGACGTTTTGAGAAACGGTTCAATACTGACAAATTAAGCTGAAAGTTGAAATCGCAATCAAGCCGCAACCATGCGGTTTTTTTAATGCCCTTTCCCCCGCGTTACGAGTGCTAAAGTTACAACATGGGGTCGCTTGAATCCACATGAATTGATATCCATATCATGTCAAAAATTCACTTCATTTTTTCTCTTGATATGTTAAACTATTTTCGTAGGCTCATCCCCTACAAAGACCAATCTTGAATCTATTGATCTGGCATGCAGTGTCAGAACAAAACAAGGTCATTGATCAAGTTTATAGCGCTTCTTTTGAAAGTGGGGCTTATGCCCATACATATAAAGAAATCCTATGCCACGTTATCTGGCATAGGATTTTTTTATATATCCCGCAGAGTTTCAATGCGTTCAACCGTATTAAATAATCCGGTGAAAGAACTATCAATTAATTTATCCCTATCACTCAAGGTAACACCTTTTGGATAAATCAGTCGACCCCAGCTGGCTGTTAATCCGATTTGTTTTAAATCGCCACTAGCTGCATTTGCATGCAACGCACTTAATAACCTACTAAATACTTGTTGTTTTTGAGCAAATTCTAACTCATTAAATTGATCAATTTTATCAATCAATTTTTCTAAACTAGTTTGATGAGTTTTCAACGGGTAGTTTTTCTGTGCTTGATCAATAACATCTCTTAACAAACTTTCAAAGCGTTGATCCACACCATCAAAGTGTGATTCAATCTGTAATCGATTTTCAGCCGTATCTTTATCTGGTGCCCCTAACAGAACCGAAATATCTTGATAGTCCACTCTCGGTAACCATAGTTGACGAAAATTGTGCAGTTCAGTGGCTGAAGAGACCGTGACTAAGGCACCATCTTTAAGCAATAACTGGCCATAAGGCACGTGCGCCCGAATGATCTTTGCTTGGTCGTCCCCAAGTACAGTCTGTACCTTCTTTTCAAGAACACTGGCATCCTTTTTGATTTCCGGTAACCAAAGACGCAGCACATTCACTAAGCGGAATTTCTTCTTGGCATATACCAAAGCAGCATAAGCAGGCTTCAGGGAACCAAAGCCACCATATAAGTCAGCTACTTTGTCCTGACTTAACGCAACTGCCACGTGCTTATCCCCACGACCATAACGGGTTGCATTATAAAGTGGCCCAGTCTGGTTTAAAGTCATCTTAGTCACCAGCATCTTCTTGTAGTCCATAACTTGTTGTAAATAAGCTTCATCTGCGCCTGTCCAAACAATTTCTCCGGTGGTTTGGTTGGTCTGAAATTGAATATTAGGATTGGCCATTGACCCCACAATAAACGTAAATAGCCAGGCCGCTTGGGATTGGCCAGTTTTTGCCTGAGTGTGTTGCATACTAGCGTTGGTATAACGACTATAGATAGCACCGGCCGCAGCACTAACGCGCCCCTTTTCCGTGATACCCACCTTACGACTGAACTCGCCAACAATGGTCAATAACAAAGCATCATGGGCATGATGATAGTCATTGATAACTTGATTCTTACGAATGCCCAGATACCGGCGCATGTCGGCCGTGAGCTCAGACGGTAAAATTTCAACTTTTACATCCCTATAATACGCTCGGATCAACGCGGCTACATTTTGATTCATTGGGTGGTTGTCTACCAAAGATTGCGCCATAAAACGCTCCTTTTGATCCGCGGAGAAATCCTGCATCTTTGTAGTCAAACTGTTAAATTTACCAGTGCTCATTAAACCCAAAGCCTTTAACTGCTGCCACCAGTCTTTGCGGGCCGCAATGATGGCGGGTTTGAGCATAGGAGAATTGGGTTGGCGGGCAGTGATTTTAGTATGGACCAACACCCGATTAGCTAAACTATTGTTCTTAACATAGGCCTTGGGAATAATATGATCAATTTGATAATCGCTGGCTAATTTTTCCAGATCAATTGCTTGACCCGTATAAATATCTTTGCCCTGTTGCAGATAATAGAGATATAAGCGATCATCTGCCAATTCTTCTTTAGTAATAGTTTTCAAATCTGTAACAAAGTCAGCATATTCTTTTTTCAAGGCAGGTTGACTATAAAGCTGCTGCAAATGATTAACCCGAGCATTCGTTAAAATAGCTGGCTGGCTCTCCTGGGTAAATCCAAGGTATATCCGATTGGGTTCATTTCCCACGGCCCGGGTGATTTCAGCGATAATATGAAAGGCTTGATTGATGCCCCGTTTGATATTCTTTGGCCCAGGCATATCTAAAATCCGTTGTTTCAAACTCAGATTATTTTCGGCACCGCTATTTTCTTGGTCCAACCAAGCCTTGACCCCATATCGGTCTTTCATATCATTCACAATTTCCATAAAGTTCATTTGGGTGCTATATAACGTTTCCAGAATTGAATATTGCCCCGGTTCCCGCTCGCCTTCTAAAGCCACGTGAACGATTTTACTGGTCAATAATTTTTGAGATAGTCGGCCCCAGCCAGTATAATGTGTTCGGGCCAGTTGCTTAACCTGCTTTCCCGACAACTCTGGGCGCAATTTCAATTGGCGTTGTAACGCCTTACGGTCCTCAAAAACCGTTTGTAATTCCACAATTTGTTCCAGCAGTGTTAAATTTTTAGGATCATCTACAAACTCAGCGCCAAATATCCCCACAAAATAATGGTAGGTGCTCAGTGAGCTGTTTAATTTACGTTCATTCCCATTAGCAAAACTACTCAATGTTACCGGACTGCCAAATTCTGTGGTCAAATATTCTTCAATACGTTTAACCGTAACGGTTTTATTGGCCTTAAAAACATGTTCAAAAATATCTTGCTTCACGTCAACAGCTAAGCGGTGTTTTTCAATGCGCAGATTATTCAATTCTTGCAAGACATTAAATTCTTGATAGACTAGAGAATTCTTAGGTAGGGTGGGTTCCCCCAGCAAATAAGCATCGGTGCCAGTCATGCGCCGAATAAATTCGTTCCCAGATTTATCCCGATCAACTTTTTCCGTGTAGTTCCAAGGGGTGATGGCGCCCGATTCTTTAGGAACCATCCAATGATTCGCGTTATTTCCCACTACTTTGTATTTAGGCACTAAAGGCCCCACATAATAAGGGACTCGAAACGTCACTAAACCCTCAATTCGATTCAGCGTCTGACCATCTTGTTCAAAAGTAGCCTTTAAGAAAGGATAGTATTGCCCCTGATTTTCAATGATTTGCTGCAATTCGTTTAAATGGAGTTGATGGGGAATCGTGCCATTCGCTTGGGTGCGTTGACGGGGCAAGAATTCATTATTGTCGATCTTCAGTGAAAATTCCATCTTTTTAGCCGCTGGGATGTCGGCTGCTTCAATGGCTTTAGCGAACTTCTTACCTGCTTTTGAACGCAAGTCTTCATTGTCAGTCATCAAGTCAGCATAGGCTAGGCGCAATGTCCGATTATTTGCCGGCGTTAATACATGGGATTTGATGTAGGCCCAATCGTTGCGATGGCTATTATAACGGGCCACCATGGCGGCTGAAACTGAGGTGGCATCCCCCAACAAGCTCTTTAAAGTCAGGCCGCTAAAAGCGGTATAAAGCGTTGTCAAAAATTCGCGCTGTTCGTCAGATAAAGCCGGATTATCTCCAAAGGCCGCTAATTTCTCTTCTAAATCATTATCGGTAAATTTGAATTTAAAATCTTTTTGGTCTTCTTTAGGAATCCCAGCCAATTGAAAAATAGCCATTAAGTCCACTTGGTTCCCTACCAAGGCGCTTAAAATCGCCTTAAATATCCTTTTATTAGGTTGCTGGGCGGCATTATTGAACCCCATTAGGGCCATATTCGCCCTATCTGTAGGGGATAAGGTCATGTTCGTTAAGCCTTTAAAGATGACTTGTTGGTCCACTAGATCCACAATTTTAAAATCTGGGAAGGCTTGGTCGTAAAAGGCAGCCATTTGGCCAATAAAAGTATTGATGTCAAAGGCTGCGCTGGCATTGATTGGCCCTTCACCTCTGAGAAAATTGCCTCGAAACTTAATAATATGATGGATAGCCAAATAAACTTCTCTTAAATCATGTTGTTTAGTATCCGTCATTAATTTTAGCCGTAAATGATAAATGGTGGGATAGGTCTCATGAAATTGGTGGTCCAAAGCAACATCGTCAAACAAAGGGGCCGCTGAATACTTGCCCTTGTTTTGCTGATCTGCTGGATGCACCCAGGCATACTTTAACCGCGGTAAAAAGTTAGCATCTACCTTAGCCAATTCGGAGGCAAATACTTCGTTCAATGCCCGCAGCCGCCAACGCCGGCGACTTAAACGCCGCCGGGTAGTCCGAAAATCACGGCGTTCTTCAGCAGTTTTGGCTGGGTTGAATAAGCGCACGCCTAAGATATTGTTCCCCTTAGCCCGCAGTAAACGATAGTGATCATCAACGGCTGCAAAACCGACACTATTCATGCTAATGTCTAGACCTAAACTATAATCTATTGTCATTGCCTTGCTCCGTTTCTGAATAATAGTAATGTCTTAATTCTAACAAAAAATACCGTCTTATTACATATTATCCCCAACAAAAAAACGCCTATCCCACTGGATAGACGCTAAATTAATGTTTAATTTAAAATGATGCAATATCAACTTTGACACCAGGGCCGAATGTTGATGTGATAGACAAGCTCTTGATATAGTTCCCTTTGGCAGAAGCAGGACGAGCCCGAACAATTGTGTCTTGTAAACTACGGAAGTTTTCAAGCAATTGGTCTTCTGTAAAGGATACCTTGCCGATTGGGGCATGGACGATACCTTGTTTGTCAACACGGTAAGTGACTTGACCAGACTTGATATCGTTAATGGCTTTAGTAACATCCATTGTAACGGTACCAGTCTTAGGGTTAGGCATTAAGCCTTTAGGACCCAAGACACGGCCTAAACGACCAACTTTGGCCATCATAGGTGGTGTGGCAACGGCAACGTCAAAGTCTAACCAGCCGCCTTGGATCTTTTCAACTAAGTCATCGGAACCGACGATATCAGCGCCAGCTTCTTCGGCTTGTTTAGCTTGATCGCCTTCCGCAAATACGACGACTTTTTGTGTCTTACCAGTACCATTAGGTAAAACCAAAGCCCCACGAATTTGTTGGTCAGCTTGTTTTGGATCAACAGATAAGTTATAAGCAACTTCAACAGTTGCATCAAACTTAGCATAGTTTGTTTTCTTTACTAAATCGACAGCTTCGTTAACAGGATAGCTTTTGCCAGCTTCAACCTGTTTTGCTGCTTCGATGTATTTCTTGCCTCTCTTGGCCATTAAAATTTTCCTCCTTGCAAATGTGGTCACAGGGTCTTACGCCCTCCCACTTGATTTCACGGTTTTAACCGCTAATCCGTCATACTAAAAGCAATTAATCTTTGACAGTGAAGCCCATGCTTCTAGCTGTACCTTCAACCATGCGCATAGCAGCTTCAACGTCTGTAGCGTTTAGGTCTTGCAGTTTTGTTTCTGCGATTTGACGAACTTGATCCTTAGTTACTTCTGCAACCTTTTTAGTATTAGGTTCGCCAGAACCGTGTTCAACACCAGCGGCTTTTTTCAATAAAACAGCGGCTGGAGGAGTCTTAGTTACGAAGTCAAATGAACGATCCTCATAAACTGTAATGACTACTGGAATTAACATGCCAGCTTGGTCAGCTGTACGGGCATTAAAATCTTTGGTGAAACCCATGATATTAATGCCGGCTTGACCTAATGCTGGACCTACTGGAGGAGCTGGTGTTGCTTTACCAGCAGGAATTTGTAATTTAACGATGTTTGCTACTTTTTTTGCCACGAGACATTGCCTCCTTTAGTCCGTGTTGTGGTATAAATGGCGATAGAAATTTCGCCTCCCACGTGTATGAAAACATACTTGAATAATATACCATGGGTCCTACCCCAAATCAAGGGGATTTATGTTAAACTGAGTTCAAAATCTCTTGGAGGTGTCTTCATGGAATCTGCCTTATCCTTGGCAAAGGCTATTCGCAACCAGCAAGTATCCAGTATTGAACTCATTGAGCAGGCTGAAAACCGCATTGCCCAATTGAACCCTAAATTAAATGCAGTGGTCCATACCCGCTATGAAGCGGCTAAACAAGAAGCCGCCCAACTAAAAGACACGGGTCAACCCTTTTTAGGGGTGCCCTTATTGATCAAAGGTCTGGGGCAAGACATCGCCGGCAGTCCAGCTACTTTGGGTTCAAAGTTATTTGAAAATACCCTTGCCCAAGCTACGGACAACTATGTTCAACGGCTACAGGCTATGGGCTTTATCATCATTGGCCAGACCAATGTGCCTGAATTTGGCTTTAAAAATATCACCGATGCCCAGATTTATGGCCCGGCCAAGAACCCTTGGAACCCGGCCTTTTATTCTGGGGGCTCTTCGGGTGGTGCCGCCAGCGCCTTAGCCAGTGGCATGGTCAGCTTGGCCACTGGCAGTGATGGGGGCGGTTCTATTCGCATACCGGCCTCATTTTCCGGCTTGATCGGCCTCAAACCCACCCGGGGTCGGGTACCGGTGGGACCTGGGGAATACCGCAGCTGGCAAGGAGCGGCCATCAACTTTGCTTTGACCACCAATGTGGCCGACACGCTGGCTTTCTTAAAGGGTATCCAAACCCTGCAGCCAGCAGCGCCCTTTCAAACACCCCTGATCCCCAGCGCTGATTTTCAGACCATGACCACCCCGCCAGCTCGCTTAAAAGTTGCCTTCACCACCGAATCTCCAGTGGGGACCCCAGTCAGTGCAGCCGCCAAAGCAGCGGTTTTAGAAGCCATCACGTTGCTGGAGAAACAAGGTTATGCCGTCACGGAAGTCAAACCCGATCTCAATGGCCGGCAATTAATGGACAGTTATTTTGTCATGAATGATGGGGAAACCGCCGCTATGGTAACTGCCTTTGAGCGCTTAACAAGGCAAGCCATCACCAAGGACCAAATGGAGCCCATCTCCTGGGCTATTTATCAAGCCGGTCTAGCCACCACCGCGGCGGAATATAGTTTAGCCTTGAGCAGTTGGGACCAGGCGGCCGCCACCATGGTGAACTTCTTTAACGATTATGACGTCTACCTCACCCCCACCACGGCTAAAACTGCCCCAGCCCTGACCCACCAATTCCAGTCACCCCTGATGCAGGCTCAAATTGCCCAGGTAGAAAATCTAAGCCCTAAAGAACGGCAAAATTTGGTCTACGACTTCTTTTATGACAGTTTGACCTACTCACCCTTTACCCAATTGGCCAATTTAACCGGCCAGCCGGCCATTAGTTTACCCACCTATGTGGATAAAAAATCTGGCCTGCCCCTGGGGATTCAATTCATGGCCAACAAAGGTCAAGAGGGCTTGTTATTGCAATTAGCCAGCCTATTTGAAAACCAAGGTTGTTTCAAATTATTCACCCAACTGTAAGGTGCAGCCAATAACTTAAGGCTTAATATAACGATAGCCCGCGTCTTGCAGGGCCACTAAATCGGCCACCCCCGCTGGCACTACCAACACCCCAGTGGGTAGGAAGTCCGGCGTGATGTCGTGGCTGGCCATGGCATTTTGACAGGCGTGAAACTGAATGCCTGCCTGTTGCAAGGAAGCAATCTTAGCTTGTATTTGGGGTTGGAGGTAACCGGTAATGGCCGCGCCATTCACCAGGACCACCACGTCATAAGTCAGCTGTTGGTCCTGGCCATATTGCCAGAGGTTTTGCACGTTGGCTAGGGCGTGGGACCATTTATCTAATGCATCAATATGAAAAACTGCTTTGGGCATGTCGATCACCTTTCTATCTGCTATTGAAAAAACTCAACGCCTGGCATTCTAAAAGAACGCTAGGGTTGAGCTTTTTCGTTGCGCCATAAAAAATCTACAATATTTTCATCCACTAAGGCATTTTCATGGAGTAAACTATGGGCCGCCCCGGGACCGCGCATCAAAGCTTGGGCATAGTGATGCTTGGTCCCCTGCAAAATAAAGGCCAAGGCAAAGCTACTATCCGAAGAAACACTGCCATCGTGTTGGACCCGGGTACTGGGTAAAATATTGCCCACGATATTTAAAAAATCGATGGGTTTAGGAATACGATCAATATTGTCCTTTAAAAACCGATAGATGGGGGTTCGATGCTCGGGTCCTTTGCGGGTCAGGCGATAACTGAAGATCTCCCGTTCATCCCGGCCCAGTTCAAAATCATTGAAGGGCCCGGCAATGGTCACCACCTTGGCTACTTGGGGCAGCTTGGGGGTGTTGCCAAAACGGGCACAATAAGCCACCACCGTCACGGCCCCCATGGAGTGGCCCACCAGGTTCACCCGGGGAATACCTTCATGATACAAGTAAGCCAACAAATTATGGAGCCATTCAGTCTGGGCCCAGACGTTAGCCGTCCCCTTTTTAAAGAGGACCTGAATTGTGGGGTTCAACGCCCCACCTAATTGGCCCTTCCAAGTAAAGCGCCCATCGGCAAAAATCTTCACCACCGCCACCTTGTCAGCCACTTGGCTGCGTTCAAAACGCTGCAGCATATGGCCAAAGGAATAGCGATTGCCCCGGTAACCGTGGACAAAAACGGTGGGAATATTGGCATAGTCAATATCTGGCCGCTTTTGAATGGGCTTATAGGGGACGGTCCCCATACGGGTGAAATCCACCACAAAAAATACCAGGCCACTGAAAAGAATCAGGCCCAATAAGGTCACAAGGTAAAATAGATACGACACATTTATCACGACCAGCCAAGTTAATTACAGCTTGTCAACCTGATCAAAGTCTAATTCAGCACTTGTCTCACGGCCAAACATATCAATATTAACTTTCAATTTTAGTTTTTCATTATCCACTTCTGTGACTTTCCCAACTAAACCAGAAAAAGCCCCTTCAGAAATCTTAACAGATTCGCCAGTTTCAAAGTCAATGTCGGAATGGCGTTTGCTCATCCCTAATTGATGTAAGATGTTTTGAATCTCCTCATCCAACAATGGTGCTGGTTTACTACCAGCACCGTGACTGCCCACGAAACCAGTGACCCCAGGGGTATTCCGCACGACGAACCAGGATTGATCGGTCATGACCATTTCCACTAAGACATAGCCGGGGAAGGTCTTTTTCATGATTTCCTTGTCCTTGC
>JAKVKU010000011.1 GCA_022484695.1 Lactobacillus sp.
GGAACAAGTAACTAAAAAATTAATCTCTAACCCGTTGCTGAACCTGGCCACGGCGCCCAACAAGTTAACGAAAAAATGGCATAATCAAGAAATGTCCTGGGCTGATTTTCTAAAGCACCTAACTACCCCGACCATTACCCAGGAGACCCAGGAAGAGTATTTTAAAATGTCTAAAGGCCAGCGGGACGATATCAAAGATGTGGGCGGTTATGTTGGCGGTTTTCTAAAACAGGGCCGCCGCAAAGCCGACGCCGTCCAGTCCCGCAGCATGATCACGCTAGACGCGGATTTCCCTAAGCCCGGTCTTTGGGAAGACGTGACAATGGTATTTGATAGCGCGGTCGCCGCTTATTCTACCCATAGTTACACGACAAAAAATCCCCGTATCAGATTAATCATCCCCCTAAAGCGACTGGTCACGCCTGATGAGTACGTCCCTCTGGCCCGTAAGGTAGCCCAGATGTTTGGGATGGACAGCTTTGACGACACCACCTATCAGCCGGAACGATTGATGTTTTGGGCCAGCCATAGCATCAACGCCCCATACTTTTTCCGTTATGAAGATGGACCGCTCCTGGATCCAGATGAAATCTTAGGCCAGTATGAAGACTGGCGCGACTCAAGTTTCTGGCCGGTGAGCAGCCGAGAGCACTCAGTTCATGAGACCCAAGCCAAGAAGGCCGGCGACCCGTTGACCAAGCCCGGCGTCGTTGGTGCCTTTAACCGGACCTACGATATCAAGAGTGTCATCGATACCTTTTTACCGGACACCTATGAGCCTACTAGCCACGATGACCGCTACACCTATACCGCTGGGACCACCAGCGCGGGTTTAGTGTTATATGATGACAAGTTTGCCTATAGCCATCACGGCACCGACCCCACTGGGGACATGCTGACAAACGCTTTTGACCTGGTCAGGCTCCACAAGTTTGGCGGCTTAGATGATAAAGCCAAAGACGGGGCCAGCGTCACAACGTTACCGAGCTATAAAGCTATGATGGATTTTGCTTTAGAGGATAAACGGGTCAAAGCCGAATGGGCCAAAGAAAAAATTGGCGAGGCTCAGGAAGAATTCAGCGATGACCCTGAGGAACAAGAAGACCTGGAGGACTGGTTGAGTGTTAACGCCTTAGGTAATCCAGTCATCAACCCATACCTGTTAGCCCAACACATCAATAGGGACTTGCCAACTTACTACAACGGTAAAGAGTTCATTCGTTACGATAAGGATACCGGTATCTGGCGCACGGATGCCGAGGATTATTTAAAAGGGTTGATCACTAATAAGTATTTACGAAAGCTGGCTAAGATAAGCCCGGTACGTGAGACGGTGGCCTCAGTGCAGAACATTATTGTCACTAGTAAAGAGTTCCCCACCAGCGACCTAAACAAATTGATTTTAAGCAATGGGGTCTATGACCTGGCGACGGATAGCTTTGTACCTGAGTTTGACCCAGATTTACACGGGCGTATCAGTCATCCCATCAAATACGACACTAAAGCCAGGGCAGATACGTTTGACAGTTATATTGAGTGGTTAGTAGGCGCGGAGCACAAGCCATTTATCTATGAGTGGTTTGGCTACAATTTCTATCGGGCTTATTCCATTCAAAAGATGCTATTCCTTTATGGTAGTGGCGGGACCGGTAAATCAACCCTGTTCAATATCCTAAAAGAGATGATTGGGACACAAAGCTTTTCAGCAGTAACGTTAGAAGCCTTGATGACCAAGCAATTCGCCGCAGCCAATCTATACCAAAAGACTGCTAACTTTGATACCGATGCCAAGCCTGAGTTTTTAGGGGATGGGTCAACGCTAAAAATAATGACTGGTGAAGATACGGTGTACGCCGATGTTAAGTTTGAACAACCATTGAGTTTTAGTAATTTTGCCAAGCTGAATTTTGCCATGAATGCTTTACCCCCAATGCGGGACTTTAGCGGTGGCTTAGAGCGGCGGGCGATAATCCTAAAGGTTGATAAAAAAGTAACGAATGCCGTCAAAAAGGAATTGCCATATTCTCAAATGCTAAAAGAGTTACCAGGTATATTCAACTTAGCGATGGCCGGTTTACGGCGGGCCCTGAAACAGAACGGGTTTACCGTGACAGGGGCGATGAATGACGAATTAGCCCATTGGCTTAAAGGTAATGATCAGGTAGCCAGATTTATCGAAGAGAACTGCAATGTTGGCGAAAAGTATCACATTGCTGTGGAAGACTTCTATTTAGTTTATCAGCAGGCAAGTGATGAGGCCGGGGAAAAGCCCCTGGGGAAGTACAAATTTTACCAACGTATTGAGGAACTCGGATTTAAACGTAGAAAGATTGAAGTTAGCGGTCAACGGGTCACCAGTTGGATCGGCATTCAACCCAAAATCAATGATTTTGATTAGTCCCACATTTAAAAAAAAGTGGGGAAAAAGTCGGACAAAAAGTGGGACACGCCAAAAAAGTGGGCAACTCATTTAAATGGGAACGACTCATCTGAATATCCCAAACGAAAAAACAACGAAAAAAGTGGGACATAATCCCAAAATGTCGGACATTCCAAAAAAAGTGGGACAGCCACAAAGGTTGATACATCAGCTTTTCAAATAGGTGTGTCCCATTGTCCCACTTTTTTATACCTTATAAGAAATTTAAAAGTATAAATATATATGTATAGGTATAGAAACGTGATTACTAAAAGTATATAAAACTTTTCGAAAAAAGTGGGACAACGGGACATTAAGGAGGAACTCAAAAAATGGAACTGGAAAGAACGGTGGAAAGTTATCTAATTGATCAGGTCAAAAAACGGGGTGGCTTGACCTATAAATGGGTCGCCCCAGGAATCAGGGGAGTGCCTGACAGGATCGTCCTGGTTTATGGCCAGTGTGTATTTTTCGAATTGAAGCAGGCACATGGTAATTTGAGACGAAATCAAGAATATCAGATCAATAAAATCCGGAAACAGGGCCAAGAGGTTTATGTTTGCTATAACAAGTCTGAGGTGGATACAGCTTTGGACGAGGTCTTAGATGGGGTGCAAACAGATTTAAGATTAGATGAGTGGTGGTAACTTGGAAGCTAATTTACATCCCTATCAAAAATACAGTGTTCAATGGATACTGGAACATCCCTATTGTGGATTGCTACTAGACATGGGCCTGGGTAAGACCCTATCCAGTTTAACGGCCATCGAAGATTTAATATCCCTTTTTGGGGGTACGGGTAAGATTTTAGTGATCGCCCCTTTGACCGTAGCCCGAAGCACGTGGCCGGATGAAATTAAAAAGTGGGACCACACCAAACATTTAACCTATAGCCTAGTGCTGGGTCACGAGAAAAAACGGCTGGAGGCTTTGCTGGACGAGGCTGATATTTATATCACCAACCGTGAAAGCGTGGTTTGGTTAGTGGGACACTACAAACGGCGGTGGCCCTTTGAGACAGTTATAATTGACGAGTTGTCTAGCTTTAAATCCTCACAGGCCCAGCGCTTTAGAGCACTGAAACGGGTAAGGCCGTTCATGAAAAGAGTTATTGGGCTGACCGGCACACCAGCCCCGAATAGCCTGATGGACCTATGGCCTCAAATGTACCTCCTGGATCAGGGGAAACGGCTGGGTAAGACCATCACCGAATACCGGGAAAAGTATTTTCATCCCGGGGCTGGCAGTGGGCACGTGGTCTATGAGTGGTTGTTAAACGATGGGGCCGAGGAACGGATTTATCAAAAGTTGGCTGACATCTGCATATCCATGAAATCAAAGGATTATCTTAAACTGCCACCACGAACCAACAACACTATCGAAGTAACCCTGTCACCGAAAGAGTTGAAACAATATCGGACTTTAGAAAGGGATTATATTCTTGAAGACAAAGATGGTGATGTGGTGGCAGCCAATGCCGCAGTTTTAGCCAATAAGCTTCTACAGATTGCCAACGGTGCAATTTATGACGAGGACGGCGGAGTCCACGCTATCCATAGCAAAAAGCTGGAAGCATTAGGCCAGGTCATCGAAGAGGCCCAGGGCCAGTCGGTCTTAGTCTTTTATAACTATAAACATGATTTAGAGAGAATCAAAAAGCAGTTTCCTGAAGCAAGGGTCCTTAATGTGAAGGCTGGAGACGTTGAAAAGTGGAATGCTGGCAAGATACCGATTTTATTGGTACAACCCCAATCCGCGGCCCACGGTCTTAATCTACAACAGGGTGGCCACATTATTGTTTGGTATTCGCTAGTGTGGTCTTTGGAATATTATCAACAAGCTAACGCCCGGTTAGATAGACAAGGACAAAAAGAGCCGGTCATTGTTCATCACCTTGTGGCCAAGGATACGATTGATGAAAACGTGATGCGGGTCTTAGCTGGTAAGGCCAATAACCAAAATGAGTTACTGCAAGCACTTAAAGCCAGGATCAACGAAATAAGGGGATGAGAATATGGCGACTGATACCGAGTTAGTAAAAAAGGTGGCAGCTGAAGTGAGACGGCAAAAAAGCCTTGACCGAAAAGAGGAACGGGACTTCAGGCTTCGTAATACAAAGATATTGTTACGCGAATACCGGAAACTAAAAGCCCACATTGCCATAGCGCCCGAAGAGGACATCACACCAGATGAATATAAATTATTGTCTGGTGGCCATCAAGACTTATCCGCCTTAATGAAGTACAAGATATCTACCAAGCGGATAATGAACTACGTCGATTTAATACTGGAAAATTACGAGGGGTATTGCAAACGGGGAGACTACTACGAAAAAAGGCGCTGGGATATCATCGAACGTCTTTACCTGTCGGAGACTAAACAGTCCCTTTCAAACTTGGCTAGGTATTATAATCTTGACCAAAGTGTCCTGGGTAAGGAAAGAAATAAAGCTATCCAAGACCTCAGCATAATGTTATTTGGAATCAGGGGGTTAGATGATTTTTTTGACAGCTACATCGCTTAGCCCGTGCCGATTTCATGCCGACATCGTACCTTTTTTAAATGTTAATATGATAGTGTAGAAAAATTTAGGGAAGTCCTGAAGCATCTACATCCTCCTACAATAGATTGATACTAGTCAGACCCCTTTATAGTCATGCGTATGAGCATCCCCAGCGGCGGGATGCTTTTTGTTTAGGGTAAATAAAAACGCCTAGGCGTTAACCCAAGCGTTCTTGTAAGGCCTCATCTAAAGTTTTTGAGAAGTTGATATTTTCGGCTTCTGCCCGTTCAGCTAAATCAGCTGAGATGGTCACCTGTTTACGGACTTTCTTTTGGAACTCTTTAGCCTTTTGTTCTAGGTCAGCGGTAACAATGACGGCGATTGAATCTTTAGTGGGCAGTTCAATGGCATTGGTGCTTGAAGCCTTGGGCAGTTTGCTTTCATCATAGAGCGCCGTGGCAAGGGCATCGCTAGCCATTAGATAAGAATTCTCCAGACCGTAGCCCTCTGAAATAGCAGAAGGAACATCGGGGAACTTGATCAGGTAAGTGTCTTTATCATCATGTAAGGGACGCAAGACAGCGGGGTAGGCAACTAAACTTTTAACCATATTTGATACACTCCTTTTTCTATATGCGAAATAGGGCTTTAAGCCCTATCTCTTAATCTGTGACTTCAGGTAACCTAAGCCAAGTTGTTTTAGAATATCTTCAGCCGTATGGTTGTCGATTACTGAATGCCTTGGGAATGTTGAGGTTCTGTCATTCTTGGGGTTCCTGAGTTTATCATGGTCATTTCTACCGGTTCCCGAAACATCCCAGATAATTCCGTTTTGCTTAAGCAACTTTCTGAAGTCTCTACTCTTTACCATCTGTTGGTTTGTCCTCCCTTCTATAATTAATACTATACACCCAATACACATATATGTCAATACACATTATACACATAATTAAAATAAATACATAAATTTAGGGGTATACCTTTTTAGGGGTACCCACTTTTTATGGGGGTCCTTCAAGATGGGGGCCTGGTTTTAAGGGGGTACCTAATTATGGGTACCCTATTTTCATAGGGGTCTTATTAAGGCCAGGCCACTTCAGGGGATAGGTATGAAAGGGGATGAGGGGTATGGCTAACCATAGGTTCTATCTATCAGCCAGGTGGAAGCGAAAGCGTGAAGTTGTCATGCGTCAATATAAGTACGAAGACCAGGAAGCCAAACGCTATGGCAAGGTCATCACTGCCACGATGGTCCATCATATCTATCCTGTGACTGACTATCCAGAACTAAGGCTTAAGAGTTGGAACTTGATACCACTGACTGCCGCAACTCACAACAAGATGCACGACCGCGACACTGACAAGATCATTGGCCCAGGATTGTATTGGCAACGCAAGCGCCGCAAAGACTTCGATAACTTCTATCATGAACACGATAGCAACAACAGCAAAGAAGAATAAAACTTTTAAATAAATTAAAAATAAAAAAATAAATAATTTTTAAAAAAATAAAAATCCAGAAAAGTGAAAAACTTCCAGAGAATTAAAACCTAAATATATTTTGGGTGGTTGGCCGACTCAGCGCCCGACCGAAAAAATATTTTGAGTCCCCCCACTTTGGTCACTTAGAGAGTGGGCCTTGGGATATCGAGGATAGGGAGCTTTTTCCAAATGCGCCGGATTCTGGCATAAGTGGGGTGTGAAAATGGCGACCAACAGCAAGGAAGCGATAAAAAGGAAGGTCGTTCGTCAAATGAAGGCCTTGGGCAATTACAAGCCAGAATACAGTGATGTGATAGAAATCTACACCGACTTGATTGTTCAGTATCGTTTGTACTCGGAACAATATGAAGAACAGGGCTATCCCGTATCTGAGGAGTACACGAATAAGGCCGGGGCCACCAATCAGCGGAAGGTCCCAATCTTGACGGCCCTGGAAACGATACGTAAAGATATTTTGACCTACTCGGACCGCTTAAGATTAAATCCCAAGGCTGACCAAGTTGAGATTGACCCATCAAAAAGCGCATCGAATGCCCTGGATCGATTTCTAAGCGAGGTGAAGCCACGACATGGGAACGGCAATCGAAGACAAAAATAATTTTAAGATAGCGCTGGATTATGCTCAGGGTGTTATCGATGGCTCCATCGTGGCTAACGAAGATAGGATACTGGCCGCCAAGCGCTTCTTAAGAGATTTAAAAAATAAAGACTATGATTTTGATTCAGCTGATGCTGATTTTGTCATTGAATTGATTGAACACACCGTGGTCCATCAACAAGGTGAAGCCCTAGACGGCACACCGCTACGGGGTGAACCCTTTATCTTATTGGACTGGCAAAAGTTTGTGATCGTGAACCTATTAGGGTTCTTTTGGAAAGATACGGCACTACGGCGCTTCCATGAGGCGCTTATTTTAATACCCAGAAAAAATGGTAAAACTTCTTTTGCGGCGGCTTTAGGCTTTGCCCTATCTCTGTTAGAGGCGCCTTCTGGTTCCAAGCTTTATATCTTAGCCAATTCCTTGAAGCAGACCATGGAAGCCTTTGGTTTTCTTCAATTCAACATAGATAGGTTCCATGATGGGTCATTTAGGATTCGAGATAACAACGCGGAACACTCCATCACTAAAGACTTTGGCAGAGATGGTTCGATTTATATCCAAGCCTTGGCCAGTGATGAAAAAAGACTGGATTCCTTGAACTGTAATCTGCTGATTTTGGACGAATTGCACACGTTCCGCTCAGCCAAGAAATACACGCTGATGAAAAATGCCCAAAAGGCTTATCGAAATAAGCTGCTCATCGGTATTTCAACCGCCGGGGATATCCCCAACGGCTTTTTGGCTCAACGGTTGCAATATGCGGAGAAAGTTTTGAAACGGACCATCAAAGATGAGGAATATTTCTTCTTTATCTCTAAAGCCGACCAGGACAAAAAAGGTAACGTGCCCGATTACACCAGTGACCGGATTTTGGAAGAGGCTAACCCCTCCATTGGGGTATCTGTTTCTCTGGAAGATTTAAAACGGGATGCGGAACTAGCTCAGAACGATCCCCAAACACGCCTAGAGTTTTTTAACAAGACTTTGAACGTGTTCACGGCTTCTAACCGGGCCTATTTTGACATTGGGGAGTTCCGGGCCAGTGATGATAAATACAACTGGTCCCTAGAAGACTTGGCCAAGCTGAATATCAAATGGTACGGCGGGGCAGATTTATCCAAACTGCACGATTTAACGGCTGCGGCTTTATATGGCCGTTATAAAGATGTGGATGTCTGTATAACCCACGCCTTTTTCCCGTTAGTCAATGCCCATAAAAAGGCCAATGAAGATGGCATCCCCTTGTTTGGCTGGGAAGATGATGGTTGGTTGACCATGAGTAATACCGCCACTGTTTTATATGACGACATCGTGAATTGGTTTATCGAGATGCGCAAAGCCGGCTTCAACGTTAAAAAAGTCGGCTTTGATAAGAAGTTCGGCCGGGAGTTTTTCCTGAAGATGAAAAAGAATCATTTCAAAATAGTGGACCAGCCCCAATATTTCTATAAGAAATCTGAAGGGTTCCGCCGGATTGAAATGCAGACCAAGAACAAGAACTTTTATTACTTGCACTCGGAAGCATATGAATACTGCGTTAGTAATGTACGGGCCATTGAAAAGACTGACGACATGATCCAATTCGAAAAAATCGATGGAGATGGCGGGCACCAAAGAATTGACTTGTTTGACGCCTCAGTCTTCGGGGCGGTGCAGATGTTAGACGATATCAAGCTAGAAGATAACGTGAGTAAATGGCTGAACGATTAAGGAGGTGATTTTTTGTTTGGATTTAGAAGTAAGAAAACGCAGGAACGCGCTAATCCCGTGAGTATCGTGTCCACCAATAACTGGCAGGATTTACTGACAGGGAACACTTATGTCAGCTTGGCCGATAACCCGGAAGTGATAGCGGCGGTTAACACCATTGCTGAACTGGTCTCAAACATGTCTATCAACCTATTGGAAAATACCGATAAGGGGGACAAGCGGGTCTTAAATGCCCTGTCCCAATTGATCGATGTGCAACCAGCCAAGGGGATGACCCGTAAATCCTGGATCAGTAAAATCGTTCGGGACTTATACCTTTACGGAGATGGCAACAGCATTTGTCAAATCATTGTTGAGCCTGGCGCTGATTATCTTTCAGAGTTACGGCCCATGGATATGTCTCAGATAACTTATGTCTTTGAAGAGAACAAAAACAAGCTGACCGTGCGCTACAAGAACAAGGAATATAAGACGGACCAGCTGGTTCACTTCATGATCAACCCAGATCCAGTCTATCCCTTGATTGGGACCGGCTACCAATCCATTTTAAAGACCCTGGTTGATAACCTAGCCCAGGCCAATAGAACAAAGGCGCAATTCTTTAGGGGTAAATACATGCCCACCATCATTATCAAGGTTGATGCCGACAGCGAGGAACTGGCAAGTCCTGAAGGCCGGGAGAAGATCAAGCAAAAATATATTGATTCTGATAAGTCCATGGAACCGTGGGTGATCCCCTCGGATATGTTAGAAGTTCAAAACGTCAAACCACTAACCCTGAAGGATATTGCCATCAACGAATCTGTTGAACTGGACAAGAAGACCGTGGCGGCTATGTTTGGCGTCCCACCAGCCTTGTTAGGCGTTGGGAATTTCAGCCAAGCTGAATATAACAACTTTGTGAATACTCGAATCGCTGGTCTGGGTCAAGTCATCGCTCAAACCTTGACCAGGGATGTGTTATTCAAGCCAGAATGGTTTTTCCGGTGCAATCCTCGCAGCCTTTACCAGTACAACATTAAAGACCTTGTTGCCGCTGGGGCTGAAATGGTTGACCGCACGGCTATGGGTCGTAATGAATGGCGGGGGTGGGTCGGCCTAGAACCAAGGGACGACATGGAAGAGCTGATTACCTTGGAAAACTATATCCCATCTAGCAAGTTAGGGGCTCAGGACAAACTGAAGGGAGGTGATGAGACCGATGAAAATGGCGAAACGGACAGCGCTGACCCTTAAGGCGAATTTTAGAGCCGATGGGGATGAAAACGAAGACGGTAATAAGTATCTAGAAGGCTATTTTGTCAAATTCAACGATGAAACAGAGCTTTGGCCGGGTTATTTAGAACAGGTCAGCCCTGATGCCATTGCTGATGATATCAATGACCAGGATATCCGGGCTTTGTTTGACCACGACACCGGTAAAGTCCTTGGCCGGACCAAGTCAAAGACGTTGACCCTGACCAAGGATGAGGATGGCCTGTATGGCAAGATTTTGTTGAACCAAAACGACCCAGAGGCGATGTCCATTTATGCAAAAGTCGCCCGGGGGGATGTGAGTCAAGCTTCCTTTGGTTTCTTTATCAACGATGAACAGGGCGATTTTGATGATTCCGGTGTGTATCACAGCCTACTGCGAAGCGTTGAATTGTTTGAAGTCAGTATTGTAGCTTTACCCGCTTATCCAAGCACTGAAATCGATGCACGATCTAAGGACCTGGATGAGTTTAAAAATAAATTGTTAGAACAGCGTAAACAAAAGTTGATCAAGGAGTTGAAAACAAGATGGAAAATCCAATCTTATTAAATGCACGGCTCAAAGTTAAGCGTAATTCCATTAAGACCAAAGAAACAGAAATCGAATCTTTACGGGAAAAGCAAAACGAGATCTTGCGAGCTGCTGATGAGGCCACTACAGAAAAGGAAGTTGACGATGCGACTTCGGCTGCGGATGATAATGACAAAAAAATTGCAGATCTACAAAAAGACGTTGACCAATTGAAGTCTGATGTTAGCGACATCGAGAAAAAACTAGATGACGCTAACTCTGGTGATGATGATTCAGCACCAAATGAAAAGACGCCAACAACAAAATCCAAAGATGGTGAAGGTGAAGAAAGAATGAAAGTGATCAATCGCAAGGAAGACAAAGATGTACGGGGCTTGATTGATTTTATCCAGTCCAAAGGTGAAGTACGTGCCGGGGTGACCACTACAGATATTGGTGCCATCATCCCTAAACAAATCATCTATAATGCCCAAGAACAAGTTAAGACTACCTATGATTTAGTGCAGTTCGTGGATGTCATCAAGGTCTCTCAAGCTGGCGGGTCTTATGCCATTGCTGAAAAAGTAGATGACGGTTTGGAAACTGTTGAAGAATTAGCGGCCAACCCAGACTTGGGCAAACCGGCTTTGATCACTGTGGACTGGGCTTTGAAGACTTATCGTGGTGAGATGGGGGCTTCTAATGAATCCATCGAAGACGCTCAAGACTTGACCGGGTTGATCAACAGCATTTTGGAACAAAAAGTGTTGAACACTAACAACAAACAAATTTCTGCTTTGTTGAAGACTGCTCCTGCTAAAACCGCAGCGGCAACAGATGACATCAAGCACATCATCAACGTGGACTTGGACCCGGCTTACTTAAATAATGGTGTGATCGTTGCCTCCCAGTCGGGTATCCAATTCTTGGACACTTTAAAAGATGGCAACGGTAATTACTTGATGCAACCAGATGTAACTAGCCCAACAGGTCGCCGGTTCTTAGGCTTACCTGTGGCTGTGATTTCTGATGTGTTGTTTGGTGCCCAGGGTGATGCCAATGCCTTCATTGGAGACGCTAAACGGTTTGTTAAGAAGTTTGATAAGGCGGAACTTTATCTGTCCTACGAACAATATCACAACTTTGCTAAAGGCTTTGTAGCCGCTATCCGGGCTGATTATAAGGCAGTGGATACTAAGGCTGGTTACTTTGTGGCCCTTGGCCCAAAAAAGTAACGCCGCCGGAGGAAACTGGTGGCGCTAGAGTTGGTACCGCGAAAGCGGGCAAGGATAAAGCCAGTTAGGAGGCATTAAAATATGGCTTACAAGAAAACAACTTGGGCGACGGGCGACATCATTGATGCCGATAAGCTCAACAACTTAGAAACTGGTGTGGCTAATGCCGCCAACACTCCTGGTCCCAAGGGGGACAAAGGCGATCCAGGGTTAACTGGTCCCAAGGGGGATAAAGGTGATCCAGGGCCTAAAGGAGATGTCGGGTTAACTGGTCCCAAAGGAGACAAAGGCGACCCAGGTCCCCAAGGTATCAAGGGTGATAAGGGATCACCCGGTAAAGATGGTGTTGGTACTGGCGGTGGCGGTGTGTCCTTTGATTTAACACAAATGGGTATTGAACCTGATACTGTTAAAAGCGTTGATAAGATAGACCTGATTGATGTGATGGACATTCCCAATGGTGTGCTACCAGACAAATCTTTGTTAGTACAATACACTGATGCCGAAGACAATGTTAAAACTGCTAAGTTAAGAATACCTACCATAATTGAAACACGGGATAATTCACTTGAAAATATTATAAAGTTTGACCTTATGGTTGTTGATTTTCGCACGACTGCAAACAACGATTACGTACTAAAAAATTTCCAGTTAATGGATACCACATACCCGGGTTCTCCTGCCTCACGGTCAGTCGATATCCAAATGCTTTTAAGAGACCTGTTTAGGGAGTCTTATTTATTTGCCACAACTGAAAAGTCTGGCGTGGTGAAGCTTGATGGTAAAACGATCACCGCTGATGACAAAGGTGTTATCAGCGCCACTGCCCCAACCATCAAAGCCATCGCTTTGACCAAGGACGGTGCTGGTGCCATTACGGGTGGGACGGCCACATTAACAGATGATAGCAAGGTGCCGATTACGGTAACTGCCGAAAAATAGGGTGGTGATTAAATGGATAAGTTAGCCTTGTTAAAAGCCAACTTAGGTATCACAACTGATGCCCGGGACCAGTATTTAAATGCCATCTTAAAAAGTACTCAAGACGAATTGAGTAATCAAAAAGGTATTGATTTTGATGAAAGTGACCAGACTCATTTGATGTTCTTGGTTGACTATTCGGCTTGGCGTTATCGCAATCGGGGCGAGGGTATCCCACCACGTAACTTGAAGTACCGTCTGCATAATCTCCTGGTCCATGACCAAAGGGGTGATAAAGATGGCTGAAAAAACTTGGGATCTAGATATTGACCTGATCGCCCCTGGACGCAGTGAGACTGATGAGTTTGGCAACCCAGTCAATAATGAAAAACGGACCACCGTTCAATCTTATGAAAAACAGATTCAGCGTTATGAGTTTTATGCTGCTGCTCAGGCCGGTATAAGACCGAATAAGTTATTTGTTATCCATCCCTTTGAATACAGCGGTGAGCCAAAGATTCAAGTGGGGGAGGATATTTACTACATCATTAGAACTTACCAAATGTCTAACGATGAAATGGAGCTTTATGTTGAAACCAAGGTAGGTGATCGCGGTGGCGTCTAGTCAAGAAATCGATTTAAGAGCCATCTTGAATGGCTACGCCGATGAGGTGAGGGACGGCCTGGTGAAAGCCCAGAAAAACGTTGCCAAGGAAACCGCTGAAATGGTACGGGCCCGATCCCCAAGGAAGAACGGGAAGTATGCAGCTGATTGGGCTTTTAAGAAAAGTGATAATGGCCAAGTGGTTTATAACAAAAGCCATTACCAACTGTCGCACCTTTTGGAATTCGGCCATGCTTTGCGCAACGGTGGCCGGTCTCAGGCATTCCCCCACATTAAGCCGGCGGAAACTTTTGCCATCAACGAATTTACCAAACAAGCTAAGCAGGTGATCGATAATGCTAAGTGAGTTGATCAACTTGTTGAAGGTGTTATTGCCCGTTACCTATGGTGCCTGGCAAACCGGCCACGTTCCAAAACTGCCCTACTTCGTTGTATTAGAGACTTATAACAACGACATGATGGCCGACAGCAAGCACTACTATAAAGTTCGCAACTACAATGTTGAATATTACTTTGAGAGAAAAGACCCCAATCTTGAAAAAAAGATTGAGGATTTTTTTGAATCTGAAGGGATTATTTATACGGCGGGTGAGGACATCTGGATAAGTTCAGAAAAATTCTATGAAAAAGTTTATACGATAAGTTTAGGAGAGTGAATTGACAATGGAAAAACAAGCAAACAAAGTTCAATTTGGCTTGAAGAACGTACACGTTTTTCCGGTTAAAGCCGACAATGGCGAAAAGCTAGAATATGATGTGCCGTTCCGTTTACGTGGCGGCGTAACAGTTTCCTTAGAACCTGCCGGTGAAATCAACGCATTCTATGCGGATGATATCGATTTCTACGATGCCATCAGTAACCAGGGCTACACTGGGAAGTTGACGGTGGCCCTGATCACCGACGAATTCCGTGAGAAGATTTTAGGCGATAAGTACGATGATAATGGGTTGTTAGTTGAATCCACGGATAACCGTCAAACTAACTTCGGTATGGCCTTTGAATTTAACGGTGATGTGTCTGCGACCCGACACGTTTTATACAATGTGTCTGCGACCCGGCCGACTATCGAAGGGAATACCCAAGAAGATAAAACTGACCCGGATACCAATGAATTGGAATTCACGGCTGCCCCGGACCCATATACCCATTACGCAAAAGCTAAGACCACCACGAAAACAACGCAAAAGGCTTTTGATGAATGGTATACCACGATTCAAACCCCAGTCTTTTCTGGCGCCGGTACTCCACCAGCACCAAAAGCGTAGTAAATATTTTCGTCGCCACCGAAATAAACAATACGCATAGCGGGCGGCTTTCATCCTTCCTATTCATATAAAGGAGAAAACTCATGGAAAAAACAATTGTACTCGGCAAAAAGAAAGTTAAATTAAGAAGCACGGCGGCTACACCGCTCATCTATAAAAACCAATTTCACAAAGATTTCTTTGCGGATATGATGCAGTTGGCCAGTGGCTTCAAGGAAGGCCAAGAAGTCACTGCTGAAGACATTGACGGGATTGACTTGACGGTCTTATGGAACTTTGTCTGGGCCCTGGCTAAAAATGCCAACCCAACGATCCCCGAACCAATCGAATTCTTTAGCCGTTATGAATCCCTAGAACTTGAAACGGTCATGCCACAAATTCAAGACCTATTAGTTCAGTCCTTACAAACGACAAAAAAATAGACAGCGCTGACCAATCTGATGATCAGATAGACACCGATTCATTTTTATTCATTTGTAAAAAGATGGGCTTAAGCGTTGATGAAATGAGTCAGATCAGTATTGGGCAGGCGCTGGATTTTATGGCTGAATATGTTGAGGCCAGCAGCCCGAAAGACCGCAAGGAAAAACGCGGCAAGGTCAGGATGGCATCACAGGCAGACTTTGACGCCTTTTAAAAATAACTAATAAGTGAGGTGAGATATACAAGATGGCAGGAAATATTAAAGGTATCACGATTGAGATCAATGGCGATACGACCAAACTTGATAAGGCTTTATCCAATGTGGAATCAAGTACAAAGTCTGTCAATACCGAGCTTAGACAAGTCAATGGTTTACTTAAATTCAATCCTGGCAATACCGACTTGATTGCCCAAAAGCAAGAATTACTGGCCAAGCAAGTTCAAAACACCAGTCAAAAATTGGATACTTTAAAACAAGCCCAGGCACAAGTTGAAGCTCAGTTTGCCAGTGGTGATCTGGGAGAAGACAAGTACCGGGCTTTTCAAAGGGAGCTTATTGCCACTGAAGGGAAGCTGGCTTCTTACAAAGGCCAATTGAACGAAGCTAAAAATGCCCAGTCTGGGTATGAAACATCCACACAACGCTTGCAGACCTTATTAAAAGCTACCGGTGGGTCCATTGATGACTATCGCGATGCCTTGGGTAATCGTTTAGTTAATGCCATTAAAGAAGGCAAGGCCAGCAGTGAACAGTTGAATCAGGCCTTTCAAAAAATCGCCCAAGAGGCCGGTGTAGCTAAAGGCGACTTAGGCCAATTAGCCAATGCTTTAGATAAATTTGATGGGACGCCTGAAGGCCTTAAAGCGACTACCAAAGAGTTAGACAACTTATCCCAGAAATCTGAAAGCTCTGGTTCAGCTTTTGCGAATTTTAAGGATAAACTGTCTCTTGGTGCTATCGCGGGCGCCGGTGCCCAGGCCATGTCAACGCTGACTGGTGGCATTGGCGACTTGATCCACCAATCCACGGAAGCCTCAGATGCTATTGATAAGTTCAAAGGCACCATGAAGTTTGCTGGTATTGGTGATGCCGAAATCGAGAAGGTAACCAAAGCCGTCAAAAAGTATGCTGATGATACAGTTTATGATTTACAGACGGTAAGTAATACCACTGCCCAGCTGGCCTCTAACGGGGTCAAAAACTATGAACAGCTGACCGAAGCAGCGGGAAACTTGAACGCTGTTGCCGGCGGGAACCAAGACACTTTTAAATCAGTAGCTATGGTCCTGACGCAGACTGCTGGGGCTGGTAAGCTGACCACTGAAAACTGGAATCAATTGGCTGATGCTATCCCTGGTGCCAGTGGGCCTTTACAAGAGGCCATGAAGAAAAATGGTGCTTATACTGGTAATTTCCGGGAAGCCATGGAGAAGGGCCAAATTTCAGCCGATGAATTCAACCAAGCTGTAACCCAGTTAGGGATGAATGATGGTGCTAAAAAGGCGGCCACTTCCACCAGTACCTTTGAGGGGGCCATTGGTAGTTTACAAGCCAATATTGTAAATGGTATTCAACAAATCATTGAAGCTATCGGCAAAGCCAACATGACCAAGCTGATCAGTGATATCAGCAATGGTGTTGTCGGGGCTTTAAAAATCTTAGTAGAAGTTTTAAAGTTCGTTGCCGAACACGCCGATGTCTTCAAGACTATCGCGGTTGGTGTTACTGCGGCAGTTGCGGCATTCAAAGCGTTTTCCATAGTGTCCAGTATCGTAACCGCCGTATCGGCCTTTGCTACCGCCGTTAAAGGCGGCGCCGGGGCCATGGAAGCCTTGAACCTGGCGATGAATGCCAACCCAATCGGTTTGATCATCACGGCTATCACGGCAGTGGTGGCGGCTTTGGTCTATTTCTTCACGCAGACCGAGACAGGCCGACAACTCTGGAGCCAATTTGTTGATTGGTTGAAGCAGGCCTGGGAAAGTATCAAAGAAGTTGCCCAGACTGTATGGGAAGCGGTGTCAAATGCCGTTAAGAATGCGGTCAATGGGGTCCAGGAGGTTTGGGGCGGTATCACCGAGTTCTTCTCAAACCTCTGGACCGGTATCGTAAATGTGGCCACAACGGCCTGGCAGGGATTTACAACGCTGATTGCCCCAGTGGTGGATGCCCTGAAAGAATTATTTGGGACTTTGGGCGAGTTCTTTACGAATTTATGGAATGGTATTGTGGAAGTTGCTACCACGGTGTGGAACAATTTAGCCGCCGTGTTAGGCCCTATCTGGGATAGTATCGTGAACATTGCCCAGACAATCTGGAATGGGCTAAGTACCTTTTTCAGTACCTTGTGGGATGGGGTTTCTGCTTACTTCCAAACAGTGTGGAATGCCATCACGGCTTTCTTAACGCCTGTTTGGGACGGTATCGTGTCAGCGGCTAAAACCATCTGGGATGGCATCAAAGATTACTTCAGTGGATTATGGGACGCCGTTAAAGCCGTGTTCGAGGCCGCCTGGGACATAATCAAGACGGTCGTAGAAACGGCCATCGGCGTGGTGGCTGGTATCATCAAGACCATCACAGATGCCATTAAGGGCGACTGGAGTGCTGTCTGGGAAGATATCAAAGGTATCATTCAAACAGTCTGGGACGGCATTAAATCCGTTGTTGGTACGGCCATCAATGCGGTCAAAGATGTTATAACCAGTGTTTGGAATGGCGTTAAAGACTTGACCTCCTCAATTTGGGACGGTATTAAATCCGTTGTATCCGGGGTTTGGGACGGCTTAAAGGCCGCAGCCAGTACAGTGTTCAATGCCATTAAATCTACCGTTTCCGATGTGTGGAATAGCATTAAATCCGTGACCTCAGATATTTGGAATGGTGTTAAGTCCACCATCGATAACGTTTGGAGCGGGATAAAGTCTGGTGTTTCTGACGCCATCAACACCGTGAAGTCTACGATTTCAGACGTTTGGAACGGCATCAAGTCCACAACCGAAAGTGTTTGGAATGGCATCAAAGAAGCAATATCCGGGCCTATCAATGGGGCCAAGGACTTGGTAAGGGATGTGATTGACCGGATAAAGAGTTTCTTTGATTTTAAAATCACTTGGCCACATATCCCATTACCTCACTTTACTGCCAGTGGTTCGGCTAACCCCTTAGATTGGATCAAGGGGGAAGGCATTCCAAGCATTGGCATTGACTGGTACGCTAAAGGCGGTATTTTGACCAAACCAACGGTATTTTCTGGTAATGGTAACAATCTATCCGTGGGCGGTGAAGCTGGCCCAGAAGGGGTTATCCCCCTGAATAAAGACACTTTAGCGGCAATTGGTCAAGGTATCGCGGATGCCTCTGATTCAAGTACGGCAACGACTATCAACTTAACTGTTTACGGTTCTTTAGACACGGCCACTGCACGTAAATGGGCCAATGTGTTGGCAGTTGAATTACAGCGGGCTCAAAAACGTGGCAATCTGGGGGGTGTTTAAGTGAGACCAGGAGAATTTTATTTAAATGGCGTTTCCAGCCGTGACTTTGATATGTATATCCAGCACCGGCCCACCAGACAAACACCGGTCAGGCAGTTGACCGATGCCACGGCTAGTAATCGTAGCGGGACCCGCTACCGGGACCGGGGTACTTATGTAAATTCAGAAATTGAGTTGTCTTTGGTGTTTTTAACCCGGCCGGATGACACGATGATCGATGCCATTTCAGAGTGGTTTGACCTGGCGGAATACGGGGATTTTGTTCCCTATTATGATGAGCAGTATACCTATAAAGTCATGGTCACAAGTTCAATTGAGTTTGAAAATACCCGGTCTATGGTCAGAGCGGTCACGGCTACCGTCAAGTTTTCGGTTTTTCCTTATAAATATATGAACAACACGTTAAATACGATCCACGCAGGACAAAACCTGATGATCTTTAATCCGACAAAATATGAAGCCAAGCCCAAGATAATCTTAAAGGGCAGCGGCAATGTGAGTTTGAAAATAAATGACAGTCAATTTACCTTTGTGGGCATGCCTTACCCCTTTGAACTGGATAGTGAAAGCTTAAAAGTTTCAAAGTTGAATGTTATGCAGGAATTAGATTTTCCAGTACTGCAACCAGGTAAAAATACCATCACCACAACAGCAAGCAGTTTTGATATCATCCCAAGACTCTGGAGGCGAGCGACTTGAGCAAACAAACTGCTATTGCGCTGTATCCTAAAGATACAACCAAGTTTGTTGGTCAAGGATACGGCATTCTGGCTGATACCTATTCAGCAACAACAACAGAATCAGCAGAAGAAAATGGCAACATCAAATATGAATTAGAATTGACCTACCCTATTGACGGGCCTTTAGCTGACAAGTTAAAAGATACGAACCTAATTAGGGTACCGGTCAGCGTCAACACAGACGCGTATCAAATTTTTGAAATATATGATTATTTAGACGACGATGCGGGAACGATGACGGTTTATGGTCAATCCTTAACTTATCGTCTTTTTAATTTACCCTTTGATAACGGTGGCAACATTGTCAGGTCTGGCGGCGTTAATGATGTGTTGAACTATGCAAAATCTTTGGTACCCCAATGGCCTAGCGGGGCGTCTTTGGTAACGGATATCCCCGACAACATAAAAGTTGAAGACCAATTCAACAATTTTGGGGATTTTTTAAACCGTTTGGTGGCCATGGTAAAGGGCGAAGTCCAATACGATAACGGCGTGTGGAAACTTCTGAAAAAGCGTGGTGCTGATTCTGGTATCACCTTAAGAGATGACAAGAACACGGTGGGCCTCCAGATAAAATACACCTATGACGAGATAATCAACCGGGTGATCCCCGTGTGGCAAAATCCTGATAAGGGAGCTGACGAAAGTAACAAAGAAATAGTCGGCCGCCCCATTATCAGCAAAGACCCTTTTAAGTATTACGGTTATTGGCGTGGCAAGACTATCAAGGTGGACAGTCAAGCCGACACCGTGGGCTATTTTGACAAGAACCCAATAGACAAGCCCAAGATAACGGCTACTATCCGGCCTTTATTAGTTGATGAGGACTTTGATAACGTTGGTCTTTTTGATTACGTTCAGATTTATAACCACCGCTTAAAATATCTAGCAAAATTACAGATCATTACCCGGCAGTTTGACTGCCTGAACCGTGAAGTTACTGATTTTACAGTGGGTAGCGTGGAACGTAACATCTTTGTTGCCCAAAAACAGCAACAACAAGAACAGCAAGATGAGACTAACAAAAAAATCGATGATACTAAAGACACGATTGATAAAGAAACGGACAAGAAAATCGAAGAGTCCTCCAAGGATGATCAAGAATTCGCGCTGACTAGTGCCAACGGTCGGAGTAAAAACTATTACGGCGATTCTCAACCCACTGGCAACCTTCAAGAAGGTGATATGTGGTTCAAAGGCGCGCTAAGCAATGGTGCTGTTACTATGTATAAATATGTAAATGGTAAATGGGTCGAATTGTTCCCCAAGGGCTTTGATGAAAAGCTTAGGGCTGAGATGGAAGCCAGTGACAAGGAGACTGAAGCTCAAATAAAGGCTGCGGGCTTTGCCAATGCCCAGGAATTGTTTAGAGCTGTTTCCGACAATGGCAAGCAGATAGTTTCTGTTAAAGCTAACTTTAATGGGCTGCAATCAACCGTGACGAATAACGCCAATAACACTAGCAGCAGATTTACCCAGATGAGTAATTTATTTGATAGCAAAATTACGGACACGACCAATAACTTGTCTTCTCAAATCACGCAAAAAGTTAATAGTATCAAGCTATCTACTAGTGGTGGGTATCTATACCTTAACGGTTCGAATGTGTATTTAGGTGGTTCAAATATTCGTATTACCGGGCAAACTTATATAGAAAACGGTGCCATTAATAATGCAGCCATTGCCAATTTAGATGCTGGGAAAATCGTATCAGGCAAGATTCACGCTATTGATATACAGGGGTCTACTATAAGCGGCGGCGAGATAAAGGGGACTACCATAAACGGTTCAACCCTATCTGGTTCTTCTACGATCAGTTTAAGTGCAGGCGGAAGAACCACAATGATATCTGGTCAGTACGGTATATCTACACCGGAATTTCAATTGACCAATGGCGGCGTTGCCAAGTTTACAGGACAGGTTGATAGTTTTGGGGTCATAAATGCAGGGGGGCGTGGCTTGGTAGCTGATTCCATTATGTATAAAGGCTATGAACTGCGGGACTACATCTTGAACCAAATCAGAAATAATAAGTGAGGTAAATGATGGATAATAACTACGTTGAACAAAAAGTAACAGCGAAAGCCATTCAAGAATTGAGTTTACAGCTTGGCCAGGCGATATTCGAAAAAGCTCAATTGTCTGCTCAAATTGAAGCATTGCAAAAGGAAAATGAAAAACTAAAACAGGAGGCCGACAAAGATGAGTCTGAAAACAACTAAGAACACAAATTATACCGGCACGGTCAGCGTAGACGATAAACCAGTGGTCAATCTTTATTACTCCATTGGTGAAGATGGGACAAGCTCCTATAACGAACAAATTCAGGACCGAACACTTTATGATGCCAATAAGGTCGCTGTTAAGAAAGACATTTCTGATTTTAGGGATAAAGTCGAGGAGGTTTAAGCCATGGCATTAGACCAGATCTATTTAGACACGAACAAGGCCGCGCCCTTTAATCCCATTCGGTTAAAAATCAGAGAGGGAGATAAGGGTGAGGTCTTACCAGTTCAACTATCGGCTAACTTTGCGGTGCAAGATGTACGCAGTACGCCCAAAGCATTCTATGCTGAAAAGCCTGACGGTAAGCTTATCGCAGATAAGAATACAGCACACTTCACGGAAGCCAGTCAAACTGGCTTTTTTAATTATCATTTTCCTGATGAGATTTATCAGTCTGCTGGGTCTATTACCAAAGCCTATTTTACTGTTGGTTACCAGGAATCAACCAGCAACTTTCAAATTTCTGTGTTGCGGAAGGCAGGGTCTGCGGAGGAGTCTGATAATTACATTACAGATGCCGAAGTGATCATTGATAACATCAAATCTCAAAACAAAGCCGCTGGGGACGTTTTACAGGACAGCCGGAATAAGTTTAGCGAAATCGATAAGGGCTGGAATGACCGAAAACCAAAATTGGATACAGCAATCGATAACGCGAACCGGGCGGCCAAAAGTGCTGATGACGCTCACACGGGTTTAGATAAAGTTAAGGCTGATACCGTTAAAGCAACCAGCGACGCGGCCACTCAAACGACTTTAGCCAAAACGGCTACAGACAGTGCCAACGCGGCGGCTACTAACGCAAGAAATAGTGCGAACCAAGCCGACACCGCAGCTTCAATCGCTAACACTGCTGCCACAAGCGCCCATAATATGGCAGCTGAAACCCTAGAAGTTCGGAGAAGAACTGAAGAATTATTGACCAGCGCCCCAAACAACCCCGCCTTTAAGGGCGTAAAAGGTGACAAGGGTGATAAAGGTGATCAGGGGGTCGCCGGTACAGGTATCGCCTTGACCGGTCAACTGACCAGCACGGCGAACCTACCCAAAACTGGGGTTGGTGGAGAAGCCTATCAAATCGATGGCCGTATCTGGTATTGGGATGTTAAACAGCTCAAGTATGTAGACGGCGGTCCTATCGTTGGCCCCAAAGGCGATAAGGGTGACAAAGGCGACACAGGGATCCAGGGCTTGAAAGGTGATACCGGCTTAATTGGACCTAAAGGAGATAAAGGCGACACCGGTCTAATGGGCCCCCAAGGGATTAAGGGTGATAAAGGTGATACTGGGATCCAGGGACCTAAAGGGGACATCGGTTTGACTGGGCCCCAGGGTTTGAAGGGTGATACCGGACCACTTGGTCCTCAAGGTCTTAAAGGTGATCAGGGTGATAAAGGGGATCGGACGGCCGTTTATTACGGAGATAATATTCTCGGAAATATAATTGTTGAGCAAACACCAAGAGCCGTAAATATTATGGATAAAGGATGGGCCATAGCTTCCGCAAAAACCTATGATTTTCTTATATTTGTTGAGGACGTTGTTCGGGCTGAGTATGGGGTAAGTATCCATCGTGGCGATGTATACTGGGCTACAGGCATTTACGAAGGGAAGTACCAGGCCCGCCGTTATATGTATTCACTTAATTTGTTAGGCCCCCAAGGCGCTAAGGGCGATAAGGGTGACCGTGGTGATGGCCTCCATATCGATGGCGCCGCTGCTACTGTTGCGGACTTACCTAAAACGCCAACAGACGGCCAGATTTATAACGTAAACGGGACCCTCTATATTGCCAAAGGCGGCCAATGGTTATCAAGTGGGATCGTTGTGGGTGCCAAAGGTGATAAAGGAGACAAGGGTGATCCCGGACTTCAAGGTGTAAAGGGCGACACCGGGCCTCAAGGTGCTAAGGGTGAAACAGGCATCCAAGGCCCTAAAGGTGACGTTGGTGATACCGGGCCTAGAGGCCAAAAGGGTGACACCGGTCCCACTGGTCCCCAAGGCCTGAAAGGTGACAAGGGTGACAAAGGTGACAAGGCCAAGACTTATATCGCCGCAAGGGATACAAAAATCACGGACTTGACCGATGCTCGTGCCGAAATCAGCACGACAGGCACTAATCTGGATAGTGCTGTTAGCGGTGACCTGGTTATCTTTGCCGATGATATGCACGTGGGGGACAAGACCATCCACCGGGGTGATATTTATGTCTGCTGGTATGTCACGCTTGGCATTGGTTACTTTGGGACTACCGGCGCTAATATTCTAGGGCCTAAAGGCGACAAAGGGGATAAAGGCGACATCGGTCTTAAAGGTGACCGGGGGGACGGCCTCCACATTGATGGGGTCGCCACTTCCACTGCGGACTTACCAAAAAACCCAGCTGATGGCTTGATCTATAGCGTTAGCGGCAACCTTTACTTTGCTAAGGGTGGTCAATGGAATCCTGGTGGTTCTATCGCAGGACCGAAAGGCGACAAAGGTGATACAGGTGCCACCGGGCTACAGGGACCAAAGGGCGATACCGGTTTAACGGGTCCCCAAGGACTGAAAGGCGACACCGGTCTGCAAGGACCTAAAGGTGATACGCCAAGCATTGAGGGCTTTGTCAAATCGGCCACCATTAATGGCGGTACAGTTGTTAAAGCTGATGCCGCTGGTAACCTTGCTTTGACCGTGCCTACTCCTGATTTAAGCCCATACGTGCGGACCACTGACCTGAATGCCCGTGGGTATCAAAGTGGGGATCAAGTCAAAGCCATTATGACCACTGCCCTCAGCAAATTATCTTGGACTGGAACGCAAGCCCAATACGATGCGATGCCCGCAGACCAGAAGTCTCAATACCTGTTCATTGGCATTATAAAGGAGTAGTGATCATATGGACTTTGAAAAGATTAAAGGCCTGATGACCGTGGGCAAACCCATCGCCAAGCTGTATGCTGGTGGCCGCCTTATCTGGTTTGATACTTTAACACTTTTTAACACCCCAACAACTTGGACCAGTACCAGTGGGGGTTCCCTGACCACGGGACCCATCAACGCGGCTTCTCTGGCTTCAGTCACCGGCATACAGGTCAATATCTACAGCACCATGAACTGGGCCAGTACGAAAGTGGACAATGGGGCGACCATGACCAAGGTAGCCGACAACAACTGGGCGGTTAAAATGCCCAACCCCCATGGGACTACGATAACTTTTGACATGGGTGGCTTTTTGGGATTGAGCGAAAAGGTAAAAGTTACCCAGTCGGGAAGTGCTTATACCTTAGATTTTAGTGTGACCGGGGTCTACTTGGCCGGTAATGGGAATGTCACGATCAACTCAGTCACCACGTACAGATAGGAGGCAATCATGAAAAGCGTCAATAAATTTATACGACATTACAATAAGAACCAATTTTGGATTTTTACCGCCCTTTTAGACTATGCGCTGGCGGTATTTTTATTGCAGTCAAACTCGTTTTTTGACCATCCTCCCATACGCTGGGTTATCCTGTCCTATCTCGATGACCCGCTAAGCTGTGCTATTATCTTTGCCATCGCCACTTATACGTTTACCGTGGCACTTTGGGACATTAGCTGGTTTCGGGCCGGGCCCATAGTTGCAGGGCTCAATACAGCGTTGTGGTTGTTATTTGGTGTAGCTTTTTTACAGCATGACCAACAGATACAGAACTGGGGATTTTATGCCTCAATATGCTTTATTACAGCTGTTAGTATTCTTAGTTATGGCGCTACCGGCGGGGAACACAGGAACCGACAATCTGACACTCGTGAAATCAAAAAGAAGCTTGATGAAATACGGAAAGCTGGGAATAAGGGCGGCGATTAAATGAGTAATGAAGCATGGGTGTTAGTGGGGGTGCTTGTGACCACGGCCGGAGGTATCTGGGGGACTTATTTGACCAGCCGCTCAAACCGTAAGAGTGCTGAGATTGAAAGTTTACCCTCATTAGCAGCTCAACTCACAAACGCCCTTAGTGAAGCCAAAACTGCCAATACACGGATCAATGAATTAGAAAGAGAAGTGTTGAGTTTAAAGGCCCAAAACGAAGAACTTACAAAATTACTGGAACAACTCAAAAATGGAGGCAATTAAAATATGGACTTTATTCAAGCTTTAAATTTAGCAAGCACCGGAGAAATCTTGATCATGGTGGCAATCAATTACGCCGTGAACCAAGCTATTAAACAAGGCAATTTTCATAATAAATATATGCCATGGATTTCAATGGCGGTTGGTGCCGTTATCGGGGTAGTGGCCATGTTAGTATCTAAAGATTCTAATTACTTGGGTGGTGCCATTACCGGTCTTTTGGTTGGTGGCTTTACAAGTGGCCTGTTCGATGGATTCAAAGGCCTATCTAAAACAGCCTTTGGCACGACGGCACCGGAACAAGTTGACCCACCTAAAACCGCAGAATTAAACAAGCCAACAGCCACACCGATGGGCGCAACTGAGTACAAGGGGAACGATGCCGATGGACATTAATTATAAATATGCCCTGGGAAGCGGACAGGGCACTAACCAAGTGGCCAATAAGCGTTTTATCATTATTCATGAGATTGGCGTTAACAACAGCCCGGCAATCAACAACGCAATTTACATGAACCGCAACTGGGGCAATGCCTATACCACGGATATCGTTGGTGATGGTGGAAAGATCTATCGAATTGGAGAACCCGGGTATGTTTCATGGGGGGCTGGCAGTTTTGCCAATGCGAATGCGCCGGCCCAAATCGAATTAGCCCGGACCTATGATAAAGCTACATTTCAAAAAGACATGGCGGCCTATGTTGGGTTAATTCGCAGTTATTGCGACCAGTTTGGGATTCCAAAAACTTTAGATACTGGTGGTATGTATGATGCCGGCGTTAAAACTCATGCCTGGGTCACGGCTAAAATTTGGGGCGACCACATTGACCCGGTTATCAGCTACCTTCAGCCGGTATGGGGCGTATCTAACCAGACACTGGCCAATTGGATTTTGAATGGTTATGGCGGTGTGGATGTGGTCAATAGCAAACCTGAGTTTAATGTGGTGACCATCAACTATTATCCGGGGTATGGTATTGATGCCGTTGACGCGGATGGCAAGGGTATTGCAGGAAGCCGCTACAAATTCAAGCACGGGACCCAATGGCGGTCACACAGCATTCGCATCATTAACAACCAGGCACACTACGAGTTGTCAGACCATGAATTTGTACCCCAGGCATTTACTGATCAGCAGTTTATCTGCACGATCAATTACGCGGTGGGCTATGGCATTGACAGTACTAACAGTTTTGGAGCTGGTAACGTTGGGACCCGCAGCAAGTTTAAAACTGGGACTAAATGGCGCGCTGATTATATTAGAGAAATTAAGGGTAAATTGTATTACCAGGTGGGACCCGATGATTTTATCGATGCGGATTATACCGTTGGTTCAGGAAAAGTATATTAAAATAAGCCTCTATCCATTCGTTTGGGTAGGGGCTTTTTGTATGGTAAAATATCCATGGATTGACCGAGTATTGACCGAAGATTGACCGAATTTAATTCGATTTAATGAGACTAGTTAAAAAATAAAAAAGCCTCAAACGCTGATTTATCAGCATTTTAAGGCTTCCTGAAATTTGTTAAAACGTACTTATGCGCCACGGCGGAGTCGAACCGCCATTTTAAGAACCGGAATCTTACGTGCGATCCATTACACTAGCGGCGCATTACTTTTAAAATAATATCATTAGATGTAACATATTTCAAGTAAAAATTTACGTTGGAGCGTAAAAAATGATAAAAAGTTGCAAAAACATGCATAAAACAATCAATTGGAGCCTGATTTGCAGTGTACTATTGATCAACACCATTTATCGCTGGCCCCTCAAGGCACTTTATCTCTTGAGCGTCCAACCATTGATCACTCAAAACCAATTCGCCCTTGCTGATTTTACACGACCCCTGGACTTATTGCAACGTCATTTTTGGCCCGGCCTTTTATTTTATGGTTTGAGTCTAATTTGGCTTGGCCTGTTAGTGGGACAATTGGCTTTATTGATGATAAGTGTTGCTTATTTTAAGGCGCATCATACTGAAACTTTCTCAATCAAACAATGGTGGGCAAATTTGTGGGCCCACATCCACAAGTTTGGCAAACAGTTTTGGCTTGCCGCCGGTTTGTGGGTGTTGTGTCTGCCGATCTCAAGCTTTATTTATGGGCAGGATTACTTCTTTAGCTTCCGCTTAAATGAAGTTTATCTCTACTTATATCAAGGTCGCTTAACGGATCGCTTGGCGGCCTTGGCCTGTGTCTTGGGCTACCTTGCCATTAGTTACTGGGCGTTGGGACGCTTAGGACGGATTATGGCCAATCAGTCCTACAGAAGTTATCGCGGGTATGTGTTCAAGCAAACCCTAAAAATGATTCTGCTATATTTATTGGTGACACTTTTAGCCAGTTTAGGAATGACGTTGTTAGCGGCATATGGCAGTATTGCTATGACGCTGTCACGGTTATTGCTGCAAGTATTACGCATTGGTCTAGGTATTTGGTGGCTTCAACGATTGGTGATTGTCACGCCAAGAAAGCGCCCAATTAAACAGTCAGGCGGCTGGTTAATGATGCCGATTTTGACAATTGCATTATTGGGTTGCCTCAGCGCTACACCCAGTAGCCCGGCGCTAAATACCGGAGCGGTGACATGGATCGCCCACAAGGGTCTAAACGGGACCAACGGCGTGCAAAATTCCATTGCTGTCCTTCACAAAACAGCACGCGCCAAACCGGATTTTGTGGAGATGGATGTGCGCATGACAAAAGATCAGCAATTTGTTGTGATGCACGACCATTCATTACGGCCGTTGACGGGTAAAAAAGGGCGCGTCGAAGTATATGCACTAGCTCAGTTAAAGCAACTGCAGATTTCTGAGCAAGGTTACACAGCCCCATTAAGCAGTTTTACGGCGTACTCAGCTGCTGCCAAACAAATCCATCAGAAATTATTAGTGGAAATCAAGACAGTGCCCAGTCAAAACAGTCAGCTAGTGGCTCAAAATTTTAACCGGCGCTATGGGCAACGCCTATTGCGGTCAGGTGGGGCACTACATTCAACTGATCCCGAAATTGTAACTTGGTTTAAAATAAACCAACCCAAATTACCAGTGGGCTATATTGTCCCGTTCACCTATTGGGGCATTCCTAAAAACTCAGCTGATTTTTATTCCATTGAAGGGAGTCAATTCAATTTAGGGGTGGCCGAGCAGTTACAAAAAATTCATAAAAAAGTCTATCTTTGGACCATAAATGACCCACTTGCCCTATTTTCTGCGCTAGGTAAGGCACCCGCTGGGATCATTACTGACCGGGTGAGCGCCTTAAGCAGCACCGAGAAAACAATTTCTGTAAATATGGGTCGCTTGTCTCTAGTATGGTTGGCGATTTCAAGACCTAATCCTTGACATATCAAGGGTTTACATAACTTTTTTCTTTTCAGGGCTTAGTCCTTGCAAAAGATAAAATGTACTGTTATACTAATGATGTTGATTGGGAAAAGGAAATTTTGAGTATTTCGTTCCCTTTTATTTTTATAAAATATGGGTCTTAAAATGACACATATGGTCGTTTGCCGTCCCACGAGAGGACGTTGCTAGGATGCATGAAGAATTAGCTTGGATTGAAACCATCGCACCAGACTTTTTGGAAGTCATTCGCCGTAGATATTATATCTTGCAACATATCGGTTGGATGCAACCTGTTGGTCGGCGTGTCCTGGCAATCAAGCTGGACATGGGTGAGCGTGCTTTAAGAACTGAAACTGATTTTCTCAGAGCACAAGGCTTAATTGATACCTCTAAGTCCGGTATGATTTTAACAGATTCTGGCCAGGAGACATTAAGTGGTCTTGAAAACTTCATGGGACAGATCTTAGATGTTCATCAACAGGAACAGCAATTGATCGAGCTTTTAGGCATTGATCATGTATTGATTGTCGCTGGGGACAGTGATGATCAACCACGGGTCTTAAAAGACATTGGTCGCTTGGTTAATGAAACTTTAAGATTGTTACTCCCCGATGGTGAAAACATTATTGCCGTCATGGGTGGCACCACAATGGCTCAGGTGGCCAAGAAATTGACCCCTAAGTTATCCGTTGGCCGACAGCTGACCTTTGTGCCTGCAAGAGGAGGCATTGGTGAAGCCGTCGACATTCAAGCCAACACCGTTTCAGCAACAATGGCGAAACATACTGGTGGCAGTCATCGTATGTTGTATGTCCCAGAACACGTCAGCAAAGAGACTTACAAGACGTTGTTACAAGAGCCCTCTGTTCAAGAGGTCCTGCAATTGATTGGTAAGTGCAACACTGTGCTACATAGCATTGGTGAAGCCACGTTAATGGCGCAAAGACGAGGTATGTCTTCTGAAGTTATTGACATGATCAAATCAGAGCGGGCTGTTGCTGAAGCCTTCGGTTACTTCTTTAATGAAGCAGGCGAAGTTGTTTACAAGATACCGCGAATCGGACTGCAGATTCGGGATCTTGACCACATTCCATACGTGTTTGCGATTGCCGGTGGCCACTCTAAGGCTACTGCGATACAAGCATACATGAAAAATGCACCCAGTCAGACTTGGTTAATTACTGATGAAGGTGCCGCAAAACAGATTTTAAAAGGGGTAACCCTTTAAAATAAAATTTTTTTATTTCCTAAAGGAGGAAATTTTTGTATGACTGTAAAAATTGGTATTAATGGTTTTGGACGTATCGGTCGTTTAGCATTCCGTCGTATCCACGAATTAGGTAAGAGCGCTAATGATATCGAAGTAGTAGCTATTAATGATTTAACTAGTCCTGCAATGTTAGCTCATTTGTTAAAATATGATTCTACTCATGGTACTTTTGATGGCGAAGTAAGTGCTACTGACGATTCCATCATCGTTGACGGCAAGAAATATCGTGTTTATGCTGAACCTCAAGCACAAAATATTCCTTGGGTTAAAAATGATGGCGTTGATTTCGTTCTTGAATGTACTGGTTTTTACACTTCTAAAGCTAAGTCCCAAGCTCACTTGGATGCTGGCGCTAAACGTGTATTGATCTCTGCACCTGCTGGTAGCGACTTGAAGACTGTTGTTTACAACGTTAATGATGACGTTTTAACTGCTGACGACTTGATCGTATCTGCTGGTTCTTGTACTACTAACTGCTTGGCTCCAATGGCATACTTCTTGGACAAAGAATTTGGCGTTCAAGTTGGTACTATGACTACTGTCCATGCATACACTTCTACACAAATGTTGTTAGATGGCCCTGTACGTGGTGGTAACTTACGTGCTGCTCGTTCTGCTGCTGCTAATACTATTCCACATAGTACTGGTGCTGCTAAGGCTATTGGTCTTGTTATCCCTAACTTAAACGGTAAATTACAAGGTCACGCTCAACGTGTATCTGTTGTTGATGGTTCATTAACTGAATTAGTAACTATTCTTGACAAGAAAGTAACTGCTGACCAAGTTAACGAAGCACTTAAGAAACATACTGAAAACAACGAAAGCTTTGGCTACAACGACGATGAAATTGTTTCTTCTGATGTTATCGGTACTACTTTTGGTTCAATCTTTGACCCAACACAAACAGAAGTTACAACTGCTGGCGACAAACAATTAGTTAAGACAGTTGCTTGGTACGATAACGAATATGGTTTCACTTGCCAAATGGTTCGTACTTTATTGAAATTTGCTACTCTTTAATTTTTAGAGGATCAGTTAAATTTTAATAGTTTATAACTGTTAACAATGAGGCGGAGGGAGGTTACTCCTTCCGCTTTTTTTGGTAAAAGCCGTGAGTGTGTTTTTTCACTAGGTGAGTCTTGGGTTAAATGAACAACACAATTGCCTGATCACCAATTTGTTTTGTTGGATTTACCAATTGACTATTGGCGCCTTGTAACACACTCTCGCATACTTATTTGAGGTATTTCAAAAGGGTTATTTATAACTCAGGAGGTTATTATTTTGGCTAAACTTACAGTTCAAGATGTTGATGTTAAAGACAAAAAAGTTTTAATCCGTGTCGACTTCAATGTCCCAATTAAAAATGGTGTGATTGGCAATGACAACCGGATCGTGGCTGCATTACCAACCATTAAATACGTCATCGAACATGGCGGCAAAGCAATTCTTTTGTCTCACTTAGGTCGGATCAAGAGTGATGCTGATAAGAAGGAATTATCATTACGTCCGGTTGCTGAACGTCTTTCCGAATTATTGAGCAAACCAGTTGAATTTGTGCCTGTTAATGAAGGTAAAGAATTAGAAGATGCCATCAATAACATGAGCGACGGCCAAGTTATCTTGATGGAAAATACACGTTTCCAAGACATCGACAATGACTTTGGCAAACGTGAAAGTAAAAACGATCCTAAGTTAGGTCAATATTGGGCTTCTTTAGGCGACGTTTACATCAATGATGCCTTTGGGACTGCGCACCGTGCCCATGCTTCTAACGTTGGTATTTCAACTGCTATGAAAGCTGCTGGCAAACCTGCTGCAGCTGGTTTCTTAATGGAAAAAGAAATCAAGTTCTTAGGCAATGCCGTTGACAATCCAGTTCATCCTTTCGTAACCATCTTAGGTGGTGCCAAGGTTTCTGATAAGATCGGTGTCATTGACAACTTGATTCCAAAATCTGATTACATCTTAATCGGTGGTGGGATGGCTTACACATTCTTAGCTGCCCAAGGCCATAAGATTGGTAAATCATTATTTGAAGCTGACAAAGTTGATTTGGCTAAAGAATTATTAGCTAAAGCCGGCGACAAGTTGATCTTACCTGTTGACAACGTTGCTGCTGCAGAATTCTCTAATGATGCTGCACACGAAATCGTGGGCCAAGATATTCCTGACGGTGAAATGGGCTTAGATATCGGTCCTAAGACAATTGCTTTGTTTGAAGATAAGTTAAAGGGTGCCAAGACTGTTGTTTGGAACGGTCCTATGGGCGCATTTGAAATGAGCAACTTTGCTAAGGGTACTTTAGAAATTGGTAAAGACTTAGGTAAATTAGAAGGTGCCACAACTATTATTGGTGGTGGTGATTCTGCAGCTGCTGCGCAACAATTAGGTATTGCTGACCAAATCACCCATATCTCTACTGGTGGCGGTGCTTCACTTGAATACCTTGAAGGTAAGGAATTACCTGGTATTGCTTCAATTTCTGACAAATAATCTATTCTTGAAGGGAAGTTATTTCTTTGCGTAAACCAATTATCGCTGGTAACTGGAAAATGAACATGAACCCCACTGAAACTCGGGAATTTGTTGAGGGCGTTAAAGGTCAATTATCCGACACTGTTGAAGCTGTTATCGCAGCCCCAGCGTTAGACTTAACCACATTGATCAATGCTGCTAAGGGTTCTGCCTTGGCACCTGCTGCCCAAGATGCTTCAGAATTTGATGCTGGTGCCTACACTGGCCAAAACAGTCCTAAAGTTTTAAAGGAAATTGGCACTAAATATGTTATTTTAGGCCATTCTGAAAGACGTCAATATCAACATGAAACTGACGCTGAAGTCAATGCCAAAGCTAAGGCTTTATTCCGCAATGATCTTTTGCCAATCATCTGTGTTGGTGAAACTTTGGAACAACGTGAAGCCGGCCAAACTGAAGACTTTGTGGCAACACAAGTTGAAGGTGCTTTGACTGGTTTGACTGCCGAACAAGTTAAGAACACCGTTATTGCTTATGAACCAATCTGGGCTATCGGTACTGGCAAGACTGCTTCTGCTGAACAAGCACAAGCTGTTTGTGCCCATATCCGGGCTACAGTTGCTAAATTGTATGATCAAGGCACCTCTGATGCTTTGCGCATTCAATATGGTGGTTCTATGAAGCCTGCTAACGTCAAAGAATTAATGGCACAACCTGATATCGACGGCGGCTTAGTCGGCGGTGCCAGCTTGAAAGCTGATTCATTCTTAGAATTAGTTCATTATAACGATTAATCATTTGCTTGATTGTGCTTGATATTGTTGCTATTTAAATCAAAAAAACTAAAGGAGCGTTATATTTATGTCTGTAATTACTGATGTATTAGGTCGCGAAGTCTTGGATTCTCGTGGCAACCCTACTGTTGAAGTTGAAGTTTATACTGAATTAGGTGGCTTTGGCCGTGCCATTGTCCCTTCTGGTGCTTCTACTGGTGAACACGAAGCTGTTGAATTACGTGATGGCGACAAAAACCGTTTTGGCGGCAAGGGTGTTTTAAAAGCCGTTGCTAACGTTAATGATGTTATTTCTAAAGAAGTTATCGGTATGGATGCTACTGATCAACGTGCTTTAGACCAAGCTATGATTGCTTTAGACGGCACACCTAACAAAGGTAAATTAGGTGCTAACGCTATCTTAGGTGTTTCCTTAGCTGCTGCCCGGGCTGCTGCTGACGAATTAGGCTTACCTTTGTACGAATACTTAGGCGGCCCTAATGCCCACGTTTTACCAACACCTATGATGAACGTTATCAATGGTGGTGCTCATGCCAACAACAACGTTGACTTCCAAGAATTCATGATTATGCCTGTTGGCGCAAAATCAGTTCATGAAGCCGTTCGGATGGGTTCTGAAACTTTCCATGCTTTACAAGCATTGTTGAAAGAAAAAGGCTACTCTACTGCCGTTGGTGACGAAGGTGGTTTTGCACCTGACTTGAAGAACAACGAAGAACCATTTGAAATCTTAGTTGAAGCTATTACCCGGGCCGGCTACAAACCTGGCGATGATATTTCAATTGCCTTTGACTGTGCTTCTTCTGAATTCTACAACACAGATACACATAACTATGAATTAAAAGGCGATGGCAAGAACTATACTGCCGCTGAATTCACTGACTTATTGGAAGGCTTAGTTGCTAAGTATCCAATCGTTTCCATCGAAGATCCTTTGGATGAAAACGAATGGGACGACTGGAAAGCTTTGACTGAACAATTAGGTAAAAAAGTCCAAATCGTTGGTGACGATTTATTCGTAACGAACACTGATTACTTGAAGAAAGGTATCGACATGGGCGTTGCCAATGCGATCTTAATCAAGGTTAACCAAATTGGGACTTTGACTGAAACTTTTGAAGCTATCGAAATGGCTAAAGAAGCTGGCTACACTGCCATCGTTTCTCACCGTTCTGGTGAAACTGAAGATACAACAATTGCTGACTTGGTTGTCGCTACAAACGCTGGCCAAATCAAGACTGGTTCTATGAGCCGGACTGATCGTATTGCCAAGTATAACCAATTAATGAGAATTGAAGAACAATTAGAAGGCGCTGCTGAATACAAAGGTATCCACAGCTTCTATAACTTAGGTAAATAATTGTTCTGTTAAGCTAAGTTTGTAGTTTCTGCACAACTTGGCTAAGCAATACAAAAACCCGTTTAAACCTAGTAAAAATGGTTTAAACGGGTTTTTTGTATATTATGAAAACAACAGGGCTAATAGATCATCAGCACTAATCCCTAGAATAGGCTGTTGTTGCAATTGCTGTATTAAAATGGGGCGGACTTGATCCGGGCGAAAAGGATGACCCAGCAAACTTTTGGCCAGTGTATGCTGATCAAGGCTACTGAAGAAGTCACCGGATAAATGTAATTCTGTCAAGACACCATGTTTCACTGTGAGATCAAATTTGACTAAGCCACCGCCTTTAAAATAATGTTTTTTTGAAAGCTCAGTGGTGGGGGTGTGACCATAGATAAATTGCGGGTCCGCAAATTTCTCCTTGGCGATAATGTCAATTCGATCCAGTTCTGCGCCGGTTAATTGATACGTTCTCAGATTGGCCACGGTGGCCAACACATGTCGTTGCAGCTCAGCTGCAAAACTTTGATTAGTGAGGTCTGGGCGAATGGTTTGGATGTTCATGGTTCGCTCTAAGATTGAGGCAATATGTTTAGAACGTAGTTTTAGATTGTCCACATGTAAGGCATCATACATTTGTTCTAAATTTGTATTAAATAACAAACTACCGTGATGGACGGTGAAGCCATTGTGTTTATATTGAGCGCTACCAGAGATTTTGCGGTCATTGACGGTTAAGTCGTTGCGGCTAGTGGCGATCGCTGGAATTTGCATTTGATTTAAAGCTGTGGCAATGGTATTAATGTAAGCTTTAAAATCGATCATTTGTTGGTTATCTGGTTGGATGAAGGTAAACTGATCGCCCCCTTCATCGGTGTAGATGGTGCCGCCGCCGGAATAGCGACGGACCACATTGATTTGGTGCTGACGAATATATTCTAAATTCAGTTCTGCTAAAGCATCTTGGTATTTTCCCAACATGACGGTGGGGGTGGTGGACCAGAGCAAAAATACTGGTTCAGAAAAACGCTTTTCAGAAGCTAAATAGTATTCCAAGGCAAAGTTATGATAGATATCGAGGGTCTTGACCGGTATATAAATCATTTACCGTCAACTGCTTCCAGTTCTTCTTTGGCTTTATAGGAGCTACGAACCAATGGTGAGCTGGCCACAAATTTAAAGCCCTTAGCCATAGCTGCCCGGTAATAGGCTTGATAACGAGCCATTGGGACCCATTCCCGGAGTTGGTAGTGCTTCTTTGAAGGCTGGACATACTGACCAATCGTTAAGAAGTCCACATCGATGGCTCTTAAGTCATCCATCAATTGATAAACTTCAGAGTCCGTTTCACCCAAGCCTAACATGATCCCAGTTTTAACAAATGTTGTTTTAGGGGCATGAGCCTTCACATATTGCAACACACTTAAAGAGGTGTCATAAGTTGCCCGACTGCGGACTTTAGGTGTTAAACTGCGGACAGTTTCCATATTATGGTTAAACACATCGGGTTTAGCCGCAATGACTTGATCCAATAATTCAGTCCGACCTTGGAAATCGGGTGTTAGGACTTCAATGGAGGTATTTGGATTTAATCTGCGAATCTCTTTAATGACGTTTACAAATTGGGTGGCCCCTAAGTCGGGCAAATCGTCACGATCCACACTGGTAACGACCACGTGTTTCAAACCTAATTTCTGGGTGGCTTGAGCGACTCTTAAGGGTTCTAACAAGTCAACCGGGGCGGTTTTACCATGGGGCACATCACAAAAGCGACAAGCTCGGGTACAATTTGGACCCATAATCATGAAAGAAGCTGTACCGCTGCCAAAGCAATCCCCTAAATTAGGGCAATTGGCCTCAGCACAAACTGTGTTCAATTGGAGACCGTCCAATAAGTGGTTCATACGATCAACTTTAGTTTGGTCGTAGGTTACTTTGAGCCATTGTGGTTTTGTCTTTGTGTCAGCCATATCTATGTCATCTTCTCCTTAGTTAACTTCGATTGTTGCGACCAAGTCGCCGACTTTAGTTGCATCGCCTTCAGCAACTTTTTGTTCCTTTAAGACACCGTCTTCTTGGCTTTGTACTTCGCTAATGACTTTATCGGTTTCGACTTCAAACAAAATGTCACCAGTTTTAACGGTATCACCAGGTTCTTTGAGCCAAGAACCGAAAAAGTATTCATCGGATTTCGGGCTTAATTTCGGCATATGAACTTCTTTTAACATCGTTAACACTTCCATTTAAAATATTTGTACCTGTACCGAATAATATAACACTAATCAAGTTTAAAAAAAGAGCGCTTCCTAAAAATTAGGGAAACGCCTAATGCCTTGCCTATTGTGTATTTTGTAACGTATCGTCCAAGGATTCGACGCTTTGAACCGGCCCAACCACCGTTAAAATATCTTCAAGGTAAATCATATCCGTGGGTTTAGGGGAGATGTTAGCCTTGTCTTGATGATGGATGGCAATCACGTTCAGGTCGAAACGTTTTCTTAAATCTAACTCTTCCAGGCTTTTATTGGCAAATTTGGGATCAGAAATGGCGATTTCGGCCAGGGTATATTTCGCATCTAGATCAATGAAGCTCAAAATGTGCTTGGATAACAATTTGCGCACGATACTTTGCCCCATATCCCGTTCTGGGAAGACCACGCGATCAGCCCCCACTCGCTTTAAGACGCGCCCATGGGCCTGGGTTTCCGCTTTGGCAATCACATTTTTAGCACCAAGTTCTTTTACTAACAAGGTGGTCATAATACTGGCTTCCATATTGTTGCCAATGCCGATGATGACGTAATCAAAGGTGTCAATATTTAAGCCCCGCAGGACTTCTTCTTCTTGGGTATCGGCAATCATTGATTGGGTAGCTACATCCATGAGGGCGTTGACCCGTTCTTCACTCACGTCCACAGCTAAGACATCTTGGTGTGTCTCATACAGAGTCCGGACCACGCTTTCCCCAAAACGACCTAGACCTAGTACTGCAAAACTTTTTTTCATAACTATTTTCTCCTCGCAAGTGGTGTTTAAATAAGTTAACCAATTAAGACATTTTCCTTAGGATAACGAATTGAATTCAATTTGGTTTGTCGGTTCAATAGGGCATACATCGACGTAAAGATACCCACTCGGCCAATGAACATCAATAACATAATAATGATTTTGCCTAAGACGGATAAATGCGCTGTTAGACCTAGGCTGAGCCCCACGGTGCCAAAGGCAGATAACACCTCAAATAAAATATACTCCATCCCCGAGTTTTTCGGGATCGATTCAGTTTGGGTCAATACTAAAGTGGCAATGGCGATGATGGCACTGGCCAAGAAGACCAGTAATAACGCCCGGTTGATATTGTTTTGGCTAAAGCGCCGATGGGCAAATTCCACATCTTTTTTACCCCGTAATTGGGCGATACTTTGCAAAACCAATAACCCAAATGTGGTGGTCTTGATCCCGCCGGCCGTGGATCCTGGCGTACCCCCCACAAACATCAGCAACATGATCAAGAAAATACTACCAGCTTGTAAAGATGAGGTGGAGATCGTGGTCAAACCCGCCGTCCGGGGGGTGACGCTTAGGAATAATGTATTCATCAGGCGATTTCCCCAGGAAGTAACCTGGCTTAAGGCCTGTAGATTACGTTCTGTCAATAATAGTAATAAAAAGCCAACCACAAAAAGACTAAAAGTCGTGACCAACGTTAACTTAGAATTTAAACTGAGGCGTTTGCGCTTGGGATATAGCAAAATATCCCGCCAAACTAAGAAGCCTAAGCCCCCAGCGATAATTAACAGCATGGTGATGGTCAGTACATAAGGATCATCGCGAAAACCCGCCAAGCTATTGCCAAAGATATCAAAGCCAGCGTTACAAAATGACATGACCGCGTGGAAGATAGCTGTATAAAGACCATGACGCCAGCCGAATTTGGGGATGAAGTCCACCGCCAAAAGCGCAGCGCCCACTAATTGTACCAATCCCGATAGGGCTACGACGTATTGCATGACACTTTTTGTGTCCGTTAAGTTTTCTAGGTTTAAAGATTCTTTAACCATGAGTTGGGTGGATAGATCTAAGTTGCGCCGAATGATATTGAATAACAATACGGCAAAGGTCATGTAACCTAAAGCACCAATTTCACTCATGGTTAAAATGATCAACTGGCCAAAAAGCGTCCAGTGGGTGGCGGTGTTGGCCACCGTTAAACCGGTGATACAAGTGGCCGAAGTCGCCGTAAATAGGACATCAATGAAGTTGGTTTTACCCGTGTGGGTGGCAATGGGCAGGCTTAATAAAATAGTGCCAATGGTAATGATCAAGATGAACCCAAAAGTCATACGCTGGGGAAGTGTTGTGAGAAATTGATGTTCTGTTAATTTTTTCATAATTGCGTCCTTGTTGTTGAATTTCAAAAACTTTCCTAATTAAGCTTATCAGAGCCCGCTGGAAAAGCAAGCGTCATTAACGGTCGTTCCTGTTGTATAATATAATTGAAAAGCTAGTAAATTGAGGACAAAACTTTGAAGGCTATTAGAACATATTTTAATTTTGAAAAACTAACTTATATCTGGCGGGGGTGTCTGATTGGTTTAGCAGCGGGTGCGGTTACCGCTGGCTTTCGCTATTTGATTGGCCAGGCAGTCACCTTTGTTCAGGCGTTGTTTCAAACCGTCAGACAAGGCCAGTTGCTTCTATTAATACCCATTGGCCTTGGTCTCATTATAATCGGGCTGATTGTGGGATTATTGTTGCGACAACAGCCAGCTATTTCTGGCTCAGGAATCCCCCAAGTTGAAGCGCTCATAGAAGATGAACTGAGCTATAATTGGTGGTCGATTCTTTGGCGCAAGTTTGTGGGGGGTGTCTTGGCCATTGGCCCGGGGCTTGGCTTAGGTCGCGAAGGCCCTTCCATTCAATTGGGCGCAGCAGCGGGCCAGGGGCTAGCCCGGGCCTACCGGGCCCAAGGCGCAGATCGGCGGATCATGATCGCTGCGGGCGCCGCTGGGGGGCTATCGGCAGCTTTTAATGCCCCCATGGCGGGGACCATGTTTGTGTTAGAAGAAATTTATCACACTTTTTCTTATCCCGTTTGGCTCACATCTTTAGCCAGTGCTGTGGCCGCTAATTTCGTCGCTCTCTATGTCTTTGGCTTACAGCCAGTTTTACATTTGAATTATCAAGCCTCCCTGCCAATCAGCCAGTACTGGCAGTTGGCGATTTTGGGCATCGTTTTAGGACTATTGGGGCGCGTTTATCAGGTTTGTCTGTTAAATCAGGGTAAATTTTTCCGCTATTTTAAAAAATTACCCCGGTCATTTCATGGGCTTATTCCTTTATTAGCGGTGATTCCGCTGGGACTGTGGCATCCAGAATGGTTGGGTGGGGGAAATGGGATCATTTTGAGTTTTAATACCCCCCAACTTTCCATTGGTATCTTGGTTTTATTATTTATCGTACGTTTTATTTTTTCCATGCTGTCCTATGGCTCCGGCTTACCCGGTGGGATTTTCCTACCTATCTTATCCCTAGGGGCCATTATTGGGGCCCTTTATGGTGCAGTCATGGTCCATTTAGGGTTATTAGCACCAATTTATTGGTATAATTTGGTGATTTTTGCCATGGCCGGCTATTTTGCCGCCATTGGGAAGGCACCTTTTACCGCAGTGTTATTGATTACGGAGATGGTGGGTTCGTTACAACATCTGATGCCTTTAGCGTTCTTGTGTTTAATTGCCTATGTGAGCAATGATATGTTAAATGGCCAACCCATTTATACGTCTTTGAAGAATCGCTTGCGGGTGGCCCAATTGGTGGGCAATGGCCAGTTGGATGAAATTCAGGTGCCGGTTTTAGAAATACCTGGGGCCAGCGCCTTTCAAGTACGCCAGTTAGCTTGGCCGCCGGAAAGCTTGTTGATCAGTATTCAAAGAGGTGAGAGTCGGGTAATTCCCCATGGCAACACTGTGATTCGCCCGGGTGATATTTTAATTGTATTGGTCCCTAACGGCCAGGTTGGTCACTATAAAGCGCTGATAACGACCCAGCTTAGCCAACTTTATGAAAAGATTGCCAGGGATACAACTAGCAATGACACCTAATTTATGCTACTATTCTATAGTGAGATTTTTTAACGGAGCGATTTGGAGGTTTTATCTTGTATAACGTTATTCAAACATTACTGATTATTGACTGCATTTTGATCGTGATTGCGGTCATGTTACAACCAACCAAGCAACAAGATGCCCTCAGTGCCTTATCTGGTGGCGGTAATGAATTGCAAACTGGATCTACTAAAAAACGTGGCTTTGAAGCCTTCATGGTCAAGGTTACCTGGGTGCTAGGTATTTTATTCTTTGTGTTTTCACTTATCTTAGTATACTTATCTTCCCACAAATAACGTGATTTTAGATTAGGCCGGAACGAAAAGTATTTCGTTGCCGGCTTTTTATGGATATGGGTTCTAATGGAGGTTAGATGTTTGCAGTACAAAATGCCAAAACCGTTATATTTTGATGCTGGCCCCATCGGCGTTGTTTTACTTCATGCTTATAGCGGCACATCTGCTGATCATCATATGTTGGGCCGCTTTTTAGAGCGGCATGGTGATAGCGTGTATATTCCCCAGTTTAGCGGGCATGCTACCTTTGATCCCCTGGATATTTTGACCCAAGGCGGTCCCGACCAATGGTGGACCGATACCTTGGCTGCGGTGCGCTATATTGCCGCCAAACACAAGCAACCACTGTATGTGTTTGGGTTGTCCATGGGAGGGATTTTTGCCACAAAGGCAATTTTAACGCTAGATTCTGTGGTCGCCGGCGGTGTTTTTAGTTCACCGGTGATCCCCCAAGCAGAGAACAATGTTTACCCTAATTTTTTGAAATATGCGCAACAAGTTTACAAGTATACTGATTTAACCCCAGGGCAAGTTGCTGCTAAAATGACGCAAATTAAAGCCTTATTGCCGCAACAGTTGGCTGATATTCATCAATTTGCTGGAGCCTTTACGGCAGATTTAAGTCAGATCAAAAAACCCTTTTTTATCGCCCAAAGCGGGGCCGATGAAATGATAAATGCCCAGGGTGCCTATGACTTGCGGCACGCGCTGGTTCAAGCACCGGTGGATTTTCATTGGTATGAAGGCGCTAGCCATGTGTTAACGGTTGGGCCCGCCCACAAACAATTACAAACAGATGTATTAAACTTTATTCAAAAAACAAGTAAAGAGGTGTCAGTTTGACTCAGGCAGAACGCTTACAAACCGAAATATTAACAGTTTTTCAAAATCATCCCGACCGTAAATATACCGTTCAAGAAGTGAACGATCAACTAGGACTCAAAGGTTCTAGTGCATTTAAGCGGGTTGTGAAGGCCATCGCCGAATTAGAAGGTGCTGGCCGCATTCAAATTAGTAATAAAGGTAAATTTAAATTGACAGAACAAAAAGCCACAATTTCCGGGATTTTTCATGCTAATGAGCGGGGCTTTGGCTTTGTGTCAATTCCCGATTCAGATGATCCAGATATTTTCATTCCTAAAGAAGCCAAACATACTGCCATCAATGGGGATGAAGTTGAAGCTCAAATCGTCAGAGATGGGGATCCTTGGAAAAATCGCGGTCCTGAAGGTAAAATTATTAACATTCTCAACCGGGCAGTGACTACCATGGTGGGGGATTTCAAGCAATATTCCGATGTGGAGGTCCAAAAAACTGGTTTTGTGGGCTATATCCAAAGCCGGGAGAAGAAGTTAAGCGGCATTCCGGTCTTTCTATCAGATAAGGGCTTACATCCCCAAATGGGAGATATTGTCCTAGCTGATATTACTGATTATCCTTCTGAAGATCGTCCCGGCCAAATGCGGGGGATCGCTGTTAAAATCATCGGGAATCAAAATGATCCTGGTGTGGACATTGAAAGCCAAGTTTATGCCCACGGATTGCATATTGATTTCCCCCAAGAAGCACTGGATCAAGCCAATGCCATTCCAGATCATGTGAATCCTGAGGACAAAGAAGGCCGTCGGGATATCACTGATCAACAAGTGATCACCATTGATGGGGATGACTCTAAAGACTTCGACGATGCCGTTGTGGCTTGGAAGATGCCTAATGGCCATTACCACTTAGGGGTGCATATCGCCGATGTCAGTTATTATGTGACCGAAAACTCACCATTGGATCAAGAAGCCTACGATCGGGGTACCAGCGTGTACCTGGCTGATCGGGTGGTGCCAATGATTCCATTTAGACTATCCAATGGGATTTGTTCTTTGAATCCGGATGAAGAACGGCTAGCGATGTCTTGTGATATGGAAATTGATGACCGGGGTAAGATCCATCATGCAGACATTTACCCAAGTGTGATCAAATCCCATGCCCGCATGACCTATAACAACGTGAATAAGATCTTGAATCATGAAGATCCCGAATTAGAAGCTAAATATGCCGACTTGGTCCCAATGTTAGAATTGATGGCTGAGTTACACCATATTTTATTTGACATGCGCCATCGTCGGGGTGCCATTGACTTTGAAGATGCCGAAGCCCACATTATTGTGGACGAGAACTCCCATCCCATCGACATCGTGTTGCGGGAACGGGGCACTTCTGAGCGCATGATTGAATCCTTCATGTTGGCCGCTAACGAAACCGTTGCAGAAACTTGGTATAAAAAAGATGTGCCATTCCTTTACCGGGTCCATGAAACGCCTGATGAAGAAAAGGTTAAGAACTTCTTCGAATTTGTTTCTGCCTTTGGGATCGCTGGCGTGGGGAATGCCAAAGATGTCAAACCGCTCATGTTGCAAAATGTGTTGAGCAAGGTTAAAGATACCCCAGAAGAATCCGTGGTGAACATCATGTTACTACGGAGTATGAAACAAGCCCATTATTCAGATGAACTGTTAGGGCACTTTGGGATTGGGGCCCAGTATTATACCCATTTCACCTCGCCAATTCGCCGTTATCCTGATTTGATGGTTCATCGCCTGATCCATAGTTATTTAAACAATGGCACTGGTGAAAAAGTCCAAAGCCATTGGCATGAGGTCTTGCCAGACGTGGCCCAACAAACGTCGATTCAAGAGCGTAAAGCAGTTGACACTGAACGGGACGTGGATGATTTGCTCAAAGCCCAATATATGGAAGATCGGGTGGGCGAAAAATTCAATGCTGTGGTCAGTTCTGTGACCAGCTTTGGGATGTTCGTGGCTTTAGAAAATACCGTTGAAGGTTTAGTTCACATCTCCACCATGGCGGATGACTACTATGCTTATAACGAACGGAGTATGACTTTGATTGGGGAACATACCCATAAAATGTATAAAATTGGTCAACCGATTCGCGTTGAACTGATGCGTGCGGACGTGAAGCAGCGGCAATTGGACTTTGAGATCGTCCTTTCCGATGAAGAAAAGAAAAATGCCGTTAAAAAACCCCAAAGAAAACCCCAAAGAGGACCTCGAAACAATAATCGTAAAAAGTAAGCGAGGTGTATGATTGATGGCCAAACGTAAAAATAAGCCAAAATCAGCCAATCAACTGGCTAATAATCCTAAAGCAAGACACGATTATAATATTTCAGACACCTTCGAAGCCGGCATTGCCCTAACTGGGACTGAGATCAAATCTGTCCGAGCCGGTAAAATTAATTTAAAAGATGGTTTTGCCCGGGTACGTGGTGGTGAAGTTTGGTTGGAAAATGTGCATATCAGTCCCTATAAAGAAGGCAACCAGTTTAACCATGATCCTTTGCGCAATCGTAAATTATTACTGCACAAACGCGAAATTGCCAAACTGGCTGGTATTGCCCAGGATAAAGGGATTACCATCGTGCCTTTAAAAGTCTACTTGAAGCATGGCTTTGCCAAGGTTTTGATTGGCATTGGCCAAGGTAAAAAGAATTATGATAAGCGGGAAACCTTAAAACGTAAGGAACAAGACCGTGAAATGGCCCGGGCTATGAAGCAAAGATACTAGGCTATTAAAATATTAATCAAACTAGCAAATGACAAAATGTGTAAATTTTTAAAATTTTGTCATTTTTTTTGTGCCTAAATTATCCCTGCGCTATATTGAGCATGTTAATGAAACCAAACAATAGGAGGAAAAAATTGCATTGCAGGTTAATATTATGAAGCGCCATATTGAGAACACCTTGGTTCAGTACTTAAGCACCCATACAGTAGAGAAATTACGGGTATGCGATGTTTCGGCTATAACTGGGGTCACACGCAGTAGTTTTTATCGGTTATATGACATGGGGGTTGAAGAACTTTGTTATGATGTGGTGATGTCAGTCCTGCAACTAAATAACCAAGACTTTAAAAATTGGCAGGCTGCCATGGATTTTTTGGTGACCCAAATTGAAGCTAGACGACGCTTATTTTTGAATATTTACCGCATCTCTTTAGTGATTCAAGATAACATCTTTTTGAAACGGGCATTTTTAAATTTTGTATGTACTTACTTTAACCGGGATTCTTTTTTTAAACCTGTCCAACCAGCCCATTTGGTCTTTTTTGCAGATGCCTTACGCTGGCAGATCCGCGAATGGCTGGCCCATGATTTAAGGGAGCCTGGTGCAAAGGTTCGAGCCAGATTAGAGGCGTTTATGCTGTTACAGCCCAGCTGATCTGAGACAATATCACGTTTTTGATCCAAATTGGCATAAAACCGTTAAATTATTTATTTAAACTGCCCCATGATGGGCTATAGTATTGTTGTTGGGTGATTCAAGCTTATCAAATCTTCAGTACAACTAATAAATAATTGAATGTTGGGTAAAGCGGCAATTATTGACAACTAAACTGTTGATTTGATAAATGACACCCATCAATTCAACGAGAAAGCGACCTTGGCAATGCAGCCAAAGTCGCTTTTTTGCAGTATTTTAGTCATTCCACAATAAACCGCCGGTAACGATTGGAGATTTAGCATGATGTTTTTTAGTGTTTCGAGACCATAAGTCTAAAACCATGGCAATGAGGATACAAATAGGGGCTACATCTGGGTCATGGATAACTAATTCCCGGGCCATGGCCCCGTCAGAGAGCATCACCGTGTCGACTTGAAAAATCAATTGGCCACCGGCAAAGGCTTGATAGTGATTATCCAATAAGTCGCCCATGAGTAACCAGCGTAAGTCACTCACAAAAATAAACTGATGCCAAACCCCAATTAGTCGCTTTAAGGAGCCAACGGTTTGTTTATCAATGATAATATCAAAACGGGGTAATAGCCCCGGGCTCACTTGTTTAATTTCACCAATGACCTCGCCAGATAGCTGAAATAAGGTGAAACTATCATTGAGCAAACCTTGGCGGCCACTGACATAATAAACCGGTTTTTTGTTACGATCATAAACTAAGGCAATGTGTTTTAGGTCGGTTGTTTGTTTCTTGATATATAATTCCATAACCTCACCAGACTATTTCTAGATTTTACCATCTAAAGCCCATTGGATTGCTTTGGCCACCCCATCTTTGGTATTGTAATCGGTGGTTTTATCAGCCACAGCCAAGATATCCGGTACGGCGTTAGCCATGGCGACCCCAACCCCAGCCATTTTGATCATAGACATGTCATTGATGTTATCGCCAATGGCCATCACTTCAGACATGTCGACGCCCTTGAATTGGGCATAACGTTTTAAAGCCATGCCCTTTTGCGCGTTGATGTCATTGATTTCAATATTGTTATCTGACGATGAAGAAACCGCTAAATTACCTAAAGCCGCCAGTTGAACTTTAGCATCATCAAAGGCTTTTTTACCCCGCTTGTCAAAGGCAATAATTTTATAAACGTTGGTTTTTGGATCAGCCAACAAAGCGTCATAAGAAGTGACATATTTGATGTTCATTAATTCCAACCGCGCCGCCGCCAAAGCAACGGCAATTTTATAAGGCTGATCTGGATTTAAGACCACTAATAAGTCGGCCACATTTTGGATCCGGCGAATTTTACTGTCGGATACCGTGCCGTCATCGGTATAAAGTTCAAAATAAAAATCACCGGCTTTTAAAATTTTGACAATTTTGGCAGCCCGAGTTTGGGGAATGGGGATGCTGACAACTTCTTGGCCAGCTTTATCGATCACCAGGGCACCATTTAATGTGATAAATTCTGTTTCAAGATCATGCGTTGTAATCAAAGGTTTGGCTTCGGCAATACCCCGGCCAGTGGCCACCATAAAATCAATGCCAGCCGCTTGTGCTGCTTTGATGGCAGCCGCATTTTTTTGGGAAACTTCCATGCGGTTATTTAGTAAAGTTGCATCCATGTCTGAGGCAATAATTTTAATCAAAATATGTTCCTCCAGTAGTCGTTATCTACCTTAAGTTTAGCATACTATCGGCGTTTTTGGGCAGTTTTTAAATTAGCCCTTCGATTTTTAACGTGGGCGCTAGCCTATGCTATAATTTGAAACTAAAGGAGGTTATTTCATGACGAAAACCTTGATCCATAATGATTGGCAAGAGGTCTTAGGGCCCGAATTTGAGAAAGGCTACTATCAAGAATTACATAACTATTTGAAACGGGAATATGCCACCAAGACCATTTATCCAGATATGTATCATATTTTTCAAGCTTTTGAATGGACGCCGTTCATGAAAGTTAAAGTCGTTATATTGGGGCAAGATCCCTACCATGGCCCAAATCAAGCCCATGGTCTGAGCTTTTCAGTGTTACCTGGTAACAAGGTGCCACCGTCTTTGGTGAATATCTATAAAGAATTGCAAAGTGATCTGGGCTATCCGCCGGTCCATCATGGCTATTTGAAACATTGGGCCGATCAAGGGGTGCTCTTGTTGAATTCAGTATTGACGGTTGAAGATGGTCATGCCTACTCACATCGGGGCAAGGGTTGGGAACAGCTGACCGATACAGCGATTCAAAAATTATCTCAAAAAGGCGGTGTCGTCTTTATTTTATGGGGCAATGCGGCCAAGGCCAAAAGTAAATTGATCGATACCACCCAAAATGCCATTATCACTGCGCCTCATCCCAGTCCGCTTTCCGCTTATAATGGTTTTTTTGGTTCCAAACCTTTTTCAAAGGCGAACCGCTTGTTAGAAGACTTTGGCGAAGCACCTATTGATTGGCAACTGCCGAAAAATCCCGAAGAAGTATAACAGGACTTCACAAATTCATTGAAACAGTGTATCATGGTGTCTGATAACGTTTACATACGAATTGGAGGACTGTCCCATGGATTTATTTGATAGCTTGAAACAGAAAATTGCTGGCAAAAATTTGACCATTGTTTTTCCAGAAGGTTATGAACCTAGAATTATTGGTGCTGCTGCCCGGTTAAATGCGGATGGCATTTTAAACCCTATCTTGTTAGGCGAACCTGCTAAAATTGAAGGCATTGCCCATGACAATGGTTTTAATTTAAATAATGTTCAAATTATTGACCCAGCCACTTATTCTGAATACGATCAGATGGTTGACGCTTTTGTGGAACGCCGTAAAGGTAAGGCCACTAAAGAACAAGCCACTGAAATGTTGCGGGATAACAACTATTTTGGGACCATGTTAGTTTATTTAGATAAAGCTAACGGGATGGTTTCGGGCGCCGTTCACTCCACCGGTGATACGGTACGGCCAGCTTTGCAGATCATTAAAACAAGACCTGGTGTTAGTCGGACCAGTGGGGCCTTTATTATGCAGCGGGGTCGGGATAACGAACGTTACTTATTCTCCGATTGTGCCATCAATATTGATCCAAATGCCCAAGAATTAGCTGAAATTGCGGTGGAATCTGCCAAAACAGCTAAGCTCTTCGATATCGACCCTAAAGTTGCTTTGTTGAGTTTTTCAACTAAGGGCTCAGCTAAGGCTGATCAAGTGACTAAAGTGGCTGAAGCGACTAAAATCGCCCAAGAATTGGCCCCTGAGTTTGACATTGATGGGGAATTACAATTTGATGCTGCTTTTGTACCGGTTGTTGCCCAACAAAAGGCACCAGATTCCAAAGTTGCCGGTAAGGCCACGGTCTTTGTTTTCCCAGAATTACAATCCGGGAACATTGGCTACAAGATTGCCCAACGTTTCGGCAATTTTGAAGCCATTGGCCCTATCTTGCAAGGGTTAAACAAACCAATCTCTGATTTATCCCGGGGCTCTAATGAAGAAGACGTTTATAAATTGTCTATCATCACAGCTGCCCAAGCTTTAAACTAATTTTTAGCAACTGAATTACCAGCGGGTCCGCCAATGAACTTTATTTGGCGGACCCGCTTTTTTTGCTATAATGAACTTAATTCTAAAAAGAGATGTGATCAAAACATGCAAACAAATGATGCGGCACAAACCATCGGCCTAGGGGCCAAATTGGGGCAGTTATTAAGACCGGGGGATGTGCTTTTATTAAACGGTGACTTGGGGGCGGGGAAGACCACTTTCACCAAGGGCGTCGCTAAGGCCTTGGGCATCAAACGGCCCGTGAAGTCCCCCACTTTTACCCTGATCCGGGAATATAAAGAGGGCACCTATCCTTTGTATCACATGGATATGTATCGCTTGGAAAACGGGGGTAGTGATGAATTAGGACTTGAGGAATATTTTGAAGGTCAGGGTATCGTTATTGTGGAATGGAGCCAATTTATCCAAGATGAATTACCCCCGGATTATTTAGTTATCACCATTCATAAAGACCCGGATAACGACGATATTCGCCAGATTGAATTCCAACCCAAAGGTCAGCGCTATGAAAAAATCGCCCAACAATTGGAGGCTGATTACCATGACCCAAGCTAGCGAATTGATCATTCGTGAGGCAATTCCAGATGATGCTGCTAACTTGTTGGCTTATTTAAAGCAGGTGCAAAGTGAGTCTGAGTTGTTACTCATCACGGCCGAAGATTACAGTCAAAGTGTGACTTATCAGGCCAACGCCTTGGCTGATATTTATGACAGTCCCAATAACACCTTGTTATTGGCATTATTGGGCGAGGAAATTGTGGGGATGTTGCGCCTGTCCGCTGAGGAAGATCCCCATATTCAACATATTGCCGAAGTCGGCATCTCGGTGCTAAAAGCCCGATGGGGGCAACGCATTGGCACCTATCTTCTGGCCGACGGGGTCCAGTGGGCCAAGGACACACAGATTTTAAAACGCTTAGAATTAACTGTCCAAGCGCGCAATCAAAGAGCCATCAACCTCTATCAAAAAATAGGTTTTGATAAAGAAGGTCAGATGGCTCGTGGTTTTTATGATCCAGCCATCGGTTATTTAGATGTCTGGCTCATGGGCTATTTAATTGATTAAATCAGTTGTACCAGTGGCTTTAATTGGTCCGGGCCGAATTGTTGGCTTTGTTTGATCAGGATTTCCGCACAGGCAATGCTGTCCGCCAAGGCATTGTGGTGGTGTTTTAAATCAATCTTTAATGCATTGGAGACGGTGTTGAGCTTGTGATTGGGGAATTCCGGGTAAAAGCGGCGGCTGGTTTTTAAAGTATCAATGGCCAGATAATGGGGCACAACGATATCATAATGGGTCAAGGTGGCCCGTAAGACATTGATATCAAAGCGGGCATTGTGGGCTGCCACCAAGTGCTGGGCATCAAACAAGGGGGCAATATGGGGCCAAACTTCAGCAAAGGTGGGGGCCTTGGCCACATCTTTAGCAGTAATACCATTTATTTGGGTATTGCGGTGATTGAAGTAGGTTTTCGGATTGATCAAAGTGTAAAAAGAATCTTGAATCTGGTCATCGCGAACCACCACTAGCGCTAAAGAACAAGCACTTTGCGGGGTGAAGTTGGCCGTTTCAAAATCCATGGCAACGAAATTCATAGCACGCTCCTTAATTCAAGTCAGCAATGTCTAGTTCAACCGGACAATGATCGGAACCATAAATGTCCGTTAGAATTTTAGCATCTTTTAATTTAGGTTGTAAATCTTTGGAGGTACAAAAATAATCGATCCGCCAACCGGCATTGTTTTTCCGAGCATTGAAGCGATAGCTCCACCAAGAATAAACGCCAGTCTTATCTGGATAAAAGTGCCGGAACGTATCAATGAAGCCGCTATCCAGCAGAGCGGTGAATTTTTGACGCTCTTCATCGGAAAAGCCAGCATTGTGATGATTGGTTTTATCGTTTTTCAAGTCAATGGCTTCATGGGCCACGTTTAAGTCACCACAAAAGATAACTGATTTTTCCTGACTTAAGCGATCCACGTAATCTCGAAAGGCATCATCCCAAGCCATACGATAATCCAGGCGTTTGAGCTCACTTTGGGAATTGGGCGTGTAACAGGTGATCATATAAAAATTGGGATATTCTAAGGTGATGACCCGGCCTTCAGTATCATGTTCGGGTAGGCCCAACCCGTAAGTGACATTATCTGGTTCGTGCTTGGTAAAAATAGCCGTGCCAGAGTAGCCCTTACGCTGGGCGTAATTGAAATAGGTATGATACCCCGGCAAGTCTAAGTCTACTTGACCGGCCTGCATCTTAGTTTCTTGTAGGCAGAAGAAGTCGGCGTCTAAGGCCTCAAAAGTTGCCATGAAGTCTTTTTTTAAAATGGCCCGCAAGCCATTCACGTTCCAAGATATTAATTTCATTATGTTGAACCCTCCTAGGTAACTCTGGTTACTAGTTTACAAGAAATATGGCCGGTTACAAGCCATAAGTTTGTTCAAGCCAAATTGCCATGGCAACTTGGGCTTTTTTTTGTTAAAATTTATAGTAACGTGTTATTATTTTGGTGCCACAGTTGGCAGTTTTTGTGGGAAAGGAACGGCGACAAATTTGATTGAACAATTAACGGACTCAGACATTAAAATTAAATATCATGAGCCTTTAAGCAAGTATACTTTTACCAAGACTGGTGGCCCAGCGGACATGGTGGCTTTTCCCAAGGACAAGGCAGAATTGGTCACTTTATTGCAATTCGCCAAAGCCAAAGCACTGCCATTGACGTTTATTGGCAATGCCAGTAATTTAATCGTTCAAGATGGCGGGGTGCGGGGCCTAACCATTATTACAACGGCTATGCGCCAAATTACGGTTCAAGGGACGACAATCACTGCCCAGGCCGGGGCGGCCATTATTGATGTGGCTAAAGCGGCGTTAGCGGCCGGCTTGACCGGTCTGGAATTTGCGGCTGGTATTCCCGGTAGTATCGGGGGCGCGGTTTATATGAATGCGGGGGCTTACGACGGGGAAGTCTCTGACGTGGCTCAATCCTATGATTATCTGACAGCGGCCGGTGAGCTGATCACACTGTCCGGCCCACAAATGGGCTTTGCTTATCGCCACAGTGCCATTCAAGAGAACCATGGGCTAGTGGTTGCCGCTAAGTTTCAACTCAAGGTTGGCGATAAGGCAGCCATTAAAGCTAAGATGTCCGAATTTAATGCCCGCCGTGCCGCTAAGCAACCCCTGGAGTTTCCGTCTTGTGGCAGTGTTTTTAAACGGCCAAAGGGTCATTTTGTGGGACCACTGATTCAAGAAGCCGGCTTACAGGGCAAAATTATTGGCGGGGCGCAGATTTCCATGAAGCATGCCGGTTTTATCGTCAATATTAATCAGGCCACGGCCACCGATTATATGGCGATGATTCATCTGATCCAGGAAACGGTTTTTGATAAGTTTAAGATTCATTTAGAACCCGAAGTTCGCATCATTGGCGCAGCAGCAACCAAAACGCCGATGGAATAATAAGCTATCGCAAGCTAGTGTTTTTATGGCTAGACTTGCGATGGCTTTTTTAATGGTCGTGGCTTTGGGAACGACGTATTTTAGTTTATAATATTTAAGGACGTCTTTAAATGCGTTATGATTGCCACAGTTCAATATAATGACTTTAAGAAGGGAAGACATATATGGAAATAGTTGAAGCCGTGATTTTACTGGTTTTATTTGTAGTCATTTCAAATATTATCAGTCACTACTTAGTTGCCATCCCTGTTAGTTTGATTCAAATTGCAATCGGTTTATTGATTGCCTTAGTTTTTGATTTTGAAATACCCTTGAATACCAGTTGGTTCATGTTATTATTTATTGCGCCATTGTTATTCAATGACGGCCACCATTTTCCCAAGCGGGAATTATGGGCCTTACGGGGGCCGATTGTCGCCAATGCCATTTTATTGGTATTTATTGCCACATTTTTAGGGGGTCTCTTGATCCATTGGCTGATTCCGGACATGCCATTGTCTGCTAGTTTTGCCTTATCAGCGATTTTGTCGCCAACCGATCCAATCGCTGTGCAATCCATCTCTGCCCGGGCTAAATTACCGGCCAATGTGTTGCACTTGGTAAGTGGGGAGAGCTTGATCAACGATGCCAGTGGGTTGATCGGTTTTAAGTATGGCTTAGCTGCCACCTTGACCGGGGTATTTTCTTTGACCCAGGCCGTGGGGGACTTTTTTTACATCAGTATCGTGGGGGCCATCGTGGGTTTAGTGATGATGTTGAGTTTTCATTTTCTGAAGGGATTCTTTTTACGCCAAGGGATCAACGATGTGGTTCTCCATACAATTTTACAGATCAGCACGCCATTTTTAATTTATTTAGTCTCTGAAGAAGTCTTCCATGCTTCTGGGGTCATCGCCGTGGTTGCCGCTGGAATTTTTAGTACCAATCAGCGTAATTTATATTCAGATTATTATTTAGCAGAATTAAATATTGTCAGCGATAAAACCTGGGATATCCTGGTTTATTTGCTCAATGGGATCGTCTTTTTGATCCTGGGCATCGAATTACCGGTGGCCTTTGGGGATGTGGTTAAAAATCCCACGGTCAACACCAAGTCAGCGATTTTGTACGTATTTGTCACGTGGCTGGGGTTATTTGTGATTAGAACTCTTTGGACCTATGGCTACAGTTTTTTATCCTATCTTCGGGACAAAAGCGGTAAAGAGCAGCCTAAGTTTAAAGTGGCGGTAATTTCCGGTTTGACCGGGGTCCGGGGTGCAATCACCATGGCTGGTGTTTTGTCAGTTCCGGTACTCTTAGACAACGGCCAAGCTTTTCCGGAACGGCCATTGATGTTATTTGTGGCTGCTGGCGTGATCTTGTTGAGTCTGTTAAGTGCCATCATCTTTTTGCCTCTTTTCGTACCCAATGGCAAACCCCTGCGCTTGCGGGGAAGTTTACCCTCGGATGATGAAGACGTGGATGAGACAGCTGCTGATGAAGATGCCGTGGCTGACCCGGCCACGGCTAAATATACCCTGACCCAAGCCCAGCTGTATATGTATCAAGTGGCCCTGCATAAAATTATATCTGAAAAACATGAGGAAAATTCCCGGGCAGCTTTGGATTTAGCTGGGGAGTATCAAGTCATGATTCGCCGGGTCGAGCTGGATTTAAATGATGACAATTCCTTGCCACCGATGCTAGCTGACGAGTTAATTTTGAATCGCGTCGGGCTGGAAGGGGAATTAAAAACCCTGGATGACTTGTGGAAGGCTAACCAAATTCAAGTTGAAACTTATCGTTATTATGAAGAAAATATTGCCCAACGTCGGAAGAATTTCGAAAATATCGGCAAAAGTGAATGGCGGGTGCGTTATCAGTTGGCCTTCTTTAGATTTCGCAACCGATTTAATCATCTGAAAGCAGAGTTGACCCTCCAGAAGAATAGTGATCGGCCATTTTTCAATGAAAGATTATTCGCCGAACGGCAGATGGCTAAAGGCGGCTTGAAGCATTTATCAGCTTATTTGCGGGAACCGGCAAATCGCCAAAAAAATTATAATCGCCAAGCCATTTATCAACTGGTGACCCGCTATCGTCGCCGGGTCGCTAACTTAAAGAGCATTGGCAATCAGCGCACTGAAATTTATGAGCATCAACTGGACTTATTGCGAACCCATGCTTTAGCCAGTCAACGCAGTGCCATTCAGGAAATGGTTGAAAATGGTTTGATCACCAATAACATGGCCGCTAAATTACGCCAGCAAATCAATTACATGGAAAATGCCATGGTCATGACCACCGATCAGGATGTGGACATGACGACCTAACTAAAAAAGGCACTGCTATCAAGCAGTACCCTTGGATTTATGGAAAGGCAACGATGGTTCGACCTAAATTATTGCCAGATAGGAAAGCTTTTAAATGGGGGACCATATCTTCAAAGGCGATTTCGTGAACTGCCACCGAGTGTTCTCCGTCTAAACGAAAGGCCGAAGATAATAATTGCCATAATTCCTGCCGGTCTTGGGCTGGATAATTCACCGAGTCCACCCCGATCAAGCTAATGCTGCGGAGGATGAAAGGTAAGACGTTGGCATTAAAATTGTTACCCCCGGCATTACCGCTGGTGATCACGCGGCCGCCATACTTGACTTGACCCAACAAATCTCCCAACAACTGGCCGCCAACACTATCCAAAATAGCCATATATTGCCCTTTCAACAAGGGCTTGGCTTTCGGGTTTGCCAAATCAGCAGGAGTTAAGATCGAACTGGCCCCTAAATTGGCCAGGTAATCATTTACATCGGTGCGCCGGGTGACCGCCGTGATGTTTTTAAACCCCAGTTTATGCAGCATGGCCAAGGTCAAGCCACCAACGCCGCCAGTCACACCGGTGACCAGAATTGGGATTTTTTTGTCAATGGTCTGGCGTATTTGTAGAAATTGGCTTAAACTTATGGCTGCTGTTAGGCCGGCAGTACCTAAAATCATGGCATCACGCATGGTTAATGGTCGGGGGATTTTAAAGATCTGGTCAGCCGAAGCTGTGATAAATTCAGCGTAACCACCGGGGTGTTTGAGACCAAAATCAAAGCCTGTACCCACAACTTTATCACCCACAAAAAAACGGGGGTCTTTAGATTTAATGACCATCCCGGAAAAATCAATACCAGGAATGATCGGGTATTCATGAACGACCCCACTGTTAGGGTCTAGCATTAAAGCATCTTTGCGATTGATGCTGGAGTATTGCACGCGGATTAAGACATGGCCATCCTGTAGTTTGGGGAGTTCTTTGGAAATATATTCAGGCTGGACTTGATCGCCTTGCTTGATCAGACTTAGCGCTTGATAATCAGACATTATGATCCTCCAAAAATTAAGTTAATACTTACAATTATAACGTTATTATAACGTTTTCAAGAAAGGTGTACCACCTTCTTAATGAGAAAAAAGCAAAAGAGGAATGAAAATGGCAAAGACAGAGACGATATTGGAATTGCAACATGTGTATAAATATTTTGACGATTTTACAGCCTTAGATGACATTAATTTTACCTTGGATCAGGGAAAATTTTACTCTTTTTTGGGGCCATCTGGTTCTGGCAAAACTACAATTCTGCGAACTGTTTCAGGCCTGATTTTAGCTGACAAGGGTAAAGTTTTATTCGATGGCCAAGATATTACCAATTTACCAGCGGAAAAACGCAAAGTAAATACGGTATTTCAAAATTATGCCCTTTTCCCCCATTTAAATGTTTTTGATAATGTGGCCTTTGGGTTACGGCTGAAAAAAATGGCCAAGTCAGAAATTGATGACCGGGTCGTCGCCGTTTTAAAAGTGATCCAAATGGACGGTTATGAAAACCGGATGATTTCTGAACTGTCCGGGGGTCAACAACAACGGGTGGCTATTGCCCGGGCAATCGTCAATGAACCGCGCTTATTGCTGCTAGATGAATCTTTATCTGCCTTGGACCAAAAATTACGCCAACAAATGCAATACGAATTACGTTCCTTGCAACAGCGCCTGGGGATCACTTTCTTATTTGTGACCCATGACCAAGAAGAGGCGCTGGCCATGAGTGATGAAATTTTAGTTATGAATGATGGCAAAATCCAGCAAAGTGGGACCCCGGTGGATATTTATGATGAACCCATCAACCATTTTGTGGCGAATTTTATTGGTGCCAGCAATATTGTGCCTGGCGTCATGGTACGGGATTATGAAGTCGCCTTTGTGGGCAAAACTTTTGAATGTGCGGACGCGGGGATGCGGCCAAATGAAAAAGTTGAAGTTGTTTTGCGCCCTGAAGATATTGATGTTACTACCCCAGAGCAGGGTAAATTAGTGGTGAATGTGGACTCCCAGTTATTTAGAGGGGACCATTTTGAAATTAACAGTCATGATGAAGATGGTAACCAGTGGCTGATCTATGCCACGAATTCCATTGAAGATAAAGATAAAGTTGGGTTAAGTTTTACCCCCAATGCCCTGCACGTGATGCGGTTCAATGAAGATGAAGCGGACTTTGATGCCCGCTTGAGTCAATATGAAGAAGGTGACAACGCTGACTAAGACTAACCGCCTGCCTTATTTTTCACTATATTTTTTGTGGATCGGGCTATTTGTCATTGCCCCGGTGGCGTTGATTGTTTATCAATCTTTTTTTGGTATCGACCATTCGCTGACCTTAAACAATTATCGAACTTATTTAAGCTCCAGTGTCTATTTACGCATGACGTTTAATTCCTTTTGGTTTGCCTTTTTAATTACCGCCTTGACGCTGGCTATCAGTTACCCAACGGCGTACTTCTTAACGAAATTAGAACATCGGCAACTATGGATTTTACTGATTATTTTACCAACTTGGATCAATTTGTTATTAAAAGCTTATGCCTTTATCGGGATTTTTTCCCAATCGGGCTCAGTTAACAACTTTTTGACTTTTATTGGGGTGGGCCCCCAGCAATTATTATTCACGAACACCAGCTTTATTTTAGTAGCGGCTTATATTCAGATTCCCTTTATGATTTTGCCCATCTATAATTCTTTAGTAGATATTGACCCAGCCATTATCAATGCCAGCCATGATCTAGGGGCCAACAATTTTCAGACCCTGTGGCGGGTAATTTTTCCCATGAGTATTAATGGGGTCCGTTCCGGGGTCCAAGCCGTGTTCATCCCATCCTTGAGTTTATTTATGATTACCCGCTTGATTGGTGGCAATAAAGTGATCACGTTAGGGACGGCCATCGAAGAGCATTTCATGACCACCATGAACTGGGGCATGGGTAGTACCATTGGGGTGGTCTTGATCATCATCATGTTTATCACCATGGCATTGACCGCTGGCGGTCGGAAAGGTAAGGCGAAATCATGACCGAAAAGAAACATTGGTTGGGCCGGGTTTATTTGGTTTTTGCTTTTGCCTTATTGTACCTGCCCATCTTTTACTTAATTTTTTACTCGTTTAGTACTGGCAAAAGCATGTCTAATTTTAAAGGCTTTACCTTCAGTCACTATCAGACGCTTTTTTCCGATAGTCGCCTGATCGTCATCGTGTTAGACACCTTAATCGTGGCAGTATTGTCCTCATTAGTGGCTACGATTATTGGGACCATGGGTGCCTTGGGCATTTACCGGGTCCAAAATAAGCATTGGCGTAATTTGATTTTAAGTTTAAACAACATTTTGATGGTGTCACCCGACGTTATTATCGGGGCTAGCTTTTTGATTTTATTTACCGCCTTGGGTGTGACCTTGGGTTTTGGGTCTGTATTAGTCAGCCATATTGCTTTTTCGATTCCCATTGTGGTGCTTTTAGTATTGCCCCGTTTGCGGGAAATGGATGCGACCATGATTGATGCGGCTCGAGATTTAGGGGCAAATAGTTGGCAGATTTTAAGCCAGGTTATTTTACCCTTTATTTTACCCAGCGTTTTTTCAGGTTACTTCATGGCCTTTACCTATTCCTTAGATGACTTTGCGGTGACCTTCTTTGTCACGGGCAATGGCTTTGCCACCTTGTCTGTGGAAATTTATTCACGGGCTCGCCAAGGTATCAATCTGGAGATCAACGCTTTATCAGCCTTAATGTTTGTTTTCTCCATTGTTTTGATTGTAGGTTATTATTTTATTAACCATTACACCCAATCTAGACGCATCAAACGTCAAAGAGGGGGGGCTTATCTCAAATGAAACGTTTTGGATTATTTGCCATTGTCATCGTGATCATCAGTGCCCTGCTGGGACTGGGGGTACATCAGTTAAATCAAGCCTCAGGCCAAGGCAATGCGGCGAAAACTTTGACGATTTTCAACTGGGGGGATTATATCGATCCCGCACTGATTGCTAAATTTGAGAAACAGACTGGTTATCAAGTAAAGTATGAAACCTTTGATAGTAACGAAGCCATGTTTACCAAGATTCAACAAGGGGGGACGGCCTATGATATCGCCGTACCCAGTGATTATATGATTCAAAAAATGCGCAAGGCGAAATTGTTACTGCCCATTGACCACCGCAAACTAAAGGGCTTGGATAATATTAACACGCAATTTTTGAACCAGTCTTTTGACCCCCATAATCGTTATTCCGTGCCTTATTTTTGGGGAACTCTGGGCATTATTTATAATGATAAATACGTCCGGGCTGATGAGATGCAGCATTGGCAGGATCTCTGGAACCCTAAATGGCGCAATAGCATTATGTTAGTGGACAGTGCCCGGGATATTATGGGCTTTGCCTTGGTTCGGGATGGCTATAGTATGAATTCCACCAATCTTGACCAATTGCAACAAGCGGCGGGGACCCTAAATAAACTGGCCCCGAACACCAAAGCGGTGGTGGCTGATGAAATTAAAATGTACATGATCGCCAATGAAGCGCCTTTGGCTGTTACCTGGTCCGGGGAAGCGTCAGAAATGCTGGCTGGCAACAGTCACTTACATTATGTGGTGCCAACGGAAGGCAGCAATTTGTGGTTTGATAATATCGTCATGCCCAAGACAGCCAAACATCAAAAGGCCGCCTATGCCTTCATGAATTTCATGTTGGAACCTAAGAATGCCGCGCAAAATGCGGAATACATTGGCTATGCCACCCCGAATAATAAGGCCAAAGCTTTATTGCCGAAGGCCGTTCGAGATGATCGTCAATTTTATCCCCCAGCTGCGGCAATGAAGCATCTGGAGGTTTATGCGGATTTAGGCACCAAGTGGGTCCAGCAGTACAATGACCTGTTCTTGGAATTTAAGATGCATAGTTAAGCAAAAAAGTATTGATTGCCAAAATGTCAGCAACCAATACTTTTTTAACGTTCAGGGGAATTATCCGTGAGTTTACCAAAGATATAAATACTTAAATAGATACCATTACACAAAACGAAAATAATTAAGAAGAACAGCCAGCTGTTTAACTGCCACATATGGGCAATGGGTTCTAAAATAGCTTTAGGATCCAACAGATAAATGGTGTGAATGCGCAAGAAACGGCCAATATAAATGCCGATACTGGTGAGGAACAAAATCACCTCTAAGACGACGAACTGCGCTTTGACACTGGCCTTAAAGAAGCGCTGGGCAATTTGTTGGGCCATATTTTTTAAGGTGGCAAAACCGATGATGGTGGAAATCAAGGCAATTCCCACCAAGTAAGCGAAGTACAGCCACAAATGAGGGCTTTCGCGGATCAATAGGGTCACGGGATTATAAGGGTGTAACAAGGACAGGTGAAACAGGTCGGTTATTAAGTAGGGGTTGTTGGGATAAAATAGCAACCATAAAATACTGATGATCACAAATAGGCCGTTATGTTTGGGGTGACCGTTACCCAGATGAAAGCCTAATTCAATTGGGATATAAGCCAGTAAGGTGTTTAAAAAGATAAAGTCGAAGGGCTCGGTGATAAAGAAGAACGCAAACAGTAAAAAGAAACCATAGGCCAAGCGAATCAGCCACTGTAATTGGGTTTTTTTCAAAATTAAGACTCCAATGTTAAGATTCAAACAATTGTATTCATTCTACCAAACTTTGCCAAAAATTGGCTAATATTTATGTTGTGGACTGGATTGAACATTCAACATGAACTAAGTTTCATGGTATAATAACACGGATGATTTTTTTAGGAGGTCCCGGATGTCAATTAATTGGTCAAGCATTTGGACATTGCAAAATTTAATGAATGTCATTGACATTGCAGTGGTCTGGTATTTTATTTATAAGTTAATCATGTTGATGAAAGGCACCAAGGCAGTCCAGCTGATGAAGGGGATCGCGGTAATCATCGCCATCAAATTGATCAGTTGGTTTTTGAATCTGCAGACGGTCTCTTACATCATGGATCAGGTCATCAATTGGGGTGTCTTGGCATTGGTGGTAATTTTTCAACCGGAAATCCGGCGGGGACTGGAACATATCGGGCGTAGTGCCTTGTTTAGACGCAATGGTCAAGATATCAATCAAGAAACCGAGAATATGATCAAGGGCTTAGATAAGGCGATTCAGTACATGTCTAAACGCCGTATTGGGGCTTTGATCACCATTCAAATGTCCACGGGTCTAGAAGATTATATTGAAACTGGGATTCCCCTGGATGCGGATGTCACTGGGGAGTTGTTGATCAATATCTTCATCCCCAATACGCCGTTACATGATGGCGCCGTGATTATCCGCGATGGCAAAATTGCGGTGGCCGCAGCCTACTTACCCTTGTCAGAAAGTAATATGATTCCTAAAGAATTAGGGACGAGACATCGGGCTGCTGTGGGTATCAGTGAAGTCACCGATGCCTTGACGATTGTGGTCTCTGAAGAAACTGGCGGGGTGACCATCACCAAGAACAGTGAGTTACTCAGAGATTTGACACAAAAAGATTATTTGAAGTATTTGAATACCCAATTAATACCTGAGCCAACCGAAAAAAGTGGCATTCGTGAATTTATTGACGGTGTCTTCAAAAGGGGGGCCTAGCACGTGAACAATTTGTTTAACCGACCATGGGTCTACAAAGTTATTTCACTCATATTTGCCCTAGGCCTATTTGCTTACGTCAATGTGGGACGCTTGTCCACTACCCGGGGATCCACTGAAAATAATCAACAGGTTTTGGCCACTAAAAAGGCGTCTGTGAAAGTGCCTTTAGAGGTTCAAAGTGATACGAATCGCTATTTTATTACCGGATATCCTGAAAAAGTAACTGTTCATTTAGAAGGGCCCAGTGCATTAGTTACCACTACGGTGAATACGCAAAATTTTAAAGTGATCGCGGATTTGCGTAATTTAAGTGTGGGCAAGCATGTGGTCAAATTGACCCAGCAGGGCATTAATAAGGAATTAGCTTATCGCGTTGCTCCTAAATATATTACGGTGGATATCCAGCCTAAACAAACCCGTAAATTCCCGATCCAGTTACAATTTAATCAAGAAAGTGTTGCTGAAGGCTATAAGATCGGCACCGCCAGGTTGAGTCAAGAAACGGTAACGGCTACGGGGTCTAAAACAGACATCAACAAGGTCAGTCAAGTGATTGCCAACGTTAGTGTTTCTAAAGGGCGCAAGACGGATGTGGATCAAGAGGTCTTGTTACAAGCGGTGGACAGTTCTGGCAAGATCGTGAATGTTTTGTTAGATCCCCAGACCGTACATGTGAATATTCCCATCTATTTGCCTAGTAAAAATGTGGCGCTCGACTTTAGCCAAACCGGCACAGTTGATAAAACGGCCCATTATGATTTTGCCAGTGATTCTAAGACAGTGAAGGTCTATGGGGTTCAAAGTGTATTAGATAAACTTAAGAAATTGACCGTCCCTGTGGATGTCACTGGCGCGACGGGAACGATCAACCGGACTGTTAAGATTAACTTAAAGGATACGGGTTTGGACAGTGTGGATCCAAACAGTATTCAGGTGATCATTAAGGTGACGAAGACAGGTAATAGTGACACGAGTGATTCCCAACAAAGTAATGCCAGCACGGCTGGGAGTCAAAGTGCTTCCCAACAGTCGGCATCAAGCGATGCACAGTCAACAGCTAGTTCATCGTCTACCAAGAGTTCAAGCAGTTCATCTAGTAGTACGCAACAGTCGTCTCAAGACAGTAGCGACGATCAATAATTAATTAGATAGTTGAGAGGTATAAAAATGACAAAGTATTTTGGAACTGATGGCGTTCGTGGCATCGCCAATAAGGGTTTGAAACCAGAAATGGCCTTTAAATTGGGGCGCGCTGGTGGGTATGTGTTGACCCAGCACAATGCGGACAAAAATAAACAACCCCGGGTATTAGTTGCAACGGATACGCGGATTTCTGGACCGATGTTAAAAGACGCGTTGATCTCTGGCTTATTGTCAGTGGGAATCGAAGTATTAGATTTAGGCGTGATCACCACACCGGCTGTGGCCTATTTAATTCGGGTCCAAGATGCCGATGCTGGGATCATGATTTCTGCTTCCCATAATCCGGCTGAAGATAACGGCATCAAATTCTTTGGATCCGATGGCTACAAGCTATCCGATGAAACTGAAGAAGAAATTGAAGCCTATATCGATGCCCCTACCGATGACCTACCCCGGCCTTCAGCTGATGGGTTAGGGACCGTTGAGGATTATCCGGAGGGTTCTTTAAAATACTTACAATTTTTAGCCCAGACTTTACCAGATGATTTATCCGGTTTAAATATTGTCTTAGATGCGGCTAATGGATCGACATCTAACTTAGTCAGTCGTTTATTTGCTGATGTGGAAACGGATTTCACCACCATTGCCACCAAACCAGATGGGTTAAATATCAATAAAAATGTTGGATCGACGCATCCCCAAGAATTAGCTAAAACTGTTGTCGAACAAAATGCTGATGCCGGCCTGGCTTTTGATGGCGATGGGGATCGCTGCATTGCCGTTGATGAATTAGGCAATATTGTCGATGGGGATAAGATCATGTTTATCCTGGGCAAGTATTTCAGCGCCAAGGGTCGGTTAAAACAAGAAACCATCGTTACCACCGTTATGAGTAATATCGGTTTATATAAAGCCATGGCAGCCAACAACCTGAAGTCCGTGCAAACGGCTGTGGGTGACCGTTATGTGGTGGAAGAAATGCGCAAAAATGGCTACAACCTTGGTGGGGAACAATCTGGTCATATTATTTTATTTGACTATCATAATACTGGGGATGGCATGTTGACTGGTTTACAGTTATTAAATGTCATGAAAGTCACCGGCAAAAAGCTATCTGAATTGGCTGGGGAAGTGCATACTTATCCCCAAAAGTTGGTCAATATCAAAGTCCGCGATAAGAAGAACTGGCAAAATTATCCAGAAATCACCGCGGCTATTGATACGGTTGAAAAAGAAATGGCTGGGGATGGCCGTATCTTAGTTCGGCCAAGCGGCACTGAACCCTTATTACGGGTAATGGGTGAAGCGGCTACTGAAGAAAAAGTTAACAATTACGTGGATCGCATCGCCGACGTTGTTCGCAATGCCATGGGTGAAGCTTAAAAATTAGAAAAGCACTGAAAATCTTGGTTGTTCAAGATTTTCAGTGCTTTTTGTTACCCTAAATATTGTTGGATGATGTTTTTATAAATCGCGGTAATCTTATTAAAATCCGCCAAAGTTACATACTCATCTACCTGGTGGGCGGTATTATTGCCCGGTCCCAAAATCACAAAGGGCAGATCTGGGCATTTGGCTTTAAATAAGGAGGCATCAGTGGTGGGCGCTCCGGTGGTCACCACCGCTGGCCAATCGTTGGCAGTGGCTGCAGCCTGGGCGATTTCAATAATTTCTGAATGGGCGTCACTGGCAATAGCATCAATACTGGAATCAATGCTCAAATCAATTTTATGTTTCGGCAAGGCGTTGGTAGTTGCGGCCGCCTGTTGCAGGGCGGCTTGAATGGCTTGGTTGGAAACAGCAGTTACCGTGCGGATATTACCCCGTAAACGGGCCGCCTGGGGGATGCTATTGATTTGATTGCCCCCATTGATCAAAGTCACATTAAAGGTGGTGTGGCCTAAAGCTGGATCAGCCTTTTTTAAAATGGGCGCCATTGCTTTTTTGGCGGCAGCATAAAAATCGAATAAATGGTCAATAGCATTGATCCCTAATTGGGGCATGGCCCCATGAGCACTTTTGCCATGCGCGGTGGCAGTGAAATCAATGATGCCTTTGTGGGCGTACCACATGGTGTGATTGGTGGGTTCGCCCACAATTAAGGCAGTCAGTGGGTTAGCGTAACCCAGATCGGCCAATTGCCGAGCCCCAAAGTTATCGATTTCTTCCCCAACTGTGAGTAGTAGCCGCAAGCCACCTTTAAACTGGAAATTGTCCGCCAATAGTTCCTTTAAAGCACTGACCATGGCCGCTACGCCGCCCTTCATATCCGAAGTGCCCCGACCGTAGATGCGACTCTTGGTGGTCTTAGCCGCAAAGGGCGGATAAGTCCAAAGATCCGTGTCTCCGGGGTCCACCACATCCAGATGGCCATTGAAACCTAAGACACGTTTTTGGGTGGTGGGGGCATTGACGTCTATGATCAAGTTCTCCCGACCCGGGGCGTACTGGACCCGTTTAAAGGTGACATTTGGCTGATCCCCTAAAAAATCCTGGATCACATTAGCTACTTGACTCTCTTTATCATTAACAGATGCTATTTTTAAAATTTTTCTTAATAATTCGATACGATTTTCTTCAGACATACCTTTCCCTCTTTCAACAACTCACCTTATGGTCTCAAAAAAAGCACGCCGTGGCAAGCCATTCGCTGAAATAATTATGGAACGGACCAATGTATTTTTTTATATAGACCAATAAATACAAAAACTTGACACTTGCTAGTCAAGCGGGTATTATACTCAGTGTTTCCAAAAATAATACCGGGGAAAGAGGCATATACCAATTTAGGTGAAAGGACAGCGCCTGGTCCAATTTAATTGGATGACGAGGAATGAGCTTATCGAAAGATTCGGCGGGTGGCTCAAGGGTTCGCACTCTAAAGACCAACTACAAAAACAGACTGTAAAGCCTGAACAGAATGGTGGTCAGCGATTGGAAACGATTTGACAACTTATAAAATAATAACTGAAGAGGATGTTTAAAATATGTGTGGAATCGTTGGCGTAATCGGTAAAAAAGATACAACTGAAATTTTATTGAATGGTTTACAAAAATTGGAATATCGTGGTTATGATTCAGCTGGTATTTATGTCAATGACCAAGCTGGCCATGACTACTTAGTCAAAGAAAAAGGCAAGATCGCTGAACTTGATAAAGCCGTTGGCCCTGAAGTCCAAGGCACAATGGGTATTGGCCATACCCGCTGGGCAACCCATGGCGAACCAAGTCATGACAATGCCCATCCTCAAGTATCTGCCAGTGGTCGTTTCTACTTGGTGCATAACGGGGTTATCAACAACTATCAAGATCTTAAAGCCCAATATTTAAAAGGCGTTCACTTTGTCAGCTCCACTGATACGGAAGTGGCTGTCCAATTAATTGCAGAATTAGTTGAAGATGGCGGCATGGATACTGAAAGTGCCTTCCGCAAAGCATTGAGCTTGATCGATGGCTCTTATGCTTTCTTATTAGTGGATCGGGAACAACCTGATAAATTATTCGTAGCTAAGAACAAGAGCCCATTATTGATTGGTGTGGGTGATGGCTTTAACGTAGTATGTTCAGATGCCTTGGCGATGGTTGCCCAAACCAAAGATTTCGTAGAATTACACGATGGCGAAATGGTTGTTGTGACCAAGGATAAAATCAGCATCACGGATGCAGACAACCAGCCTGTTGAACGCAAACCTTACACGGTTAATATCGATGCTTCTGATATTTCTAAGGGCACATATCCATATTACATGCTCAAAGAAATTGACGAACAACCAAACGTTTTGCGGCGCTTAGTTTCTGAATATATGAATGAAGATGGCAGTTTCAATTTTGATCCAAAATTAATTGAAGCCCTACGTGAAGCTGATAAGTTGTATATTGTCGCTGCTGGGACCAGTTACCATGCTGGTTTAGTGGGCAAGCCAATCATTGAAGAAGTTGCTAAGATTCCAGTTGAAGTGGAATTAGCTTCTGAATTTGGTTACCACATGCCATTACTGTCTAAAAAACCATTCTTCATTTATTTGACCCAAAGTGGTGAAACCGCTGATAGCCGCCAAGTTTTGGTTAAGACCAATGCTTTGGGCTACCCAAGTTTGACCATCACCAATGTGGAAGCTTCGACATTATCTCGGGAAGCAGATTACACCATCTTATTACATGCTGGTCCTGAAATTGCCGTGGCTTCTACAAAGGCCTATACCGCACAAATTACCATTGAAGCAATGCTTGCTAAAGCTTTAGCCGTTATCAACAAAGTTCCTGGTGCTGAAGATTTCGATTTGAAGTATCAATTAAGTTTAGCAGCTAATGGCATGCAAACCATTGTAGATGCCAAAGCCGACTTGGAACAATTAGCCCATGAATTCTTTGCCAATACCCGCAATGCCTTTTATATTGGCCGGGGGATCGACTACTGGGCCAGCTTGGAAGCTTCTTTGAAACTTAAAGAAGTGTCTTATATTCAAGCTGAAGGTTTTGCCGCTGGGGAATTGAAGCACGGGACTATTTCCTTGATTGAAAATGGCACACCTGTTGCTGCAATCATCACGGATAAAGAAACCGCTTCTCATACCCGGGGCAACGTGCAAGAAGTTGAAGCACGGGGTGCTAAGACTTTGAAGATCGTCAGTGAAGACTTAGCTAAACCTGGCGATCAAATCGTCATTCCAACCTTGGATACGGTTTTATCCCCACTTGTTAGCATTGTACCAACCCAATTATTAGCTTACTATGCAACCTTGCAACGGGGCTATAATGTGGATCAACCAAGAAACTTAGCTAAGAGTGTAACGGTTGAATAATTAAGCAACCTGAAGCCATCAGCGAAAATGCTGATGGCTTTTTTTGTCACGGCGAGTTTGCTATGATGACATTATGACAAATATAAAACAACAAAATATGGCTGATGAAGCGTATTGGGACGACTTTGCCGATGATTATGTGACGATTCAAAGGGCCAGCGAAATCCCATTGCCCCAGACCATCGCTGCTTTTTTAAAAAAACAGCGTATTTTGCCCACGGACAGTTTGTTGGACTTGGGCGCAGGCAGCGGCCGTTTCTTCGGTGTTTTTAGCCCGCTGGTGGCGCGTTTGATAGCTTTGGACATCTCTACACAGATGTTGCGATATGGCCGTCAGCTTGCTGAAAAACAGCAATTAAATAACATTACGTTCATCCATGCCCCCTGGTCAAGCCTGACAAAGCAGCAGCAAATGGCCGATGTGGTGTTTGCCAACATGTTTGGTGTTCTCCGGGATGCTCAAGCCATGGGCCAACTGAGTCAATTAGCCAAAAAAAATGTTGTCTTGGGCCAATTTACTGCCCGGCAGAGTGTCTTGGATCGACAGGTTAGCCAAGCCGTCACGTTACGGCCGGAATCCAATAGTTATACCGATGACATCAATTGGCAGCGCAAAGTGAGTTTACAAGCGTTAGGGCAACAGTTTGCAACCAAAACATTTCATTTTCAAACCACAGAATCAGTGGCTAAGTCCTTATTACTAGCAGATTTAGCCGATCGTATTGACCCTGGGCAAACGGCTACCCTACAAGCGAAGCTCAATGCCATGTATCAAAAAAAGCCGACCCTATTAGATAGGATCGACTACACTTACGAATTGATTTTTTGGCAAGTAAATTAGTGGATATAAACCGGGGTATCCTCTTTGACATTTTCGAAGAACCACTTGGCATCAGCAACGCTTAACCGAATACAACCATGGGAGTTGGCTTCACCACCCAAGCTTTCGGCTTGTTTGACGTCAAAATCACCCTGGCCATTGATTGGCACTGAGTGGAAAAGGTAAATACCATGATCTTTAAACGAAACCCAAAATTTGGCGCCTTCCTGAGAGCCCTGATTAAAGAATTGCAGGCCCCGTTCGTGCTGGATATTAAAATGACCCTTAGGCGTGCCATCATCTTTACCCGTTGAGGCGAGCATGGTATATAATGTTTTTTTACCATCTTTAATGTAAACACGTTGCTTAGGAATCGACACGTCAATATTAACGTTTGGGTAACGTGTTAAATCAGGATAAGGTTTTGATTCAGAAGGTCGCTGCCAAAAATCCTTCGGCCGTTTGGCGGCAGTTTTAACAGCAGCATTGTTCTTTTTGACCTGACGTTTGGTTTGACTACTTGACACCTCAGCAGATGCTTGGTCGTGCAACTGCTTTGGAATAAAGATGGCTAGTGCGACAATAATGAAAACACCAGCCAAAACAGCTAAGCAGATTTTTTTATGCTTCAGCATGGAACTATCCTTTCCCAATGAAAATATTGATTACGTCCAATAATACTAGAAATCAGGCGATTATATCAAGCATAAACGGTTATTTATCATAATTCTCTTAGGAATTTGTTTAACACTGCTGATCAGCAGTTCAATGACTTACCGTCAGCAGACATCTGTTCCTATTTTACAACAATTATTAGCCCATAAACCCTTTTATGACAAACTAACTGGGATTCACTTCAATTATGGCGGACAGGTCATCTCAATTCAAGCCAGTGGGTACTTTAAATTTATTGAATTTTTCATCCGTAAAGGCGCCCACTTCCTGACTTACTTTGTCTTAGGTTTAAGTGCCATGCTGGGCTTGGCCGACCGCATCCGGGGACGCTGGTTTGCCGGGGTGATTTTTTGGCTGGCTGCCACTGGCTTTGCGGCAACAGATGAGTTTCATCAGATGCTGACGGGGGATCGGACCCCCTTATTTCAAGATGTGATGTTAGACAGTGTGGCCAGTTTACTAGGTATTTTACTGGCTTGGTTATTTCTACACAAAAAATCTAAAAAATTGCAGGCACCAATTGAATAAAGAGGGCCATTTTGCTATACTATTATGCGTATAACTATGACTAATTAGAAAGAGGGAAACGTAATGTCAGGACATTCCAAGTGGCATAATATCCAAGGCCGTAAAAACGCGCAGGATTCTAAACGTGGTAAAATTTTCCAAAAACTTTCGCGTGAATTATATATGGCGGCAAAGAGTGGTGGTCCTGACCCAAGCGGTAACCCACAATTACGTTTGATGATGGATAAAGCCCGGGCAGCAAACATGCCTAAAGATAACATTAAACGCGCAATCGACAAAGCTTCCGGCAATACGGATGAACATTATGATGAAGTTATTTACGAAGGCTATGCACCTGGTGGTGTACCAATCTTGGTTTATGCTTTAACAGATAATAAAAATAGAACTGCCTCTGACGTTCGTGTGGCTTTCACACGTAATGGGGGTAGTCTTGGTTCAGCTGGTTCTGTAAGTTATATGTTCGACCGCAAAGGTTATCTGGCTATTGACCGCAGCACAACTGATGCTGATGAAGATCAAATGCTTGAAGACGTAATGGATGCCGGTGGGGAAGACTTGCAAACAAGTGATGAAGCTTTTGAAATTTACACTGATCCAACCGACTTCACCGCAGTTCGGGATAGTTTAGAGAAAAAAGGTTATAAGTTGGCAAATGCCGAATTAACCATGTTACCTCAAAACTATGTGGCTGTACCCGATAATAAAATTGAACAGTATGAACATTTAATCGATCGTCTTGAAGATAACGACGATGTATCAGATGTCTATACGGCAGCTGAATTACCTGAAGGCACAGAAGCTAACTAAGCAAACTGTCTTTTGGCAATAGCAGATTCTAAACGAAAAAGTTTAGGAGCTGCTATTTTTTTGCACTTTTTGGCGTATTTATTTTGAGAAGGAGGTGAGAAGTTGATCATTCGAAAAATTGCCCGGGACATCATCGGCTATGCCTATGACTTAAAGGCTTCAGATATCTATCTGATTCCCCAAACCGATTATTACGACTATTATGTGCGGATCCACGGGCAGCGCCATTTAGTTGCCCGCAAAGATTTAAAAGAGATGTTGGGGTTGATCAGTTTTTTAAAGTATAGTGCCCAAATGAATATTAGCGAAAATCGGCGGCCCCAAAGTGGCACCTTGGATTTTGAGTTGCCCACCGAGGTGCTGCAATTGCGCTTATCGTCAATTGGCAACTATAAAAATGAGGAATCTTTGGTTATTCGCTTGCTTTACCAGGATACGGGCCAGTTAAATTTTTATTTTCCAGATCAACTGCAGTTGATTGCGGCTAACTTGTATCGTCGGGGGTTATTTATATTTTCTGGGCCCACCGGTTCTGGCAAAACTACGACGTTGTATCAGTTAGCCAAGCAAGTGGCCATTGAGGAAACAGTGATTGCCATTGAAGATCCAGTGGAAATTCGGGCGCCAGAAATTTTGCAGTTGCAAGTCAATGAAGCGGCCGACATGAGCTATACCCAATTGATCAGCGGTGTGTTGCGCCATCGGCCCGACACGTTGATCATTGGTGAAATTCGCGATGCCCAGACGGCCAAGGCTGCTGTGACAGCGGCTTTAAGCGGTCACTTGGTGTTGACCACGCTCCATGCTCGTTCTTCTGGGGGCGTGGTAGAACGGCTATTGGATCTTAACCTATCGGAAGTTGTTTTACAAAATACCTTGACGGCAATTTGTTACCAGCGGTTATTTACCGATTGCCAGCAAACCCCCAAGGTATTATGTGACATCATGATGGCCCAAGATTTAAAGGCCTGTTTGCAAAAACCGCAGCAACAGTTTGTCGATTGGCAAAGCAATATGAAGCTGCTTTTGCAATATCAACTGATTGATCAACAGACCTATCAGACATTCAAGGAAGGTTAAAGTCAAGTTAAGCTTGAACGGGCAAATTTTATTTTTCACGGTGTTAGCCCAAATGTTGGGAAATGGTTTTTCAATTAAGCAAGCCTTGGCCTTCATGGTTAATTTTTTGCCCAAAGAAAAGCGCTGGATTCGCCAATTACAGCGGCAATTGATCCAGGGCAAGATTTTGATTCAAGCGTTAGAAGAGAGTCATATCAAACAAGAACTAGTGGATCAAATTGCCATCGCCCAGCAACATGGCCAATTAGTCACCAGTTTGGAGCAACTGGTCAAAAGTTTGCAGATGAAAGCCCAGCAGATGACGAAGTTAAAGGGGATGTTGAATTACCCGATTTTGCTCATTGTTTTACTGGGCGGCTTTTATCTAGCCATGAAAATCTATATTCAACCCCAATTACAAGATTTTGGTGGTAAAACTTACCAATTGCCCACCAGCGTCATCGTGGCTTTAGGCGGTGTTGGCCTGTTAAGTGCAGTGCTGATCAGCCTATTTTGGGTTAAATGGCATTGGGCACCACCCTTGCAGCGGGTGGCGTTGCAATGTCGTCTGCCTTTTATGGGTAGCATTTTTAAGAAATATTATGCTTACCTGATTTGTACAGATTTAGCCATTTACTTGAGTAACGGGCTCAATTTGGCAGAGATTTTACAAGCATTGCAAAAATTGCCGCCCAAAAGTTTCTTAAGTGCTTTGGCCAAACAAATTGAAAGCCAGTTACAACGGGGACAAAGTTTAGATAGTATCATCAAAAACAATCTAATTTTACCCACAGAATTATTAACCTTTATTCACCGCGGGTCCGATTTGAAACTATTGGCTCAAGAAATGCGTATTTTCAGCCAGTTATTGTTCAATAAACTAATCGATGATTTAAACCGGTTAATGTTAAAAGTTCAGCCTCTGGCATTTATGGTGATCGCCAGTCTGATCTTATTGATGTATTTACAGTTACTAATGCCAATTTATAACATGATGGGGAGTATTTAATATGAAAAAATTATTTAAGAAACGTCGGGCCTTTACATTACTGGAAATGGTTGCCGTCATATTTGTGATCGCGTTATTGATCATTTTGTTCCTGCCATCACTGACAAGTTCCAGAAATAGCGCCGATAAAAAAGCCAGTGAGGCCTTTGTAAATACAGTGCAAACCCAAGTCGATTTATACGTGGATAAAAAAGTGGATGGCGGGGCACAATTGCAGGATATTCAGGTTGATTTTAAAACCATGCAGACTGAAGGCTACTTAACCGCCAAACAAATGGCGAAAATTACGAATGCCAAAATCACCATCGATGACAATGAACAAGTACATGCCCCGGGTCTAGATAATGACAGCGGCGCGGCATAGGCTGAGTCGCCAGTCGGCCTTCACCTTCATTGAAATGATTTCAGTTTTATTTGTCTTGAGTTTGCTGGTCAGTTTAAGTTTCTTGGCTTGGCCGTCAATACAAGCTCGGCAGGCTGAGAAACAGTTTTTTAATGAGTTTGAGAGTGGCTATCAACGGTTGCTTAATGAGGCGATGTTTCGCAATGAACGTGGGCGTATTCAAATTTTAGAAAATAGAGTGGTTTTGACCTATCCGACTGAGACAAATGATTTTTATATCAAAGAAATAATTTTACCAAAGGGCCTAACTATACCCCATACGTTCATAGAAATTTATGTTTCTGACGAAGGAATCGTTACGCCCGCGAAAATTTATTTCAAGTCCACTAACACTAATAAGACTTACATCTACAATATTCAATTTGGCTGGGGGCGATTACATGTGGAGACACACTAAAGGTATACTACTCTTGGAAAACATGGCAAGCCTTTATATTTTTGCAGCGGCCATCGTGGCATTGGCCGGATTATTTAGTTTTTGTCAATTTCAGCTGCGCCAACAGATCAAACAAGTTCGTTATTACATGGCAGTTGAACAACTGATACAAGGGGCTAATCCAGAATTACCAGTGTATGAGGGTACAAAGATTCAACAAAGTGAAAGAGCCATCAGAGTTAGTTGGCCAGATGGGTTTGCGGTGTCTTGTCGTGTGGAAAGTTAGAGCCTTCACTTTCATTGAAGTGATTATCAGCTTGTTTATTTTTACACTGGTTATTTTCATGTTCAGTCAAATGCCGACTTTGATTCAAGACAGCGATCGTTCAGTTTTTAAAGTCAGTTCTGAAACAAAGACTAATCAAGCAGTCTGGCAGTTAGAACATTACTTTCAAAAGTGTATCTTCAAAGGTATTGAAGAAGTTAGCAAAGTACAACGACTAAAAATACAACATGCAGATCAAATGGGCGTATATCAAGATCGGATTATCAAAGTTGTCAACGGTTCACTACGTCTTCAAAATGATTCAAATAAGGGGAATATGCCACTAATAGACGGGGTAGCTCACGTTACATTCAAACGTGTCGGACCTTACATTGACATGAAATTAACGTTAGAAAATGTGGCCCAACCGATTCACCATCGTTTTTATTGCCCCGCCAGCAAGGGAGGTTAAAGCATGAAACGAAAACCGGCATATGTCTTAGTTTTGACACTTTTGTGTTTGAGTTTCACTTTATGGTTGAGTTATGCCACCTTAGCCCACTATAAAGAAAAAATGATGACCCTCCAGCATTTTAATAATCATGCCCAGGCGGCCATGGTTTATAATATCACTCGACCGCATTTCCAGAAAACAAAGCGGTTAGCTTATCGCACGAATTTAGGGACAGCGACCTATCAAATTCAGGCGCAAACTGTGGCTTGCACCGTTAAACTTCAAGCAAACGGCTATTCTGAAGTGTTTAGGTATATCCCTGCCGATGCTGTTCCCAGTATGACTGAACCAAAGGCTTGATAATGGTTAGAACCAATCGTAAAGTTGATTGGTTCTTTTCATACATAGTTTCATTGTTTCCTAAAATATCCCGGTAAAACTTAACTGATTTTTTCTTGCGAATATTGGTTTCTATCGTTACAATTGTAAAGTAATATTTAGTAATTGAGGTGATGGTTTTGTCTGAACGTCCGGTAAAGGGACTATTTGACCTATTAGACGAGAGTACGACCATTCTGCAAAGTGATTTAAATACATCTTACTTAGATGCGTTAGCTGAAAATCTGGGGAATATCATCGATCAGCACATTAAGGTAGAAAACGATCGGCCCACGACGGCAACTATCGACAAAATTAAAGCGCTTTATCAGAAAATCGACTTGAGTCAATACGATCGCAGCACGCGGCGACAAGTACTACAATTGATTTTGCTTAGAGGGATGCAGGTGGACAAAGTTGAACCCAACAAGCAATTGACACCAGATGCCATTGGTTATTTCATTGGTTATTTGGTACAGGAATTGGCCGATTTAAAAGACGATAGTCGCATACTGGATCCAGCAGTTGGTTCTGGTAATTTGATACTAACGGTCATGGCGCAGTTATCACAGGGCCTAGATATTAATTTAAAGGGCTTTGGTGTTGATAATGATGACCAGCTCCTGGAATTAGCAGCTGTCGCCAGTCAATGGTTGAAGCTGGACTTGGAATTATTTCACCAAGATGCGGTCATGCCTTTATTGGTCCATGATTTAGATTTGGTGGTCTCAGATTTACCAGTGGGCTACTATCCCGTGGACGAGCAAACAAAGGGATATGAAACCCGGGCGAAACAAGGCCATTCGTTTACCCATCATTTATTAATTGAACAGAGCTTGAAGGCTTTAAAACCTGGTAGTTTGGGATTGTTTGTCATTCCAACAACTATTTTTCAAAGTGATGAGGCTGCCGATTTGACGAAATGGTTAACATCCGTTGCTTACTTCCAAGGTCTATTAAACTTACCAGCTAAAATGTTCACCAGTGAGGCTGCGCAAAAGTCTATTTTGGTACTGCAAAAACATGGGGCGAATGCTACCCAAGCTGAGCAAGTGCTCTTTGGCGATTTGCCAGATTTTAACAATCAAGCTGCGTTGCAACAATTTATCCAAGAATTACAAAAATGGCGTCAAAATTATTTTAAAAAGTAAAGGGGACCAATTCAAAATGTCAAAGATTTTAGCAATTAATGCCGGTAGTTCAACCCTGAAATGGAAATTATTTACAATGCCTGAAGAACAAGTTATTGCTGAGGGTATGGTTGATCGTCTGGGCCTTTCTGATTCAGTTTTTTCTGTTAAGTTTAATGGCAAGAAGACCAAGGAAATCGGTGATATTCCAACGCAAGAAATTGCCGTTAATAAATTAATGGGTACTTTAACAGATTTGAAGATCATCAAAGATTTCTCAGAAATTGATGGGGTTGGACATCGGGTTGTTGCTGGTGGTGAATTCTTCAAAACTTCTGCCGTCGTTACACCAGAGAACTTAGTTAAAATCAAAGAACTAGCAGAATATGCACCTTTGCATAACCCTGCTGAAGCTCGGGGTATTGAAGCTTTTTCTAAGATTTTACCAGGGGTCCCAGAAATTGCCGTTTTCGATACATCTTTCCATACGACAATGCCTGAAGAAAACTTCTTGTACAGTATTCCTATGGAATATTATAAGAAATATGGTGCCCGTAAATACGGTGCCCATGGGACTAGTCATCGTTATGTTTCTAACCGGGCTGCCGAAATTTTGGATGTTCCTTTGGCTTCTCAAAAAATGATCACTTTGCACATGGGCAGTGGTGTTTCGGTGACAGCTATTAAAGATGGCAAGTCACTAGACACATCTATGGGCTTTACCCCACTGGCTGGGGTGACGATGAGTACCCGCTCTGGGGATATCGATGCTTCATTAGTGGCTTACTTGATGCAAAAACTGAGCATTGATGATCCAGAAGATATGATCAAGATTTTAAACGAAAAATCTGGCTTACTAGGTATTTCCGGTTTATCCCCAGACATGCGGGATCTGGAAAACAGCATTGATACCCGGCCGGAATCTAAACTGGCCATCGATATTTTTGTAAATCGGATGGTTAAATATATTGGCTCTTATGTGGCCATCATGGGTGGTTTGGACACCTTGGTCTTCACAGCTGGTATGGGTGAAGGCGATAAATTGATGCGGGCACGGATCGTTAACAAGTTAAGCTTCTTAGGGGCTAAAATTGATAACGAACGTAACGATGTCATGGCCAAAGAACGGATTATTTCAGCAGACGATTCTAAAGTTAAGGTGCTATTAGTACCAACGAACGAAGAATTGATGATTGCTCGGGATACTGTGGAATTAGGTAAAATTAAATAAGTCAAATTTTATGCACGCAATTTCTGGATGTTAACGGGAATTGCGTGCTTTTTTGTTGCTATTTCCTGAAAGTGAGCTGAACTCTTTTTAAACTGAATAAGATTCATCTGAAGTGAATCCTTATTATAGCAAGGATAAGGCCGAATGGCAGAAGCAAATGACTGTAAATATTAATGAAATTAATGTAAGCTTATTAACGGTTAACATTTAAGATGGGATGATTTAGATGAGTTTGATGAGTATTGTGTACCTAACTTTGAGCGTGTTATTAATTGTGGCTTTGATCTTTGATTGGCGCATGGTAAAAATAAGCACAAAAATTAATTGGTGGCGTGTTGGGATTTGTCTTTTGTTGGCGGCAATCGCTGCCTATAGTGCCAAAGTTTTGACCACCGACGCCGCGGGTATTACCAGTAGCATTTTTATTGCTGTTTTCTTCTTTATTTTTGCGCTGTGGCGCAGTGGTTTAAGTTCTCGGGGGATTGTGGGCAGCATTCGTTCTTTGAAGCCCTACAATTTGGTGTCTCAAGTTGAATTGGCAGCTATTAACGATCAACAGACCCGGGCAATCTTTCACTTTGGCACCGTCCAAACGCAAAAATTAATATTAAATGCTGATCTGACAACGGTCGAAACTTTTTTGCGGCAGACGCCAGTCAAATCAGTTCAAGTTGAACCCAAAACGGAGGCAGATAAATGATCCAGCACAAAGACGAACCCGAACTAGAACGTAATTTAAAGAACAGACATGTTCAACTGATTGCCATTGGGGGCACCATTGGTACAGGATTATTTCTGGGTTCAGGCAAAGCGATTCATTATGCTGGGCCGTCCATTATTTTAGCTTATTTCATAACTGGGGTTGTCTGTTTTTTCTTAATGCGGGCCTTAGGTGAGCTATTATTATCCAATTTAAAGTACCACTCTTATGTGGAATTCATCCGGGAATATTTAGGTGAAACGGCCGGTTTTGTGGCTGGTTGGACGTATTGGTTTTGTTGGGTGGCCATTGCCATGTCGGAAATTACCGCAGTGGGGGTCTACATTCGTTATTGGTTTCCCAATGTTCCCCAGTGGTTACCTGGCTTATGTTTATTAGGTATTTTATTAGCCTTAAACTTGATCACGGTGGCAGCCTTTGGTGAAACTGAATTTTGGTTTGCCCTGGTTAAAATTGTTGCCATCCTCTTATTGATCACAGTGGGTCTATTTATGATCTTCACACATTACAAAACCAGCGTAGGGCATGCTGAGTTTAGCAATATTGTGGATTATGGTGGCTTCTTTCCCCAAGGTATCAAAGGTTTCTTATTCTCATTTCAAATGGTTGTCTTTAGCTTTGTGGGGGTGGAGTTGGTTGGTTTAACGGCTTCAGAAACCAAAGATCCTGAGACCGTTTTGCCTAAAGCAATCAATAGTATTCCCATTCGAATTATTTTATTTTATGTTGGGGCGCTATTTGTCATTATCTCAATTTTTCCCTGGAATCGGGTATTACCTGATCAAAGTCCCTTTGTCTTAGTATTTGAAAACGTCGGGATCCGGGCTGCCGCTGATATTATCAACTTTGTGGTCATCACCGCGGCGGCGTCGGCTTGCAATAGTTCCATATTTTCCACGGGTCGGATGCTTTTTTCATTGACTTATGATACGCGGTCAACAATTCTAAAACCCCTTGGTCGCTTATCTCGCCAACATGTCCCGGCAACTGCGTTGAATTTCTCGGCCATTGTTATTGCTTTTGCGGTATTATTAAATATTATTATTCCAGAATCAGTTTTCACGTTTATTACCAGTATTGCCACCACGAGTTTCTTGTTTATTTGGGGCAGCATTATCGTGACCCACATGCGCTATCGCCGCACAAAAGCCGCCCAGCACAGTTTGTTTAAAGCACCATTGTTTCCCTGGACGGATGTATTAGTGCTATTGTTTTTAACCGGTGTTTTAATTGTGTTGTTGATAAATCGTGATACGATCCCGGCAACAATCGCCTCGTTGACCTGGTTGGTATTGATGGCCATTTTGGGTCGGCATCACACCAAAGTCCTTGAAAAAGAGCAGCTGGAATCTGAAGAATAACGAATTGGGAGTTTAGACTTTCTTTTTTTTCAAAAATGAATATAATAAGTGGGATAGAAGTTTAAGGAGGTGTTTGCTTGAAAGCTTGGTTAGGCTCCGTGGGTTATAAGAGCGGTTTGACGTTCAATGACTCCAAGGTCGCAGCTGAAAAGGCTCTGCGAACTGATCTCAGTGCAAATATTCAAGATACGAATGAACATGAAGACTTCTCCATCAAGCACGTTCCATTTTTAGATGGTATGGAATCTGATAAACCAACTGCTATTCGCGCAGAATTAATGTTACACGATACATTAACTGAGACAGTCAAAGAGTTAGAAATTAGCGCTGGCCACAAATAGAATTGATACAGATCCGGCCTAAAGATTTGAATACTCAAACCTTTAGGCCGGTTTTTATTTATCTTAAGACATAAAATCGTGGATTAAAGGACGCTGGCCAAAAAATTGTGAAGGCTACCAAAAAATTATTCAAAAATCAAACTAAAAAGACGCTGAAACGTTGGTGTAGCAACAATATTATCATATATAACGTTATTTAATTTTGCTTATTAATGGCAAACTCAAGGTGAAGCCACAATGAAGGCTGATGATAAAAGTATTTTCCCGAGAATGCTAAATATTTCCGGGAATTTATTGGTATTTTAGTAAAGCTGTTGTATAATGATTGCCGGGTATTGTTAAGTAAATTTATTTTAAATTTACGTTTTGTAATATTTATTAGTTCATTTTTAGAAAAACCTGTTTTGAGTGGATTTTTTTCGGTTCAATTTGGTATAATAATAATTGGTAGAAATGAAAAAACACTTCGAATTGTCAGTCATCGTCAGTAAATAAATCTGTTATTAAGGTTGTGGTTAGTATTATGGATTTAACAATTGAGCAAAACACTTATTACCAAAATTTGGTTGAGTTCATCAGTATGATTCAAGGTAAAAACAGTGATGTCGTTTTATCTAATCTATCTGAACATGATTTTCCAATCGAGTTTATTCGTAATGGCAGTATTTTAGACGCTAGAAAAAAAGACAGCACGCCAGATTTTGTGAAAATTCGGATCGATCAAGCAACAGCAACACCAAACAAACAGTACCATGAACAGTTTAATTTGAAGCACAAGACGTTAAATATTTCAGTTGTCATCTTTGAAGCCGCTGATACGCCTAAGGTCGCTTTAAGTATTATTACGGATGTGACCCCATTCATTACAGCACTTCGGGCCAATGCGAATTTGGCTAAACTGTATCAATTGAATACAGATGCTATTGATAATCTCAGCAGTGATATTTCCATGGCTAGAAGGGGTCAAGCCGACTCAGATTTGAGCTTTTCAGAAAAAATTCACGAAATGGTTCGTGAAAAGATTGACCAGATTGTTTTGAGCTATGGCATCGATCAAGAAAACTTTAAAGCCCAAGATCGGCGTAATATTGTTTCACAATTATTAGATGAGGGTGTCTTCAATATGAAGTACTCCGTGATTGATGTGGCCAAGGCGCTAGAGGTTTCTGAACCAACGATTTATCGCTACATTCAAGAACTCAAAGGTGGCAAATCTGCGTTTTAATCATTTGCTTTAAACTAGGGGTAGGTTCTCCGATAGGTGAATCTGCCTTTTATTGTGGCGTCAAAAGCAGCTTAAATGTTTTTTTAAGATATTGGAAAAATTCTGAAAAATGTATGACAAATAGCTGTGAATACGGTACTCTTATTGAAAGAGAATTTATTTTAGTCGTAAATATGTGGAGGATACATTATGAAGTCTGTTTTTAAGAAACGTGGCGTTATTATTGGCTTGGTCGTTGTTGTTGTTATCATTATCGCCGTGATCGGCGTGGTAACAGCCCGCAACAATGCCAATTCAACTGAGTACAAGGTAACAACGGTCAAAAAAGATTCACCGCTATTATTGAAAGGCCAAATTGCAGCGGACAATACCGTTGATGTGACCGCTCCATCTGCTGGGACCAGCACTTTAGAAAGCATCAATGTTCAAGATGGACAACATGTGAGCCAAAATCAAACATTAATGACCTTCCATGATAGCAGTGCTGAAAATCAAGTTTATGAAGCCCAACAGAGTTTGGCTAAAGCTAATCTAGCGGTTTCCCAAGATCAAGCTAACCTTTCCCAAGCCCAAAGCCAATCAACGGCTGAAGGTGGCGCGGCTGCAGTTCGGCAAGCTCAAAACCAATTATCCCAAGATCAATTGGCGGTTTCACAAGCACAACAACAAATTAATAACTTACAAAGTAAAGTGACAACGACCGTACGTGCCAGTATTTCAGGGACCGTTTCTTTGAATTACAATACGACTTCTGCCACCGGGCTACCAAGTATGCAAATCATCAGTGACGGTCAAATCATTAATGGGACCGTTTCTGAATATGATTATAGTAAGATTCAAGCCCAAGATGCGGTGAAGGTCTTGCCAATCAGTTCTGATGATAAACTAGATGGGACCGTTGTGACTATTGCCACAACCCCACAAAATAGTGGTGTTTCTGGCCAAACTAGTGCTTTAGGCAGCGCCGGTGCAGCAGCTTCTTCTAGCACGGTTTCTAATTATAAATTCACCGTACGGATCAACCGCAAATTAATTAACGGCTTTAATGTTCAAATCAAGGTACCACAAGATACAGTTCGCTTATCCGACAGTGCAGTCGTTAAGACTGGCAACAAGTATTATGTTTACCGGGTCATTAAGAACAAAGCTGTTAAAACCCAAGTACGGGTCCATCAAGACAATGGCATCTATTTCTTAGACAGTGGTTTGAGTGTGAAAGATAAGATTGTCGCTAACCCGGATAAGGCGCTCAAATCTGGTCAGGAGGTTAGTGCCAGTGCTAATTAATCTGAAAAATGTGAATAAGTACTACCAAAATGGCGCCAATAAATTTCACGTTTTGAAGAATATCAATTTGCAGATCAATGCAGGGGAGTTTGTCTCCATCATGGGCCCCTCTGGCGCTGGTAAGACTTCTTTAATCAACGTGTTAGGTTTTATTGATCACCAGTTTGAAGGCACGTACGAATTTGATGGCCAGGTCTATGAGACTAGCGATGATGCAACACTTTCACGATTGCGTAATCAAAGTGTGGGCTTTGTTTTCCAAAATTTTAAGTTGATTGCTAATAACACCATTTTAGAAAATGTTGAACTGCCGTTACTTTACGGGGGCATGTCTAAAAAAGAAGCCAAGCCAATTGTTGAAAAAGCTTTGGAACGCGTTGGCTTGCCTAATAGTGCCAATAAAATCCCCAATGAATTATCCGGTGGCCAGCAACAACGGGTGGCCATTGCCCGGGCAATTGTCCATCAACCTAAGTTTATTTTAGCTGATGAGCCTACAGGTGCCTTGGACTCCAAGACAGCTGCGGATATTATGGCGATTTTTAAGGAATTAAACCAAGCCGAACATACGACGATTTTAGTGGTTACCCATGATAAGCACGTGGCTGAATATGGTCAACGCCTAGTCCAAATATTTGATGGGGCAATTACCGATGATAAGCAGGTGAAATCATGAGAATTCAAGAGATTTGGCAGACATCGATTCGTTCGATTTTTAAAAATAAACGCCGTAGTATTTTGACCATGTTAGGCATTGTCATCGGTATCGCAGCTGTGGTCACGATTTTGGCCATTGGCCATGGCTTTTCCAAATGGACCACCAGTCAGTTGACCAATAATGCCAGCGGGGATACCCAGGGTTCAATTTCATTTAGTGCCAGCAACGGTCAAGACGATAGCGATGTGATTTCCAACATCGGCTTTAACGACGCTGATGTGCTTTTAGCCCAGGGTGTTACCGGGGTCAAAAAAGCCAAAATTGAAAGTAATGCGGATCAAACTATTTTTTCGCAAAGCTATAACTTTAATGGCAAAATGCAAAATGAATACATTGGCTTAGTTGCCAAGGATGGCTCCGAAGTGAAGTATGGTCGTGCGCTAAGACCCAGTGACAATCAGATGGGGTTAACGGTGGCGGTAATCGATAACGATGTGGCCACAAATATTTTTGGCACAGCCAAAGCTGCTTTAGGCCGGGGCATTGATGTTGGTGGTGAATTATATGAAGTCGTTGGGGTTCGGGCCCCATCTAACTTCTCATTTACCATCAGTGTGTCTGACAGTGATGCTTATAACTATGCCAATATTCAAGTGCCGAAAAAAGCGTATCAGGCTTATAATCGTTCGGCCACGACTTCCAGTAACTTAATGAACGTGACCGTGGCTAAGGGGGAGAAAACCTCTAAGGTCTTAAATAACGTGGTGAAAACGCTGAAAGCTTCCGGGACACAGCGCAATAGCGGGAAATATACCGCCAACGATCCTTCTCAAGCCACGGATGCCATCGGGAATGTCTTAGGTAACATTACTACCTTTGTCGCTTGTGTCGCCGGTATTTCCTTGTTTATTGCCGGTGTCGGTGTGATGAATATGATGTACATTTCTGTGGCGGAACGGACCTCTGAAATTGGGATTCGCCGAGCAATGGGGGCAACACAGGGCAATATTCGCCTGCAGTTCTTATTGGAAAGTGCTACCTTGACCATCATTGGGGGCTTGATCGGCTATATCTTAGGCGTCATCGCCGCTGCTTTAGTCGGCCTCGCCCTACCATTCCCAATTAGCATTGATTTGAGTTCCTTCATATTGGCCTTTGGGGTATCCACGTTAGTCGGGGTCGTCTTTGGGGTAATGCCGGCGTCAAGTGCAGCTAAGAAAGATTTGATCGATATTATTCGTTAAACCTTAGGGAGGTAGTAACATGAAAAAGTGGCTCGCAAAAGCTAGTGCGGCTGACACAAGAATGGCATTGATTATTTATTACTTATTGGGATTATTAAATGCTTACTTTGTCGTATTTTTATTTCCGCCCAAGCTTGTTCAAGACGCTATTCAAAAAGCCACTGTGAGCAGTGGCCCCTCGCCTGAGAACTTGATTAAAATCACTTCGGCAGTTTCTAGCATTGTTGGTTTAATTGCCAGCTTGTTCATTATGGTGTACTTATATTTCTTGTTGTATTACATCGTGCTGTCTTTGACGAAGACGACGGCAGTGAAGGCTACCAATAAGTTGGTTAAACGGGGTTTTTATATTAGTTATGCGATTTCTGGTATAGTGAGCTCACTGTTTATGATTATCACAACGCTGATTAATCAAGAAACGCTTGTTTCTAAGCCAATTGTTATTGCTACTAATGTCATTACAATTGTGATTACCTATAGCTTGATTTATGGTTTTATCAAGTATTTAGCCAAACAACCCAAACAAGCTGCTTGGGTTGCTGGCATTGGTGCGGTGATTCATGTTATTTATGTCGTTTCGACCCAGCTACTTTAATATCAGTTTAAAAAAATGTCTACTTTCGGGTAGGCTTTTTTTCGTTCTTAAGCCACTGATATTGCCGTAAGTTGAAGTGGTGCGTTATAATAGATTAACTCATTTTCCAATGAAAGAAGTCACTTAATGAAGCACAAAACAGTTTTTCAGGTTATCATACTTGTTATTGTTAGCTTGGCCGCCATTTTATTGACCCGTCATGATGCCTTTTTGTACCATGATACCGTGGCCCAAGTGCAGGCCACCAAGGTTTTACATCGAACGCCCAGTGAGGATGGGTTTAAAAATGTCGACCATTCTACCACCCAAAGCGTTACTTTGCGATTATTGAACACTGCTCAAAAGGGTAAGATTATCCAAGTTCAAAATACATACACCGATTCCCAAGCGGTGGATCAAAACTATCGCCCTGGCCAGCAAGTGTTGATTAGTGGTGCCAACAAAAAAAGTAAGAATATTGTGATTCAAGGTTTAAAGCGAGACACCTTTATGGTGATTTTAATATGTGCCACCATCAGTTTGATTTTGATAATTGTACACCGACGGGGTTTGATGGCGATCTTAAGCTTAATTGCCAATGTCTTGCTATTCATTTTGGCGATTCAAATTGAACTATTGCATAACGGCAAAAATATTATCCCCATCTTTGCTATCCTGGTCGTTTTATTTACAGTGTGTACCATTGCCCTGATTTTTGGCTTAAGCCAGGAGACCTTAATCGCTTCAATCGCCACGATTGTCAGTACCTTTGCAAGCTTTGGTTTATTTATTTTAGTGCTACATTTAACCGGCGAAAAGGGCATTCATTATGAAGCGGTGGAATATGCTGTTCAGGGTCCTAAAAACATCTTTTTAGCCCAAGTGATGATTGGGGTCCTGGGGGCGATCATGGATGAATCCACGGATATTACGTCGGCGATGTACCAGTTGAAACAAGAGAACACTGATTTTAAGTTTCTACGTATTTTCAAATCTGGGTTAAACATGGGCAAGCAAATTATCGGACCCTTAATTAGTATTTTGTTCTTGATTTTTATGGCCGATACCATCCCCATGGCCGTGCTTTACCTAAGAAATGGGAATAGTATTGCCCAAACGTTTAATTGGACAATTTATCTGGGCGTGGTGCAATCCCTCGTCAGCGCCATCGGCATCGTGTTGGCCGTGCCATTGACCAGTGCTTTAGCCGGTCGCTTGTTAGGAGGCAATCATGGGCGTCATAACTAGTTTAGCGTTAGTTTTATTGGTGTTGTTGATCTTAGTCACGGGTAAAGATACCTTTAGCATCTTTGGTGGTTTGATTTTAAACTTTATTTTGATCTTCATGGTGATCATCTTAATTAGCTTAGGTACCTCACCTTTGATCACAGCCTTCATTTTTGGCTTGATGATTTTAGCCCTGATCATCTTTTTCAGTCCGGTGGATTTAAAAACCGGGCTAGTAGCTTATCTGGTGTCGGTGAGTGTGGTTTTAGTATTAGTTGCCTTGGTGGTACCGATTCAGCACTTTGGCCAACTGCAAGGCTTTGGGAACGAGTCCAACGAAGAACTAGGGGGCTTTTCATTGCTCATCGGGATATCTTTTCAATCCATCAGCTGTGCGGCGATTTTACTGAGCGCCCTAGGGGCAATTGCAGAAGCCAGCATTGCCATGGCCAGTGCCTTGAAGGAATTGATTGAACAGACCCCTGATCTGAAGCGGCATGACTTGTATCGCGATGGCGTGGAGATTGGTGGTAAAATTATGGGCACGGCCTATAATACTTTGTTTTTTGGGTTCTTCGGCGGTTATTTAGCCCTATTCATCTGGTTCATTGAATTGAAGTATTCGCCATCATTGTTGATCAATGATAAACTATTCATTGCCGAAGCAGCTTCCGTGTTAGTTTCCATGCTGGCGGTGACGTTAACCGTGCCCCTGACCACATTCTTGATGGTTCACTGGCGGCAGAAATTTCAAATTGTTCAAAATAAATAAGGCGGTGTATGTTATAAATGATTATTGATGCAGTTTTACATGTCCCCCATGAAACATTGGGCCAATTTTCAACCGTGATCACTGACTTTGGTGATACCATTCGTTATCATAAAATTTGGGAGGACCAAGGACAGTTAAAAACACTAGATGCTAAGGAAATCGAGTTTTTGATCGTCATGGGGGGGCCCAATAGCGTAAATGATGACACCCCCTGGTTAGCCGATGAACGGCAACTCATCCGGGCAGTGCAAGCCCATGGTGGGCGTGTACTGGGTATTTGTTTAGGGGCCCAGCAAATTGCCAAAGCCTTTGGGGGCAAAGTCGCCCCCATGCGCCATAAAGAACTGGGCTGGTTCCCAGTGGAAGCCACCGTGGCTGATTTGCCCAGTGGCACAGTTTTTCACTGGCATGGTGAAAAAATCGAGTTACCAGATTTATCTGATCAGATTTACACCAACAGTCACTGTCCGGCCCAGGGCTTTCGCCTAGGGGCTAAGGTCTATGGGCTGCAGTTCCATCCAGAAATGACACCGGAAACGCTAGCGCAATTATTGCGTGCCGATAAGGCTTATTTGGACACACCCAGTGAAACGGTTCAAAGTTTGGCAAGTATCGAAAAATTTGATATCAGTAACAGCAATGGCGCCCGCATCACCAAAATGATTTATGAATCTTTGCGCCGTAGTTAATGACCCATAAAGGACGGGCAAGCGCCCCAGAGGATAAGAAATATGCGCATACTAAGTCGCTTAATAAAACTACTTGCGTCGTTAGTGGTGATTGGCTTAATGGCCGTATCCATTCCACGACTTTATCATAAATATACGGATTACATGCAACAGCAGAAAATATTCTCCCAAGTTCAAAAAGCGGAGAATCAAGTCACCAATAAAGCTGCTCCCAGTGGCTGGCAGTCCTTAAACAGTTGGTGGCTGGTGGGGCAAAATGGCACATTGGCTTATAACGCGGGCCATTTGAATGCCCATGATCAGCAACTTGTAAATGATGCGGCCAATTGGTGGAACCAACTGGCTGGGCAAAAAATAATTGTGCCCCAGACTAATACTCAAAGCACTGCCGATGTATATCTGGCCTATGTGAACGATCCTTACCTAAGCTTTTCGGGCTTAACGGGGACCAATCATGTGCTATTATTAAATCAGGCCAGTTATAAACAAGCTGAAAATAGCAATGACACTTTAAATGTTTTGATCCATGAACTTGGGCACGCCCTGGGGTTAGCCCACGCACCCCAGTCTTATAACGACGTTATGTCCCCCAGCCAAATTGTGACGGGGGTGGCCAAACAGCCATCCACCTATGACCGGGAGGCGTTACGGGCAAGCTTTGACCGGATGGCCTCAGCACTGCATCAAAACATGAATCCGGATAGTTATATGCAAGTCGCTGCCCAAACGCCTTATCCAGATATTAACCGCATCGACGATATGGTCTATAACGCCCGGGATGGCATTGCCTCAAGTTTAGCCTCCACCATCAGCAATGTGGGCAATAAGGCGACCACGCCAACCCAAAAGGATTTAGTGGCGACGGCTAAAACTAACTTGAAGGCGATTCAAAATAATCAAAATGCCACGGATGCCCAAATTACCCAAGCTCGGGGTAGTTTGAAGCAACTGGTGGAAAGCTTTCAACTACAGGCTTATTACCCATTAGCCTATCCGGAAGCCCACACGAACGTGGATTCCGATAAGATCCAAGACTTTTTTGAAGAGATTCAAAAGCACTCTTGACAGATAATGGTAAAATAATTGAGATAACAAAACTATATTCAATAAAACAGTTTTCTAGGAGGTCGTTATGCTTAAAGTAGGAATTATTGGGGCGAATGGTAAAGCAGGTGCTTTAATTGCCAAAGCTGCGGTGGTGCGCAATATGGCCGTTACGGCAATCGTACGCCACACCACTGATGCAGATTCAGACTATGAGGTATTGCAAAAGGATTTATTTGACTTAACCCAAGCTGATATTAAAGCCTTTGATGTGGTCGTCAATGCCACCGCATTTTTTGGGGATCCAGAAAAGTTTAAAACTTCCCAGGCCCATATGATTGATATCTTAAAAGATAGCGGTGTTTATTATATGGTCGTCGGCGGTGCTGGAAGTCTGTACGTGGACGCCACCCGGACAACACGACTTAAAGATACCAAGGATTTTCCAGATGCTTTTAAACCCGTTGCTGAGAATATGACTGCTGGCCTTGAGTTACTAAAGGCTAGTTCAGGTTTTGACTGGACCTACGTCTCACCAGCAAATGATTTCACCCCCATGGGTGGTTTAACGGGACAATATGAAATCAACGGCGATATTTTCACGCCTGATGAAGATGGCAAGAGTTTCTTGAGTTACAAGGATTTTGCCCAAGCATTTGTAACCGTGATGACCCAACCGAAGTATCGCAATAAGCAAATTAGTTTACATCACGTCTGATTTGCGTTATAAACAGGCCATTGAGTAAGTAGGTGATAAAATGCAAGTACAAACACAAATTGAGATATCAGATGCAGAATGGGAAGTCATGCGGGTAGTTTGGACTTTAGGTGCCACCACTAGTCATGTTCTGATTCGTGTATTAAACGAAAAGATGGGTTGGAAAGCAGGCACCGTTAAAACGCTGCTCGGTCGTTTGGTGAAAAAGGGCGCTTTGGTACCGGAAAAACAGGGGCGCGCCTTTTTATACAAACCGCAAGTTGAAGAACAAGTGGCCATTGATAATGCGACAACTTCACTTTTTCACCATCTGTGTCAAATGCGTCGTGGCAAGGCTGTGAGCAATTTGTTAGATGATTTGACCTTAAGTCAACAAGATATCCAGCGATTACAAGTTCAATTAGCAGAGAAATTAAAGACCGCCCCAGAAATGGTCCCTTGTGACTGTTTACCAGCGGATTTTGATGGTCACTGCGACTAATTAATATTTTGAAGGCCGGACAGCAAATTTGCTGATGGCCTTTTTAATTTGCTTTTTTACGTTTACAGTTGTAGACTTTAAATAGAGTTAACGTTTCGAAGTTGTTTTGAGGAGGGCGTCGCAATGAAAAATATGGAACATAAAAATGATCATGATGCACCACAAACAGATATGAAAGGCATGTCCGATATGAAAGACATGAAAGATATGCCGGGCATGGACCATGATGTGGCTGACCACAGCCAGATGAATCACGATCACATGAATCACGATCATATGGACCATGCACACATGGGCCACCAGATGGACATGGGTCATGATGATCATCAAATAAAAATGGCCCACGGCAATCACCAAATGGCCATGGGGGACATGAATCACCAGGACATGATGATGCATGGTGGTCATATGATGCACATGGGGAATTTGAAGCAAAAGTTTTGGGTCTCAATTATTTTAACTATCCCCATTTTACTGATGACTTCCATGATGGGGATGACCAAGCCGCTGCTGGTTTTTCCAGGCAGTACCTGGGTTGTGGCCGTAATTGGCATTATTTTATTTATTTACGGCGGTCAACCCTTCTTCAGTGGGGCAAAGGGAGAACTGCAAGCTAGACAACCAGCCATGATGACCTTGATCACCATGGGGATCAGTGTGGCTTTCATTTACAGTATTTATGCGGTGGTGGCCAATAATCTCTTGGCTAATCAACCCCACGTCATGGACTTCTTCTGGGAATTAGCCACTTTAATTGACATTATGTTACTGGGCCACTGGGTTGAAATGAATGCCATTACCAGTGCCGGTTCCGCGTTAAATGACTTAGCCAAGCTATTACCAAGTATGGCCCATAAACTAGATCCTAAAACCGGGGCTGTCACGGATGTTGCCTTAACTGAGATTCAAAATGACGATATTGTTTTGGTCAAAGCCGGTGAAAAAATTCCCGCTGATGGTCAAGTCACTAAAGGTGAAACGGCGGTCAACGAGGCCATGGTCACGGGCGAAGCTAAACAAGTGCCTAAGACCGTTAAAGATAAAGTTGTGGGGGGTTCAGTGAACGGCACTGGATCCTTTGAGATGCAGGTCACCGGTACCGGTGCTAACAGTTTCTTAGCTCAAGTGATGCAATTGGTTCAAAGCGCCCAACAAGAAAAATCTGCCCAAGAAAACTTGGCGGATAAGGTTGCCGGTTGGTTATTCTACGCGGCCTTGACCGTGGGGATCGTGGCCTTTGTCATTTGGTATGTGAATTCTGGGTTAACCACCGCTTTGCCAATCACGGTCACTGTTTTGATCATCGCCTGTCCCCATGCCTTGGGGTTAGCGGTGCCACTAGTAGTCGCCCGGAGCACCTCTATTGCGGCAAAAAATGGCCTCTTGATTCGCAACCGTAACGCCTTAGAACAGGTCAAAGATTTACGTTATGCTCTGATGGATAAGACCGGGACGTTGACAGAAGGTAACTTTGTGGTCCATGAATTCGATAGTTTAACCACGGATTTAACCGCTGACCAAGTTCTCGCACTTTTTGCGGGCCTAGAAGCCAGTTCTTCACATCCCTTAGCCCAAGGCATTTTAAAAGCCGCTGAGCATGAAAAAGCCACCATCCCTGCGGCGGTAAATGTGGCACAAATTACCGGGGTTGGTTTAAAGGGTGAGATTGCTGGGACGGCCTATGAGATTGTTTCCATGGCCCAATTGGAAAAATTGCAATTAACCTATGATCAAGCTAAGTTTCAAACCTTGGCCAGTGCTGGGAATTCAATCAGTTTCTTAGTGGCCAATAACCAATTATTGGGCTATGTGGCTCAAGGCGATACCGTTAAACCACAGGCTAAGCAGTTTATTGCGGCCTTAAAAGCCCAACGTATCACGCCTGTGATGCTCACCGGGGATAACTTGCAAACCGCTCAAAAAGTTGCCACGACCCTAGGGATCGACCAGATTCATGCGAAATTATTACCCCAGGATAAAGCTAAATTAGTCCGCCAATTTCAACAACAGGGTAAAGTGTTGATGATTGGCGATGGAATCAATGATGCCCCTAGTTTAGCCCAAGCCGACGTGGGGATCGCCATTGGTGGCGGGACTGATCTGGCCATTGAATCTGCGGATGTGGTCCTAGTCAAAAGTAATCCCAATGATGTCACGGCGTTTTTACAGTTAGCTAAACAAACCACCCGGAAGATGACCGAGAATCTCTGGTGGGGGGCCGGTTATAATATTATCGCCTTACCACTAGCTGCCGGTGTCTTGGCACCCATTGGATTTATCTTAAGCCCCATGGTGGGGGCATTACTCATGTCCTTGAGTACGGTGATCGTGGCTTTGAACGCCTTGACCTTGAAATTAGGACGTCTGGATTAGGGTTTTGACTAATTTTGCAAGAAAAGGTTTACATGCGTAAACTATAGTGGTATTTTAAAGCTATTGATAATTTAAATTTTAGAAGCGCCACCAAATAGATTGAAAAGAGGATTTATTATGACACAGTGTCGATTTGCCATAGATGGTATGATGTGTGCCAGTTGTGCCCAGACCGTGGAAAAAGCCACGCAAGGTGTGGCCGGTGTTAAAGAAGCCAATGTAAATTTAACTGCTGAACAAATGCAAGTGGATTTTGACCCTGAAGTAACGCCAGTCAGCGATATCGAAGCAGCTGTGAAAGCAGCCGGTTATGGGGCAACTGCCATGGCCACCACAGCGCATTTTGACATTGAAGGCATGATGTGTGCTAGCTGTGCCCAAACGGTGGAAAAAGCTGTTAAGAATATTCAGGGGACGTTAGCGGTAGACGTTAATTTAGCTGCCGAAGAGATGCGGGTGGTCTTTGATAATGTCAGCCTAGATGTGGCTGATATTGAAGCTGCAGTCAAAGACGCCGGTTATGGCGCCCATGAACAAAACGCTGCCGGGGATGAAGCGGCCAGCGATGTGGCAGCGAAAGCAGAAGCGCGCAAGCAAAATGCCGTCCAGTCCTTGAAAAATCGCTTTATCTGGTCAGCCATTTTAACCATCTCTTTGCTATATGTCGCCATGGGGCATATGCTAGGGGCTTGGTTGCCTGCTTTTATGATGCCCATGACCCATCCCACTACTTTTGCCCTTGTCCAATTAATTCTGGCTATTCCAGTGATGGTTTTAAATCGGGCTTATTATCAAGTTGGGTTTAAAACGCTCTTCAAGGGTCACCCCAATATGGATAGTTTAGTAGCCGTGGGGACCACGGCAGCATTCTTATATAGCTTGGTGAATACTTACTTCATCATCTTCCAAGGAGCCGCTTTTCATGACCAGCTTTACTATGAAGCTGCGGTTACCATTTTGACCTTGATTACCTTAGGCCGTTATTTCGAACTTAAGGCCAAATACAAAACTGGCTCGGCCATTACGGCCTTGATGGATCTCGCTCCTAAAACGGCTTTGGTCCAAGCAGACGACGATTTTGTGGAGACACCGGTTAAAAATATTCAAGTCAGCGATATGATCATGATCAAACCCGGTGCCAGCATCCCCGTGGATGGCACCGTCATTTCTGGGACCAGTAGTGTGGATGAAGCCATGCTCACCGGTGAAAGCATGCCCGTGACTAAACGGGCTGAGGATCAAGTGATTGGTGGCACCATCAACCAAACCGGGCAATTGATCATGCGAGCTGACAAAGTCGGCAGTCATACAGCCTTGGCGCAAATTATCAACTTAGTACGCGACGCCCAAGCCACCAAAGCTCCCATTGCCCGCTTAGCGGATAAAATTGCCGGGATATTCGTGCCCACGATCATGGTCATCGCGACCTTATCGGCATTAGCTTGGTTGATCAGTGGTCAATCCCTCAGCTTTGTGTTGACGATTTTCGTGTCAGTCTTGGTCATTGCCTGTCCTTGTGCCCTGGGGTTAGCCACACCAACCGCTATCATGGTAGGGACCGGTCGCGGTGCCGCCAATGGGATTTTAGTGAAGAACGGCGCAGCTTTAGAGAGTGCCAGTCAATTAAATACCGTGGTTTTTGATAAAACTGGGACATTGACTGAAGGCAAACCAGTGGTAACGGACTGGTGGACCGCCCCTGGGTTTGCAGCCACTGAAGTTCAAGCGCTCACGGCCAGTTTAGAAGCCAGTTCCGAACATCCCTTGGCCCAAGCAATTGTGGCTGATGCCAAAGGCAAAGACTTGAATTTACAAGCAGTGACGGCCTTTGATGCTAAACCCGGTTTTGGGATTCAAGGCACCGTTGGCCAACATGATCTCCAGGTGGGTAACCGCAAATTATTGGCTGATTTAAAGGTAGCTGTTTCTAAAGCTGCTGAAGGCCAAAGTGAGTTGGCCCAGGCTGGGAAAACAGTGATGTATGTGGTCATTGACGGCCAATTGGCTGGCATCGTGGCCGTGGCCGATCAAGTGAAACCATCTAGCGCTGCTACGGTGGCCGAATTACAAAAGATGGGCTTAAACGTGGTCATGCTCACCGGGGACAATGCCCAAACCGCCCAAGCTATTGCCAAACAGTTGGGAGATATTCAAGTGGTCAGTGATGTCTTACCTGAAGACAAAGTCGCGGTGATCAAAGACTTGCAAGCCCAAGATCAAAAAGTTGGCATGGTGGGCGATGGGGTCAATGACGCCCCCGCCTTGGCCCAAGCCGATATTGGTTTTGCTATTGGTAATGGGACGGATGTGGCTATTGAATCTGCCGATGTGGTCTTGATGCATGAAGATTTAAGTTGCGTGCCCACAGCCATTGATTTGAGCAAGCATACCATCAAGAACATTAAGGAAAACCTGTTTTGGGCTTTTGCTTATAATATTTTAGGCATTCCTTTTGCCATGGGACTGTTATACTTATTAGGTGGACCGTTGTTAAATCCCATGATTGCCGGTCTGGCCATGAGCTTTAGTTCCGTATCAGTGGTCTTGAATGCCTTACGCTTGCGGCGTTATCAGCCCAAGCAATTAGCACCAAATACGATTGCATCATCAAGTGAACCAGCTGGGTTAAACGCCCAATAAATTTAAAGGAGAAATTATTATGGCTAAAAAAATAGTACATCTTGAAGGTATGAAATGTAACGGTTGCGCTGAGAACGTTCAAAAGGCTTTCAGTGCTTTAGATGGTGTTGAAAAAGTTTCGGTTAATTTGAAGAAACAAGAAGCTAAGGTTACCGGCGAAGTGGATGATGCTAATTTCACCACTGCCTTAGCTGGCACCCATTACAGCGTTGTGAATGTGGAAACCAAATAATTGTTATAAAATCAATTGAAAAGGCTGAATTCAAGGCATTTGCCGGGATTCAGTTTTTTTATTTTCGAAAATGACTGACTGGTTATTGACTTATGGGTCATTGAGATTATAATAGGGGTGAATTTAGAAATTGTAATTGATTGAACAAAGTCAATACCTTTGGGAGGTAGCAAGATGCAACAGACCAACATGATTGAAATCAAGCATTTGCAAAAACAATTTGGGAAGTTTCAAGCTTTGAAGGATATCAATTTTGAATTAGGGGCTGGGGAAGTGTTGGGTTTCATCGGCCCCAATGGTGCCGGCAAATCCACCACGATCCGGACCATTTTAGGACTGATCAAGGCCAGCGCCGGTTCTGTCAGTGTGTTTGGCAAAGATGCCTGGACCGATGCCGTGGCGATTCACCGCCAATTGGCTTATGTACCGGGGGATGTTTATTTATGGCCCAACCTCACTGGCGGGCAAACCATTGATATGTTATTGCACATGTCCCAGCAAAAGCACAGTCAACGTACCGACCGATTGATCAAAGCCTTTGCGTTAGATACGGGGAAGAAAAATCGGACCTATTCTAAGGGGAATCGTCAAAAAGTGGCCCTAATTGCCGCCTTGTCCACTGATGTTCCCCTGTATATTTTTGACGAACCCACCTCTGGCTTAGACCCTTTAAATGAAGTTATTTTCCAAGAACAAGTCCACGCTTTAAAAGCCCAAGGTAAGAGTATTTTGTTATCCAGTCATATTTTGTCCGAAGTGGAAAAAATGGGGGATCGTATTGTGATCATCCGTGCTGGGGAGATCATTGAAGCTGGTTCCCTGGACAGCATGCGCCACTTGACCCGTAGCCAAGTGAGTGTTGAAACCAGCCAACCCCTAGCCCAACTGGCTCAAATTGCTGGGGTGCATCAAGTGACCTTTGGCAATGACACCCAGACCAAGGCTGAATTTGGGGCCGATACCGAGGCATTGAACACCATCATGACTTATTTGGCCCAACAACACATTGTGACTTTGAAAACAACACCACCCACGTTGGAAGATATGTTCTTGCGCTATTATGATGCTAAAGATACCCAAAAGGCAGGTGTGGACTTATGAGTGCCTTTGCCCAAAGCTGGACCTTATTACGGCTCAATTTAAGAAAAGATTGGTTGAAGATATTCGTATGGCTGCTTATCTTGGCTGGAGTTTTCATCGCTGTTGCGGCGAAGTTTGAAAGTATCTATGGGACCGCCCAACAAATCACAACTATTAGCAATACGTTGATGACGCCCGCCATGGTTTCCTTGTTTGGGGTGACGCCTAGCGGAGTGAGCTTAAATACTGCAATTGTTTTTGCTTCGGAGATGATGGTTTTTTGGGCGATTTTGATGATTATTTTCAATTATTCTTTGGCGCTGGGGGCCAGTCGGATACCTGAAGAAAATGGGATCACCGAATTGGTCCGTGGGGGCTATCCAGTGGGGCGTTTGGCACCGTTAATGGCGGCTGCCTTGGAGTTAACGGTGGTCAATGGCCTGTTTACCGTTATTACTGCCCTCGGGGTTAGTGCCACCGGGATGCCCGGAATAGATCCTGCGGGCAATTGGCTCTTTGCCTTGGTATTAGGTTTGGTAGGTTGGGCTTTTGGTTTAATTGCGTTAATATTTGCCCAACTTGTCGCGGATAGCCGTACTGCTGGAATTTATAATTATTTGTTTTTTGGCATTTTTTACTTGATCCGGATGGTAACCGATATCAAAAACCCTGATTATACTTGGTTATCACCAATTGGTTGGGTGGAAAAAGCTGAAATATACACTTATAATCGTTGGACGCCGGTTTGGTTATTCTTAATTTTAGGCATCGTGGCCTTTGGTATTGCTGCGCGGCTCAACGTTACCCGGGATTTAGGGGCTGGCTTGATTCATATTCGTTCTGGTAAAAAAACCAGCCGTTTTTTAAAGGGCCCCCTGAGTCTGTTGTGGCAACTACAAGGTGTCAGTAGTTTATTATGGATCATTGGGTTGTTCATATTTGGCGCTATGTATGGTTCAGTGTTTAATTCCATTGGCAAAATTGCCAACACTACGCCAATGATTCAAAAACTATTGGGATCAGCCGGTCTACAGCATTTGGCCACGCAACAGTTACTAAGCTTTGTTGGAATTCTCGGGATGATTTTTGCCCTGGTAGCGGTCCTAGGGGGCACGATGGTCTTAAATCGCTTGTATAGTGATGAACGCCAAGGCTATCTAGCTTTGATTCAAACCCGGGCCGTTAGCCGCACAAAGCTATTTTGGGCCTACACGCTTTATAGCTTAATATTTACGGCCATCTTGCTATGGGCCGGGCTAATGGGGACGATGGTGGCTGGCAATGCGGTGTTGACCCATACGTTAGCCTATCACTACTATAATGATGTGTTTATTAGCATGGTTGCCGTCGCCTTATTACTCGTCGCTTTGAACGCAGCCTTTATTGGTCTGGCGCCAAAGTACCATGGTGTCGTGTGGATTTGGTTAATGTTGAGTTTCTTCATGTCTTACTTTGGTAAAATTATGAATCTGCCGGATTGGAGTCTGAATTTCTCAGTTTTTAACTGGTTGAACCAAGCCCCACTACACGCAATGAATATGACCCACTTTATCAGTGTGCTAATAGTGGCCGTGGTGTTACTCATTGGCGGTTATATCGGCTATCAAAAACGTGATTTACAAGAAAGGTAGGGCAGGCACTTATGGCCAAAAGACAAGCCTGGGATCCCGATAAAGCCCAGCGTATATTAGATGCAGCCCTCCAGGAATTCGCCAAAGCAGGCTATTACAAAGCCAGCACGCAAACTATTGCGGATCAAGCAGCAGTTTCCAAGGGAACAGTCTTTAGATATTTTGATAACAAAGAAACACTTTATTTCAAAACAATTGATATGGCGATTGCCCGGCTGAAGGGCGTGGCTGATTTCAAAGTGTGGACGGATTCAGCTGATTTGGTCAGCATGATTTTACGGGCCACCCAATATAAAACCGTATTGTCCAAGCAATATCCAGCGGAGTTCGCCTTGTTGTTGGCGGCTTATCGGGCGGACGCCACGATTCCTAAGAAATTAGCGAAAGCGGCCACGGCGATTTTTGATAAATGGCAAGCGCAAAATGTAGCCGAACTGGTGGATCCAATTGTGGCTCGGCTGCACCTACGCCAAGATATTGCCAAGCCGGTTTTAGAAAAGTTTGTACAATTATATGTCCAACAAATGATGGCTTATACCCAAGATTATATGATGCATCATCCGGAAATCAAAACCATGGCGGACATGGGCCCAATTGTCAGTGAAATCAAGCAGTTCATGGATATGATGGAACACGGTATTGTGGGGCCGGAGTCAAATTAATTGTTTGAATATTTATAAATGATAAAATGAAGGTATCAAAGGAAGAGGAGTGGATTTCATGGCTAACAATAATTTACCAAACCGGCCCAATGGATTTTTTGATGACTTTTTTGGCGATGGCTTTTTTGCACCAGATCGGCGGGGTGGCCGTTTCCCAAGAATTATGAAAACGGATATCTCCCAAACCGATAAGGATTATACTTTAAAAGTCGATTTACCTGGCTTTGACAAGAAAAATATCCATTTAAATTATGATAATGGTATCTTGACAGTCTCAGCTCAACGGGACGAATTCAATGATCATGAAAATCAAGCCGGCGAATTACTCATGCAAGAACGGACCACTGGTCGGGTCAGCCGCTCATATCGGGTGCCTAACGTGGCCGTGGATCAAGTAAAAGCTGCTTATGACAATGGTATTTTAACCGTCACTTTGCCAAAACAAAGTGGCGGCAATCACAACGAAATTTCAATTGATTAGTTATTAAAAAAATCCTTGCAGCACCAGGTTAAACCGGTGCTGCAAGGATTTTTGTTGTTAAATGAAAGACCCAACAAGCAGTGAGATCAATCATAAACCGTTCACAAGTCAGGACATTAGCCATATGCTCAGGCAATGACACTAAAATCAGTAATACAAAAATACAGACAATAGGAAATTTAAAAATACAAACATACTTTCAAATAATCACAACTGTATTATTTATAAAGCTTGCTGGGTCAGTGTGGAATCTGCGAACGTTCGACTTATCGATTCCAACCTAAATATAGCAATTTTATTGGCAAACATCAAGCAAAGGGTTTGGATTAATCCCCATTATTAAGCTGGGTCAAAGCATCGAATAGAGCATTTTTTTGCTCTGCTGTGACTTCTGGATAGGCCAGTGGCAAAGAACGCAAGCGTTGGTTAATAATGTTTGAGACCACTAAACGGGAATACCATTTATCGTCTGACGGGATCACGTACCAAGGATTATAGCGGGTAGCGGTGGCATTGATTGCTTTTTCATAGGCAGTTTGGTACTGGTGCCAATATTGGCGTTCGGCGATATCTGATTCGGAGAACTTCCAATTTTTGTCGGGAATATTGATCCGGGCTTCAAAGCGTTTCTTTTGTTCGGCCTTTGAAATGTGTAAGAAAAACTTCATGATAATAAAACCATTGCGGGTTAGATATTTCTCAAATTGGCGGATATCTTCATAACGCCCGGCAAATAATTTTTCCGTGACATCCCCGACTTTTTTGATCAAAGGTAATTTAGCGGGTAATAGTATTTCCGGGTGGACTCTAGAAATTAAGACATCTTCATAATACGAGCGGTTGAAGACGCCAATTTCACCCCGGGCCGGCAGATTGCGGTTAATGCGCCATAAGTAATCATGGGCCAGGTCTTCACTGGTGGGTTGCTTGAAGTTGGCGACTTTAAAGCCGGTGGGGTTCACCCCAGACATGATATGGGCGATCATGCTGTCCTTGCCGGCGGCATCCATGGCTTGGAAGATCACCAAGATGCCATAATTACGCTGAGCGTATAATTTTTTTTGATATTTTGATAATTTCTTAATATTTTCAGCAATCTTTGCCTTGATCACATCTTTTTGATCGGCATAATCTGCTGGAATTGCCGTGGGTGCTTGCTTGATGTCAAAGGTGTTACTGGTGTATTGATATGGTTTGATATCCATCTTAAAACCTCCTGTTCTTCTGATGATTATAGTCTATTCCGAGTATTTGTTGAAATCTTTAGATTTTGTTAAAAATTTCGTAAATTTGATTTTTATGATAGGTTTCGGCTTATGATGATGAGTAATACATTATGTCGTCGTAAATTTTACAGGAGGAAATTGCTTTGAAACGTTCAAACTTATTGAAAATTATGACTTTTACCACCGTGGCCTTGAGCGGTGTGGTTTTGGCGGGGCAACAGCCGACTGCTGTTCAGGCTGATGGTGTGGGAACCGTTGTCAATCCTGCTGGGGATGCGCCGGTTTATATTTACGATGCTCCCAATGGCAATGTGATTTCTGGTCGGACATTACCCAATGGTTCCAGTTGGCAGATTGGCGCCGTCCAAACGGTCAGTGGCAGTGGCACATGGTATGAAATTGGTTCCAATGTTTGGATCAATGATTATGCCTTCAAGGCCACCGGTGCCAGTGGCTCAACCACTACCCCAACAACCCCGACAACGCCCACAACCACGCCTCAAGCAGGCGGGGTGGGGACGATTGTGAACCCTCAAGGTGATGCGCCAGTTTACGCTTATAATGGACCTGCTGGCAGTGTCATTGCTGGGCAAACTTATCCCAATGGCAGCCGCTGGCAATATGGTCAGGTTCAAACCGTTTCTGGACAAGGTACTTTTTACGAAATTGGCCCTAATATTTGGGTTAATGATTATGTCTTCAAAGTTGATGGTAATTCAGGGACTGGGACCATTACTACACCCGGACAGGGCAGCACCACCACGCCATCCCAAAATAAAATTGCGACGACCACTGAGAAAACCCCGGTTTTTGATGCCCCTTCTGGAGAATTAACGGGTCAGTTATTGGGGGAAAACACCCAATGGGTCTACACCAGTACCCAAAGCGCTAATGGGGCTACTTGGCTTGAAGTGGGCACCAATCAATGGATCAATGCCAGTCAAACTAATGTCACCACTGGTGGCAGCAGTACTGGCGATAGCAGTACGGGCAGTGAACAAAACGCCAGTGGCCATGTGACCATCAGTGCTACCGGGGCCAATTTACGGGATGCCCCCAATGGCAATATTATACGTTGGTTAGACGCTGGCACTTCATGGCAGGTAACTGGGGCTAAAACCGTGAATGGTAGCTTGTGGTATCAATTAGGGGGTAATCAATGGGTCAGCTCGTCGACCATTGCTTATGACGATTCCACCAACGTCAGTGTCTCCCAAGGCAGTGACCATCAGATTTTGCACCTAACTGTGACGGCGCAACTGTATAGTGCGCCAGCACCCGCTGGTGGTGGCTTGATCGGCCAAAGTTTACAACCCAATACAGATTGGAAAGTCAACGATTTAAAGACCTATGATGGTCAAGCCTGGGCGTTAGTTGGCAGCAATCAATGGGTCTCAGTGGCGAATGGTCAATTGATCGACGCCTAGTAGGAGGTTATTTTTCATGAAAGTATTTGTTATTGGTGCCCACGGCAAAGTGGCCCAGTTATTAATTCCAAAATTAGTCCAATCCGGACACACCGTTTATGGTGGGATTCATAATACCGCCCAAACTGCGGCGATTGAACAATTGGGTGCCACCCCGGTGAACTTTGATTTATTAGGGCCAGTCACTAAAATGGCCCAAGCACTGCAGGGTATGGATGCGGTTGTGTTTAGTGCTGGGGCTGGTGGCGGCAGTTATGATCGGACCTTATTAATTGACCTGGATGGGGCGGTGAAATCCATGGAAGCCGCTAAAATGGCCGGGATCAAGCGTTATGTGATGGTCAGTTCAGCTGCCAGTAACCAGCGGCAAACCTGGGGTGATGTGATTCGCCCTTATATGGCCGCCAAGTTTTATGCGGACCGAGCCCTAGTTCAATCCGGCTTAGCCTACACCATTGTCCGGCCAGGGATGTTGACCAATGACCCAGAAACCGGTTTGTATCAGTTGGGCATTGAAGACAAAGGGTCCAAGCAGATCACCCGGGGCGATGTGGCTCAGTTTATTAACGGCGTACTGGCCAAACCAGCCACCAGCTATCAAGCCTACGATATCGTCAATGGCACGCAACATTTAGCTGAAATTTTAAACTAAAAAAATCCTCCAAACGGGGGATTTTTTAATTTGCTAAGATTTTTCAGGAAACAGGTGGCGCAATAGGCCAAATTTTGAACTGATCAGCCAATAATAAGCTAAGGCCACCACACTGAAGCCGGCCGCAAACAATAAGGCACTTAGCTTGGAGTCGCCAAAATGAAAAAATTGAAAGCCGAAGTTTAAAGCCACGACGCCTACGAGGTAGAGCCCGTTAACTTTTAAAATCAGATGGATATCGGCAAAATTGGCGTGATGACTATAGCGACTCAGTAAATAATAAATACCTAAGATGGCGGGTACACCAAAGGCGATGGCCGTAGCATAAAGGGCGCCATAGTCCTTGAAGTAGCGGACACAGGGGTATTGCAAGGCGGCTTTGAGCACCAAGGCCAGTGCCACCAAGTAGACGGCTAAACGGTGCTTGCCTAGGGATTGTAGTAAGGCCAGGGCATCCACACATAAGGATAAGACAAAACTCATGGCGATGGCTACACCCATCAGATCGCCTCCGCGACTGTCAAAACCAAAGAAGATAGTATTGATTTGGCCGGCCAATAACGCCAAAGTCACCACCACAGGAGTTAATATGATCAGCAACAAGCGAAAATTATCTTCTATAATGGTGGCTTCTTGCTGGTGATTGCCCTGGGCCCCGGCTAAAATGGGTAAAGACGTTTCAGAAATTGCCAGGGCCAAGGATATAATGACTGCCGTAATTTTACCTGGATTGGCGGAAAATTGGGTAAACATATTTTGAATGGCAGTGGCATTTAAATTGGTGGTGGCGGTTAAAATTTGTTTAAAGGTAAATTGGTCTAACAATTGATTGAGCATAATCGCGGAACCCACAAAGATAAAAGGCAATGATTCTTGAAATAAGGTCTTAAAAATATGTAGGGTACTGTTGGGCGTCAGGGGCAGGCTAGTCTGTTGTAGTTGAGTATAGAGGCCTTCTTGGCGCCGGTAGTGACCATAAAGATAAATCAAACTGGCGATGGCTCCAATAAACGCCGCAAAGGTGCTTAAGGCAATGACGGTGGTCAATGAGCCATTTAAAACTTGGTAGCCAATATAAGTAGCCAGTAGAATAAAAATTATCCGAGCCAGTTGTTCGATAAACTGCGAGACGCCAAAGGGTTTCATATCCTGGAAGCCTTGAAACCAGCCGCGAACGACACTCATCACCGGCAAAATAATCAAGGCCGGGACTAAGGCTCGAATGATCACCGTGGCGGCAGCTTTATCCACAATTGGCGAATTGGCGGCGATAATCGGGGCGCTGACAAAGAACAACAGCCCACAGGTCAAACCCGACAGCGTCATGAAAGTTAGCGCATGCCTGAATATTTTGCGGCTGTCAAAAAAGCGGTTCTGAGCATTATAAATGGCAATTTTGCGAGAAATTGCTGAAGGAAATCCTGACGTGCCTAATAATAAGAACAAGCTATAGGGCACATAGGCGGTGTTAAATAAAGCCTGGGCTGTGAATTGGTTGGCTTTAGAACCCAGCATCATTAGCCAGGGGATGATATAAATGACACCTAATACCCGGGAGAAGATACTGCCAAAGGACATCCAAATGGTGCCGGTTAAGATTTTTCGTTTCATAAAAAGTACCTCAATTGGGAAATATTGAACTATTGTTTTAAATAAGGAATAAAACCGATAGTTATAACTTTATCCTATTCCCTCGGGGCATTCAATTAGAAATTCATATTCGATCTAAACGTGAAGCGCCCAAGGATACAAAAAGCCCCAGACCTGGGGCTAGGGCCTAAGTCTGGGGTACTTATATTATTTAAGGGAGATGGCATTTAGGAATTCTTGAACCCGCGCAGTGGGGTGTTCAAAGAATGCCTTTGAAGGGCCGTCATAAATTGCTTCACCGGCTTCAAAAAAGACGATCCGATCAGCCACAAGTTCTGCAAATTCCATGTTATGGGTCACCACGATCATGGATTGCTTGTTTTGAGCCAGGTCTTTTAAAACCCGGAGGACTTGTGCTTCTAATTCTGGATCAAGGGCACTGGTGGGTTCATCCAACAAGAGATATTCCGGATTCATTGCCAAAGCACGGCAGATAGATATCCGCTGTTGCTGACCACCGGATAGTTGATTGGGGTAGCGTTGCCCCGTATCCGGCAGGCCGACTAGGGCTAAGAGTTCTGCTGCCCGTTGATTAGCAACTGCTTTAGATTGTTTTAATACGACTCGAGGGCCTTCAGTGATATTTTCTAAAACAGTCAGGTGGGGGAAGAGATTCCAATTTTGAAAGACCATCCCGGATTTACGCCGGATGGCAAAGCGCAGTTTATTGGTGATGGGGTGACTGAAGTCAACGGTCAAGTCATCAAAATGTAACTGCCCCATCTCTGGTTTCTCCAACAGATTGATTGCCCGTAGTAATGTGGATTTACCCGAACCAGAGGGCCCAATGATGACTGTCGTTTCATGTTCTGGAAAGGTTAGGGAAACATCTTTTAAAGCATGGTGGTCGGCATAGGTCTTATCGATATGTTCTAACTTGATCAATTCATGCCACCTTCTTTGGCAATATATTTGGAGGTACGTTTTTCTAAGCGATGTTGGAGGTAGGTTAATACACTACAGAAAATGGCATAGATGGCAGCCACAATGGTATACATCAAGAGGGGTTGGTAATTCTTGGCGGTGATTTGTTGGCTCACTGTAAACATCTCTAAGATAGTGATGGAGCTGGCCAAGGAGGTGTCCTTAACTAAGCCAATAAAGGAGTTTGATAGGGGCGGAATTGCGATCCGCATGGCTTGGGGGAAGACGATCCTGGCCAGTACTTGGGGTGTTTTCATCCCCAACGTGTAAGCTGCTTCCCATTGGTCTTGGGGGACAGATGAAATCGCCCCGCGGATGGTTTCTGAGGCATAGGCGCCAGTATTTAAGGAAAAAGTGATGATGGCAGCCAAAAATGCCGGGAACTGGATGCCTAAATTGGGTAGACCGAAGAAAATGATGAACAACTGGACCAATAATGGGGTGGAGCGAAATAACCAGACATAAAAACCAAAGATGGCCTGCAAAATACCCCAACCAAGTTTTGCAGCAGGTTGTTCGGGTTTAGGAATAAGTTTGATCACGGCCGTCACGATAGCTAATAACAGGCCGATAGCAAATGAAATCAAGGCTAACGGAATGGTGTACATAAAGCCAGCCTTGAATAATTCAGGTAAAGAACTGGTAATTGTCTGCAACAAAATAAAAACCTCCTAAAATAAAAGGTTGGCATTATCAAAGCCAACCTTAAGGGATATTCCGCCGGTTCCACCGGTTAATTGCTAGTTCTTGGTGATATCTTCACCAAAGTACTTTTGCGACAGTTTGGTTAAAGTGCCATCAGCCCGTAAAGATTTTAAAGCCTGGTTGACTTTCTTTTGCAGGGCTGGCGATTGTTTATTAAACATTGCCGAAATTTTAGCAGCCGGGACTTTATCAGTAGGGATCAGTTGATACTTCAAGTCTTTGGCGCCATTTTCCTTGCTATAAGCCAAGTAAGCTTCCCGGGAGTTGATCGTGCCTTCTACCCGGCCTTGCCGCACCAAAGCTAAAGAATTTTCAAAGGCATTTGAAGGGGTCACTTCAGCACCGAACTTTTCAGCCGTGTCGGCATTGTTGGTTCCCGTGCCTTCAGCTAACTTCTTACCTTTGACGTCTTCGATGGACTTGATGCTAGTGTTATCTTTTTTAGTGATCAACACGCTTTTTGAGTAGATGTAAGAAGTGGAGAAGATGTATTGTTTTTGGCGTTCAGGGGTGACGGTAATGTTATTTAACACCATATCGAATTTTTTGCTGCCCAATCCGGCAATTAAAGAATCCCATTGCGTGGGCACAAATTCAGCTTTAACCCCTAATTTTTTAGCAACGGCTTTACCTAAATCTACTTCTAAGCCAGTTAACTTGCCATTTTCCCGGTAAGAGTAAGGGGCAAAAGTACCCTCTAGGCCAATGGTTAATTTGTTTTTATTTTTTAACTCAGAAGTGTAGTCTGAGCTTTTGGTAGTTTTTTGAGCATTACCACAGGCACTTAATGCGCTGATCAGGCCCACGGACAGTGCTAACAAACTGACAACTTTTAGTAATTTTTTCATTATATTATTCACCCTTAATTTTTTGACTAAACACCTACGCACAGTAGTAAACGATAGCATTTTACTAACTTATTGTCAACGAAGTGACCTAGGCCAAAATGCATAAAAAAATACCTTATCCTAAACGCAGATAAGGTAAACTTAGCGTATTTTAATGAAGATTTGTGGTCATGCCCGAGCGTTTTAAAACTGGCCGTAACGCTAGATAAATAATCGGCAGGGCGACGATCATCAATAATCCGGTGATCACGTCGGCGGGGAAACTAACCAATGCTTGCTGTAAAGCCCGGGGGACAGTCAAACCAAAGTCCACCAACCCCTCGGTCACATACCGGAAGTAACCGGTCACGCCCTTGGTAACACCGGCCAAAATCCCAATAATAATGATAGCTGTAACGGTGTTCAAGTGTTGGACGGCCTTAGCAACCAAGTAAACAACGGATACTAAGACAATGACTTCTAGCACGGTGAGGTAGGCATGATTGGCATAGCCTTGGGTTAAATCAAATAACCCTAGACCAATGATCCCGGCTAAACAGCCATAACGCCAACCTAATAAAAGGCCACCCAAAGCCACAAAGGTAAAACCTAAATCCACAAAAGGATGGCCCACCGGTGCTGGTATCCTAAATTGAAATAGTGCAAAAATATAACATAGTGCAGCAAATAACGCCGTTTGAATCAGGCGGCGTAAGTTGCCTTGATTCTCTGTCAAATAAAACACCCCCAAAGTAATGTATTAATTATAAAATCATTAGAGAAATAATACAATACTTTCTAAAAATTAATTTTTATAAAAAATATTTTTTATATGATTGGTGGAATAATTGTTTTTTTGCCGGGAACTGATACCATATAAGTAGTAATCGTTTTCTTAATGTGGATTGGAGGCTTTGCAATGACAAAATTAAATCACGAGACACGCGGGGCTGATTTAGCCCAAATGCAAGCAGACCCATTAGATGTGCTGGTTATCGGTGGTGGAATCACCGGGGCTGGCATTAGTTTAGATGCGCAAACCCGAGGGTTAAAAACCGGTCTTATTGAAATGCAAGATTTTGCAGCTGGGACGTCTAGCCGCTCCACCAAGTTAGTCCATGGGGGCCTACGCTATTTGAAACAACTGGCAGTCCATGAAGTGGCAGAGGTGGGTTCTGAGCGGGCAATTGTCTATGAAAATGCCCCCCATGTGACCACGCCCGTGTGGATGATGTTACCCTTTTATAAGAATGGCACTTTTGGCAAAGCCACCACTGCTTTAGGATTAGATGTTTACGATCACTTGGCCCAGGTCAAAAAAAATGAGCGCAAATTTATGTTAAATGCCAACCAAGCTTTGATCCGTGAACCTTATTTAAAGGCCAAGGGCTTATTGGGGGCTGGTGTGTATGTGGAGTATCGCACCGATGATGCCCGCTTAGTGATTGAAGTCATCAAAAAAGCCCATGCCAAAGGGGCCCTGATGGCTAATTATGTGAAGGCCACCGAACTAACTTATAATGTGGCCGGCCAAGTGGATGGCGTGGTCTTTGTGGACCAAGTCACCGGTGAATCTGGGGTGATCCATGCTAAACGGGTTATTAACGCCGCTGGTCCTTGGGTGGATACCATCCGTCAGTTGGATGGCTCGGATGCCGGGAAACACTTGCATTTAACCAAAGGGGTTCATCTGGTGGTGGACAGTACGAAGTTTCCACTGCACAATGCCGTGTTCTTTGACACGCCTTTTAAGGACAACCGGATGATGTTTGCCATTCCCCGGGCGGGCAAAACGTATTTTGGGACCACGGATACAACTTGGACCAAAGATCCTAAGGAACCCACGATTGATGTCAGCGATGTGACTTATATTTTGGACGCGGTCAATGGGATGTTTGACATTACGCCTTTGACCTTTGACGATGTGGAGTCCGCCTGGGCCGGTGTCCGGCCTTTGATTCAAGAAGCCGGCAAGTCACCTTCGGAAATCTCGCGAAAAGATGAAATTTTCCACTCGGAGTCCGGTCTTTATTCCATTGCCGGTGGGAAGTTAACGGGTTATCGTAAGATGGCTGAAAAAATCATGGATAAAGTTGCCAAGGATATCGCAACGGCTGATGGCAATTATCGCTATCAACCCACTCAAACCAAACACTTGCCCCTTTCAGGTGGTGATCCACTAGGTAGTGATGGCTTTAAAGTTTATCGTTATAATGCCGTGGGGCGTGGTATGGCCGCCGGATTAACGCGGCAGCAAGCCCAAGCAATTGTGGCCCATTATGGCACGAATGCGGACGGGGTCTTTGATTTTGTGAAACAAGCCGCCAATGCCGATACCACGCTAGCGCCGCTGGATTATGGCCAGTTACATTATGGTTTAGAAAATGAATTAGTATTGCGACCAATCGACTTTTTACTACGGCGCAGTGGCGAGTTGTTATTTGATTATCCCCATATGCAAGCCATTGCCCCGGCGGTAATTGCTGAGATGCAGCGCTACTTTAATTGGTCTGACGAAACGACCCAGGCCATGACTGCCGAAGTCCATGACCAAGTCGAATTACGTCAAGATTTCAAGCATAAAATAAATGACGTTATTTAACAACACTGACTAAAACACCTGTCCTGTAAGGGATTTCTGAAGCTACCTCGTTAACTTTTGGCCAACCGCTTATAATGAGATTAAACAATTACTTAAGCGGAGGTAATCACTATGAAATGTCCAAAATGCGGTACTTTGAATCTCAGCAATCAACATTGTCTAAGTTGTCGGTTTGATCTGGTTCAATGGCATATGGCTTTGAACTTGGATGATATTGCCTATCGTATCCAACAAGTTCGCTATACGTCCCGGGTGGACATTTCAGAACCGGCACCATCCGGCGGGCTGACTGAACCCCAAATTATGACCACCAAGCAAAGAAGACCGCTTTTCCGGGCCGTCAAAGACTTTATTACCAGCTTTTAAATCAAAAGGAGACACCACCAGCTTTTGGCTGACGATGTCTCTTTTTTAGCATTAGGATTGGCCAAATGCCTTTTGGAAGACGGCATAATCTGCGGAAACTTGGGGTACGTAGCTTTTAGCCCAAGTGGCAATGGCTTCATCAAAGGCCTTGCCAGCGGCCACATAACCCAAAATAGCTGCACTTCTGGGGCTTTGCGCGTGGGCATTGGCCAAGATCAGGGCACAAGTTTTCACATAGGTCTTAAATTGTTGCCAGTTTAATTTCGTCAAATCAATGGATTCTTTCATATCCCGAAATTGGCGGACATAAAAGCTCTTATTTTCCGTTTGGAAGTATCCTAGAAAAGGATCAGAAGCCGACTGCAATATTTTTTGACAGTCAATGATCCGCTGTCCCTGAGAAGCTTCTAATTCCAAGGTTAAACTGGCGTGATTGGTGGCCCGTAGTTTGCGGGCAGGCAGGGCTTCTTTGACTTGTAAGACCAAGTGACTGCCATCAATATTGGTCAAGAGGATCAAGTAACAAAGGGTGCCAAAACTGCCCACCCCCACACTGTGGCGAATCACATCTGTAAAATGATAAGAAGATAACAGCAAAGCCACATCTGGTCGAACCGTGGCCCGGTATTGGGCAAATTGTTTAGTCAATTGTTTGATCACCGCATTTTTCGGGCGCACCGATTTAGGGGCATTTTCTTTAAAGAATGTGCGGCCCATTTTATCAGTCTCGGTGAATTTTGCCACCACTTGTTCTGAGTTATGTTCTTGGGCTTTGGCAATGATTTTCTGGAGTAGTTCCCGATTATCATCGTCATCGACCATAGTTATCAACTGATTGATACTGTGTTTGGGGTAATACCGATCCAATGCCGAGATTTCGAAGACATTTTGCAAGCCCTTGCGGTATTCTTTGCTGGTTTTCACTAACAATTTGGCCAGTTTATCAGGATCAAAACCGTTATTTTCGCCGGCTAATAAAATGCTGACCAGTAGGCGTTTAAGATCCCATTCCCAAAAATTGATACCGGCTTCGTCGAAATCGTTTAAATCAAATAGCAATTGCCGTTCAGGGGAGGCAAAAAAGCCAAAATTACCAATATGGGCATCCCCACAGATAATTGCCGGCAAACCGGTGTTGGTCCCGTGGACTAGGTCATAGTCCATCAGTTCCACACTGCCCCGGAAGAAGGCGAATTTACTGGCTAACATGCGTTGATTGCGCAGGGGAATTAATTCAGGGATCAACATTTCCCGAACCCGACCCATGATTTTTAAGCTATCCCGATTTTTAAATTGATAGCTGGCCAGTTGGTCATAGGGGACAAATTTGGCCTGCTGTTGCCCATCTTCTTTAAGTTCGGCAATGGTTTGTTGTACTTGAACACGTGCTAGATTATAGCCTTTTCTCATAGAATTCTCGCTTCACTTTGTTTTTAAAGCCTAGTATACAAAACATTAGGTCGACTCACAAATCTATTGCATTAGAGTGGGTTGAGGAACATGACAAAAAATTAATTTTACAACTGTTTACTTTTTAACTTATCGTGCTATCATTACTCGATGATAAGTGCTGCAAACGCGGCGCAACATGCAAAGGAGATCACAATGACACGCGTATTATTTGTTTGTTTAGGTAATATTTGTCGTTCCCCAATGGCTGAAAAAATGTTCCAACAAATGCTGCAACAAGCGCATTTAACGGACATGATCCAAGTGGATTCGGTGGCCACCTCTAACTTTGAGGCGGGCAATACCATGCACTTGGGCGCCGTTAAGGAACTTAAAGCCCATCAAGTGCCCTGCAAGACGCACATTTCACGTAAAATTAAAGCCGCTGATTTTAAAGCTGCTGATTATATTATTGGAATGGATTTTCAAAACATTAGCACGTTGGAACGTCTGGCACCTGACGCTGCGGCGAAACAAAAGATTCATCTCGCTGCTGAAGTCTTGCCAGACAATCGCACCTTTGAAATCGCAGATCCTTGGTACACTAATGATTTCAGCCGAACTTATCAAGAGTTGGCTGATATTTTGCCTAAGTGGTTGGATCGCATACGAGAAGATTTAACGGTCGAAGTTTAAAGCAACACAAAATAACCATAACTGGTGAATTAGGGAAATTTCCTGAGCCAGTTGTGGCTATTTTTATGCATCTAAGGCCGTGGGGCGAATGACAATTTTGGCATTGCCATGATCCATGACGCCATATATTTTTTGTTCGGGATGTTCTTCGGGACTGCCCAGGTCAATGGCGGGTAGGCCGTCGATCTCGGTCAGACGCATAAACCGTTGCTGCACAAATTGTTTCAGCAAGTGGGCATTTTGGGTATACTGAATCACTTTTTTAGAAGCTGCCTGTAGGGTATAGCCCTCATCTAAAAAATATTTTATCCCAATAATTTTGATTAGCGTGCGAAAACTATATTGGCGGGCCTCACCGGTTTGTTTTGGCAGTGATTTGATATAGGCCCGTTTCTCCCAATAGCGGAGTTGGCGGGTGGAAACTTTGGTCATCTTACTGGCTTCACTAATGCCAAAGATGAAGTTTTCGTCATTAAATATTGAAAAATGGAGTACATCGTTCATAAGATTAGGTCCCTTCGGATGGCTACCAATTATTATAATTAAATTACGACTGATGTCAACCAGACTAATTTAGTTGTCAATCTGGTTGACAATGGTTTCTGAAAGGATTATAGTAATCAACAGACTTTTTGAAAAGAAGGGCAAAATTCATGGCAAATACACAAGTAACCGATGCCAATGGCAAGCCATACAATCGTATGCTGCTGTTGATCACTGTTATCGTTGGGACTTTTACCACGGTGTTGACCCAAACACTGTTGGCAACGGCTTATCCAACCTTAATGAAAGCATTTGATATCTCCACTTCTACAGTACAGTGGTTAACCACTGGTTTTTTATTGGTCAATGGGATCATGATTCCAGTCAGTGCCTATTTGATCAATCGTTTTAATTCTAAGTATCTTTATATTTTTGCCATTTCCGTATTCTTTATCGGAACTTGGTTATGTTATGTGGCCCCATCATTTTCTATCTTGTTGGCCGGCCGGTTAGTCGAAGCCATCGGTGTGGGGATGTCCATGCCATTGATGCAGACTATCTCCTTATCGATTTTCCCACCAGAACGCCGTGGTGCGGCCATGGGGATGGCGGGCTTAGCCATCGGTTTAGCCCCAGCCATCGGCCCAACATTATCAGGCTGGGTCATTGACAACTATACTTGGCGGACCTTATTTGGCATGATCTTGCCAATCGCCGGGTTAGTCATTGTAGCCTCATTCTTTACGTTGAAGAAAGTATTGAAAACCTCTGATCCAACCTTGGACATTCCTTCAGTTATCCTATCGACTTTAGGCTTTGGGGGTTTATTATATGGCTTCTCTGAAGTTGGGGATAAAGGCTGGGGCAGTCCAATTGTCCTTGGCTTTATCGCCATCGGTGCCATTTTCATCTTCTTATTCGGTCGGCGCCAGTTACACTTGGAACATCCTTTCTTGGAGTTACGGGTCTTTAAAAATCATACCTACACCGTCGCCACAGTTTTGAGTTCCGTAGTGAATATGGCCATGGTCGGTGTTGAAATGGTCTTGCCATTATATATCCAGACCGTCCGGGGCGAAACAGCCTTTCATTCTGGCTTAACCCTATTACCAGGTGCTTTAATGATCGGGGTCATGAGTCCAATTACGGGGCAATTATTTGACCGCCTTGGGGCCAAACGTCTGGGCATCGCCGGCATGGCACTGTTGACTATTGGGACAGCTCCTTTTATCTTCTTAACTAAGAATACCCCCATGGTTGAAGTTGTGATTTTTTATGCCATTCGGATGTTTGGGATTTCCATGGTCATGATGCCTACCACAACGGCTGGGATGAACGCCTTGTCCTATGATTTGATCAGCCATGGGACCGCGGTGAATAATACCGTGCGGCAAGTGGCCAGTTCCGTGGGGACCGCGATTCTAATCAGTGTGCTCTCAAATACCACCACCAATGCCATGCCAGGCAAACACTTGCTGAAGACGTTGCCATTACAATATAAGGACAATGCCATGAGTGCCGTTTTAGGTGGTTATCGGGCTGCCTTCGTGGTCGCTGTCTTATTTTGTGCCGTTGGCCTAGTGGTCAGCTTCTTGTTGAAAGACAAACACGCAACTGAGGAGGTCCATAACTAATGCTGCTATTTCTATTATTAATAGGCATTTTAGCCTTTGCAATCGTTATGATCGGGATGCCCCGTAGTGCGGCTAAATATTTCTTGGTCTGTCTCTCGTTAGTCTTGAGCTTAGGGTCAATTATCATGTTTTTGGGCAATGACGTCAGTCACTGGGGCATGGTGGGAAACACCGTGGTTGATGACCGACCATTGGCCCCTGCAGCCACCGTGCAAGGCACCAATGTTTTGTTGTATAAGAGCTTAGGCAATGGCAAAGAACGAATTACCATTTATAAAACGAATGCCAAACAAAAAAAGCCCAAGACAACTAAAGCAGATGTGACTACAACGAATAAATTAACGCGCAGTACGACAATTCAAAATCCGGTTTTGGAACGAACCCGTTATCAATATTCTTATAAAAACAGTTTCTACCGCTTGTTATTTGCCGGGACTAATAGTGATAATCGCTTTGTCAAAGAAGCCAATGAGTTCAAGGTCCCTGAAAATTGGGCGGTCTTGAGTACTGATCAAGTGGCTACCTTGCAAAAGCAAGCTAAAACCACGCAAAAACAGGCACAAGCTAAAATCAAGCAGGCTGTTGCCGCTCAAGTGCAAGCAGCTAAACAAAAAGATCCCAACATGAGTGCTGAACAACAGCAACAGTTGGTGAAAACCATTGAAGCTGGGGCCAAAAAGCAAATGGCCCAACAGGTTCAAGCCAAATTATTACAGATGTCTTTGAAATAGTATTGAAAAAGTCCCACGAGTTTAAAGGCTCGTGGGACTTTTTAGTCAGGCTATTTTATTATTTGCTGTGGTCTTGTAATACTTGATAGATTCGCTTAACGTCACTTGGGGTCCCCCGCAGTTCGTAGTCGGCAATGAAAGGAAAGCCAAATTCCGCCGCATATTGTTTAGCGGTGAGGCAATATTGATTATTAAAATTTTTATTGCCGCTGCCGATGACCCCGAGGCAAAGTTGGCCATTGCTGCCATATTCCAGGTATTCCCGCATGGCATTGGTCATAATTTCTTGGGTGCCGTTATCTACGCCGTTGCCACCTTCCAGATAAGTGGGCACGAAACAAAAGAATTTAGCCGTTTCTTGAAAGTCAGGGGTTGCATCACTAATTTCCTTGGCCTGGATCAAAGGCGCCGTTTCATTTGCTGCATGTTGCTGTTCGCCATGGGCCACTAAATTTTGAACAAAAGCGCGGGTATTGCCAGAAATTGAAATATATAAAATGTTGATCACGATTTCTCACCTTTTTCTTGAAGTAGGTTAACTATAACAATAATTCCAAGGAAAGTTAAGGCAGGGCCAACCGCCTGAGTGACAGGGATAGGCTTGTGAAAATGAGAAAAGTGAAGTATTTATTTTAACAAGGGTGTTGACGTGATGGTTATTTTGGGGTATTGTAAACAACAAGAATTGCAAATCAATTAATAAATACTGTGAAAAGCAAGAGTAATTATGAGTTTATTTTAAAGCGAGCTTCGTAAGGTGTGAGGAAGTCATTTAACTCAAAATGAAAATCAGCTTCGAGTATTGTGAT
>JAKVKU010000012.1 GCA_022484695.1 Lactobacillus sp.
GAATTGCAAATCAATTAATAAATACTGTGAAAAGCAAGAGTAATTATGAGTTTATTTTAAAGCGAGCTTCGTAAGGTGTGAGGAAGTCATTTAACTCAAAATGAAAATCAGCTTCGAGTATTGTGATAAATTTAGTAAATCACAATGGCAGACGACCATTATCACGTCCGGGTATTCGCGATGGGAGTCGCTCGTACTTACAGAGGTCGGTATCGTGAGGTACCGATGAACAAAGGTGGTAATCACGCTGATTCGTCCTTTATATAGTCCTATTTTACTGGGCTATATAAAGGACTTTTTTATTTGCAATCAATCTTAAGACAAAAGGGAGATCGATGAATATGAAATTTACAGTAGTAGGTGCCGGTGCAATGGGGTTACGTTATGGGGTTTTATTGCAAGCAGCAGGAAATGACGTGGATTTTGTAGATGCTTGGGAACCGCATGTTAATGCCATGCGGGCCAACGGTGGGGTTTATGTGACCCGGGATCATGAAGACCGGCATTTGGTCCCTGTGAATGTCTATTATCCTGAGGAATATCATAAGCAAGATCGGGATGTTTTGATCTTCTTTTTGAAACAAATGCAACTCAGTGATATGTTGAAACGCTGCGCCCATTTCTTTAATGATCAACAATATGTTTTAACTTGTATGAATGGCATGGGCCATGTGGATAAATTATTACAATATTTCAAACCTCAACATGTGATCGCTGGGACGGCCTTAGTGGCCACCATCTTAGACGGCCCTGGTGAAGTGGACTTTGTGGGGAAAGTTGGCGCTGGGACCATGAATTTAGCCAATTATACGGAAAAGCCTGACGACATGACCCAGCGGGTGGTGGCTGAACTCACCAAAGGGCATTTTAATCCGACCCTGACCACCAACTTCATGGGGACCTTGATGGCTAAAGTTGTGTTCAACTCAGTTGTGAACACATTATGTACCTTATTTGAAATCACCATGGGAGAGTTTGCCGACTATGAAGGGGCCGATGACTTGGCGCGACAATTGGTGGATGAGGCTTATGATGTGGCCGAGCGGATGAATGTGACCATGTTAAATAGTCGTCAAGAAGAAATGGATTCCATCAATTACGTCAGTAAAGTTGCCAACCCATTGCATTATCCATCTATGTATCAAGATATGACCCACGATCGGCCCACAGAAGTTGATTACATCAATGGCTATATCGTAAAAATGGGGCAAGAATGTCACTATGAAGCTAAAACCCATGCCTTTTTGACCCATTTGGTCCACTTGGCAGAACATACCCGGCAACAAAAAAAGGCACAAGCCCCAGTACAGGCTAGTGTTGAACAACAAGAATTGGCTTAAATCTGCCGAAAGATTGAGCATCGGCCTTGCTTCTGGGGCCTGATTGGCATACAATAAGATTGTAGATAGATTGTACACAACTTATCTACAACCGCTGTATCCCAGTTTTGTCTAAAGGAGGCAATATGATGCAAATCAATATTAAAGACACTGCTCAAGCCTATTTAAAAGATAAATTGCCAGCTGATGCCCACATCTTTTTAGCAACAGATGATGGTTCCAGCAAGTTTTCAAAATTGGGTGGTTCTTGTGCCATTGGCAATAAATTCCAGTTGGTTGTGAGTCCCACCGCTGATGTGGACTACCAAACACCGTTGGTTAACAATGTCGGCTATCAGTTATTCATCTCAGAGGGGGAGAAAACCTTTTTGGGCAATGGGTTAAATTTAGCTTACAAAAATGCCGGTTTAGTCTTAAGTGACGATAGTGGTCTTTTAGACGGTGGCGTCACGGTGACGGCTGTGGATCAAGCAGCTGTGTCCAAAGACGATACCCAGCGCCGCGATGAAATGCAAACCCTGGGGCATAAAATTTGCTAAGGAGTAACCTGGCAAATCAGGCAGATTAAATTAAACAGCTTTACTTAAATAAATGAATAGGGCATCCTTCAAACGATGATTTGAAGAATGCCCTATTTTTGCGCGCTAGGCGCAATAGTGCCCCTGCCAAGGAACTTTATTATACCATTTAAATTGGGCGACACCACAGCGTAGTTTTCATACAAATGTTATACTGAAAGTAACATTCAGAAAGTAAGAAGGTATTTTATGGACACAAAAGCAAAACATTTAAAAAACACGGCGCCAGCCCACAAAGGGTTGCTGCGCTTTTTAACCTTACTCTTGGCGATTGCCTTTAGTGGGTGCTTGATTAGTTATACATTAAGTGCAACGGTTTTAAATGAAACTTTCACGAAAAATATTGTGGATCAACCCGAAAATAAAACAGCCATTGGCCAAACCCTACGCAATGCCATTACCCAAACGGGTGTCCAAAATGGGGTGCCTAACCAGGTTGCTGAAGGTCTGTTAGACGATGAAACCGTCAATCGGGTGGTGGATCAAACGGTCATTAATGTGTATCAGGGTAAAACTGATCCCATTCCCACCAGCCTGATTCAAAACACCATTAAAACGAAGATCAATAGTCTGCTACCCACGAGTCTAGGTATTTCTTTGGATGGGGTCATCACTGTCTTGAATCAAAATGTGAAGCAGTATCTGGATAATAATGTGCAGGGGCAAGCTACCCAAGTGAGCCAACAAATGACGATGTTGCAAAAAACGGCGAAACTCACTACGATCATCACCGCCATTATCAGTATTCTATTAGCCGTTATCATGTTGATCTTATCCCGAGCCCGCTTTTTTGGCCTGCAATATATTGGCTGGGGGGTTTTATGGGCCGGTTTATTGAACTTGGTGGCTTACGGTATCATTGCGTTAAATGACCAAATGGCTATTGTGGCTACTTATGGTCGTGATTTACAAGAAGTGGCGCAAAACTGGGTGAAAGCGGCCAATCATAACTTACTATTAACCAGTTCTGCAGTGGCATTAGTTGGCATAATATTAGTCGTTGTTTTTGGCATTTTAAAAAGGCGGGATAAAGTGTGACCACTGGTATTACAACATTAACTTTGGACAATCAACAAACTTGGACCCAAGTGGCTGATTTAAACCCAGTGACCATTGGGGCGTTAACGCAAGATTTTAAGTTACCAGAGAAGTTTATTGGTTATATGAAGGACAAAAGAGAACGGGCGCGCTTGGAGTATGATGAGATCACCGGCTTTTGGCTGTTGATTTTTAGAGAAATCTATCTCTTACCCAATCAGCAATATGAGACGTTACCCATGTCCTTTGTCTTCAATCAACACCAGCTTATCACGGCTAGCATTAAACCGGATCATTATGCGGATCAAGCTATTCCAGAATTGACCCAAGCCATTCAAGATCACCGCATTGATACCACCTTTGAATTATTGTGTGCTTATATCCTGCGGATGGTGACGGCTTATTTTGATGCCATCGATGCCATTGATGATGCCCGGACTAACTTAGAAGATATCTCGGGGCGGCCCACGGATAAGGAAATCACTCAGCTAACCAATTTAAGTAAAAGTTTAGTTTACATTACAACGGCTACCAATAACAGCCTGATTGCCCTGCGGCAATTACAATTGTCCTCAGATTCTAGACGAGATGTCCTGACCCTAAACGCCAAAGAAAAGGCCCGCTTGGGGGATGCCATCGTTGAAGTCAGTCAAGCTTTACAAATGGCTCAAATTGCCACGGATATCGTGGACCGGGTGGAAAACGCCTATAACAATATGTTAAACAATCGTTTGAATGAAACCATGCGCTTTTTAACCATTTGGTCCATTGTTCTAATGATTCCACCGATTGTTTCGGGCTTTTATGGGATGAATGTGAAGTTGCCCTTAGCCGATGGGCCCTTTGCCTGGATCTTGACAATTATTTGGAGCTTGCTAGCTATTGGTTTGTTGATCTGGCGCTTTTATCGCAATAGTGATTTATAAAAATAGACCTGCCTACACAAAAAGTAGACAGGTCTATTTCAGTCTTAAGATAAGTTAATGAAGATACCGGCATCAATAAGTGCTTGGACAAAACCGGGCACATATTCAGTCCGATTCCAGTCCCGCTGCCATTCACAAGCCAATTGGGCAAAACTGATCAATTGGGCACCGGCTTGTTCAACCCGCCGTAGAGCGGTTTCATGGGCAATAAGGGAGGTACCACCCACGGAGTCCACGATAGGATAAACTTCATAGCCTTCTTTTAAGGCATCTAAAGTTGGAAAAGTGAGACAAGCTTCGGTCCATAAAGCCGTGATCAAGATTTTCTTGCGGCCAGTGGCTTTAACAGCTTCCACAAAATCTTTGTCCTGCCAGGCATTGATGGAAGAACGGTCATACGATGGGATATCGCCTAAAATTTTCTTCAGTTGGGGCACCGTATCTTGGTTACGTCCGCTTTTCACATTGACTGTGGATAACACGATGGGGACATCATAGGCCTTAGCTAATTGGGCAACTAGACTTTCTTCTTTAATTAATTGAGCATGATTCATGGAATTGATTGAATTAATTTGGGTGGGTTGATAATCTATGATTAACAAGACACTGTTTTCAGGGGTAATTAATGAATCAGTTTCAGGATCACGACGGGGATAACTTGCCATAATAAACCCTCCATTAATAGCTAGATTAATAATTCAACCATAGTCTACCACAAGTTTTTCAGTTCGCGGTAAAATATGCCTTGCTATCTAGACCGCACCATGGCGCCACTTTTTTAGAAAAAAATAGTTGCTATAAGTAGGGCTAGTTGTTACAATAAATTTGTCAGGTAAGCGCTTTAAAAAACGTTTTTTGGCATAATCAATTTTTTGGAGGTTTTATATAATGGCTTATGCAACAGTGAATCCTTATACTAACGAGATCGTAAAGCAATACGATAACAGTACCCCAGATGAAATTGAACGAACTTTGGCAAATGCTTATAACTTATACAAATCCATGCGTGATGATCCTGTGGCACCGCGGGCAAAGATTTTACATAAACTCAGTCAAATCTTTATCAAAGATGCTGAGCAATTAGCAAAACCGCTGGTTGAGGACATGGGTAAACTTTACAATGAAGCCTTAGGTGAAGTTGCTATTTGCGCGGATATCGCCGAATATTATGCCGCTAATGCCGAACGCTTGCTGGCACCTGAATCGGTCCAAACCTTATCTGGCCAAGCACAAATCTTGAACCGGCCTTATGGGGTTTTGATGGCAGTTGAACCTTGGAACTTCCCTTATTACCAAATCATGCGGGTCTTTGCTCCTTATTTTGCTGCTGGGAATCCAATGGTCTTGAAACATGCCGCTAACACACCAGGTTCAGCCCTAGCTTTTGAAGCTGCCGTTGAAAAAGCTGGTGCCCCAGTGGGTAGTTTTAAGAATTTATTCTTAAGCTACGATCAAGTGGCTGATGTCATCGCTGATCCAAGAATTCAAGGTGTATGTTTGACTGGTTCTGAACGGGGCGGGAAAGCCGTTGCTGCTGAAGCTGGTAAAAACTTGAAGAAATCTACCATGGAATTAGGCGGTAATGATGCCTTTATCGTTTTAGACGATGCCAATATGGATGAAGTGGAAAAAGTTTCCGCTGCGGCTCGGCTTTATAACTGTGGCCAAGTTTGTACTTCATCTAAACGCTTCATCGTTACTGAAAAGAACTATGATCGTTTTATCAAGAATTTAGCTGAACAATTTGCAAATGTTAAAATGGGGGATCCCATGGATCCAACTACCACATTGGCACCAATGTGTACTGAAAAGAACAAAAACAAACTACAAAAACAAGTGGACGAAGCCATCGCCGCTGGTGCGAAAGTTTATTATGGCAATGAACCAGTCGATTTAGACGGTCAATTCTTCCAACCAACTATTTTGACTGACATTACCAAAGACAACCCAGCTTACTATCAAGAAATGTTTGGCCCAGTTGCCCAAGTCTATAAAGTTAAAGATGAAGCAGCTGCCATTGAATTAGCCAATGATTCACACTTAGGCTTAGGTGGGATCGTTTATAGTGGCGATGCTGAACACGGCGCTGAAGTGGCTGCCAAGATCGAAACCGGCATGATGTTTGTCAACACCTTCTTAAGCACCTTGCCAGAAATTCCATTTGGTGGGATCAAGATGTCTGGTTATGGCCGTGAATTAGGGGACGAATGTATCTATAGTTTTGTAAACCGGGAATTAGTGGTTAAAAACCCTGATCCAGAAGGCAAGTTACCTGAAAACAAGTTTGGTGGCTTAGTAGCACCAGCCTTATTACCACAAGATTAACAATAATATTTAAATAAGGTGTCTTGGACAACGGCTGTTGTTCAGGGCACCTTATTTTAATGCGCTAAATTTTGTTGGATGGTTAATAAATACTGATAGCTGTCCCGCATTTCTTTTGAATCCAGCTGATTTTTTAAGTTGATTTCAAAGATATTGGTGGCTTTTTGGTTGAGCAGGGGATAGACCTTAGCCCAATCAATGTTGCCCTGACCTAGGGGTAAACTATCATGGCTTAAACCCATGGAATCCACCAGATGATAGTGGACGATTTGGGGAGCCAAGCGTTTGAGGCTAGCTTGCAATTTGGTATTATCCCCGTGATTATAAATGAAAGCATGACTAACATCAAAGCATAAGCGATATTTTTTTTGAATCACTAACGCTTCCGTGGCCACATCCCCATAAGCAAAAACTGGGGAAATCGAGTTTTCAAACATAATATGATCGCCCCCTAAAGCCGCGAAGTAATCCAGGCGTTTGAAAACCAGTGCTTGGGCCGCTTGAACGGAGGGATAAAATTGGTGAATGAAGGCCAAGGGTTCATTGTAAGCCCCATGGACCAGCAATTGGACATTTTCTTGTAAGGCCAGGTTGATCAACCGCTCAGTGCCGGCCATCAAGAAGTCATACTGGTCTAACATTTTAGTGGCATCCACAAACAGCTCATTATGGAATTTGCCAAAACGCATGGGGTGGTGAATAACAATATGTTGGATGCCTTGATCTTGCACCAGGCGGATCATTTTAGTGAGGTGGACTAACCCAGAATCCGTCACATCCTGACGATCGGTATAAAACTCAAAAACATCCGGGTGATATCCTAAGCGTTCGTTGACTTGTTGGGGATCCGTACTGGCCTTTAAACCTAAATGAGGGAACATAACAACCTCCTGATGTATGACATACTTATAGGATAACGCAAAACAGATTGCTAGCCTAGGTTAAAAGCTGACAATCTGTTGGGGATTAACCTTTCAATTTACTTTCAGTTTCGATGGTTTCAAGGGATTTCCCCGCTGTTTCAGGGGCAAATTTATAAGCAAAAATAAATGAGATAATATTTAAACCTACAAAGATCAAGAAGGTGGCGGTCATGCCTAGGCGCGCCACTGAAATTGGGAATAAGAAGCCCACAAAGAAATTGGCGATCCACAAGAAGAAGGTGGCAAAGCCCATACCCAGGCCCCGAATGGCTTCCGGATAAATTTCCGACAGTAAGGTCCAGGTCAAGGGTCCAACTGCCCCTTGGAAGAAGGCCAAGTAAATGACCGTGAAGGTAATGGTGAGGTAAGGCAATAACGGACTGGCCGCTAAGAAGTTACTGATTAACGTGATACCTAATAGGGAGAACATGGTCCCAATCAAACCAGTTAACAACATGGGACGGCGTTTATGATGGTACATTAAGCGCATTGTCACCAGCGTTGCAATGACCGAGGTGACCCCATTTAAAATATTGGCGATCAAGCTGCCATTTTGGCCGAAACCGGATTTTTGTAAAATTGTGGTGCCATAATACATCATCACATTGACCCCAACGATTTGTTGCATGATGCCTAAACCGACCCCGATGACGATCAAGCGGGTGACCCAGGGCTTGCGTAAATCTTTAAAAGTCACATTTTTAATGGATTTGGAATGGGCAACAGTTTTTTCCAAGCTATGCAATTCCACTTGAGCTTGTGCCTCACCCCGGACTTCCCGCAGCACTTTTAATGCCCGCTTGGTTTTACCGGTTTCCACTAACCAGTGGGGCGATTCTGGCACGAAATTCATCCCGATCCAAAGAATGATGGCTGGGATGGTGGCTAAGACGATCATCCACCGCCAAATCCCAGCAACGGCACCTAGTGTGGTCCCTAAGATTGCATTGAAGATAAAGGCCAGCAGTTGGCCGGATACGATCATCACATCATTTTGAACGACTAAACTCCCCCTTAAAGCCGGTGGGGCGATTTCAGCTAAGAAGGTTGGCACGGTCACCGAAGCCCCGCCAACGGCTAAGCCCAGTAATGCCCGGGCGCCAATCAAGAAGTTGGCATTGGGCGATAGGGCCGAAGCAATCGTAGCTGCCACAAAAATAATGGCTAGGCTCATGATGACTTTACGCCGACCCCTTTTATCAGCGATTCTACCGGTTAAAATAGCCCCAAAGGCAGCGCCTAAGGTTAATGAACTGGCAACTAAGCCTTCAGTGACTGGGTTCATATTCAATTCACTGGCTTTGCTCATAAATGGGAGCGCGCCGTTGATTACCCCTGTATCATAGCCAAAAAGTAAACCACCAAATGTTGCGATAACAGAGATAAATCTCAAGCGCCTATGGGCATCTTTTTTAGATTTAGAAATAGGTGAAGCGACTGTTTTCTCTGATTTGGTTGGTAAACTAATTGCGCGATGGTTAAGTTCATGGTGATTTTCCATAATTAGTATTCCTCCTTAAATCATTGAAAAGAATGAAAATATTTATGAATATTGGACATATATCTACTGTAGTGCAAAATTTCCAATAATGCAAAGGCGCCTTTTCATAAATCCGTTTTCAAAGAGGTAATAAAGCGCTAAAAATATCGGGTAATTCGATTATTTATTTTTGGCTAGTGACTTGACTTAGAGGGCACTATAAGGCTTATGATGGAAGCAATCAAATTAGGGGGCATGCTAATGGTTAATGTTAAAAAATATAAAATTGGTGAATTCAGCCAGCTAGTGGGTCTTTCCACGTTCACGTTGCGTTATTACGAAAATGAGGGCATTATTAAACCCCATCGAGATCAAAGTGGTATGCGCTATTACACCATGGCCGATATTAAGTGGGTGGGCTTTGTCCTGCATCTAAAGGGAACGGGCATGAAAATTACCGCTTTAAAAGAATATGTGGCACTAAGAGCCGCCGGGGATGCCACCATCCCCGCGCGGCGGGCGTTATTGGCACAAGTCCAAAAAGACTGTGAGGCAGAAATTGCCGAACGTCAAGCCAATCTGCAGGTGTTGAACCACAAAATTGACTGGTATGATGGCAAACTCGATGCCAGTATTTCAGAAACGGAAAGCTTTGAAACTTATCTAAAACGGTTTGAATAAAGGCGAATCACTTGACTTCCCAAGCACTGTGCGCGGTAATGTAGGCATAAGCTTATAGGTGGGCACGGACGCAACAGTGAAGGAGAAGAATTAATATGACAGTTCAAGATAAAGTCGTTGTGATCACTGGGGCTTCTTCTGGCATTGGTGAAGCAACTGCTAAATTGTTGGCGCAAAATGGGGCCAAAGTGGTTTTGGGTGCCCGGCGCGAAAGTCGGTTGGCTGAAATTGCAACAAGCATTCGTGCTGCGGGGGGCCAAGTGGCATATCGAACGACGGATGTGCGCCAGGCGGCCGATTTACAGGCGTTGGTGGCTTTAGCCAAAACGGAGTTTGGCGGCATTGATGTGTTATTTAACAATGCCGGCATCGCCCCCAGTTCCCCGATCAGTGCCTTGCATACCAAAGAATGGGATGACATGATCGATATTAACTTAAAGGGTGTTTTGAATGGTATTGCGGCGGTGATGCCTGATTTTACCACGCAAAAACATGGGCAGATCATCACCACATCCTCCGTAGCCGGATTGAAAAATTATCCCGGTGCAGGCGTATATGGGGCCACGAAGTTTGCCGTAAAGAATCTCATGGAAGTGATCCGAATGGAAAGTGCGGCTGAGGGTACGAATATTCGGGCCGTTACCTTATATCCCGGGGCAATCAATACGGAAGTGATGGGGACAATTTCTGACCAAGCCACCCTTAAAGGCATGGCGCAACTTTATGATCAAGTGGGGATTGGCCCCGAGGCCGTGGCCAACGTGGTGAATTTTGCCATTGATCAACCCGAAGCTGTGAACGTGAGCGAATTTACAATTTATCCAACAAAACAAGGTTAGGTGGTAGCATATATGGTCAAGAAACAAACAGCAGGTCGCGACAATTTAGGGGAATTTGCCCCTAAGTTTGCCGAATTGAATGATGATGTTTTATTTGGGGAAGTCTGGTCCCGGGAGTCTGAAATGCCCGCCCATGATCGTAGTTTGATTACGGTCGCCAGCTTATTGACCCAAGGTGTCCCCCAGTTAAAAGATCACATGCGCATCGCCAAAGAAAACGGGGTCACTAAAACGGAAATGGTTGAGCTGATTACCCACTTGGCCTTTTACGCAGGTTGGCCCAAAGCTTGGTCTGCTTTTGGGTATGCCAAAGAAATTTATAAATAATTTGTACTGACTCAAGGAATATGTTATGATTCTTGTCGGTGCCAAACCTATAGATTTTAAAAAGACCTTTGTCATTGGACAAAAGGCAGGAAGACGTTCATTTCGGTGGACGTCTTTTGTATTGAAAAAGCTGACCCAGCTAGAAATGTTGGGTCAGCTTTTTTTGACTTATTTTTCCTTAATAACTGCAGCGGGGGTTTTGCGATAACGCAACCAGGTCGCCCCACCGAAGATAATGCACCAGATGATCGCACCAATAGCTGGCACGACGGAGCCTGGATTGAAGAACAAACTGATGAAAATCACGGCGAAAAATACAATGGTTGCCGGGCTGGTAACGCGATAAGCTGGCATTAAGAAACCATCACTCATAAAGTCCTGAGATTTTTTATATTGCCGATGGGCTAACATGGCTAAACCATAAACTAAAATATATAAGTCGCTGGATACAGAGGTGACAAACTCAAAAGCGCTGGTGATTTGCGGAATCGCACTGATAATGGGCGAAATAAACATTAAAGCCACGGATAACAAGATACCCCCACTGGGAACACCGGTTTTAGAGATATGGCGAAATGGTTTCATCATGGCAGCTTCTGATTCCATGGATAGGGTATATAAATGTCGGCCCGCTGAGAAAATTGCACTGTTTAAAGCTGAGGCTGCCGAAGTTAGGACGACGAAGTTAATGACTGCGGCCGCCGCAGGGAGACCAGCCAATTTAAAGACTTGCACAAATGGGCTTTGCGCCGGATTAATTTCCCGCCAAGGGTTAATACTCATGATGATCAGCATGGCGCCGATGTAGAAAATTAAGATTCGATAGATGGTTTGATTGACGGCCTTTGGCAAGACCTTACGGGGATTTTCGGTTTCGCCAATGGTAATACTCACAAATTCAATCCCTTGGAAGGCAAAGAACACCATGGGAAAAGCCGCCACAAAGGAAGTGATTCCATTAGGAAACATTTGGAATTTATGGAAAATATTACCAAAACTGGCTTGAACGCCAGAGGTATCTTTAAAACCGGTGAAAATCATCATTAAACCCACGGCGATCAAAGCAATGATGGCAATAATTTTGATCATGGCAAACCAGAATTCCGCTTCGCCGAAGATTTTAGCGGCAATCAGATTCACGGCACCTAGGATGATCAGAAAAATAATCTGGATCAGACTGGTATTCCAAGTGGGGAACCAATACTGGACATAAGTGGAAATTGCGGTTAATTCAGCCATGGCTAAGAAGATTAAACCTAACCAGTAACTCCAGGCGGCAAAGACCCCTGGACCAATGCCTAAATATTTCGTAATAAAGGCCACAAAGGTATGTTCCTCAGGACTGGCATACAGCATTTCACCAATGGCCCGCATCATCAAGAAGAAAAATAAACCCAAAACAGCATAAACAATAATGATAGATGGACCCGTTTTAGCAATCGAATTCCCGGCGCCTAAGAACAGTCCTGTCCCAATTGTGCCGCCAATCGCAATCATTTGTACGTGGCGGTTATGCAAGGTGCGTTTGGTACCATCTTTATTGATCGTATTCATAGCCATTGCCCCTCAAGACCTTTCCGTTTATTTTCTGTAATGTTATTTTACATTAAAATTTAATGAGATAAAGCGAAACATTTTCCTGCATAGGTGAATTATTTTCATCATAACGTCAGATGTGAGCATAAATTTCAACTTATGTGAACAATGGCATAAAAAATAGCCGTTCAAAGAACGACTAAACAGTGATTGAGATACGACTGCAACGCTTAAGTCCGTTGAGGCTGCCGAATTTCTGGGGCGAAGAACCAAATCAGCAATAAATTTAAGAACAGCATCAAGGCGGTCATGATGAAGACGGCGTTGTAATCAAATAGTCCGGCGATAAAGCCACCCAATAATGAGCCAAACATGGCACCTAAAGAAGAGAAAGATTGATTCCAACTAAAAATATAAGAAGTCATATTGACGGGGGTGTTTTTCGTAAGCAGGGTTTGGATTTCTGGGAATAAAGCCGCGTCGGAAATACCTACCATCAAGCGCAAGAAACCGAGGATGAAAATATTGAATATTAAACCCTGGGGAAAATAGACGATGGTGGCAAAGGTAAAGCCGAAGAGCAAAACCTTCCCAGAACCATGCTTATCCCCATAGCGACCCAGTCTCGGGGCCATGATGATATTGGAAATTCCTGGCAAAGCAGCAATGATCCCAGCTACCAGGGTAATTGGCCCAACGTGGTGCATCAATTCCTTGACATAAAGACTAATAATCGGTGAAATTGATGAATTCCCAGCCATGACGATCAGCGTTGAGAACAATAAGATGATAATTAGTTTAGGATTGGGGAGAGATTTGAAACTGTAACTGACCGCGTTTGGACCGGTTTCACTGACTGGTTCGAATTTTTCTTTGACCAAAAGCCAACTCATTAAGAAAGTTAAGAATAATAAACCTGCTGTGATGAAAAAGGTCATGCGGATGGAAAAAACCTGGGCCAGGGCCCCGCCAATAATGGGACCTAGCAAGAAACCACTGGTGTAACCGGTGGTTAAGGTACTCAAGGCCATGCCACTTTTGTCCAGCGGCGCTTGGGAGGCAATTAGGGCCTGGGCGTTGGGGATATAGCCAGCAAAGACACCTTGAATGGCCCGCAGTAAGATTAGTTGCCAAATACTTTGGGCAAAACCCATCAAACCAAAGGTGATAGTCATACCAAAGGCTGCCCGCAACAGCATAATTTTACGGCCCTTTTTATCAGCTAGTTTCCCCCATAAAGGTGATACTAAGGCGTTGACCAAAAAATCTACACCGTAGACCAAGCCACTATAAATCGTTACTTGCGACTTGGTGAAATCCCCCATTGAATTAACGTATAAAGACAGAAAAGGACTGATTTCGCTAAATGCTACACCAGCTACAAATGTACAAAACCAAAGCACGATTAAATTACGGCGCCAAGGGCCATTTCTTCTTGTTTCACTATCCATGAATATAAATACCTCGATGCAAAATATTATGTAAATAAGTCAGCAATAAAAAACACAATTATTAGCATAACATAAATTGTTAGGAATTATTAGCTACGCCTTGGAACCTTGGCAATTTAAAAGGGACATTACGCTCAATTTAACGAGGTAATGTCCTTTGAAAGTGATGGAAATATTTAGAAGCTATTTTCTATTTGGCAGGAACTCCTGCTGGTTTCCGGTAACGTAGCCAAATACTACCCCCAAAACCGACACACCAGATAATGGCGCCAACAGCCGGGATCACTGAACCAGGATTGAAGAACAGACTGATGAAAATGACGGCGAAAAAGATGATCGTTGCCGGACTGGTGATTTTATAAGCAGGCATGAGGAAGCCATCACTTAAGAAGTCTGGGGATTTTCTATATTGACGATGGGCTAATATGGCTAACGTATATACCACGATACCGAGGTCACTGATCACTGAGGCTAGAAATTCGAAAGCACTGGTAATTTGTGGCAGAGCACTGATGATCGGGGAAATAAACATCAAGGCAACGGATAAGAAAATTCCGCCGCTAGGAACGCCAGTTTTAGATACGTGGCGAAAAGGTTTTAAAACAGCGGCATCTGATTCCATAGCCGAGGTATATAGGTGGCGGCCAGCCGAGAAAATAGCACTGTTTAAAGCAGATGCGGCAGAAGTTAGGACCACAAAGTTAATGACCGCAGCGGTAGCTGGTAGCCCAGCTAGTTTAAAGACTTGGACAAAAGGACTTTGAGCTGGATTAATTTCTTGCCATGGATTGATGCTCATGATAATGATCATGGCCCCTATGTAGAAAATTAAAATACGGTAGATAGTTTGATTAACAGCTTTTGGCAAGACCTTGCGGGGGTTTTTGGTTTCCCCAATCGTTATGCTGACAAATTCGATGCCTTGAAAGGCAAAAAACACCATCGGAAAGGCGGCGATAAAAGCAATAATGCCGTGGGGGAACATCTGGAAATGATGGAAAATATTACCAAAGCTTGCTTGAACGCCGGAGGTATCTTTGAAACCGGTAAAAATCATCATCAAGCCTACGGCAATCAAGGCAATAATGGCAATGATTTTGACCATAGAAAACCAAAATTCCGCTTCACCAAAAATTTTAACGGCGATTAAATTCACTGAACCTAAAACCAGGATAAAGCCGATTTGAATGAGACTGGTGTTCCAAGTGGGGAACCAATATTGAACATAGGTAGAAATAGCGGTCAATTCAGCCATGGCCACGAAAATAAGACCCATCCAGTAAGTCCAAGCGGCAAATACACCAGGTCTCATACCCAGGTATTTGGCGATAAAGGCTACAAAGGTGTGTTCTTCCGGACTAGCATAAAGCATTTCACCAATGGCCCGCATCATCAAAAAGAAGAACATCCCCAAGACCGCATAGACGATGATGATCGATGGGCCGGTTTTGGCAATAGAATTACCTGCCCCTAAGAACAAACCAGTGCCAATTGTGCCGCCGATGGCGATCATTTGCACATGGCGATTTTGTAAACTCCGTTTGGTGCCATCTTCGTTGATCGGATTACTTGCCATTACCACCAAGACCTTTCTTTTTTGAATATGTGACAAAATATAACACACAAACTCAATCCCTTAAAGTTGGCCTTTCTTTTAGACGAGTGGATTATTTTGGTGAGCCGTAATAATAACTACGAAACTACCCAAATAATGTTTATTAAATTCGGTTAGGGAGCTGGCATTTAAGTGAATGGTTCAGAAAACATTAATTTATTCAAATATTTGTCGGGCCAGTCAATTTTAGGGTGACCTTTATATTTAAAGGGGGCGTCTTCAAAAAAACGGGCCACAAAAAAAGCCCGCAAATTAGGCCAAAGCACTAATTTGCGGACGGATGTATTGAAATAATTAGACCGCGTAGTTTAGCTATTTTGAATATCCATATTTTTTAACAACTTAGCAGAATCGCTCATCTTTTTGGCATCATCTGCATTCAAGTCCAATTCGATGATTCGGTCTAGCCCATTAGCCCCAATAATGGCCGGTACGCCAATGGAAACATCACTTAAGCCATATTCACCTGTTAGATGAATGGATAGGGCAAACGGGGTTAAATCATCGTTTAAAATTGCCTGGGTAATACGAGTGAGGCTGGCAGCGATACCATAAAAAGTGGCGCCTTTTTGGCTAATGATACTGTAGGCGGCATCTTTGACGGTGGTGGCGATTTCTTCTAGAACTTCATCTTGGCGATTTTCCGGGATCCATTTACGGATAGGTTGACCACCAATAGTCGTGAAATCCCAAACCGGGAATTCAGAATCACCATGTTCACCTAAAATATAACCACTGACAGAGCGGGCATCCACGTTAAAACGTTGGCTGATTTCAGAACGCAGCCGAGCACTGTCCAATGCAGTCCCAGAACCGATGACCTGGTTGCGGGGTAAGCCAGTGGTCTTAAAAACGAGTTCGGTCAAGATATCTACTGGGTTACTGGCGATGACAATGATGCCATCAAAATCGTTGGCCATGATTTGATTGGAGATATCCTTAATAATGACAGCATTTTTTTGAATCAATTCCAAACGTGTTTGCCCAGGTTTTTGCGGTAAGCCGGCAGTGATCACAATTAAATCAGCATAACGACAATCGGCGTAGTTAGCCGCATAGATATTTTGCTGTGAGGTATAAGGTAAGGCATCCCGTAAATCTTCCACGTCACCTTGAACCCGTTTCATGTTGATATCAATGATCCCGATACTTTTACCAACGCCAGTCATCAAGCAATTAAAAGCGTAACTAGAACCAATGGCACCATCACCAATTAAGATGATATTTTTTGAGTTCTTCAAAATAAAAGCCTCCTAACTATTCAATTTGTGATAAACTTCATTTCTTCTAAATTGTACAATAGATCGTCTTAAATCTCACGGGATAACCATTGGGCAAGTAGAATTTGGGCTAAAATATAGAATCAACTTTTTTTGCCGACGTAAATTGAGTTTTTTTGATTGACAAGTTCTCGGCATTAGATTAATATTAGAAAATATTGAGAATGTCATCAAACACACATTATTCGTGTCGCGGAGAAGAGTAAGTTAAGTTTAATCACTCAGAGACTATCTAACAGCTGCAAGGATAGGTTTAAGCTTAAGTGAAGATGAGCTCCAAATCACATTATGGCGGATGCAAGTCCAAAGTACGGTCGATCCCGTTAATGATCCAGGCATATTGTGCCTTTGAGGTGTCTTTGCGACACGAAATTGGGTGGTAACACGAAAAAGTTCGTCCCATGTTTTCTATGATCTTGTGATAGGAAACATGGGGCTTTTTTTTAATATTTGATGACATAAAAATTTTATGGGAGTGTTTAAGATGAAGTTGAATAAAAAGTTAGGTTTAATTGCGGCAGCGTTTATCGGGACAATCGCGTTAGGTATCTTTACAACTCAAGGCACTACAACCCAAGCGGCCACCACGGAAACTGTTGGGGTGGCACCTGGCCCTTATGGGGATATGACCACAGAGGTGTTAGGCCCACTGTTGAAAAAGAAGGGGTTCACGTTAAAGACCAAAGAATTTAATGACTATGTGCAACCAAATAAGGCATTGAATTCTGGTTCGATCAACGCCAACTTATTCCAACACACTGCCTACCTTAAAACTTTTTCAGCCGCCAATAAGTTAGAATTATCTGCCGTGGGGCAAACCCCAACCTTAGGCATGGGTATCTATTCAAAAAAAATCAAATCCTTGAAGTCTCTTAAATCCGGGGCCACCGTGGCAATTGCCAATGATCCTTCCAATTTGGCCCGGTCCTTACAATTACTGGCTGCCAATAAGTTGATCACTTTGAAGAAAGATGTCAATGTGGCTAAAGCTACCGTGGCCGATGTGGATCAAAATACGAAACAATTGAAGTTCAAAACACTTGATGCTGCCCAATTACCACAGGCCCGCAGTACTGTTGATATTGCCTTAATTCCTGGGAACTATTCTTGGAATGCCAACATCAAGCCAGCCAGTGCCTTAGCCCTGGAAAAACTTAAAAACGACTATATGGAAGTATTTGTGGTTCGCACCCAAGACAAGAATTCTAAATTTGGGAAGGCCGTTACCAGTGTTCTGAAGAGTAAAGCCTTTAAAGATGCCATCGCTAAATCTAAATTCAAAGATTTCCAAAAACCAGCCAGCTGGAAGTAGGGAGTTTTAACCATGAGTCAAATTGAAATTAAAAATGTATCGGTCACTTTTAAAGCGAAACAAAAAGATATTCATGCGGTCAGTGGCGTTTCCTTAAGCATTCAAAAAGGTGAGGTTTTTGGAATTGTCGGGTTATCCGGCGCCGGGAAGTCAACCTTGGTGCGCACCATCAATGGGTTACAACAACCGACTACCGGTGAGGTGAACGTGGATGGGGTGAATATTACCAAAGCCTCAAAGCCACAACTGGCAGCAGCCCGCCAGAAGATGGGTTTTATTTTTCAAAACTTTAATTTAGTCAACAATCGAACGATTGCCCAAAATATTGGCTTTGCCTTGACGGCAGCTAATTACCAAAAGGACCAGCAGGCACAACGCATTGAGGAACTATTGAGTATGGTGGGTCTGGCAGATCGTAAAGATAATTATCCTGAGCAGCTATCTGGGGGGCAAAAACAACGGGTGGGGATTGCCCGGGCCTTGGCCAACAATCCGGATATTCTATTGTGTGATGAAGCCACCAGTGCGTTGGATACAGAAACGGCTGAAGAAATCGTGACAATTTTAAAGGATATCAACACCCGGCTACACATCACCATTGTGTTCATCACCCATCAATTGGAAGTAGCCAAAAGCCTATTTAATCGCGTGGCCGTCATGGAGGATGGCCGCATCGTGGAACAGACCACCGTTTATGATTTGTTTGCCGATCCCAAGTCACAAATGGGCCAACGGCTGGTGGGAACTTTCTTAGATACTAAATTGCCAGATGAAGTCCTGTTTAAACTCAAGCAATTATCCGGTCAACTCTTATCCTTGCGGTACCAAGGCGAGGATTCATTAGATCCACTGATCACAAAAATCGCCAAGGCAACCGGCGTAGAGGTCAATATTCTCCAAGGCCGTATTGAATATATTCAAAACAAAGCCATTGGCATCTTAGCCGTGTTTTTAACTGGGGATGCCCCTAACATTGCCCAAGCTATCACGGCCTTTAAGCAGTCGGTTGACCAAGTTTCGGAGGTGGCTTTATGAGTGAGACCATCCAAATTTTACAACAGAATTTAGGGCAAGCCCTGTGGGAAACCACTGAAATGGTGGTTATCTCTGGTGTCATCGGGGTGGTATTTGGCACCTTATTGGGGATTATTTTGTATTATTTCTCCAATCCGCTATTTTCATTAAAGCCCTGGGTCAATAATACGTTTGGGTTTGTTATTAACGCCATCCGTTCATTCCCATTCTTGATTTTAATGGTTGTCTTGATCCCACTGGCTAAAATTTTGACCGGGGATCCTTATACCCCCATGGGTGGGACGGTATCCTTGGCTATTGCAGCCATTCCTTTTTATGCCCGTTTGGCTGAAGGCGCCTTTACCGATGTGGATGCGGGTATTGTGGAGGCCGCCTGTTCCACGGGCGCCAAGTTTGGTTTGATTTTTAGACAAGTTTTATTCCCAGAAGCATTACCTGCCCTTATTCGGGGGTTTGTCTTGACCTTGATCAGTTTATTGGGTTATTCGGCCATGGTGGGGACCATTGGCGCTGGTGGCATTGGGAATTTAGCTATTCAGTATGGTTATAACCGTTATGAAACCGGCGTGTTAATTGCGGTGATCATTATTTTGGTCGTTATTGTGCAATTGATCCAATGGATTGGGGATAAATTTGCCAGCCATTTTACCCACGCCTGATGATTGAATAATGAATTATAGGAGGCAATATTTTGAATTTTCCAGAATCAAATATTTTACAGCAGCTACCCAAACAGTTTTTTGCTAATTTAGTGCAAAAAGTCAACGCCAAAATTGCTGAAGGCGTCGATGTGATTAATTTAGGGCAGGGGAATCCCGATCAACCCACCCCAGAATTTGTGGTCCAAAGCCTGCAACAGGCTGCCGCCAATCCAATGAATCATAAGTACTCCTTGTTCCGGGGCATGCCTGATTTTAAGCAGGCTGCAGCGGACTTTTACAAACGGGAATATAACGTTGATTTAGACCCTGAAAAAGAAATTGCCGTATTGGGTGGTTCTAAAACGGGTTTGGTGGAATTGCCATTGGCTTTAATGAACCCCGGGGATACATTACTATTGCCTGATCCTGGCTATCCGGATTATTTATCGGGGGTAACTTTAGCTCAAGTCAAGTTGGCATTATTCCGGCTGAAGGCAGCTAATAACTTTTTACCAGACTATAGCGAGATTGACCCCGAAGTAGCAGCCGCTGCCAAGTTCTTATACTTAAATTATCCCAATAATCCCACCGGAGCTGTGGCTACTTCGCAATTCTTTGAGGATACCGTAGCCTTTGCCAAAGCCCAGGATATTGGCATCGTCCATGATTTTGCCTATGGGGCCATCGGCTTTGATGGCCAAAAACCTGTCAGCTTCTTACAAACGCCAGGGGCTAAGGAAGTGGGTATTGAAATGTATACCCTGTCTAAGTCCTTTAACATGGCTGGGTGGCGTATTGCCTTTGCAGCCGGTAATGCCGAGATCATTGAAGCCATTAATTTGATCCAGGATCATTTATTTGTCAGCGTCTTTCCAGCGATTCAAGATGCTGGGGTCACAGCTCTCAATAGTGATCAAAGCTCGGTGAAGGCACTGGTGGCGTTATATGAAAAACGCCGTAATGAATTTTGGACAGCAGCTAAGGCCATTGGCTGGCAACCCTATCCGTCAGGCGGTTCCTTTTACGCTTGGATGCCAGTCCCTGAGGGGTACACCAGTGAGACCTTTGCGGACTTGCTTTTAAATGAAGCCGGTGTCGCCGTGGCACCGGGGACTGGTTTTGGTGCCGGGGGTGAAGGATACGTTCGGGTGGGTTTATTAATTGATGAGCCAAGATTTACTGAAGCTTGCCAACGGATCGATAAATTACATCTATTTGCCAAACAACATAATTAACACACATATCATCAGACTGATGACTGAGAATTTCAGCGCGCGTAATGGCTGTTAAATTTTTCAGTTGTCAGTTTTTTTTATATGAAGTTTTGCATGGGGAAACGCCTAAAATTAGTGAATTCATGGGACTTTTTTATTGAATTGTTTTATTAGAAAGTCTAGAATTTAAGCATGAGTTTAATATACAGTCGCTAAGTATAGGCTCATAAAAATTACTCTAATTTAAATGTATTGGTCTACACCGGCTAAACTTAAAATTAGGGTATAAGGGGGAAGCAATATGCCAGAAAAACCGGTAGATACATTAGAAGGTTGGTATTGTTTGCATTTATTTTGGGATCTGGACTGGGCTGCATGGCAAACCTGTCCAGAATCAGATCGGCTCAAGTTAGTCAAAGGGTTTAAAGCCTATTTGGCGGCTGAAACAAGTGCCGAAAATCAAGGGGAAGGGAGTCATTATTTATTTAATGTATCCGGGCATAAGGCTGATCTAGGGTTAATGATTTTACGACCAACTTTAGATGAACTCAATGAAGTTGAAACGAAAATCGCTAAATTACCCTTCAATCAGTATTTGACCAAAACGCATTCCTTTGTGTCGATCACTGAAGTTGGTACATATACTGGCAAACCTAAGACCGACCGGGGTTGGGCTTATGTAGATGCCCATTTAAAGCCACAGTTGCCGGAAAAGCCTTATATTTGTTTTTACCCCATGTCTAAATTACGTATTCCTGGGGCCAATTGGTATACTTTGACCTACGAACAACGGCAGCAATTTATGCATGATCATGGGGCTGTAGGCCGGAAATATGCCGGCAAGATTTGGCAGTTCATCACTGGGGCCATCGGTCTAGACGATGACGAATGGGGTGTGACTTTATTTGCGGATACGCCATTGATGTTTAAAAAAATTATTACAGAGATGCGCTATTATGAAGCCAGTTCAGTCTATGGCGAATTTCCTTATTTCATTATTGGAACTTATTTGAATGCGGCTAAATTAGACCATTTACTCTTAGATGAAATGGCAGGCGATGATTAATGGCTAAAGCCGTTGCAAAACGCCGCCCACCAATTTGGCTGTATGGCATTGCTGTATTTATCACCCAGCTAGATGGTGGGGCGATTTCCACGATGCTGCATTCCATCAGTCAAACTTATAATATCAGCTCCATGAGTGCTTCTTGGGTAGCTGGCTTATATACGTTAGGGTTAGTTATTGGCACACCAATTGCCGCTAATTTTGCGGATTTATATGGCACCAAAAAAGTATTTTTAGCTGAACTTATTTTATGGTTTTTCGGGAGCTTGATAACCTTTATATCTCCCAATTATGTTGTCATGTTATTAGGCCGACTGGTCCAGGCCCTGGGAGATGGCGGCATCATCGTGTTGTCCATCAATGCCATTTTACAAGTGGCTCAGCAAAATAAACAGGGCCGCAAAGTATCGACGATTGGCGTTATTTCGGGGATGTCTGCTATTTTTGGTCCCATTATCGCTGGGATCATTTTAGGCGTCACCAGAGATTGGCGTAATTTTTATGGTTTCATGTTGCCCTTATTATTTATTTTATTCTTATTGTCTTGGCGTTTCTTGGATAATAGTACCCAAGATCGCCGCCAGAAAACAGATTATCTGGGCATCATCACCTTCACCATTGCTTTGTCTAGCTTGATGTTAGCCATTACTCTAGCTCAACATTTTAATCAATATTTGTTGATGATTATCCCATTATTAGTACTGGGCATCATCTGCGGTGAATTATTTATGCGTACGGAAAAGAAATTGGCCGCGCAAAAAATGCCATTCTTACCATTACATCTCTTAAAACAGCCTGCCTATCGCTTAACGATTTTACTGGGGGCTTTAGGTGGCAGTCTCTTTTCACTGTTTGTTTATATCCCAACTTATGTCCATACAACCTTTGGCTTACCGGTCCGGTTAGCCGGCATGGTCTTAGTCAGCACTGGCTTAGGAAGTGTCATTGGCTCTTATGTCGGGGGCTTGTTGGTAGATAAGCGGGGGATGCGGTTTGCCTTGTCCGCGTCTAGTGCTGTGATTGGGGTAATGAGTTTGGCCATTGCCTTTACATTGGCGAGCCTACAGTTGTTTTTGATTTTATCATTTGTGTTGGGGATTGGTTTAGGTGGTCTAATGTCTGCCCCACTGCAAGTCATTGCCGGCCGGCTAGCAGATCCAAATGATCAGGCCCAAGCGATTGGCGGGCTATCCACCATGAAAAAAATTGGCATTACCATTGCACCATTGGTTTTCGCCACAGCCATGCAGTTTAGCGCTGAAAACGATGTACTGGGTCTGGCGTCTTATCGAAACATGTTTATTGTGGTTGTATTCATTGCCCTAGGTTGTATCTGGGCTACTATGAAGATTCCTTTTGAGGGGAGAATTCAAGATCGTGTCTACTAAAAAAGCAGTATTATTGATGGCCTTTGGGACACCATATCAAGCCGAAGATATTTTGCCTTATTACACCCATATTCGGCGGGGGCACGCACCAAGTCCGGCCTTGGTGGCGGATTTAACCAAACGTTACCAAGCCATTGGTGGCTTGTCGCCACTGCGACAGATCACTTTAGACCAAGTCCAAAGTGTGGCCGACATCCTAACGGATGATTACAACGGCCAGGTACCGGTATTTTTAGGCTTACGCCATACCGAACCCTTTATTGAAGACGTTATTGAAGCAATTCAGGAACAAGGCTTTGATGAGATTTACGGCCTGCCTTTAGCCGCACAATTCTCAACCTTTTCATCTAATGATTATCATCATGCTGCTGAAGTGGCACTAGAAGCCTATCCCCAGATAATTTATCATGCCATTAATGGATTCTGGGATGAAACAGATTTGTTGGATTTTTGGGCCAGTCAGATCCGGGATTTAAAGGCGCTGACCGATCTATCGACCACCAAAGTTATCTTTTCTGCCCACTCACTGCCAATGCAAACAATCACTGCCGGGGATCCCTATTTGGCTGAAGTCAAAGCCAATGCCCAGCAGATCGCCAAGATGGCTGAGTTGCAGGCCACGCAATTTACCTTAGGTTGGCAGTCCGCTGGCCGGACCAAGGATCCTTGGATTGGGCCTAGTTTTATAGATGTGGCTGAAGATTTAATCCAGCACCAAAATATTACAACGATTATTTCGGCACCCATTGGCTTCATCAACAATAATTTAGAGATAAATTATGACGTGGATATCCAATTGCGCCAAGTGATTGAAAAACTAGGTGGGACGTTACAACGTTTGGAGATGCCAAATAATAGCGAAGCTTTAACGAATGCCATTGTTAGCAAACTTGAAGCGGCTATGGCTTAGTTCAAGTAAGTTCAAATATTGGTCCTTTGTGGTAATAGTCCAGGGGGCCAATATTTTTTTAAAAAAGTTTTAGCACTCGTATTGACCGAGTGCTAAAATGGTGTTATAGTATATTACGTAATCAAGAGAAAGCAATTCACCGGTGTACCAACTAATTTGAATAATTTTTATATTGGAACACGGCGAATATGCTAGGTGTTCCTTTTTTATTACGGTTTTGACCGTATTTATATTGTCAATCAGGGAGGTTATTGGTATGGCAAATTTTAATGATTCTTTTTTCGATAATAATATGGATGATATGTTTAATCAAATGATAAGACGACTGGGTGAAGGTCAAACGGCCCAGTATGTTGTGAACGGACATAAAATGACCCCGGATGAATTCGCACAGTACCGGGCTACCGGTAAGTTTCCAGAAGGTAATGGGAACGAAATCCCTGTTGAAACCACTGGCGAACAAGCCGTTAAAAAGGGTGGTATTCTTGAGAAGTTAGGGCGTAATTTAACCCAAGAAGCTAAAGATGGCTTGCTGGATCCGGTCATTGGTCGGGATCATGAAATTCAAGAGACAGCAGAAATCCTTAGTCGGCGGACCAAGAATAATCCTATCTTAGTTGGGGATGCCGGTGTTGGGAAGACTGCCATCGTGGAGGGCTTGGCCCAAGCGATTGTGTCAGGAAATGTACCAGAAGCTATCAAAGATAAACAGATTTATTCCATTGATCTTTCTGCTTTGGAAGCTGGCACCCAATATCGGGGCTCCTTTGAAGAGAATATTCAAAACTTAATCAAAGAAGTAAAAGCTGCCGGCAACGTGATCTTATTCTTTGATGAAATTCAACAAATCTTAGGCACTGGTAGCACTGGTGGCGAAGATGGTGGCAAAGGTTTAGCTGATATCATCAAACCGGCTTTATCCCGGGGCGATTTAACCGTTATTGGTGCAACGACCCAAGATGAATATCGCAACACCATCATGAAAGATGCGGCTTTGGCTCGGCGTTTTAACGACGTTACAGTCAACGAACCAAGCCCAGCCACAACGGTTGCCATCTTAAAAGGTGTTAAGAGTTTGTATGAAAAGCATCATCATGTTGAATTGCCTGATGATGTTTTACAAGCTGCCGTTGATTATTCGGTACAATATATTCCCCAAAGATCTTTACCAGATAAAGCCATCGATTTAATCGATATGACGGCTGCCCATTTGGCCGCTAAACACCCAGTTGTGGATAAAGTAGATTTGGAGAAGCAAATTAAGTCATTGAACAGCCAAAAAGCTGACGCGGCTAAGCAAGAAGATTTTGAAAAAGCCGCTGATCTCAAAGGCCAAATCGAAAAGTTGCAACAACAGTTGGACAATGTCCATGAAACCAAGGCTGTTGTAGCAAAACCAAACGATGTGGCCCAAGCCGTTGAACGTTTGACGGGGATTCCAGTTAGTCAAATGGGTACCTCTGATATTCAACGGTTGCAAGGGATGGCTGGTCGCCTAAAGGGTAAAGTCATTGGCCAAGATGAAGCCGTCAATATGGTAGTTCGGGCCATTCGGCGGAACCGGGCTGGTTTTGATGAAGGCAATCGGCCAATTGGCAGCTTCTTATTCGTGGGCCCAACTGGTGTTGGGAAGACAGAATTGGCTAAGCAATTAGCTTTAGATTTATTTGGCAGCAAGGATTCAATTATTCGCTTGGATATGTCTGAGTACTCTGATAAAACTGCCGTTTCTAAGTTGATTGGGACGACTGCTGGCTACGTTGGTTACAACGATAACGGCAATACGTTGACCGAACAAGTTCGGCGTAACCCTTATGCCATTGTTTTGTTAGATGAAATTGAAAAGGCTGATCCAGAAGTCATTACTCTGTTGTTGCAAGTCTTAGATGATGGCCGTTTGACCGATGGCCAAGGTAATGTGGTAGACTTCAAGAATACAGTGATCATTGCCACTTCTAATGCTGGCTTTGGGAATGAAGCGCTAACTGGCAAAGCCGACCAAGATACTGATTTAATGACGAAATTAGCCCCATACTTCCGGCCAGAATTTTTGAACCGGTTTAACGGCATCGTTGAATTCAGTCACTTAACTAAAAAGGATTTAGGTCAAATCGTTGATTTGATGTTAACGGATGTGCAAAAGACCTTGGATAAAAAAGATATTCACTTAACGGTCACAGCTGCTGCTAAGGACTGGTTGATTGAACAAGGCTATGATGAAGCCATGGGTGCACGGCCATTACGGCGGGTCATTGAACAAAATATTCGTGATCAAATTACCGACTTCTACTTGGATCATCTAGAAGTTAAGCAATTAAAGGCCGACTTAGTTGATGGAAAGATCGTCATCAGCGAAAACATCAAAGCTAAACAAAACGCTTAAAAATTATAAATAGCAATAAAAAAACGTGTAATCACATCTCTAACTTGTGATTACACGTTTTTTAGGCTGTAAAGTATTCTGGAAAAGCTTTTAACATCGAATCTTCCTCATCCAGCATCAAATTCATATGCAGGCCAGCTAATTGTTCCGCCTGGGAATGTCGTTTGCGGGAAATGGCATCCAAAATTTCCGTGTGTTGTTTGATCAACAGATCCCAACGCAGGTCGCTGTTGTTTAAGCGCAACCAGCGGAAGCGATCCAATTGAATGGTGATGTTTTGCAACCAGCGCCAAACTTCAGATTTATCATCATATTTGTAAAAGTTCTGATGAAATTGATTATCTAAATAAAAGAAATCCTTGGGATTAGCGCCCTGAATCGCATCACTTTGGTCCGTTAAAATCCGGTGTTGTTCTTTGAGATTTTCGGCAGTGATGTTATTAACACTTTCCCGCACCACGATCTTTTCGATATTCTCCCGGACAAAGCGGCCATCTAAGGCCGCGTGTAAATCTATTTTGGAAACATAGGTCCCACTTTGCGGCACAACAACTAAGAGACCATCCTTTTTTAAACGGACGATGGCTTCGCGGATCGGTGTCCGACTGACATTTAATTCTTCGGTAAGCGCTTTATCATTGATTCGCTGTCCTGGAATATATTCTAATTCTAAGATGGCCCGGAACAAGCGATGATAAACTTGGTCTTGTAAATTTTCCATATTTAATCCCCCGGTACATGAGTACTTCATCTTGTAGTCTAATTGTTTGAAAGTGAATATTCAAGCAAGAGTTATTCGCCAAAGCCAGATTTTTTTTAAATTCGAAAACATCACGAAAATAATTGACAACGGTTACAGCAGGTGATACATTGAACTTGTAAATCTAATATCCTAGTATATCAGTTTTAGGAGGAGACAATTTTATGGTCAGCATTAAAGATGATTATGTCAGCAATGCCCAAGCTTTTGCGGCCGCTGACATTACGGTACCACAATATTCTCAAGCAGCAATGACAAAGACAACTGCTACAGATCCAATTTGGGTTCATTTCGGGGGTGGGAACTTATTTAGATGTTTCCATGCCAAAATTGCCCAAGATTTGTTGGACAAAGGTGAATTAACCAGCGGTGTTGTTGTGGCTGAAACTTATGATGAACAGGTTATCGACGATATGTATCATCCTTACCAAAATCGGATGTTACAAGTTGTTATGAAAGAAGACAATACATACGATCAAACCTTGATTGCCAGTGTTGCCGATAGTATTTATTATAATAAAGCTAACCAAGCTGGTTGGGATAAATTAAAAGCAATTTTTGAAAATCCATCCCTACAATTTGTCACCATGTCCATCACTGAAAAAGGCTATGCCTTAAGAGATTTAGATGGTAATTTAACTGCTCAAGCTAAGACGGATATCGAAAGTGATCCTGAACAAGCGGCCACGAATATGGGGGCCATCGCCCGTTTATTATTAGCCCGTTATAACGCAGGGGCTTTTCCAATCGCCATGGTAAGTACCGATAACTTCTCTGAAAACGGCAAGCGTTTTGAAACGGAAATTTTGACCATTGCCAAGGGCTGGGCTAAAAATAATTTGGTGCCAGAAGCTTTTGTAGCCTATTTGCAAGATACGCAAAAAGTTACCTTTCCTTGGTCCATGATTGACCGGATCACCCCTAATCCATCGGAAACTGTTGCGAAGATTTTAGCTGATAAAGGATTAGCTGACACGACAATTTTGCATACCCGCAAACATACTAACATTGCACCATTCGGTAATACCGAAGCGACCCATTATTTGGTCATTGAAGATGCTTTTCCAAATGGTCGGCCTAGATTAGAAGATGCCGGTGTGATTTTAACAGACCGGGAAACGGTCAATGATGCTGATCAAATGAAAGTCACTGCTTGCTTGAACCCATTGCACACTGCGTTAGCTATTTTTGGCAATCTATTAGGCTACACATCTATCGCTGAAGAAATGACCAACAAAGATTTAGTCAAATTGATTCGCGGTTTAGGCTTTGATGAAGATTTGCCAGTTGTTAAGGATCCTAAAATCATCAATCCAACTGACTTCATCAATGAATTAGTCAACAAACGCTTACCTAATAAAAATATTCCTGACACACCGCAACGGATTGCCAGTGATACCTCACAAAAGATTCCAATTCGTTATGGCGTGACCATTCAACATTATTTAGATGATCCTACCAAAGACGTTAAGAATTTGAAGTATATTCCATTTATTTTAGCTGGCTGGTGCCGCTATCTGTTGGCTGTGGATGATTCAGGCAATGCCTTCACCCCAAGTCGTGATCCCCAATTAGACCAATTGCAAAAATTATTGGCTAATATTCAATTGGGTAATCAAGACGACGCCCAAATTCATCAAGCGTTACAACCAATTTTAAGTAATAAAAATATCTTCGCCAATGATTTATATGCCATCGGTTTAGCAGCTAAAGTCGAAGCTGACTTCAAGACGTTAAACGCTGGCCCTGGCGCCATCAAACAAGCTTTAGCTGCACTTTAAAAGATTTATAAACGAAGGGAAAGATTTTCATGCAAATGGGTTTTAGATGGTTTGGGTCTGACGATGATCCAATCAAGTTGGAACAGATCAAACAAATTCCGGGGGTCAAACAAGTCGTTGCGGCTTTGTTTGATGTCCCAGTAGGCGAGGTTTGGCCTAAAGAAAAAATTGCTGCTTTGAAAAAGCAAATCAACGATGCTGGCTTGGAAATGGATGTCATTGAATCCGTGAATATCCATGACGATATTAAAATTGGCAAACCAAGTCGGGATCAATATATTGAAAACTACAAACAAAGTATTCGCAATCTCTCTGAATATGGCGTCAAGGTCATCTGCTATAACTTCATGCCAATTTTTGACTGGTTACGGACAGATTTACATTTCAAACTGGCTGATAATTCCAATGTCTTGGCATTTGAAGCTGATAAGTTAACTGATGATCCCCAAGAAATGATTCAAAATATTAAGAACAACTCAAAAGGTTATATCCTACCAGGTTGGGAACCAGATCGCCTGGCTGAGATTCAACGGTTGTTTGATGCCTATAAAGATGTGGATGCTGCCAAGTTAACTGAAAATTTGAAGTATTTCTTAGATGCGATCATTCCTGTCTGTGAAGAATGCGATGTCCGGATGGCCATGCACCCAGATGATCCACCACGCCCATTGTTCGGCTTACCAAGAATTTATAAAAATCGCGATGACATGGTTAAAATCGAAGAACTCCATGAATCAAAATACAATGGCTTTACCATTTGTACAGGTAGTTTAGGCGAGAATCCTAAAAATGATGTACCGGCAATCATTCGGGAATTCGTTAAAAAAGATCGGGCCCCATTCATCCATGCGCGGAATATTAAATTTATGCACGGCAACGGTGACTTCCACGAAGCCCCACATCTATCCAGTGAAGGTTCCTTAGACATGTATGAAATTATGAAAGCAATGCACGATTCTGGCTTTGACGGCTACGTTCGCCCAGACCATGGTCGCAATATCTGGGGTGAAGATGGTCGTCCTGGTTATGGGTTATATGACCGTGCTTTAGGAGCAACCTACTTAAACGGTTTGTGGGAAGCTATTCAAAAGTCTAACAACTAAGCAAACAAACTTTTAATTCAAAGGAGCGTTTTTACGCATTATGAAAAGAGTAGAAACCTTAGAAAAAATCAAAGCAGCCGGTGTGGTTGCCGTTGTTCGTGCCGAAACCGCTGAAAAAGCAGTTAAAGTCAGCCAAGCCTGTGTAGACGGCGGTGTAAAGGGGATTGAATTAACCTTTACTGTTCCCCATGCTGATTTAGCCATTGGTGATTTGACGGATCAATATGCTGGTACAGATGTCATGATTGGTGCTGGTACCGTCTTAGATGCAGCAGCTGCCCGTCTGGCTATTGATGCGGGCGCCCAGTTCGTCGTCAGCCCAGCTTTTGACAAAGATGTGGCTTTGATCTGCAACTTATATCAAGTCCCTTATTTACCAGGTTGTTACAGTATTACCGAAATCACCACAGCTTTGAAGTACGGTTCAGACATTATCAAACTCTTCCCAGGCTCTTTAGCTGGTCCTGGGGCTGTGAAAGCTATCAAAGCCCCATTACCACAAGTTAGTATCATGCCCACCGGTGGGGTGAATCTGGAAAATATGAAAGATTGGTTTGCAGCTGGTGTTGTCGTCGTCGGTGCCGGCAGCGGCATGGTTAAACCTGCAGATCATGATGATTTTGCCGGGGTAACCGCCAACGCCAAAGCATATATGGCCGAATTTGCAAGAATTAAACAACAACAATCATAATTTGCGGGCAAGGCAAGACATTCGTTTTGCCTTGTTCTTCGCATTTGATTGTTCAGTGTATCACGACGTTTTACTGATACTATTTTGATTGCTTTTTGAAACTATAATTCTCTAACATCAAACTGTCAGATTTAACTACAATAGATAAAAAAAGAGGTTATATTTTATGACACTATTAAACAAAGATTTCTTACTGACGAATGAAATGGGCAAAAAGTTATTTCACGATCATGCGGCCAACATGCCCATCATCGATTACCATTGTCACCTGGTACCCAAAGAAATTTATGAGAATAAAAACTACCCTAATTTAACCCGGATCTGGATCAATGACGGTAATTTTGGGGATCATTACAAGTGGCGGTTAATGCGGGCCAATGGCGTGCCTGAAGAACTGATCACTGGGGATGGCGACGAGTATGAAAAACTAGTGGCTTGGGCTAAGACGATTGAAAAAGCTATTGGGAATCCCTTGTACGAATGGACCCATTTGGAATTGCAACGCTTCTTCCATATTGACGAACCCTTCACCAGTAAGAACGTTAAAAGTGTTTGGGACAAAGCTAACCAATTATTAGCCACAGATGCTTTCAAGCCTAGAAACCTGATTAAAAATATGAACGTCAAAGTGGTTTGTACCACCGATGATCCAGCCTCTGATTTAAAGTATCACAAGTTATTAAAAGCTGAAGAAGCTGAAAATGGCTTTAAAGTGTTACCAGCCATGCGGCCTGATAAAGCATTTGCCATTGACGCAGATACATACGGGGCCTATTTAAAGGAATTGGGCGCTATTTCAAAGGTTGATATCAAAGATTATGATTCCTTAGTGGCTGCCTTTGATACCCGGTTTGCTTACTTTGAAAGTTTAGGTGGCCGCCTGTCTGATCATGGTTTGAACACCTTCCATTTTGTCAAAGTTTCAAAATCAGAATTAGACACCATTATTGCCAAGGGCGCTGATAACGCACCATTGACTCAACACGATATTGATGCCTATGCCACCGGCTTGATCGAAGCTTTGATGCGCTTGAACAAGAAATATAACTGGACCATGCAATATCATATGAATGCCATTCGCAGTGCCAATAAACCAATGTTTAAAAAGGTTGGTGCAGATACTGGCTTTGACTCCATGGGGACCCAACCAGATATTGCCCAAGAAATCATGAAATTGTTAACGGATATGCAAAATGAAGACAATATCCCTAAGACAATCTTATATTCTTTGAATCCAAACGATTGGATGCAACTGGCCACGGGGATGGGGGACTTTTATGAAGGCGATGCTCAAAAGCTACAATTAGGTTGTGCTTGGTGGTTTAACGATACCCGGGAAGGCATGAGAGAACAACTACGGATCATGGCCCAACAAAGTTTATTAGCTAATTTTGTGGGGATGTTAACCGATTCTCGCAGCTTCTTATCTTATCCACGGCATGAATACTTCCGGCGGGTATTATGTGATTATATTGGTGAATTAGTCGATCGTGGACAACTACCAGACGATGAAGCCTATCTTGGTCAAATCGTTGAAGACATTTCATATAACAATGCCCATGATTACTTCGGTTTCTTTAAATAAAGGAGACTAACACTAACATGCAAATCATTGAAAATGCCCAATTCAAAGCCGAAATTGACGAAAAAGGGGCCCAATTGACCCACCTATATCGCCAAGATACCGGTTATGACTATATTTGGAACAATGAAATTTGGCCCAAACATGCACCTGTCCTGTTCCCAGCCATCGGTCGCTCCAATGACGATAGTTATCTGTACGATGGTAAACAATATGACATGCCCCAACACGGCTTTGTATCCGATTATGACTTTGAAGTGACAGATAAACAATCTGACCTAGTGACCTTGCAATTCAAGGCTACGCCTGAAACCAAACAGATCTATCCCTTTGATTTTGTCTTATCGGTTACCTTTAGTTTGCAGGCAACTGGCTTACATTTAAACTTTGCGGTGGCCAATGAAGGTCAGCAAGCCATGTCCTTTGCCCTAGGGTCGCATCCGGCCTTTAATGTGCCGATTGCTAATGATGGCAGCTTTTCAGATTATCAATTAGCGGTTGAACCCAAAGTGGCTAAATTGACCCAATTTGATATCGTGAAAAAACCCTATCCGTTCCGAGCCGGGACCACTTCAGCTGTGCCAAATTACCAAGATGGTGTGATCCACTTAGACTATGATATGTTCGCCAAGGGCTTGATCATTTTGGAGAACCCTGGGCTAACTGCATTAACCCTATCTTCGCCAAAGAGTACCCACAGTATTCAAGTCTCCTTAGAAGATTTCCGCTATGTTTGTCTGTGGACCAAGGAGGGGGCAGATGCACCGTTCTTATGTATTGAACCCTTTGAAGGTTTACCAGATGTTTATGGTGACCCAGTGGCTATTATGACCAAAGATGGCAACAATGTGCTTGCGGCTAATAAAACCAAGCAATTTGATTATGATATTACCTTAGCTTAAGTTTTAAAAAATCTAATCCCCCTTGCCAAAAAATGGTAAGCTAGGATTAGATTTTTTAGTCTAGGAGGCAAACAAATGCGTTCAGTTGGTATTATTGGATTAGGGCATGTGGGGATGACCACAGCCTTTAATTTAGTGGCACAAAATGTCTGTGACAAGTTGATTTTGATTGAAAGTAATCAAGTTCGTGCTGATGCAGAATATTTAGATCTAGTGGACGGTCAAAGCGCGGTGACCCCCACCTGTCAGATCATCATGAATGATTATGCGTCATTAAAAAAGGCTGATGTGGTGATTTTTGCCGCAGGTCAAGGGGATTCGACGGATGATGGCGACCGCAATAGTGAGATGAAGACCACTAAAAAAGCCGTGGATGAAGTTGCACCATTACTGATTGCATCAGGTTTTAAGGGTGTTTTGGTGAACATCAGTAATCCCTGTGATGTGATTACCGCCTATTGGCAAGCCATATTACCGCTGCCCCAAAACCAAGTGATTGGCACCGGGACGATGTTAGATACGAACCGGATGCGCCGGGGCTTGGCCCAGGCCTTAGGGTGCAATGCTGCTGACGTTCAAGGCTTTAACATGGGTGAACATGGTGAATCCCAATTTACCGCGTGGTCCACGGTGGCCTTATTGAATCAAGATCAGGCTGCTTTAGAAACGCTGGATCGGGTTGATCTGGAAAACAAGGCCCGGGCTGGAGGTTGGACGATTTATGAGGGCAAACACTATACCAATTATGGCATTGCCATGGTGGCTCTCGTATTGACTCGGGCTATCTTGAGCGATAGCGGCGCGACTTTTTCTTTGTCGTACTTTGACCCAGCAGTGGGCACTTATATCGGCCATCCCGCTAAAGTTGGCCATCAGGGGATCATGGCCCCAGTACCGGTGGCCTTGACGCCAACGGAGCGGGCTAAATATCAGGCCTCAGCAGATTACATTCAAACTAATTTTGAAAAATTAAAATTGCTGTAAATCCTAATGTGATGCGCTTTATTTCAATAATTCTCTCATTTCATTTTAACTTTACTATTGACACTGACATATCAGTTGGTATACTAGACTTCAATGAAAGACAGAGAAGTTGAATAACGCTGAGAGTCAACTACGTTACATGGCAGAAACAACAAGAGGTCGCAACCTATATCAGCGCATAAAGACAGTGTTCAATGTTCGAGCACTGTAAAACAAGGGTGGAACCGCGTTATCAAGCGCCCCTAGTACAGTGGTGTACTAGGGAGCGCTTTTTTTGTAGTTTGATTATTTTTTAGAGGCATATCACAGGAGGAAACCATGGAAGAACAACAGCACAAACGTCAGCTATCAAGGTCATTGCAAAGCCGCCATATTCAAATGATTGCTATTGGTGGCGCCATTGGGACGGGGTTATTTCTAGGATCGGGGACCGCAATACATACGTCGGGGCCGTCAATTATTTTATCGTATCTCATCGTGGGTATTTTTTGTTTCTTCATGATGCGGGCCATTGGTGAATTACTCTTGTCGGATACGGCAAAGCATTCCTTCTTGGATTTTGTCAAAATCTATTTAGGGGATCGTTGGGAGTTTGTGACGGGCTGGACCTATTGGTTTTGTTGGATCAGTTTAGCCATGGCCGATTTGACCGCCACGGGGATTTATATCAAGTACTGGTTCCCAGATATCCCCCAATGGGTGGCACCATTAGTTATTTTAATCCTATTGTTTGCCAGCAACATGGTCAACGTCCGGCTTTTTGGGGAAATGGAATCTTGGTTCTCGATGATTAAAGTCGTTGCCATTATCGCCCTCGTGGTGGTGGGCTTTGCCCTGGCTATTTTCCACGTGAAGACCAGCGGCTCCACGGCCAGTTTTGCCCATCTGTGGAATCACGGTGGTTTCTTTCCAAAAGGCGGTTACGGCTTTTTAATGTCCTTTCAAATGGTAGTTTTCGCCTTTGTGGGGATTGAAATGGTGGGTTTAACAGCCGGTGAAACTGATAATCCTGAAGCTAATTTACCCAAAGCCATCAATAGCTTGCCCATCAGAATTGGCCTGTTTTACGTGGGGTCCATGATTGCCGTGATGAGTGTCTATCCTTGGGATAAAATCACGACCACAGCCAGTCCCTTTGTCCAAGTCTTTGCCGGAATCGGGATTGCCGGGGCAGCGGGTATTTTGAACTTTGTGGTCTTAACGGCGGCCATGTCCGCGACCAATAGCTGTTTGTTTAGTACCTCAAGAACCTTACACGCGCTGTCTAACGGGGGGAATGCCTCTAAGCGTTTTTCCGAATTAGGTAAAAATGGCGTCCCTAATATTTCGCTAAACTTTTCAACCTTAGTTTTGTTGATCATTGTCATCTTGAACTATTTCATGCCCGCTGGCGTCTTCACTTTAGTTTCCGGGGTTTCTACCATCAATTTTGTGGTGGTTTGGCTGATTTTACTTTGGGCCCATGTGAAGTATCGCCAACAAAATCCTAAGGGTGTAGCGGCCTTTAAAATGCCCTTATATCCGGTTAGCGATTATCTAAGCCTGTTATTTTTTGCCGGGATTTTAGTGTTCTTATTTATCGATTCCGAAACTAGATTAGCCATGACCATTTCAGTTATTGCCATGGCCGTAATGTTTTTAGCTTATCATTTCATTTATCGTAAGAAGCCAGCTGTTGAAGAGAATCCTGAAGAATAGGTTTTGGATGAGGTGACAGAGGATGACACAAGGCGCTTTTGGGATTATTCAAAATACGGATAAAGAAGTTCTATTAGTGTTGCGGCGAGATTATCCGCTGTGGGATTTACCCGGTGGCACTTTGAAAACTGGCGAACTACCAGCAGAATGTGTGTGTCGAGAAATTCGCGAAGAAACTGGATTAGCTGTGGTGGTCAAGTATTTGGTGGGAACTTATGTCAGACGCCGACACAAGGATAGGCAGTACATCTTTTCAGTAACAAACCAAGGCAGGCCGATGACGTTTGATAATTCGGAGACCAAGAAAATTGCTTATTTTGCTATTGATCAATTGCCGAAAAATATGGTACCTCTGCGAAGTCATCAAATTAAGGATGCCTCTTTTGGATTACGGCATATTCATCAAACACAAAAAGAAAATTGGGGACTATTCCAATTTGAACGCCTATTACGTTGGGCTGTGAATTGTTTTAGATAAATTAAAAAAAGGGTTGCATTCCTAAAATAAATGAGTATACTCATAGATATAAATTAGATTTAGATGAAAAACAGATAACCTAAAATTAGAAAACACTGAACTGCCAGGTTGGTACAGAAAGCTTCGGATTGTTGAGACGAAGACCAAGGGTAATGATGGTGATCCTTCTATAGGTTGTAGGCTGAATGAAGTAGGCTCTACCGGCAATACGGCCGTTACCCCGTGAGCGCATCGCGAAAGCCGTGCGTTTTGAGGTCAAGCAAGTGATTGTTTGACAAAATAAGGTGGTAACACGACAGTGATCGTCCTTAAGATTCCAGCAATGGGTCTTAAGGGCGTTTTTTTATCTAAGTTTAAAATTAAAGTGAGGTGGTTGACTTGAAAGTAGGTATTATGGCTACCAATGACGATGGTCAGATTCAGATTACGAATTCAAATACAACAATGCTAATAGTTGAACCACCACGGAGGATATCCGCAGGGTTCTAACACAAATTAAGGAGCGGATATTTATGAGTACAACCAATGTCGATACATTAAGCGCAGTAGAAGCCAAATTAGCCAACACGTTATTTGAAGCTTGGCAGACCCAAAAAGCTTTAGATTTAAATGAATACAAAGATGTCTTAAAAGATTATGATTCAGCCTACCGGGTGCAACGTCGGTTAACCGAATTGAAAAAAGAACCGGTGGGCGGCTATAAGGTCAGCTTAACCAGTGCCCAGACCCAAAAAATGTTTGCAGCCACTGAACCCTTGTATGGGGCCCAAGTCCAAAGTCACTTCTTAACATCACCAGCTAAAGTGCCATTAACGAAGGTCATGGAACCTTTAGCTGAAGTAGAATTAGTCTTTAAAGCCAAAGTCGATTTATCCCCTGAAGATTCACTCACTGATTTATGGCACAAAACTACAGTTGCCCCAGGGGTGGAAGTGCCTGATGCCCGCTTCAAAGACTGGTTCCCAGCCTTACCTAAGTTATTAGTGATGGCTGACGCTGCGGTTGGCGGCTATGTGGTCTATGGTCAAGAAGTTGATGCCACGAATTTCACCGTGGATCAATTAGCCCAAGTCACTACTGAATTATTTCATGACGGTAAGAAATTAAAAGATGGCCAGGCCAGTGAAGTATTAGGCAATCCGTTAAACTCCTTGAAATGGTTAGTTGAGAAATTACACAGCCAAAGTTTGCGTTTAACTGCGGGCCAACGAGTCTCAACTGGGACTTTCCTATTACCCGAGAAATTAACCGCGGGTAAGTGGGAAGCTAAGTTCAGCCACAACTTAGGTAATGTTAATTTAGATGTAGAATAAGCGTTAGTAAACCAATAATCATAACGACCTTTATCCAAAACCTGAATATGTAATTGCAGTCTAATAACCTCCTGTCTTTGTATTCAGCCATTACAATGACACATTAAAACCCCACCGAAAGCAATCATCGGTGGGGTTTTAATATGAGCTAAGACAGATTAGACCGCTTGTTGGGCTTGGTTATCTAAGGCTGTCCGAATTTCTTTGGCATACTGGCCTAAGTATTTTGGCGCGTCTTGGCCGTGCTTGGCAACTAAATCCACAATGGCACTACCAATAATGGCGCCATCAGCGATTTCAGCCATTTCATAGGCTTGTTCCGGGGTATGAATCCCGAAGCCAATCGCTGTGGGGACGTCTGTGTATTTGCGAATATCGGCAATTAATTCATTTAAGTTTTGGGAGAAACTATCCCGAGTCCCGGTGATGCCCAAAGAAGAGACCACATAGATAAAGCCTGTAGCAGCTTTGGCGATTTTCTCAATGCGATGGCCACTAGTAGGGGTCACTAACGGCACTAAGTCGATACCGTATTTATCGGCAAAGGGTGCTAATTCGTCCCGTTCTTCATAAGGCATATCTGGAATCACTAATCCAGACACCCCTAGGGCTTGGCATTTTTTGCAAAAAGCATCATAGCCATATTTAAAGACGATATTTAAATAGGTCAAAAAGATCAACGGCACATCGGATTGTTTGCGAATTTCAGCCACGATATCAAAAATCTTATCGGGGGTGACGCCGGCGGCAAAGGCCCGTAAGTCCGCATCTTGAATCACCGGACCATCCGCCACGGGATCAGAGAAGGGAATCCCCAGTTCCACAATATCAGCGCCGTTATTAGCTAAGGCTAAAACGTTTTGAACGGTGGTGTCAAAATCTGGATCATTGGCGACAACGAAAGGAATAAAAGCTTTATGGTTGTTAAAAACAGGTTTTAAATTACTCATCATCAATAGAAACTCCTTTATATTTAGCAATGCTGGCCACGTCTTTATCCCCTCGGCCGGATAGGGTACAGATAATAATTTGATCTTTAGACATTGTTGGGGCGATTTTTTCCACATAGGCGATGGCGTGGCAACTTTCCACGGCAGCGATGATGCCTTCAGTTTTAGCGATATATTCAAAGGCTTGGACGGATTCATCATCGGTGATCCCCACATATTGGGCCCGACCGGCATCGGCTAAGGCCGCATGTTCTGGACCAACGCCGGGGTAATCTAGGCCGGCAGAGATGGAGTACACTTTATCGATTTGACCATTTTTGTCTTGCAGGAACATGGATTTCATGCCATGGAAGACGCCGATGCTGCCCCGTTCAATGGTGGCGGCGGTTTCGTCGGTATCGACACCTTTACCAGCGGCTTCCACACCGACTAATTGGACACTAGGATCATCAATGAAGTCGGCAAATGTGCCAATGGCATTGCTGCCACCACCCACACAGGCCACCACCATATCTGGTAAAGTGTGTTCTTGGGCTTGTAGTTGTACCTTAGCTTCTTTACTGATAACACTTTGGAAGTCATGGACCATTTCTGGGAATGGATAAGGTCCTACAGCAGAACCGAGGATATAAAAGGTGTCATCCACCCGACTAGCCCATTCTTGCATGGTGGCGTTCACGGCATCTTTTAAGACCATGGAGCCGCTGGTGACGGCGTGGACTTTAGCACCTAAGAGTTCCATACGATAAACGTTTAATTTTTGCCGTTCAGTATCTTCTTTACCCATGAAGACTTCACATTCCAGCCCCATTAAAGCAGCGATGGTAGCAGTAGCCACCCCGTGTTGGCCGGCCCCGGTTTCGGCGATTAGTCGTTTTTTACCTAAGTGCTTAGCCACCAAGGCTTGGCCGATCACGTTGTTAATTTTATGGGCGCCGGTGTGGTTTAAATCTTCCCGTTTCAAGTAAATTTTAGCGCCGCCTAAATCCTTGGTCATATTTTCCGCATAATATAACAGGGAAGGACGATTGGCGTAGTTCACCAGTAAATCTTTTAACTCCTTTTGAAAAGCCGGATCATCTTTTAATTTATGATATTCAGCCGCAATGATTTCTAGTTCATTCATTAAAGTTTCAGGGATATATTGACCGCCAAACTTACCATAGCGACCTAATTTTTCTTTTTCTACCATATTTTTCATTAAATTCGTACTCCTTTAGCATTTTCAACAAATGCGCTAATTTTTTGGGGATCTTTGTGCCCAGCTGATTCCACCCCGCTGGAAACATCAACAAAGTCTGGGTGGGTGATGGTGATGGCCTGGGCCACGTTTGTGGCAGTTAGACCACCGGCTAAAATAACGGGTTTTTCTAATTGGGGCAGTGGCTCCCAAGCTAAGGTTTGGCCACTACCTTGACCACTATCTACCATTAAGTAATCAGCAGGGGATGTGGGATCGATGGCTTTGTTTTGAAAGACTTGAATGACTTTCAAGCCGACAGCTTGTAAACGTTGCACTAATACCGGATCATTAGCCCCGTGTAATTGGGCGATGTCAATGGCCCCGGCAGCATATAAGGCTTCGATGGTGTCGAAATCTTCATGGACAAAGACGCCCACCGTTTGAATATTGGGATTTAATTGAGTCTTTAGGCTTAAAGCCTGGGCTAGTTGGATTTGATGGCGGCTGGGGGCAAAGACGAAGCCGGCCAAGTCAGCGGCCGTTTCATTCACTGCTAAAACATCCAAGTCGGTCATCAGACCGCAAATTTTCACTTTAACCATAAGCAACCTCTTTAAATTGTTGGACCATCTTGGCTTTGTCCTCAGCACGCATTAGAGCTTCACCAATCAGAATCCCGTCAAAGCCCGCTTGTTTAAGGGGGATCAAGTCTGCCGGTTTTTTTAAACCACTTTCGGCGATGACGGCCACATCTGCTGGAATCAAGTTTTTTAATTGTAGGCTATTGGCCACATTCACTGTGAAATTTTTTAAATTACGATTATTGATGCCGATGATCTTGGCACCGGCAGCTAGGGCCCGCTTAACTTCGGCTTCATTATGAACTTCAACAATGGCATTGAGTTGCAAATCATGGGCCAATTGAAGATAGTCCTTAAGCTGTTGGTCGTCTAAAATGGCGACGATCAATAAAATAATAGCAGCGCCGTTGGCCTTAGCTTGATAGATCATATAAGGATCAATCGTGAAATCCTTGCGTAATAAGGGCCGCTTGGTGATTTTACTGACCTTATCCAAGTAAGTTAACGAACCCTTGAAGTAAGCTGGTTCTGTTAAAACTGAGATGGCATCTACACCAGCTTCATCATAGGCCTTGGCAATGGCCATATAAGGGAAATCAGTAACGATTTGGCCCTTAGAAGGGGAAGCTTGCTTTAATTCACCAATAATGTGTAGACCCGGTTGTTTGAGTTGGGCCGCAAAGTCGATTGCCGGCAAGGTTTTAAGGGCGACCTTCGCACACTGCTGCACCGCTTTTAAACTGCTCGTCTGTTTTTCAATTTTTAAGCGCCGCTTGGTTGCAGCGACTAAGTCATCTAAAATCATGCCACAACATCCTCCGCATTTTGTGAGAAGTTAACGAGTTTCGTTAACTGGGCCTCGGCTTTACCCGTTGCAATGGTTTGCCGGGCTAAGTCAATACCTTGGGCAATTGTTAATTCTGGTTTAGCTAAGTGTAAAGCCGCACCGGCATTTAACAAAACAGCGTCTAGCCGGGGGCTTTGCACGTTCTTAAGAATTTCTCGGGTGATGGCCGCATTTTCAGCCGGGGTACCACCCACTAAGTCTTCATGTTTAGCCCGTTTAAAGCCTAGTTCTTCAGGGGTTAGGGAATAATGGGTGATTTTGCCTTGGTTTAGTTCCACCACCTGGTTGGCAGCGGTGGTGGTTAATTCATCTAAGCCATCTTCACTGTGGACGATCATCGCTCTGACCACGCCTAATTTATGGAGCACTTCAGCCATGGGTTCTAATAGGTTAGCATCATAGACGCCAAATAACTGCATTTGGGGATGGGCTGGATTAGCTAGCGGCCCTAAGATATTAAAAATAGTTCTAAAGCCCAAAGCCTTACGGACCGGGGCCACGAAACGCATGGATTTATGATATTCTTGGGCGAATAAGAAGCAGAAATTATTGTCGGCTAAACTTTGATAGCCAACTTCTGGGCTTTGGTTGATGTTAATACCCAGGGCTTCCAAGACATCAGCGGCACCACTCTTAGAGCTGGCCGCCCGGTTGCCATGTTTGGCAACTTTGACCCCAGCGGCTGAAACGACGATGGCGCTGGTGGATGAAATATTAAAGGAATTAGAATGATCCCCGCCAGTACCGACGATTTCTAAGACGCCATCAACTTTGGGAAAGGCTAGGGCTTGGTGGCGCATGGCGCTAGCTGCGCCGGCAATTTCATCTGGGGTGGGATTTTTAATAGTTAAACCGGTGAGTAGGCTGGCGATTTGAATGTCAGAAACTTGGCCGGTCATAATTTCATTTAAAACGGCTTGGCTTTCAGCGAAAGTTAAATTTTGTTGGTTGATCATTTTTTCAATTGCTTCTTTAATCATGGCGATTACCTCCTGGTAATGGAAAATGCTAAGTGATATTTACCGTATGTTTTGACTGGGGTTATTCAATCGCCATCGTTTGTTAATTGTCGTCATTTGGGACACCTCCAAAATTTATATAAAAAAATCCGCCCATAACAAGTTGAATTGTTAAGGACGGATAGAATTTCCGCGGTGCCACCTTAATTTGATTAGTCTATGCCAAATAAGTGCTCAAAAGCTGGACTAATCACCCTCGACAAGGGGCTAACACCCCTCCGGTAACTGACGTATACCTAACGTTTCTCCATACTTGCCTAAGCTTTCAGAAGAACCCTCAGTGGTCCATTTAACTATCTGCGTTCGGCTGCATTCTCAGCGACTAGCAACTCTCTTCACGGGCACGATAATCTTGATCTCCACTTCAACGGTTTATGGACGAATTAATTTATGAAACTTATATTAGAGTATTCAAAGAAACTTGTCAACACCTTTTAATTAAAAAGTTTAAAAAACTAAGCCCATCCTAAGAAACGAATGGCCGCCATGGCAATGACCCCAACGACCACGACCGCTAAAAGACTTTTGGAAATAACTGCGGTAATGATAGCGGGAATCGATGCTAAAAAATTAGGCACATTTAGGCCAGGAAAATGACCAGTTCTGGTGACCAGCAAGCTTTCCACGAAAATCGCACTTAAAATTGCCACGGGGACAAAGCTTAAAAAGTGGGTCAGCCAATCTGGCAGTTTGAAGTTCTTGACCAAAGCAAAGGGGATGACCCGGATCAGCCAAGTGACCAGGCCACATAAAATAATGGTGATATAAACTTTTGTGGTCATTTACGATTCACCGCCATTCCAAAAAGACAACCTAAAATGGTGGCCAAAAGAATCGCTGAATTACCAGCCATAAACCGCATCAAGATAATCATGAGAATGGCCACACATAAAAACACCTGGAGATGCTTGAGCAATGGCCTTGAGCGATCGGTAATGATTTGCAGGTACAACAAGCCAATAAACATGGCCACAACGGCAAAATCTAAGCCCAGGGATTCTGGGTTAGGAATTAACCCACCAATCAAACTCCCGGCCACCGTGGCCAAAGCCCAAACTAAATAAGCAACGATGTTAGCAGAATTTAACCAGGGACCATTTAAGTGGTGGTTGGTGAAATTTAATTTGTTCATGGACAACGCAAAAGTTTCATCTGTTAATAAAGAGCCCACCCCAATATTTTCACCAAATGATTTGTCTTTGAAATAAGGCGCCACGGTCATGCTCATCAAGCTCATCCGAGCATTGATCAAAATGGTTGAGACCACAATTGCCCCAATGGGACTGCCGGCAGCCAGCATCCCGGTAATAATGAATTGGGCCGAGCCAGCATAAACGATTAACGACATTAATAAGACCATCAAGACTGAAAGGTGATAGGTCTTGGCTACGATCCCAAAGGCGATACCGACGCCGATATAACCAAATACTGTTGGTAAAACATCTTTAAAACCACTGCGATAGGTGAGTTGGTCATCCATCTATATTGCCCCCCTAAAAATATGCCAATTGTGAGTTGCAATCTGGCATAGTTATGATAAATTAATGAGTGAAACATAATAATTTCTATCATAACAGTAAATGTTAGGGTTTTGTAGCAGAATTTGCACTGAATTGACAAAAAATTACATTCATCCTAAGCTGTACGGATAGTGATTAATTTTGAAGGGAAGTTTTTTAATGGCTAAAGTTGAAAGTTTCACCTTGGATCATACCAAGGTTAAAGCACCTTATGTACGTTTAATTACTGAAGAAACCGGGCCAAAGGGTGATTTGATTTCGAATTATGACCTACGTTTGGTTCAACCAAATGAAAATGCCATTCCAACCGCCGGGTTACATACCATTGAACATCTATTAGCCAGTTTATTGCGGGATCGGATGGATGGGGTCATTGACTGCTCCCCATTTGGCTGCCGCACCGGCTTTCATTTGATTATGTGGGGTCAACATAGTACCACTGAAGTGGCTAAAGCGCTAAAGAGTTCTTTAGAAGCCATTGCCGATGTGATTAAGTGGGAAGATGTCCCCGGGACCACCATTTATTCCTGTGGTAATTATCGGGACCATTCATTGTTTAGTGCCAAAGAGTGGTCCAAGAAAATTGTCGCCGAAGGTATCAGTTCAGATCCCTTTGAACGCCATCCAGTATAAAATAAAAAATCGCAAACCACGTTTTAATGTGGCTTGCGATTTTTTTAGGACTGTACGAATTTTTGGGTGGCTATGATCATATCTTTGGTTTGCGGATTTAACAAAGGCGGTAAGTTGTCGAAATCAAAGTATTTTAGACTTAAGGTCTCATCTGTAGGGCTAACGATCATGTCCCCACCAATGGGTTCAACCAGGAATAATCGGGAAATCACCTGACACTGATCGCCATTGGGATAAGTGGTAAAACCTTGATCAAATAAGCCAATGGGGGCGATTATTTTAACCTGGAAGCCACTGTCTTCGGCCACTTCCCGCAACACATTTTGTTCATAGGTTTCCCCGTATTCCATATAACCCCCGGGTAAACTCCAATTATGGGTATCTGTGCGCTCTTGCAGGAGAATTTGTTGTTTGTCTTTCACAATTGCCCCAGCCGCCGCGTTTAAAATGATGGGCATGTGGGCAACTTTTGCACGGATTGCTTGAATATAGTCAGCCAAGAAATCACACCTTTCTATATAATGCTATCCTTATTCTAAGCTATCCAATCAATAATATGAACCCAGCCATGGTGAAAAATGAACAAACCGTGCTGAGAAATTGGGTGGAAGCCATTTCGGATTCGGCGGTTTGATATTGAATGGCTAAGGACGTGGGCATGGTGGCCGTCGGAATCGCTAGGGTCAAGATGACGATGCGTTGCACGGTTTGGGGGAAATGTAAGGCAAACATGCAGGCCCAGATGATCAAGGGAAATAAAAGATTTTTTAAGAAGACATTTAAAACCACATTTTTGGTGATTCTCAACTTGCGGGTGGCCAAAACGATCCCAGAGGCAAACAGTGCCACCCCACCAGAGGCTTTACCCAGCAATGTGAAGGAGTTCTCCAATTCGGTGGGAATATGGGAGCCTAATAAGGCCAGGATAAAACCAGCTAAGGCAGCGATTACCAGAGGCTTTTTCAATGTGGATATGAGGCGGTCTTTAATGGCGGATTCTTCACCAGATAAGGCGCCAAAAACCAAGGGCAAAATAAAAATATTAATGATTAGACTGCTGACCCCCACGTCGATGGCACTGAGGCTATTGCCAAAAATCAATCCTAAAATCGCCGTCCCCACAAAGGGGACCGATGGATCAGCGACACTCATGGCACGTAGGGCTGCCAGACCAGCGGCATTGCCAGCGACATAACGGTAGATCGCAAATAAAATGATGTAGGCCCCCAACATGGCCCCAAATAACCAGGCAGCCATGGGGACATTGGCTAAGATGATTTTTCGGGACGTGCCCCAAATCCCAGCGAAGATACTCATGGGCAAGGTGAAGTCCATGATGAGTTTGACGAAGCGTTGGGCATCATGGTCATCAAATATCTGGCGCCAAGCCGACCAATACCCGATACCCAAGGTGACAATGATTGGTAATAATGCAAAGATTAGCGTTTTAATCATGATGGCATGACCTCTTTTAAAGTATGTTTTATCAGCAAAAGCGTAACGCTGAATTTGTTAGAACGCAATTAATATGTCATAAAAATTAGATAAAGGAGTTCGTTTCAATGCGGATATTAGTGACCGGCGGTGCTGGTTTTATTGGTAGCAATTTTATTCATTATGTATTGAAGACCCAAGCTGACTTTGTCGTTAATCTTGATAAATTAACTTATGCCGGTAATTTAGCATCGTTGGCGGATGTTCAAGACTATGAGAATTATGTTTTCGTTCAGGGGGATATTAATGATACGCAATTGGTGACTAAATTAGTGCAAACCTACGCTTTAGATACGATAATCAATTTTGCGGCGGAATCCCATGTGGATCGTAGTATTGTCAATCCCGACATTTTCGTCACGACGAATGTTTTGGGGACCGTGCACTTGCTAGATGTGGCGAAACAAAATAAGTTACAACGTTTCTTACAGGTTTCCACAGATGAAGTTTATGGGGCCTTGGGAGCAAATGGTTACTTTACCGAAACGAGTCCAATTCAACCAAGTAGCCCTTATTCCGCGTCAAAGGCAGCTGCGGATCAGTTTGTATTGGCTTATCATAAAACTTATGGCTTGCCTGTGAACGTGACCCGTTGTTCTAATAATTATGGGCCTTATCAAAATGTGGAAAAGCTGATACCCCAATTGATCGCCCGGGCCTTAAAACAGGAAAAATTCCGAATTTATGGTACTGGTAAAAATGTGCGTGACTGGATTTATGTTTTAGATCACTGTCGCGCCCTTTACATGGTATTAAAAAAAGGCCAATCCGGTGAGATATACAACATCGGCGGCCATGGTGAAAAAACAAATATTGAAATAGCCAATTGGATCCAACAAGCATTTCAGCAAAAAGACTTGATTGAACTAGTGGCGGATCGGCCCGGGCATGATTGGCGCTATGCCATGGATGCCCATAAGATCCAACAGCAATTAGGATGGGAGAAGCAGGTTTCTTTTGAAACCGGCATGCAGCGCACCTTAACTTGGTACTTAAACCATCGCGCTTATTTAAAACCTTCAAACCATTGAGCGACCTGTTGACTCTGGGCAGTGGTCAGATAGCGTAATTGGACAATTTCCACCCCATTACCACTGCGGATGAAAACATTGAGATGACTTAATTGGCGTTTGGCCATCCAGATGGTTTGGCGTTGGCTAAGGGCTTGAATTTTAGACCTAGGTACGATGAACAAACGGCGCAGGGCATGTTTGCCATATTGCAGATAGAGGATATCTTCAGCGGCCATGATTTCAAAACCCGTGTTGCGAGCAGCATAATGACCTAAACCATAAGCCACTGGCAGTAACAGCAGGCTGAAATAACCAAAGGGCCGCAGCCAAATCAGGCAAGGCAGTATTGGCAATAAAGCTAATAATAAGCTATTGCGAATAAAACGCCAATAACCCGACTTACCCAGGGTGGTTAAATGCGGTTGTCTGGCTGTTTTCAAATTGGTAAAGCGTTGAATTTCAGACCAGACTTGAGTTCGTTTCAAAACCGGGATCAAGACCAAATTACGTTTTGATTCATCACTAGCTGCATTTGAAGCCAGTAATACCTGTAAGGTCGTTAAATGAAAGAATTGGCGCAGTAAAGTTTGGTTGAGGACGACTGCCTGAATTTTGGGGACCGCTACGGCAACTGTATCCCGGGATAATAAGCCCCGACTGGTTGTGAGTTGGTTTTCTTGGCGGGATAAGGTGAAGTGATAAAAGCGGATGATTTCTCGACAATAAGAAATCAAGAGACTGATCAATAAAATAAAGATGATCAGGGTCAAAATCCCAGCAAAGGTGGAACGGTGCATTAATTGGTTCAAACCATTGGTAAAGCGGGCTGGCATGAAGTTATCCAGTTGTTGCAGTCGATTTTGCAGCCAAGTAATGGCCGCTGCTAAAGGAATGATACCCTGGGAAGTCAGGGCATAAATATTCAAGTCCGACGGCTGGATACGGTAGGTATTTGTCGGCTGCTTCGGCGTCGCGACTGCCGTGACGGTGGTCGGTTTATTTTGAGCCCGTTGTCGCTGTTTTAACAAGGTGTCGTACACAGTTATGGCAACCACGGGTAAAGTCGCTTCAGGCCGGTCCTTATCATGGCCAGAAGTTTCAATTTGCAACCGTATCAGACCAAAGGGCCGCATATACCAAGCTTGAGTTTGTTGGATCGTCTGAATACGGTCATAGGGGATATGCTCGTGTTGCCGCACAAAAATGCCATGGTTGATGATAACGGCTTTATCCGTTAGTTCGTAAGTGAACAGGGCATAATCTAAGCTAGCGATACCGATTAATAAAACCGCCCCTAATAGGATCAATAAGGGCAGGTGTGGCCGCTGCCACTGGGTCCAGATGACAAAGATCCAAGGAAAAATAAATTGCCGGAACAAAGTGATCAGTTTGGCCAAGATGGCCAAGGGATGTAAGTGTTTAGGCATCTGGCTGCACCTCGGTGGCAAAACGGACGATGGTTGCTCTTAAACTATCCGCCACATCTAGGGTTACCCCTTCAATGGTATGGCTGGTGGCGGCCGTCACGATGCGGACAGCTTGCAGTTTTTGCCAGCGTAATAACGGCCCCTGTTCCAGGGTGACGTTTTGAATACGGGCGGTGGGAATCGTATCTTGTTTACGAAAGATAAAACCGGTCTGTAAAATAACAAATTCCGGTTTGATTGCATAACCCGTAAAGCGATAGCGGTAGGGAACTAATGCCAATTGAACGGCAGGTACGACCAACACGAAAATAATGACAATGATAATCAAAAAGAACGGCCAGTGCCAAAAATAATGGGCTAAAATAACGCCAACTAACGGAATCAGCAGCCAGATGGCATTTAAAAGCGCAGATATGCGCCAAGCCGTTTTTATTTGTGGTGGGAGTTGTTGCAGTTGTGGCATCAAAATACCTCCATTAACGAATCAGTCAGTGGTCAATTCAATTAAGTTACCCTCTGGATCTTGAATCACCGCTTCGTAATAATTATCGCCAGTGGTTCGAGGCCCGCTGACCAGCGGATAGCCAGCCTTGATAAATTTAGTCACGTAAGCATCTACGTCGGCCTTTGTACCTAAGGCCATGGCCAAATGGGCATACCCCAGGCTGTCACTAATACGGGGGGATAAAAATTGTTTGGTGGTTAATTCAATACGGCTGCCGGAGTCAAACCCTAAAAAATAGGATTTAAAGCCGGTTTTAGGGTTGTGGTAAAGTTCGGAACTAGTTGCTTTAAAAAAGGTGGTATAAAAAGTTTTCATTTTTTCTAAATCTTGGACCCAAATGGCAATATGTTCGATTCTCATAAATAGCACCTCATTTGATTGATTTACTCGAATATACCATAAAAATTACCTGCCTGTTATCTTAAAATTGGATTATATGTCATTTAGCAATATAGCTGTGAACCAGTCGACAACAAAGCGCTTTTTTATAAATGAATCGGGCCATGGGACGGTTACAAAATGTTATTTGTTTCACAAATTAGCGAATCTCTATTGACATTACTATTAGATTAAATTAATCTTAATCTGAGCAGAGAAAACGTTTTCTCGCTTTTAAAGTAAATTCCTATTATGGTTATGTATTATGACACTAGGTCGATCGCACCAGTTTTCTGAAGCTATCTCAAAATGGAATTGGCGCAAGGGACAATAGGATCAGGGAGGCAATATTATGTTTAAAGTCACCGCTTATGAACGCCTGACAACAAACGAGTATCAACTTTGGATTGACGCGCCGCGAATTGCTGCTAGAGCAAAACCTGGTCAATTTGTAATCATCCGCATGGATGAAACAGGCGAACGAATCCCATTAACAATTTGTGAGACGAATCCCAAAGATGGTCTAATTCGTATTATTTTTCAAGTCATTGGTAAATCAACCGCAGAATTGGCAGAGTATAAAACTGGCTCAGAATTATTAGATGTGGTCGGTCCCTTAGGTACACCAACCGCCATTAAAAATTATGGGACCGTATTGCTCGTTGGCGGGGGTGTGGGCATTGCGGCGCTCTATCCGACTGTCAAAGGCCTAAAACAAGCTGGTAATCGAGTGATTACGGTGTTAGGTGCTAAGAGCAAGGATATTTTGATCCTTCGCGATGAATGTGCCAAGTATTCTGACGAACTCATTTTGATGACGGATGATGGCTCTATTGGCCGTAAAGGTTTAGTCACAGAAGCAATGGAAGATGTATTTAATCGAGAACAAATTGATCAGGCCTGGGCTGTTGGACCTGGCATTATGATGCGTTTTTGTACGCAAGTTGCCACCAAACATGATGTACCAGTTTATGTATCCCTCAATCCAATCATGATCGATGGGACAGGTATGTGTGGTTGTTGCCGGGTAACGGTGGATGAGCACATTAAATTTGCTTGTGTAGACGGCCCAGAATTTTTAGGCGCTGGTGTGGATTGGGATAGCTTTATGCAACGGATGCGTCAATATCGGGTTCAAGAAAAGCAGGCATTTGAGCAATATGAACAGCTAAGGCAGGTGCAGTAACATGGTAAAACGCAGTTATAATCAAACCCCAATTAAGGCACAAGATCCTAAGGTTCGTGCTCGTAATTTCGACGAGGTCGTTTTAGGATATGATTTGGATGAAGGTCGTTTGGAAGCTAGCCGTTGTTTGCAATGTAAGAATCATCCCTGTATGCTTCATTGCCCAGTTATGATTGATATTCCTGGATTTATTAAAAAAATTGAAGACGGCGATATGGATGGCGCCCGGAAGATTATTGCGAAATACAGTAATTTAGGGGCCATTTGCGGCCGGGTTTGTCCTCAAGAAAAACAATGTGAAATGGCTTGTACCTTGGGGCGTTCTAAAAAGTTCGAACCAGTTGCCATTGGTAAGTTGGAACGTTTAGTATCTGATTGGGATCTGGATAATCCAGAACCTGTTAAAGCTATTCCCCATGATAAAGGTCGGGTTGCCGTTGTCGGTTCTGGCCCGTCCGGATTGACAGTAGCTGGTGATTTGGCCGTTAAAGGGTATGAAGTCGTTATTTATGAAGCCTTGTCCACACCTGGGGGCGTTTTGACTTATGGTATTCCAGAATTCAGACTCCCTAAGGCCACCGTTAAAAAAGAAGTTGATCGCATCAGAGATCTAGGGGTCAAAATTGAGACGGATGTGGTAATTGGTAAGACCATTACCATGTCTGAACTAGTTGAAGATTTTGATGCCTGTTACGTTGGTGTTGGTGCCGGTGCACCACATTTCATGTCGATTCCTGGGACTAACTTAATGGGGGTTTATTCTTCCAGTGAGTATTTAACCCGGATCAATCTGATGCACAGTTATAAATTCCCAGCTTATGACACGCCAATTGAACCAGCCAAACAGGTTGTGGTTATTGGTGGTGGGAACGTGGCCATGGATTCAGCCCGTTCGGCCATGCGTTTAGGCGCAGAGAACGTCAGTGTCATTTATCGGCGTTCTTTAGAGGAATTACCAGCCCGGATCGAAGAATATCACCATTCTGTTGAAGAAGGTATTCAGTATCACTGGTTAACCAACCCCGTAGCTTATCTTGGTGATGAAAACGGTCAGTTGACCGGTGTGAAGTGTATCAAGATGGCATTGGGCGAACCTGATGAATCTGGTCGGCGTCGCCCTGAACCAATTCCCGGCAGTGAATTCATCATTCCAGCCACGACTGCAATTGAAGCCATTGGCCAAGGGGCTAACCGGGTGATGTTGGACACTTATCCTGACTTGCAGACCAATAAGTGGGGTTATGTGGATGCCAACGAAGAAACGTGTGCCACTTCAGTACCGGGCGTCTTTGCCGGGGGTGACATCGTGACCGGGGCTGCCACGGTTATTTTAGCCATGGGGGCCGGCAAGATTGCTGCCAAAGAAATTGATGAATATATTACCAATAAAACAGCTAAAAACACGAGTCACTCAGCATAACTAAAAAGCGTGTTGGGCAAAATGCAGTAAGATGCATTTTGAACCAACACGTTTTTTATTTGGCATTAAGGCTAAATAATTTGTTTTGAAACCCGCGAGCCGATTGCCGGCTTGTCGTGGATGACAAAAGATAAGACAATGGCTGACAATAATTCATGAATACCCAACCAAACTTGGCGCCGGGTCTTAGGATCCACCCGTCTTAACGCTACGAAATAACTAGGAAGTGCCCGGGGCAGGCTACGTTTGATTTCCGTTAAAGTTTTAGCATCATTGGCCTGGAGCAGGTGGTAGATACAATTGAAAAATTCGGTTTTAACGGATTCTGGGGTATTGGTTAACCATCTGGCAGTAATGCGGCGAATCCGCCGGGATAACCAATTTAGCCGGTCGCTGCGTTGAAATTGTAAATCCGCCGTTTGCCAAGTTAAAACGTCATGCTGCCAAAATAGATGGGCTTGACTTTTGACAACTTGCAAAATGGCTTGATTCTCCATCAAAGTACCCACAAATGACGTTTCGGGAACAATCTTAGTGACCCGACTTTGTAGCTGGGGATCAATGAGGCTGTTACCGGGACCGTCAAAATTAAAGACATGGGCGATTTTATTTTGTAAGGTACGCGCTAAATTCACAAAACTAAAAATGGCCAAATTGCCGCCCTTGGAGTGGCCGGTCATAAAATAATTGCCCGGATGCGTATGGACTTGTTGGGTCGTATATTTCAAAGCCCGCTGTTGTCCTGGAATCGTTGGCATGCAAAACAGATTAGCGTCTTCTTTCCAACCGGCCAGGGTATCATTGGTACCCCGAAAGCTAATGCAATAATCATCTTTTTGCAGGTGGAAGGTGATGGCGGAAAATTGTTCTTCGGTTTTGGCATCGGTGAAATCTGACCAAGTTTGCCAAGCGACACTGCGATAACGGATTTTGGTGCGCATCACCTTTAAAATTTCTTGATGCAGTTCAATGGACCAAGTACAGTTAGTGGCCCCTTTTAGGGCCGCATCAGACTGCAAATCGGCAAATTGCAATTGATCGTGTTGAATCAAGTAATCATAATCTAAATAGGCTAATTGGGCAAAGAGGGCCGCATCTATTTCTGTGAAGGGCTGTTGAACGAATGATTTGTTCCCGACATTTTTAACATATTCCAAAAGTGGATTCATGGGCATTTTCCTTAACTTATTTTAGAATGACAAGAATCATGACGTTAGTTTCCAGGTACTATGAGACTTTAAGGATACCGGCAACCCCGGACATGGTCAGGGTGCTGAGCTGTTGTGATAAAACTTCGATTGAAATGGCTTGAGAATTGTGAAACCATTCCTGATAAACTGACATGATTCCTGCCAACACATAATTGACGGTTAACATAAAAGTCTGCTCATTATTAAAGTAATCGCTGGGTGTGATTTTTATGAGACGTTTCTTTAAACAATCCGTGATCTTACGGATGAGTTGCGTATCATCCAAGTTGTGGGCCGTCACCAACGCTTGATAATCGTGAAAATCATTATTAATGACCTGGGTGAGCGTTTCAAAAATTAGATGGGCGTCTTCCAAATGGTCACCAATGGTAACTTTATTGAGGGCTTGTTCAAAGGCGGTGACAATATCCGCCTCAATTTCAGCAACCACGTCTTGGACATTGGCGTAATAGATATAAAAAGTTTTGCGGGTAATATGGGCCGCTTTGGCAATAGCAGTGATGCTGATACTGTCCAGCGCTTGTGTTGCCAGTAGTTCAATTAGCGCGGTGCGAATAGCTTTTTTCGTTTTCAAAATACGGCGATCAATTTTGGCGTCGACCATTGGCAAGCTCCTATTTGTGACTAAGATTTACAATACAAACTCATTTTACTATACAAGTGTTACTTATTTCAATCTTTATCTTAAAAGACCCCCAAGAACGTTGCCGCTCTTGGGGGTCTTAGTGTTAGAAAACAAGTGGGGTAACGTTACATATCCATACCCATTTCTTCATAAGATTGCATGCCACCCAGCCATAAATCAGCCATACTGACACCGCGCTCTTTGGCAAATGCCGACATTAAGGTCATATGGTCCATTAGATCATAGTGAACGTCGGGATGTTTGGGATCCACAACTTTAATTTGGGCCATCATGCCACCATCTTCATGTTCCAAAATATGGCAGTGATACATGAAAATACCTGGGACCTCAAACCATACTTTGATGCGCACATGCTCTTCAGGATTCACACTGACCACATCTTTGAGGCCAGTTTCATTGGGATAAGGGGCTTGGCCATTTCTAGATAAGACTTGGAAGGATAACCCGTGCATATGAAAAGGATGAATCATCCCATTACGCGTGTTATTCGAGTTCACAATATCCCAAATCTGTACTTGATGCATCGGCATGGTGTAGTCGATCCGTTGCATTTGAAATTTAGTGCCATCTAATAAAACACCCTCATCCATGCCAGACATGGTAACCGTCTTAACGGGGACATCAGGATCAACTGGGGGTGTTTTGAGGTCAAACAGATTTTCAGGGATAACTTGCTGGTCAGGTTCAAACTGATGAATTCGGAAAGTTAAAATGGGCACATCATCTGAGAACAGCTGGACTGTATCGCCGGCGTGATAGTTTTTAAAGTCCACCACAATTTCTTGACGTTCAGCACAGGTGATCATCAAATGGGTCAATTGAATGGGATGGGGTAAAAGACTGCTATCACCGGCAATTTGCGTGAATGGTAAATCGTCAGAAAAATGCAAACGCCATTCCCGCCGGTTGGCGCCATCTAAGAAGCGTAGTCTTAATTTCTGGGTAGTCACATCAAAGTAAGGATTGATCGTACCGTTTAGCATCGGTGTTGGACCTTGGACCCCATCTGGATCGTAATCAGCCCGGTAGTCCCATTGATTATTAGCATGGAAGTGCCGATCTTGCAAGATCACTGGAATGTCATCAACACCATAATGTCGAGGTAGGGGCAGGGTAGCTTCGTGGGCATCTTTTACAATGACTGCGGCGGCTAAACCATGCCAGACTTGGGCGGCGGTTTCTGGACAAGGATGGGCGTGGAGCCAAGTCATTGCCGCTGGTTGATGCAAGGTAAAGGTTACGTCGCGACTGCCCTTAGGATAGACCGGGGCGTGACAGCCACCATCTTCAATGGGGCCGGGGATGTTTAGCCCATGCCAATGAAACGTGGTTAGTTCCGGTAGTTGATTGACTAAGTGCATATGAATCGTTTCGCCGCTGTTGAAAACAAAGGTTTGTCCCAGTAAGGGGGCATTGTAGCCCCATGTTTTGGTTTTTGCCCCTGGCAGCAATTGGACTTCACCAGTTTGGGCCGTTAGGGTGTAATACACATCCTGGCCATCGCGTTTGTCTGGTTTGGCAATTTCAGGAATACGTAAGCGTTGTGGCTCAATATTTGCTGGCACTAAGGGTACATAGCCACCATCATGGGTATTGAATGCCGGTTCATCGAAGAAATAGTTTTGATAAATTTTATCATCCATTCTCAAGTCTCCCAACCTTTCAAATTATGACACATTCTTATTATACCGCTAATGGGTCTGGGTAATTTTTGAAAGTTTTTCTGAAAAAGGTTGACATTAGAATATAATGAGTTAAGATAACATATAAATTAAATATTAATTAGATTATTTTATGCAGACGAATTACAACCTAACATTTTTCAGAGAACCTTGGATGTGCTGAGACGAGGTAAGTGTTTAGCCGTAAATGCCAGTAGCAGTGTGAATACGCTGAAGTATTCATTGGTATCCAACCATTATCTTGGAATTTGAGAAGTACGGTGCAGTCCGTACAAAGTTAGGTGGTACCACGTCATAGACGTCCTTTGAACACAATCAGAGGGCGTCTTTTTGTTTTAAGAAAGGGGTTTTTCGATGGATTACATTCCTGCGTTATCTGACGCATTTTTAATTAAAACCAAGTTATCTGGATCTAAATTTTATCTAGATGGGCAATTAATTGCCGGGACCTTATTAGACGATGATGAGAAGTCTTTATTGAGCTTATCGGAATATGCTAATTATCTTCGCTATATCCGCTTGACCACCACCGCCCAAATTATTGCCGATGGCCAATCCGGTTTTGGCAATCCCATGAATACCTACTATGCCGTTCAAGAACTAGAGCGCTCCGGCGCCAATGCTATTTTGTTAGGGGATCAGACTTACCCCATGAACTTGCCCAATTTAGAGGTCACTTCTGAATTAGACTTTTTTGGGAAAATTCAGGCCAGCTTAGATGCCCGGGAAAATCCGGCCACCACCATTATGGCCCAGTTGGATGGTATCAGTATCTATGGTGTCCAAGGCCTGCAAGACCGAATCGACACGTTACACCGATTGGGCATTCAGCAAATTGCTTTGGGCGCATTGCAACAGGCAACTGCCAAACAATTAACTTTGATATTTGCCCATAATTCAGATTTGGGCTTGTTATTACAGCCTGAGGGCATTGGCCCTGAGATGGCGGCAAGTTTAACACCGGCATTCATCATTGATACACAAGTTACGCTTAAAGCCCGGGCCAGTTACCAAGCAAAATTAGGTCAATTCATGCAAACACAACAAGCTGGTATGACTAAGGAGGTCGCCCATGAAAGCAGATAACATGCGGCAAGCCTTTAAACAAGCTGTGTTCCAAAAGCAACAAGCATTAGCCATGATTGTGGCTCCGGACAGTTTATCCGCCCGGGTTGCTGAAAGTGTGGGCTTTAAGGCGATTTTTGCGGCGGGTTATGCCACCAGCGCCAGTAATCTAGGCCTGCCGGATCGGGGTATTGCCGATTTTGGCATTATGTTAAATAAGTGCCGCGAAATCGTGAACGCTGTGAACATCCCGGTATTTGCTGATGCCGATACGGGTTATGGCAACTTAGCCAATGTGGCGCGAACGGTTCGCAGTTATGAAGCCATTGGCGCTTGTGGGTTATTTTTAGAAGACCAGAAGTGGCCCAAACGTTGTGGCCATATGGCCGGTAAAAGTGTGGAAGCCCCTGAGGTCTTAGCTGAAAAGATTGCCACGGCCGTTGCTGCCCGGGAACATGAAGACTTTTTGATCATGTCCCGGACGGACGCCCGCCAAGTCTATGATCTGGATGAAGCGATTCGACGCAGCAAACTTTATCACGAAGCCGGTGCGGACATGGTGTTCATTGAAGCGCCTAAGAGTATTGCCGAGTTGCAACGGATTGCCACTGCTTTTCCAGATGTCCCGCTAATGGCTAATATGATTGAAGATGGGGCCACGCCAAGTTTACCCACGCAAGTATTAGGTCAGATGGGCTTTAGTATTGTGGTTCATCCCACTGCGTTAACCTATGCTCAAACGTTTATTGATGAACAGGTATTGAAAAATCTAAAGGCCACGGGTACCACCGATGCCACTAAGGCACAGATGGTGACCTTTGATAAATTTAATCAATTCATCGGTTTAGATAAAGTTAATGCTGTGGAGGCAAGATATACACCAGAAAAAATTGCCGCGTTGATCGGCAAATAAAACGAATAAATACGGGAGGCTTTTATATGAGAAGTGACATGACACTACAGATGCGTTTGGATACAGCTAAAGAAACCCCAATGTTTTACCGGGTATTTGGCTTGATTGCCGGTGGGATGATTTTGGATGCTGGGGATGTTTACATGGCCAGTGCGGTCAATACGGACATGTTAAACACCCACTTTGCAACTATGGCTCAAGGCTCCATATTTTTATCAGCAGGATTTCTCGGTTTATTCGTGGGGTCAATTGCCGCCGGGATCATCGGGGATTTTTATGGGCGTAAGCGGGCTTATCAGGTTAACTTGTTGCTATTTGGGCTGTTCACTTTAGCTGGCGCCATGATGCCTAATATGCCATTGCTGATTGCCACACGCTTCATCGCCGCCTGTGGTTTGGGTGCGGAAATTGTGACCGGTTATGCGTTGATCAATGAGTTTGCGCCTGTTAAAACCCGGGGACGTTGGTGTGGGGCCACGGCCGTTATTGCCAATTTGGGAGCGCCCTTAGCTTTGTTAGCCGCAACTTTTATGATTCCTCGTTTTAGTTGGCGGTCGATGTTCCTATTGATTGGTGTATTAGCCTTAGTTTTATGGTATCTGCGCCGTCATTTCCCGGAATCTCCCCGTTGGTTGATTGCCCAAGGCCGGCTGCAAGAAGCGGACACGATTATTGAACAATTGGAAGTTAACGGTTCTTATAATAAAGCTGAATTTGCGCCTAAGGATGATAGTGATTTAGCTAAAAATGCCGTTAAAACTAGTAAGGGCCGTGGTTTATTTGTGGGTATCGTAGCGGCCTCAGCAATCATGTTAGCCCAATATACTTTTACATCATGGGTCCCAACGCTATTGTTAAAAAGAGGTATTAATGTTGTCCATTCCTTAGGGTTCTCCACCATTATGATGATTGGCGCACCCGTAGGAGCCTTGATTGGGGCTTTATTGGTTGATCGCATTGGTCGTAAGAAAATTATTGTTCCAACCTTTGTATTGGCGGCAATTTTTGGCTTGATTTACGCCCGTCAAGATTCGACCACAGGTGTTTTAATTTTAGGTTTCTTACTGACGATGACTTTTTATATTTTGATGGCTTCAGCCATTGGGGTTTATATCTCAGAACTATTCACCACCAGTTTTAGATTTCGCGGTGCGGGTATTGCCAATGGGGCTGCCAAATTATTGACCGTTGCCACACCATATATGGCAGCCTGGGCCATTCAGAATTTTAATCCAAACTTAATTTTTTACTTTATCGCGGCTTTGACGTTGATTGCTGCGTTAGTTGTGGCCATCTTTGGACCTGAGACCAAGCAAAAGATTATTGGTTAATCCAAAAAAATCCCGTTATGCGGGATTTTTTTATGAAAACTTTCTTGAAAATGGTAGAATAAAAGTAACTAATGGGCAAGGGAAGTGGGTTTCGTGAAGAATTCTGATAAACAACCCCAAACTGGATTAACACAAGTACGATTTTATGAGGCTTGTGTGATCATTGCGGCGATTATTTCGGTGATTACGGTGGTATTAACTTTTATTTATCCCAGCTGGGTACTGTGGACAACCACTATAATTGGGGTAATCTTTCTAATTTTAGTGGTATTGGGCTATCTCATCGCCCATCGGCTGATTCGCCGTCTGACAACACCAGTGCACAAAGCCGGTTTGCCGAATTTAGGCTTTAATCTGAATAATCCTGTAGGTGTGATTTTAAGCTTTCTGACCTATTACGCGATTTTTGTGTTCATCTTGTTTTTAATTCTGATGACGAAATTTTAGAGGAGTTGTGGGCTTATGAAGGTTCTGGCAATGCGCGGATCATATAATTACTTGGTTGTTGAGAACAATGGTATGTACTATGTAATCTCAGGCAATGAGGGGGATCGAATTGAACAACCTGCATCTGCTTACAAGTTTGGGTACTACACGCCTTACGATGGCGGACTAACCAAAGCTCGATTAAGAGAGATTGAAGCCCTAACTGAGCAAATTGGTGACGACTTGCCGGATTGGTATAGAAATGCGAAGGAAGACTGAACGCTGAGCTAGTCAATGATTATCTAGGTCATTGGATAAGTTTGAAAAACCTATGCTATCTAATATCTTTTCTGATGCATAGAGAGATGACGATAATGGACAAACTGATAAAAAACAGGGTTTTTAAGATTTGTAAACGCTGACATGGTAGGGTTTGTTTAGTGTATTCCCCGCACATGCGGGGGTGATCCTGGTGGAGCGGATTCTCCAAGGATTTCTCAAAAGTATTCCCCGCACATGCGGGGGTGATCCCAACGATAGACCGCCAAGCAGCTGCATTACCAGGTATTCCCCGCACATGCGGGGGTGATCCTATGATTAAGATATTGAAAAGTAGTAAAGACAGGTATTCCCCGCACATGCGGGGGTGATCCTGCCATCGCTTGGATTCTGCGCGTTCCACATGAGTATTCCCCGCACATGCGGGGGTGATCCTGTAGTAATCTTTATCAATTTTAACGATGTGATGTATTCCCCGCACATGCGGGGGTGATCCCAATGCGCGCGTTGCCTATACATTTATCCTTAAGTATTCCCCGCACATGCGGGGGTGATCCTGTTGTTAATCCTGTCTAATGCTCTAATATCTTGTATTCCCCGCACATGCGGGGGTGATCCTTGTAGCCCCACGAGTTGGCGTTTCATCTACCCGTATTCCCCGCACATGCGGGGGTGATCCCAGATGGGGGTAAATGAGTGGACAAAAGAACCTGTATTCCCCGCACATGCGGGGGTGATCCTGTTCGCGATATCTATTATCGTATGACTGTCATGTATTCCCCGCATGTGCGGGGCTGATTGACGGATAGGTTATTAAAAAAGTTTTATAGCAAGGTGGACAAGTGGGTAAATATCGACCATATTCAGAAAAACGATGGTATCAACCTTTAAGTGGAGAAGTTATAAAAAAGGCCGTAAGCTTACCCCTGAAGAGCAAAAAAGAGATGGTGAGTTTCTTGAAGCCATCAGAAAAATAGTAGAAAAGGATAAAAATCCTAAAAAAATATTTAAAGTCTGTCCATCGATAGTGTTTCTGGGGCTATTTTGACCTAGTCACATCATGGAAGGACTTTTTTTATGCTAGACAAAGCATAAAAAAAGCTCATGACACTGATTTAACAGCATCCCGAGCGTCAGTAGAAGTACCTATCGAGCTGGCGAAAGTCGAATTCGCTTCAGACTACATCAAAATCTGATGATCATTGTCCAGTTACCGAAGCCTACAGCTCATTTTGGTTTTTATGTCTTTGGTCGATGTAGGGCCACTTAGAGGGTTGAAAGATTGATACCAAGCCTCAACCATTCAACACATCTAATTATAGGCAAAAATTGTGACTGATTTGTGAAGAATTGCTAAAGTAATCGTAAAATTTGGGAAACGTTTTATTTATTGACAATTCTTAGTTTAAAGCGAACTTTCTCAGGAACTTTGCGGGCATTAAGTTCCTCAAATTGGATGTTTTCAGCTTGTTGGTCATAAGTAATTTTTACATAGCTATTTTGTTTGAGTGGGCGGGTTTTAAAACTGGCCAATTGTAACGGCTTGGCCCTGCCATTTTGATCATAGCCCGTTAAAGCGTAGTGATAGCTGGTATAAGTCACGCCAGCGTCACTTTTTTCTTGATGTTGCTCGCCTTTGGTCCTGATTTGCGTGTAATAGATTGTACCTGTTGTTGTGAAGTGGTCGCAAATTTTAATGCCGCCGATGAGTAAAATTAAGCCGACACACAAACCTAAGGCCAATTTACCGATGTTTTTTACCATATCCAGTGATCCTCGTTGGGGTTATTTTGAAGATGATTTAAGTTTATCCACTTAAATTTCCAGATACAATAGATGTTACAAGTTTGATAGTTGAGCATGCATTGCTGTTATAATGGCGCGCTAATTTGCGGTGCTTTTACAAAAGCAGGTTTCTGAAACCCTTGGTGTTAATTCAATAGCCTGCTTGTAATTTAATCTGTTTGCAATGTATTTTACATTTTCGATACAAAGTGGAATTAATGCAAATATTCCCGATAATTGTTATATACTTTTCATGAGTCAATTATTAAGATGCCTATTAGCATTGGGAGACGATCATGTCATTAATTTGGGGAGACTTTTTGATGAATAAGAAATTAAAGTATTTAATGGGCTGCTTAGCCATCGCAATTGCCAGTGTGGTTGGGTTAGCCTTTGGTGGCCACGCCCAAGCAGCTGCTAATAATACCCAACCGGCGTATGATCACTATTTATTTGTGTATTTTAAATCTTTAAAGTATCGGCCTAACGATCAGCAACTATATTTTGCCGTGAGCCAAGATGGGTTACATTTTACTGAACTTAATCATGGCCAACCGGCGATTCCCATGCCAGATTTTGCCATTCGGGACCCATATATCATGCGTCGCCAAGATAATCAAGGCTTTGACATTGTGGCCACAGCCCAAGATTATCAAAACCGGGAGAACTGGAGCCGGTCTATTTTAGTCATGGATAGTCCCGACCTCTTAGGCTGGGGTTATCATATGTCCACTATTAGCTCACCCTACGTGGGCTGTACTTGGGCACCAGAAATGACCTGGGATCCCGATACGGGTAAATATATGATTTATTGGGCCCAAACTATCCCCGACGACAATTATTCGAAGCTGGGTATTTGGACCTCACAAACTTCAGACTTAGACACCTATACCACACCAACACCGTATTTCACGTCTGATTCATCCAGTTTGACGGATTTGACCCTCTTCCAGCAAAATGATCATTACATTCGCTTCACTAAAAATGAAACTGATAAACATGTTTACGAAGATATTGTGCCGAATTTAAGTGACGTGAACAGCACTCCCATCAATACGCCATTGTTGAATCAAATGGCCTATGTTGAAGGCCCAGAGATGTATAAACTTTACAATAAGAACGAATGGGTCTTAATGCTTGACCACTATGAAGCCGATGGCTATGAACCGGTAGTTTCCAGTGATCCAAGTAGTGGTAACTTCACCAAGTTGAATCCTAGTGATTATTCTATTCCCGATGGTGCCCGTCACGGTTCGATCTTGCCAATTTCAAATGATGAATATAATCGCTTAGTTAATCGCTTTCCAGCTTAATTAGAACAAAAAATTAAAGGAGCTAACCCTAGGCCATTTACGCCGGAGTTGGCTCCTTTATTGTCAATAGATTGGAGATAACAGATGTCAGATATTTTAGACCAAGTCAAACAGGCAGCCAGCAAAGAGCCTAAAACACCAGAACAACAATTTTTAAAGTTATCTGAAGAAGTAGGAGAGGCGGCCCAAGCCTTTTTATCGGCCCAAGCCATCTCAGGCAACGGTTACAAAGGCAAGCACGTTGCCGACGTTCAAGAGGAATTGGTGGATGTGCTATTGGTGACCCTGGCCATTTTATATAAACTAGATACCACCGATGCCCGACTGCAAACGTTATTACAACAAAAAGTCGCCAAGTGGTTGGCCAAGCAGGGGCATTGATCTGGAGACAAAAAAGAACCCACGCATTTTCCGCTACGTGGGCTGGTATCAATTACAATTACAACTTTAAAATTATCATGAAAAGTTAAAATAAAAGCTTAAGAGCTTATAAATTTTTGTTAGGAATTAATTAAGAATTTTTAAAATCCAGCGGAAGGGCCTTGGCTTTTGGGAATTTTTTTCCTTTTTGAAGGCAGCAATGCTATAATTCAAAAGGATGTTCGATTTTCGACAGGCTGAATTTGTATCAAAACACTACTGGGGAAAGTTTAACTATTATTTTGGAGGATATCGTTGTTATGAACCCGCTTTTATATGCAGTCATTTTTTTAATTTTGCTAGGTTATCACGGCTTTTTAATGTATCACATGAAGGATCGCAAAGCTGCTGAGGTGATTATCAATTTAAATCAGCAAATTGCCCAACTAACCAATGCCCCAATGCAATCCCTTACCGCTAACCAACGCAATATTGCCAAGGAAATTGCTGCTGGGTCCGTCACTAAAGTGAAGCTTGCAAATTACAGTTTACATTACAATTTATATGGCATCGTGGATATTGTTGCCGTGTTGGTCTTTTTCTTTGGCCAATCCTTAGGCATGCCGGCCTTGTCAATTTTGGCCATCATCGCCATGTTGATTGGTGAGTTTACCTTAACTTATTGTCTCATGACCCTGCAATCCCTGCGGCATTATTTACGTATTTTAGAAAGCCGTTTGAAGACCGAACCACAAGATTAGCCCTGTTAGGGCTTTTTTTAATGGAAAATTTTGGGCTTGCGGTCCACTAACAAACCACAGACCGTTTGAATCAAAGCCATCAGGATCAAGAGAATCAAGATAAGGTTCCAACTGTGAATCCCATTAAAAATCATCCCCGCTGCAAAAGGACCGGCTGCAGCGATCAAGTAGCCCATGGATTGGACCATCCCAGAAATTGCTACAGTCTCTTCAAGACTTTCCGTTTTCAAGGGAAATAATATCATGGATAAGTTAAAGGATGAATTGGTACTGACCCCGAGGAAAATACAGCTGCAGATGGCTAACCAAATTGGCAGTTCTGGCGATAGTAACACGATGAAACCCAAGACGTAGGCCGTTGCCGTGAGCAACATCAGCCCACTTTGCTTAGTCCGATGACCGGCGATGTTAGGGATGATAAAGGCCATGGGTACCCCGGCCAGTTGGAAAGCGCCCAGTAATAGACTGGCATTATTTTGACTAATACCATGGGCCATCATAATTGACGGCAGCCAGGTTAAAATCGTATAGAACAACAAGGATTGAATACCCATATAGCCGGTTAAAAACCAGGCACTGGGGATGGTCCAGACATTACGGATGGGTTCAAGCTCAGTTTGGGACCTCTCTGTCTGTTGTTGCGGTTTTTGGTGGGTTAAACCTAGGGTGATGAAACAAGTGATTGCCGGAAAGATGGCCAAAAACTGGACCATGGGCTGCCAGCCAATTTTACCGGCCAATGGCGCACTGAAGCCGGCGGAAAGGGCGCTGAAAATGGACATGGCCAAAGAATATACACTGGTCATCAACCCGATTTTAGTGGGAAAATAAGTCGCCACCACGGCTGGGGCGAGTACATTGAGCACCGCAATACCGGCCCCTAACAGCAGCGTCCCAATCAACAGGCTGGTAAAACTATAAACCCTTAAAAAGGAACCGGCCGTCAATAAAATCAAGCCTAAAATTAAAACCCGCAATAAGCCGATTTTTTGCCGCCAAAGATCCACAAAAGGTGATACTAAGGCAAAACACAATAAGGGAATAGTGGTCAGACTCCCTAAGAACCAACCTGGTAAATTTAGGTTTTTTTGAATATTACTTAAAATGGGTGGAATAATCGTCAAACCCGTCCGCATATTCAGACCGATAAAGATCAATAGTATAATGGCTAAGAAACTTAAAGATTTTGTTGCTTTATTTTTATCCATAGGTGCGCCTCCGAAAATTACGCAGTAATAAATTACTGTGATAGTCCTAGCTTATCAATTTTCAAGAAAGCTGCCAAGAAAACTTTTCAAAAAAATATACAGACTTTGCAATAACCAAGCCACATTTGCCAGCAACAAAAAAGCGTCCCAAACACTGATTTAACAGTGCTTGAGGCGCTTATTACAATACTTAAAAGCTATTAGTGGAGGTGAGGGGATTTGAACCCCTGTCCATACGCATTGCCACGCAGACTTCTACGATCATAGCTAGACTATTTAAAATTTCACCAAAGTGACGCGCCGCCTATCAGGGCTAACACACAATGGCTAACTTGCTAATCTCTTTTATTTACTTCAAGTGGCGGTAAATAACGTAATCCCAATTAATTTGAGACCCAAAATCCAACCCTTGGGAGAAGTTGGCAGGATCACGCTAAGCTACTTTTAGGCAGCTAAAGCGTAAGAATTTTCGTTTTTAGCAGTTATATTTAACTGTAACGTTTTTACGTAGACGTAACCTACGAATCGCGATCCACGCTCACCTACGCATGTCGAAGCCATAAACACCCCCGAAATGTGCAATATATATAATAACATGGAACGGCCAAAAACACCAGTGCTTAGCTTGACCTGTCTAATTTAGCCGAAACTGACGCACTTTTAGGTCATTATAATAAATTGCCATTTTGTTTGATGAAATATTTTTTTGTGATGGTAACCACTAGCAAGTATAGTCCTAGCGTTGTCAATAGCCACGGCCAAAAGCTAAGGGGCAGGGGCACTAACCCTAATTGTGCACCAAGGCCAGTAAAGGGCAAGAGTGACCCAAAACCAACAGCAAGCGTGGTAATAACGGTCATACTCAAACTAGCCCGACTTTGAATAAAGGGAATTTTTTCGGTGCGTAAAGCATGGAGCACTAAGGTTTGAGTCCACAGGGATTCCACAAACCAACCGGTGTTAAACAAACGAACAAACTCAACGCCAGCACTACTGGATAGTTGGGCGAAGAGCCCCCCTAAGACGGCAGGCCCAATGAGGAAAAACATCAGCAGGTAAGTGGTCACATCAAAAATAGAACTGGTGGGCCCAAATGCGGCCATGAAACGGCCAATGGATTTGGCTTCCCAGCGTTTAGGCCGGCGTAAATACGCGGCATCCATGCGATCCCAAATGATTGATAGACAAGATAAATCATAAATGAGATTCAAAAGTAGTAACTGTAGCGGCTGCATGGGTAAGAAAGGCAAAAACGCACCCGCCAGTAAAACTGAAAACATATTGCCAAAGTTCGAAGAACAAGTTGCTTTGATATATTTCATAATATTGCCAAAGGTTTGCCGTCCCCAAAGCACGCCTTGTTCTAAAACCTGCAGGTCCTTATGGCGCAGGATAATATCCGCTGATTCCTTGGCAATAGCTACTGCGGAGTCCACCGAGATACCCACATCGGCTTGGGTCATGGCACTGGCATCATTGATCCCATCCCCCAAAAACCCCACCACGTGATCCTTATCCCGCAATGCCGCCACAATTTGGCGTTTTTGTTCCGGGGCGATTTTCACAAATAGGTCGTGGCTTTTAACGGCGGCAGTGATCTGTTCAGGGGACATATCCGCCAACATGGCCCCAGTGATAACGTCGGATTGGGGCTGGCCCATTTTTTGCCAAAGTGCCTCAGTGACCGGGGCGTTGTCCCCGGTTATTATTTTGACCTGTACGCCATGTTGTTGCAGTTGTTTCACCGCACCGGTGGCACTGGGTTTTAAAGCATCCGCAAAGGCCAGACTCCCCATAAATATCAGATCAGCTTCATCCTGAACGCTTAAATGGTCCCCAGTAACTGGCTTGGGATCGACCTTGATACCTAACCCTAAAACCCGTAAGCCTTGTTGATTCAATTTTTCACTGGCTCGTAAAAGTTCGTGTTTTTTAGCAGTAGTTAGGGGCAGGTCGTTCCCCCTTGCATCCCGCACATAAGCGGAAATGGCTAGCATTTCTTCAATGGCGCCTTTGGTGATCAACATTGTTGTCTGATCCGGCAACTTGACAATGGTGCTTAGCTTACGCCGGGTGAAATCAAAGGGCAATTCATCAATTTTAGTATAGTCCTTTGGATCGATAGCTAATTTAGTTTGGGCTGCAGCAATGATGGCTTGATCCATTTCATTATCCAGGCCCGTTTGAAAAAAGCTGTTTAAATACCCCAGGCGTAAGACCATTTCGCTGGTTTGACCCGCTGAATCTAAATGGGCGCTTAAGGCAATTTTGTCTTGCGTTAGGGTCCCGGTTTTATCGGTGCAAAGAATGTCCATGGCCCCAAAGTTTTGAATGGCGTTGATGTTTTTAACGATAGTACCTTCTTGGGCCATTTTTAGGGCACCTCTTTGCAAGTTGGCGGTGACAATGACCGGCAACATTTCCGGCGTTAAGCCCACCGCCATGGAAAGACCAAATAACAGGGCTTGCAGCCAATTACCCTTGGTCAGGCCATTCAATAAGAAAACTGCTGGGGCCATCACGGCCATGAAACGAATTAACAACCAAGCCGTTTTATGAATACCCAGATCAAAACTGGTTTGCACCCCAGGATGTGTCGTTGTGTTCTTAGCAATTGTTCCAAATTGGGTTTGTTCACCGGTGGCAATGACTAGTCCCAAAGCGGTACCACTGACCACATTGCTGCCCATAAAAGCTAGCGTTTGATAATCAGTCAGGCTGTCAACCCCGGGTTGGTGGGTGGTGGCGTACTTGACCACGGGATAACTCTCACCCGTCAACGCACTTTGCGCCACGTGAAGATCCCGGGTCTCAATAAGACGCAGGTCGGCTGGAATGAGATCACCGGCTGCCAGTTGGACCACGTCGCCACAAACCACGTCTTGTAAAGGAATCTCTTTTTGAAGGCCACCACGGATAACGGTGGCAAAGACTTGGACATAGGTCTGTAACTTCTGACTGGCTTGATTGGATCTAATGGTTTGAATCAAAGACATCGTGCCACTGGCGAGAATCATGACGCTAATAATAATGGTACTGATGAGGCTTTTAGCACCCGCATCCGCCCAAAGAAAATCGGTTAAGAATGCGATAATACCCAGTAAAGCTAAAATAGCTGTAAATGGGGTGACAAAAGCTTTGGTCAAGTGTTGTAACCAGGTGGTTTGCTGGTGTTGTTGCAACTGATTGGTGCCATACTTTTGACGATGATGGGGGACTTTTTGATTAGAGATCCCCTCAAAACCGGAATTAAATTTGGCTAATACCTGTTGAATTGGACTGTTGGCTAGTTGGCGATAGTTAGTATTTAAAAGCATAATTGCTGCCCTCCTATTCCAAAGAGAGCCTCCCACGAAAAAAAACGAGCGTATTTAAAATACAGCTCGTCTGAACTAGATTACTCTAATTTCAGCACTACACGTCGTAAAAGTGGTACACACTTTAGCTGCTTGGGAGCTAGCCTTCGCTCGACTATCTCTGTCTTATACATTGGCGTTTCGCAACGTTTCTGTACAGCAGCCTGTGTCCATGTAGGAGCCTCTAATTTAATTTTATTATAATAATTATAAATATATGCTTATTTATACTATTATCCATGATTATCAAAAAATGTCAACAAATCTGCTTTAAATTGCAAAAAGTCGGTCTTTAAATAATTTCTTTGAAATTATAGCTGATAAAACTTACAATTAAAGCTATACAGAAATGTCGCATATTTGGAGGTAGCTCATGGAACCATTAGATTTTAAAAAGATTGCCCAAATTTCCCAGGGATTTACGCCGCAGAATGAAATCGCGAAGCGGGCAGCAATACGAACTGGGGTCTTGGATGCCAGTTTTAACACCGATGCAGTGGCTAAGTTAAATCGAACTTTCTCTATAGAAGTTAAAACCGGTGCTGTGACCAATCAAAAACATAGTGGCCGTTGTTGGCTATTTTCCTTATTAAATACCCTGCGCCACAATTTTGCTTCGACTTACAACGTGAAAGACTTTGAACTATCCCAAGGGTATCTTTATTTTTGGGATAAGATCGAGCGGGCCAATATCTTTTATGACCATATCATTGAAACTGCCGACTTACCTGCAGATGATCGTCAAGTTGCCTTTTATTTGGCCGGTCCTGGGGATGATGGCGGGCAGTGGGCCATGGCTGCAGCCTTAGTTCAAAAATATGGCTTGGTACCTAATTATGCCATGCCGGAAACTTTTAACACCAATAACACGACTGGTTTTGCTGCCGCTTTGAATAAACAATTACGCCATGATGCCATTGAATTGCGGCAATTGGTTCAAGCTGGGGCGACTGATTCAGCACTAGCTGCCAAGAAACAAGCTTTGTTAGCAGCGATTTACCGCATGACTGTGATTGCCGTGGGTGAACCCACCCAAACCTTTGATTTAGAATATCGCGATGACGATCACCAGTATCATCTGGATGAGAACTTAACACCCCAACAATTTCGGGATAAGTATTTCAAAATAAATCTAGACGATTATGTTGTTTTGACCAACTCACCGGATAAGGCGTTAAACAAGCGCTACACCTTACCATCCCAGAACAATATCGTGGGTGGAAAAGCCATTGAATTTGTCAATGTTGCCATGCCCATTTTAACAAAAGCAGCCATTGCCCAATTAAAAGCCGGGGAAACGGTTTGGTTTGGCAATGATGTCTTAGCCCAAATGCACCGAAAAGAGGGCTTGTTAGACGATCATTTATATGAAACCGATGCTTTGTTTGATACCAAGTCCACCATGACCAAAGCCCAACGGCTCCAATACCATGAAGGTTCGGTTTCCCATGCCATGACCTTGACCGGTGTTGATTTAATTCACGATCAGCCGACCAAATGGCGTGTGGAGAACTCTTGGGGCAAAGACAATGGCCAAGACGGCTACTTCGTGATGAATAATGGCTGGTTCAACGAATTTGTTTATGAAGTTGTCGTGAACAAGCAGTATGTGCCAGCAGATACATTGGCATTACTAACGCAGCCGGCAACGGTCTTACCGGTTTGGGATTCTTTAGCATAGTTTAGAGAGGGTGTTTAGTTGCTAAGTGAAGGCACATTTCTATTAGATTCAAAGGCCCAGTTAACCACAGAGCAAAAACAACTCCAAGCGCAATTGACCCAATTTGTGACCGCTAATTTTCAGAAGTCAACGCCGCATTTATTTGTGATCAAAGGGGATGCGGGAACTGGTAAAAGTGCTTTGATCAACGAGTTGTTTACAAATCTACAGCAGGCCAGTCGCCATGACAAAACATCACCGTTTTATCAAACTCAGAACTATTTATTGATCAATCATCCCGAGATGTTGAAAATTTATCAGTACTTGGCTAAGGATAATCCAAATTTACACAAAAAGGATTTTCAAAAACCAACTACGTTTATCAACCAGCATCATAAGTCAGCCCAAAAAGCTGACGTGGTATTCGTGGACGAGGCCCATTTACTCTTGACCCAAAGTGATCGCTATAATCGTTTTGAACAACAAAATCAGCTGGCCGAGATCATTAAGTTCAGTAAAGTTGTGATTTTGGTGGTGGACTTGAAACAGGTTTTAAAGTTAAAAAGTTATTGGAATTCCCAAGCCCTGCAAAATTTAATTGATCGTTATCCCCATCAAATTTTTAATTTAGGCCAGCAGTTAAGGGTGGATAATCCGACTATGATTCAATGGATCAACGGTTTTACCAATGACCATCAAATCTTGCCAAAAGTAGCCATGCCTAATTTTGATTTTCGTATTTTTGCTGATGGGGAGCCGCTATACCAGCAATTGGTCCAGCGCAATCAACAAGTCGGCTTGTCCCGCATGATTGCCACGGCTGATTTTCCATACAAGCTAGATAATCATGATTGGTTTGTAAAGGCAGGTTCTTTGCGCTTACCTTGGGATAAAATTAGTGATTCAGATATGCCCTGGGCGATGCGGCCCAGCACGATTCATGAGGTGGGCTCGATTTATACGATTCAAGGTTTTGATTTAAATTACGCAGGGGTTATTTTGGGACCCAGTGTGACCTATGATCCCAAGACCCAGCGTGTTGGCGTAAAAGTAGCGGCCTATCAGGACTTTGAAGCCTTCAAGAACCGCCATGACATCGGCGACTTAGCCAGAGCCAAAGCGCAAATCATTATGAATTCAGTCAACGTTTTGCTCAAACGGGGACGTAAGGGGTTGTATCTTTATGCCTGTGATCCTGATTTGCGGGCAGCGCTTTTAGCAGCTCAAGCAGCTGAAACTGACAAAATTGAAGAAAAACACAGCAAAGGAGAATGATTGATATGACAGAAACTTATACATTATCCGATGGCTTAGTTGTCCCAAAAGTTGGTTTTGGGACTTATAAATTAAATGGTGCAAAGGGCGTTAATGCCATCACTTCGGCGTTAAATGTGGGGTATCGTCTGTTAGACACCGCCGTGAATTATGAAAATGAAGGGACTGTGGGGCAAGCCATTGCCCGTAGCAGCGTTCCCCGGGAAGAGATTTTGGTCTCATCTAAATTGCCTGGCCGGCGCCAACACTATGATGATGCCATCGCCACGATTGAAGAATCACTTTATCGCAGTGGCTTAGATTACTTTGATTTATATTTGATCCACTGGCCCAATCCCAAGACCGATTTATATGTGGAGGCATGGCAGGCTTTAATTGCCGCCCAGAAGTTTGGGTTGATCCGTTCTATTGGTGTTTCGAATTTCTTGCCCGAGCACTTGGAACGACTTGAAAAAGAAACTGGTGTGATGCCAGTGATCAACCAAGTGGAATTACATCCTTACTTTAATCAAGCAGCTCAACGTACTTTTGATACGGCACATCATATCTTGACCCAAGCTTGGAGTCCGCTGGGCCGTTCCACCAGCAATAATGTGATGAAGCATCCTGAAATTGTGGCACTGGCTGAAAAGTATCACCGTTCAGCTGGCCAAATTATTTTACGTTGGCAGACCCAATTAGGTGTCTTACCAATTCCTAAGTCGACCCATGTGGCCCGGCAACGGCAAAATCTTGATATTTTTGATTTTGAATTATCAGCTGAAGATATGGCCACGATTAATGCCATTTCTAAGCCAGATGGTCGTATTCGTGATCAAGATCCGGCCTACTATGAAGAATTTTAACAGATCCAATTGATCCCTAAGACCAAAGACAAGCTATTGTGCCTGCCTTTGGTTTTATTTTTTACCAATTTTAGCCAACAGCTTTATGTGGTCCGATGTACAGAATCATTACGCATTTTATAAGGCGTATGTTAAAATCAATGTAAATAAAACAGATGAAGGAGATATTTCTATGAAAATTTCAATTGGTGCCCTAAAACGCCAAGTTAAAGCGACGTTTAAAGACAACTGGGTGACCGCTGTTCAAGTCACTTTTGTACCGGCCTTATTATCCACCCTGGCTTCAATCATCATTTTGCTAGCCATCATTATCTTAATGTCTGTCATCATTTATGCGGGGAGCCAGTTATTAAACGATGCCCCCCGGACTGTTCGCGATGCGCAGCAAAGTCTAAATGGCGGGACTTGGCAATTTACGGGCCAGATAGGCCGCAATTTAGTAACTAACTTGATTGGGGTGTTAATGTTTAGCGGGATTCAGTTTACTTTCCTAGATTGGCTCCGCCAAAAAGATGCCGTGCCAGAACATCCTTTTAAATCCGCATTCCAAGGTTTTACCGGAAAATATATTGGTCGCTTACTGGTATTAGGCTTATTGATCAATATTTTCACCTGGCTATGGACGTTATTGCTAATTATTCCCGGTATCATCATGGGCTATGCTTATCGCATGACTTATTTTATCTATAAAGATCGCTACGATGAAGACTTGAGCTTTTTGCAGACCATTAGCGCTAGCAAGGCTTTGATGAAGGGCCACAAGTGGCAATTGTTCTTATTAGACTTGAGTTTTCTTGGCTGGTTTATTTTAGGCTTCATTGGCTTGGGCATTCCGCTATTTTGGGTCTATCCCTATTACCAAGGTACGATTGCCGCCTTTTATGATGCTTTGGTCCAAGAACCAAAAGAAGCAACAGCTGTGGCTGCAGCGTAAATGAGGTTACATTAAATGGCCTTTAAACCCTATTTATTTGCAATCATTGGTCTATTTGGCTTAACTTATGGGTTTGCCTTAATATTGCAGTGGTTATTAGACCGGGCCAAAATTCGCCTAGGGGCCGCCTTTGGTATTCGGGGTGCTTTGGTCTTTGGTTTTTTAGGGCTGTGGATCCACGAATTAAGTCATGCAGGCTTAGCGTTACTTTTTCGCCATAAAATAACCGATATGAAATTAATGGAATTGCATCCCAGTGGCCAAGAAATCACGTTGGGTCACGTGACCCATACGTATAATAAACGCTCACCTTATCAAGCCATGGGGAATTTCTTCATTGGATTGGGGCCAATTATCGGCTGCAGTGGGGTTATTTTAATCGCTTTGTGGGTTTTGTTACCAGCTACTTTCACGGATTTAATTAATCTGGTTGTTAGCTTGACCCAACAATTTGATGTTAACGCCTTAGGCATAGCCATCAGTGGTTTAGTTCAAAGTATGCCAATTAATATACATTTATTCATTTTTTTATTAATACTGGTGGAAACGGCTTTTGGTTTTGGCTTAAGTCGTGCGGATTTGTCGGGTTCATTATTGGGCTTGCCATATATTGTACTATTGGTGGTGCTCTTAAGTGTAGCAGATTACTTTTGGAACTTTCACTGGCTGGCCTTCTTAATTCAGCTGGATGTCTTGTTAGGCATCATGTTAAGTTTGGTACTTTTGATTAGTATTTGCTATAGTCTGTTGATTTATTTAATCACCGCACCATTCGTTTAACCCGCAATAAAATTCTTACTAGTCGGAAAATAGTTGAATGAATGTGCATAATTATTTAATTTGATGTATAATTGGTAAAATTAAATAATTATGAGGATGATGGGAAATGTTTAAAAGGAAATGGCATTCAATCGCAATCTTAGTTGCGGTTTTAAGTTTATTATTGGGGGCTGTACTCCCCTTGGGCAATTTAAGTCAGTCCGGGCAAGCCCAAGCAGCAACAGCGAAAACTGATCCATATTTAACGAAAATCAAACAAAAGGGGACCCTGGTTTTGGGGTTATCTGCCGACTATCCCCCTTATGAATTTCACAAAACAGTCAATGGTCAAGATACCATTATCGGATTTGATGTGGATATCGCCAAAAAGATTGCCAAAGATATGGGCGTTCATTTGGTGATCAAAGAAATGGGTTTTGATGCCTTATTAGGTGCCTTGAAGACCGGTAAAATTGACATGATTATTTCAGGGATGTCCGAAACACCGGAGCGGGCGAAAGAAGTTACTTTTTCAGAGCCTTATCTAACCGTGCAGCAAGCGGTGATGACCCGTAAAAACGACGTTAAGAAATTTACCAATACGTCCAGTTTTAATGGCGTGAAAGTCGGCGCCCAAAAACAAACCACCCAAGAACAATTGGCCCATGATGAATTAAATGGGGCTAAAGTTGTGAGCTTGCAAAAAATGACGGATTTGGTTTTAAATCTGCAACAAAAGAAAATTGACGCCATCGTCATTGAAAAACCAGTGGCCGACGCTTACGTTGAACAAGACTCAGCCTTAGGGATTGTTAAGAGTGTTAAGTTTGCCAACGCCACCAAGCAAACCGCCGTGGCTTTGCCTAAAGATGCGCCAGCTTTGACAGCGCAGGTCAACAAATCGATTACGACAATTAAAAAAGATAAATTATTGGCCGGTTATATCAAAAATGCCCAAAAGCAAATGTTTAGTAACACCAGCTTCTTCCAAGAATATGGTAGCTACTTTGTCAAGGGGACCGGGATCACAATTGCCCTGACGATTCTTGGGGTCTTGTTTGGGACTATTTTAGGGACTATTCTAGCCTTAATGAAACGGGCTAAGAATTTCTTGGTTCATTGGATCGCAGTTATCTATATTGAATATTTCCGGGGCACGCCATTATTGGTTCAGGTATTCATGATTTACTTTGGCACGCAGATCATTGGCTTAGACCTATCTGCCTTTGTATCGGCCGCCATTGCCTTGTCCTTGAACTCTGGGGCTTACGTTTCAGAAATTATTCGTTCTGGGATTAACTCTGTACCCGTTGGTCAGACCGAAGCGGCCCGTTCTTTGGGGGTCACGTCTAAAGATACCATGCGGTTTGTGGTGTTGCCCCAAGCCGTTAGAACCATTTTGCCGGCCTTAGGGAACGAGTTTATTTCCCTGTTAAAGGAATCAGCCATCGTCAGTGTCATCGGGGTGGGTGAATTGATGTTCCAAACTGGTGTGGTTCAAGGGGCCAGTTTCAAACCGTTCAGCCCATTAGTTTTAACCTCATTTATCTACTTTGCCTTGACCCTGATCCTATCAGCCATCTTAAGCCGTTTCGAAAAACGAATGAACTTAGGTCGGCCTTCAAATCAAGTGTTAGATTAAATTTTTAGGAGGCAATATTTTGGTCAAACCATTATCTAAATTATTTCAAAATCCAGAAACAAATATTCTTGCAGAAATCGGCAAAACGGCTGCCCTGATGCATGGGGTAGTAGATTTATCCATTGGTGATCCTGATCAAACCACGGCTAGGCCGATTATTGATGCAGCATATACGGCGATGAAACAAGGCTATACCCACTACACTGCTTCAGCGGGGGATCCCGCGTATCTTCAAGCCGTGTTAAAGTTCCACAAGGATTATTTTAATTTGGATTACGACTTGACCAATGTCCGGGCGACGGCTGGCGCTTCCCATGCGCTGTTTATCGCCATGGGGGCGATCATTGATCCTGGGGATGAAGTCATTATTTTAGAGCCATATTTCACGTCTTACAAAGTTGAAGTGGAAGCCTTTGGCGGTAAGCCAGTTTTTGTTCAAACGAAACCGGAAAATGGCTTTCAACCTAATTTAACCGAGTTAAAAGCAGCGGTAACCCCTAAAACTAAGGCAATTATTGTGAATTCCCCTTGTAATCCAACCGGGGCAGTCTTTAATCAACAAACGCTGACAGATATCGTCACGATTGCCCGCGATGCCGACTTATACATTTTTGCCGATGAAGTTTATTGGCCTTATGTCTTCGGGGATAACAAATTTATTCCTTTAGAAAGTTTGGCACCGGAACGCACTATTGTCACCGGATCCTTATCGAAGGTGTTTGCCATGACTGGTTTTCGCATTGGTTATCTACTGGCGCCCAAGCCAATCATTGATGCTGCCGGCTTATTAAACGAAGGGGTCAGTTATACCCCAGTGGCGCCGTCACAGCATGCCGGTACATTTGCATTAAATCATTTACAAGAATTTATGCCCACCTTACAAAAGACATTTGCGACCCGGCTAAACTACTTAGCTGAAAATTTGGCCAAAGTGCCTTATTTAAAGGTGCAACCAGCCGCCGGCAGCATTTATTTGTTTGTGGATATTCGGCAAAGTGGGCTGGATGATGTGGCGTTTAGTGATTATCTGTTAAAAGAAAAGAATGTGTTAGTGATTCCCGGGCGGGCATTTGGCGCCGCTGGGGAAGGCTTTATCCGAATTGCAGCGACCCAGGACTTGCCTGAATTGAAAAAGGCTGTCGCCGCTTTTCAAACTTTGAAATTACCTCAATAAGGGAGTGCATTAGATCGTATGAAGGTTTTAGCAACGAATGTTTTTGATGAGGAATCTATTGAATTAGAAAAATGGGCCAAAATAAATGAAGTGGATTTAACCATGACCCGAGAACCCTTGACGGCTGCCAATGTGGATCAAGTCCAAGGGTTTGATGCGTTGTCCGTTCAGCAAGTCGTCCCCATTGGGGATGCGGCTGTCTATGCTAAAATTGCCAGTTTTGGGATCAAGCAAATTGCGGTTCGTTCCGTGGGCTATGAATTTGTTGACTTAGCTGCCGCCAAAGCCAATCACCTGACGATTACTAATGTGCCCGTGTATTCTCCCCGCTCAGTGGCGGAGTATGTCTTGGCACAAAGTATGCGTTTATTGCGGCACTTGAATGAATTTGATGCGGCAGTGGCCAAACACGACTTTACTTGGCAAGGTAAGATGGCCCCTGAATTAGGCGAACTCATCGTAGGGGTCATTGGGGCAGGCCACATCGGCAGTGCTTCGGCAAAGCTATTTCATGCCTTGGGTTGTCAGGTCTTGATTGATGACCCGGTACATGATCCTGAACTGGAAAAGTTTGCCCAGTATGTATCTTTTGAGCGGATTTTAAAAAGCTGTGATTTGATCACCTTACACGTGCCCCTTTTAGACACAACTCAAAATATGATCGATACCGCTGCCTTAAAGCAAATGCGGCCAAATGCTTATTTGATCAATGCGGCCCGCGGTGGCGTCGTGGATACACCAGCGTTATTACAAGCTTTGAAAAATCAGACGATTGCCGGGGCCGCCTTAGACGTTTGGGCTGGGGAAGGGCCATATTTTGACTATGATTGGCAAAATAAACCCCTCGACAATCCTGAATTAGAAGAAATGTTAAGTTTACCAAATTTGATTGTCACCCCCCATATTGCCTTCTTCACCGAACATTCAGTGCATAATATTGCCTTTACGGCTTTAAATGATGCTATTTTAGGCGCAACGGGCAAAGCCGTGCGCAACCCGGTTGGCTAAATCAGCACGCATAATTGTTTTTCTGAGACAACTCTGATAAAATCGCCTTATATAAGTTAAAAGTATTTTAATATTTCAAGACGGAGTTGACAGTGTTGCGACGACTGAATCCTAAGCGTGTAGTGGTAAAAGTTGGTACCAGTAGCTTGGTACGATCGAACAATAAGTTGAATTTACACACCATTTCCAGACTGGCCTTTGTGTTGACTGATTTATGTAATCGGGGCATAGAGGTCGTTTTGGTATCTAGTGGGGCCATGGGTGTGGGTATTGGCATGTTACATTTGGACCAACGACCCACGGCAATACCTGAACAACAGGCGATTTCGGCCATTGGTCAAAGTAAGCTTATTGGTATCTATACCCGGGAGTTTGCTGAATATCAGCAGTTAGTGGCCCAAGTGTTGTTGACCCGAGATGTGATGGTTTATCCGGAAAGCCACGAAAATGTGGTGAATGCCTTTGATGCCATGATGCGCCGCCATGTCATCCCAATCGTCAATGAAAATGATACGGTATCCGTGGATGAATTGGATCATAAGACCAATTTCAGTGATAATGATGAATTATCGGCAATTGTCTCTGAGATTATCGATGCTGATTTACTCATCGTATTATCAGATATTGATGGTTTTTACACGGGTAATCCCCATAAGGATGAAACGGCTGTATTACTTTCTGAAGTCCATCAAATCGATGCCAAGATTTTGAGTTATGCCAGTGGTCCCGGCAGCGCCTTAGGGACTGGCGGCATGGCCACAAAAATTAATGCGGCTAAACGGATGCTAAAAGATCATAAAAAGATGGTTTTAGCCAATGGCAAGAATCCGGAAATCATTTTTGATATTATTGCTGGTAAAGAAGTGGGAACCTTGTTTACACCTGAAGGTGCTGTGAAGGCAAAGGAGTAATTTCATGAAAACATTATCATTAGATACAATTGGCCAACAAGCCGTTAGCGCGGCCCAAGTTTTAAGCCAATTAGATACCCGGACTAAAAATGAAGCATTGCAGGCCATGGCTAAAGCGCTAACGGCAAATGAAGTGGCAATTTTAGCGGCCAATCAAGAAGATATGGCCCAAGCTGAAGTTAATCATGTTAAAAAAGTGATGTTAGATAGATTGTTATTGACCTCAGAACGGTTGCAGGCCATGGCCGCTGGGATTGCCCAAGTGGCAACTTTGGCTGATCCCATTGGTCAGGTCACCAGTGGCTGGCAGACCCAAGATGGTCTACAAATCAGGCAAGTTCGTGTTCCCCTTGGTGTTGTGGGGATGATTTACGAAGCAAGACCCAATGTCACCGTAGATGCCGCCGCATTGACTTTCAAATCAGGCAATGCAGTGATCTTAAGAGGTGGCAAAGAAGCCATCGCCACGAATATCGTGTTGGCCGATACGCTGCGGGATGCGCTGACCAGTGTGGGCTTACCAGCCGATGCTGTTCAGTTGATCAGTGACACCAGCCATGAAACCGCCCAGGGACTGATGCAATTAAATGACTATTTAGATGTATTGATTCCAAGGGGCAGTGCCAAATTCATTAATATGGTGGTGGACAAAGCCACGGTACCAGTCATTGAAACTGGCGCGGGCAATTGTCATATTTATGTGGCTGAAGATGCTAATTTTAAAATGGCCCTAGACATTATCGTCAATGCCAAAACACAACGACCTTCTGTCTGTAACGCCATGGAAAAATTAGTCCTCAATTCTGAAATTGCCGCAGACTTCTTACCCCAATTACAAGCTGCCTTGACACCGTACAACGTCACCTTACGGGGGGACGAGCGGGCGAAGGCCATTTTACCGGATATTGAAGCGGCTACTGAAGCTGATTGGGGCACTGAGTATGATGATTATATTCTAGCCATCAAAGTGGTGGATAATCTCGACGAAGCCATTGCCCATATTAATCGCTACAATACTAAACACTCAGAAGCCATCATTACCAACAACTACGCTTATTCACAACAATTCACCAAGCAAATTGATGCGGCCGTGGTTTATGTGAATGCCTCTACACGTTTCACCGACGGTTTTGAGTTTGGCTTTGGGGCCGAAATTGGGATATCCACGCAAAAATTACATGCCCGGGGTCCAATGGGGTTAACTGCCTTAACTTCGACGAAGTATATTGCTGAAGGCAATGGTCAAATTCGGCAATAGTTAGTGTTAAAAAAATTAAAAAATGGACGTCAGGGCAAACTTGAAACATTGTCCTGACGTCCATTTGTATATGTGATTAAATCAAATTGAAGTGCTTCAAACCTTGTACAATACCGCCACGTTCGTTTGTTTCCGTGACATATTCGGCCCGGTCTTTCACTGTATCTAAGCCATTGCCCATGGCGATGGGGTGATCCACAAAGCCTAGCATTGGCAAATCATTATTGCCGTCGCCAAAGGCATAGGTGGGGACATTGGTTAAATTCATGGCCGTGAGCAGGCGGTTGATACCAGTGGCTTTGGAGGTATCCTTTAAGACCGTATCAATAGAATAAGGGGTATTGCGATAAAAAGTTAATTGATCTGCGAAGGGATACATGTAACGTTTATCATTGGTCTTGGTAAAAATCAACATCATGTAAACGGGGTAGTCTTCATAAAAAGTGGGGTTTAGCGGGGGGATAGGTGTTTTCGTATAGGCGAAGGATTCTTTTAAGATTTCCGTCGTGCCTAAGCGGCCGGTATGATGCCCCGAAAAGAACGCCACGGTTTCTTTGAGTTCTTTGGCCACATCAACCACACCTTTGACCACTGACTTGTCAATCTGGGCTTTATAAATGGCTTGACCGTCATATTCAATATAGCTGCCATTTAAAGCGATAAAGGAATTGATCCCGGCTTCTTGGCGGATTTCCCGAAGCTCGGTTTCGTGACGACCACTGGCAATGACCCGTAAATAGCCATTGGCTTTGAGTTGTGCTAAACCGGCAGCCACATCTGGATCAATTGTTTTGTGTTCATTTAATAATGTGCCATCTAAATCAAAAAAGACAACGCCTTTATATTTTTTCATAATAGCCTCCAAATTATTTATTAACATCATGCTATCATGAATTTCCTGAGGGTACAATTTTAATAGATAGTTCGCAATTCATGATTTTTTACCTAACACTTTGCGAATTTTCTCTGAAGTTAGATTTTTCGCGTTATAATATAATTAATACATTGTAAAGCCTGCAAAGGTACATTGACAATACAATCTAGAGTGAGGAAGTTAAAAAATGAAAATTTTGATGATTGAAGATAATAAATCCGTTTCAGAAATGATGAGTATGTTTTTTCAAAAGGAAAAGTGGGATGCCCACTTTGCCTATGATGGGGATGAAGGCATCGAAATGTTTAAGTCTGATCCAGAATCTTGGGATATCATTACCTTGGATCTGAATTTACCTGGTAAAGATGGCATGCAAGTTGCCAAAGAAATTCGGGCCGTTTCAGAAACAGTGCCTTTAATTATGTTAACAGCCAGAGATTCTGAAAGTGATCAAGTGTTAGGCTTAGAATTGGGTGCTGATGATTATGTGACCAAACCCTTTAGCCCAATCACTTTGATTGCGCGCCTTAAGGCCCTGCATCGCCGCGCCGAGATTGGCGAGGATGAAGAGGGTAGTAAAGCTGAGAAGACCCAGGCAACTTCTGATTTTGATGTGGTCACCGAGCACTTCAAATTAAGTACCAAAACTAGAGAAGCCTTTTTTGATGGCAAACCAGTGGCGGGTTTAACACCCAAGGAATTTGACCTATTGCATACTTTAGCGAACAGCCCAAAACAAGTTTTTTCTCGGGAGAAATTATTGGAATTGGTTTGGGATTATGAATACTTCGGTGATGAACGGACGGTTGATGCCCATATTAAAAAATTACGGCAGAAAATTGATAACGTTGGCGCCCAAGTGATCCAAACCGTCTGGGGTGTGGGTTATAAATTTGATGATACAGGTATCGATAGCACCACTGAGGTTTAGGTTATATGAAGTTAATTTATCAGCAAATGTTGGGTTTCTTTGTGGTTATTTTTACCACGATTTTAATTGTCAGTGCCACGGTTTTCAGTTATTCGCGGAATTTAGCCTTTCAACAAACCTGGACCCAATTAGAGGGGTATGCCGATAATCTAAAATTGGATGCCACCCAAGTCAACACCACAACAGGCCAGGTCAAAGACGTACAAGCAACTTTTTTAAAAGATTTAGAATTTGTGCTCCGGAATCAAGACGTGAATTTTACGATTTACGATAGTGATAACCAGCGGGTCTATGGCAGTTCTTTTTTAGCGCCAGAATCCTTGAATAAGACCACTTGGACAGGACTGCAAAGTGGCAAGCGTTATCGCCAAGAGACCAACCAAAATGCCCCAGAAATCACGGGTAATACTAAACCCAAAGGCGAAGCCCGGACCTTTGTGATCATTCCTTGGTTTTATAACAATCAGATGATTGCCGCCGTGATGGTCAGTTCTAAAGTTGCCCAGGTTCAAGCTAACATTGACCAAATCAAACGCAATTTATTAATAGCGGTGGTGATTTCTTCGATTGCGGCGTTGATTTTAAGTTACTTTATTGCCCGATCCTATGTCTCCCGGATCAATCGCCTGCGGACAGCCGCCCATCAAGTAGCTGAGGGTAATTTTGATGTCCATTTACAAAGTAAAGATCGGGATGAAATCGATGAGTTAGCCGTGGATTTCAACAAGATGATTCATTCCTTAAAGGCTTCTGACGTGGAGATTCAGCGTCAAGAGGATCGGCGGCGGCAATTTATGGCCGACGCTGCCCATGAGATGCGCACACCGCTAACAACGATCAATGGGCTGCTTGAAGGGTTAGCCTATGATGCCATTCCTGAAGAGTCGAAGGGCCAAAGTATTGAATTAATGCGCAATGAAACCAAGCGCTTAATTCGCTTAGTCAATGAAAATCTGGATTATGAAAAGATTCGCACGGGTCAAATCCCATTGCATGAACGGGAATTTGATGCTATTGCAGCGTTGCATAATATCGTGGAGCAGCTGACTAAAAAAGCCGCCACTGCCGGGGACCGCCTGGTGATCCATGGGCCAGAAACATTGACGACTTATGCGGATTACGACCGATTTATTCAAATTATGTTCAACATCGTTCAAAATGCCATTCAATTTACGGATAAGGGCACGATTGACATTACGGCCAAAAAGGACTTTGAAAGCACCATGTTTATCGTGAAAGACTCCGGCATTGGGATGACGGCCGAACAAGTTCGTAACATTTGGGAACGTTACTACAAGGCTGATCCTTCCCGTAAGAATACGAAGTATGGTGAATCAGGCTTAGGGTTGGCCATTGTCCATTCTTTAGTGGAGCAACATAAGGGTACGATTCAAGTCCAAAGTAAACCCGACGTGGGCACAACATTTACGATTACTTTCCCAGATAAACCAAAAGATGACAATATCCCTGATAAAACGCCAACTGGTACTTCCAAACAGAAATAACTTGGAACGTTAAGTTCAAATTTTTTGAACTTAACGTTTTTTTTTGCCAAAAATTGATATCCGTCAATTATTATAATCCCAAGACCCGTTACAATTGAAGATGAAATGGAGGTTAGGGCTGATGCATATTACAATGTTCTACCATAAATATAACCAACAGATTTTATGGTTCACCGGTATTTTAACGGGTTTGGGTTTAATTTTAAGCCATAATAATTTGTTGGGATCAATCAGTGCGGTGCTACTCATTATCAGTGGGGTGATTGGGGCAATACCCGTTATCACTAGGGCCCTCAGTGCATTGCGCTATAAGACAATTTCAATTGAGCTGTTGGTTACGATTGCCGTTATTGGGGCCTTTGTGGTCCAGGCTTATCATGAAGCGGCCATTGTCACATTCTTATTCCTATTAGGTGATTTCCTACAAGCGAAGACATTAACGAAGACTAGACGAGCTATTCAACAGCTCAGTGATTTGGCACCCACAACGGCCCGCGTCAAAGCCGCCGATGGGCAATTGATCAGCGTACCAATTGATCAGTTAAAACCCGGGACGATTGTGGCAGTCAGTGCCGGTGATCAGATTCCCGTGGACGGAAAGGTTACCAAAGGCCAAGGCTACGCCACAGAAGCGGCTATCACCGGCGAAGCAAATTATATTTCAAAAGCCGTTGGCAGTTCGGTTTATGCCGGGACACTTTTGAAGGATGGTCTTTTGGAGATTGAAACACAGGTTGTCGGGGCAGAAAGTACTTTTGGTAAAATCATTGATCTAGTTGAGTCGGCTCAAGATAATCAGTCAGCCACCGGCGATTTCATTGATCACTTTGCGAAGTATTACACGCCAGCCGTACTTATTCTGGGGATTATCGTTTTTCTTTGGACCGGTAATTTAAACTTAGCAATTACGTTATTAGTCTTAGGTTGTCCAGGGGCTTTGGTGATTGGCGCCCCAGTTGCTTTAGTGGCTGGCATTGGTAGTGCCGCTAAACAAGGTATTTTAATCAAAGGCGGCTCGGTCACCGCCCAATTGGCCAAAACAGATACGCTGATTTTTGATAAAACTGGGACGTTGACCAAGGGCCAACCGGCTGTTGTCAAAGCCATTACTTACCATGAACCAGATATCACGCTGCTCAAGACAATTTACAATGTGGAACGGCACAGTAATCATCCTTTGAGTCAAGCTGTAGGTAATTACTTACAAAAGCAATACCAATTGGCCACTAAACTAACAGGTGATCCCCAGGTCGAAGCTATTCCCGGAGCTGGCTTGGCCATTGAAAATAACACGATATTAGTGGGTTCTGAAAGACTGTTGCAACGCTACAACGTCACCATAACGCCGCAACAGCAAGCGAACATTCAAGCGTTAAGTGCAGCTGGGCATACGTTGGTATTAATTGCTAGTCAAGGTCAATTGATCCTTGCTTTAGGGATCAATGACCAACTGCGGCCAGAAGTACCCGAAACTTTGGATCAGTTGCGTCACCTGGGGATCAAACACCTGGTGATGTTGACTGGTGACCATCAAGCAAGTGCTGAAGCAATGGCTACGGGTTTAGACTTAGATGAGGTCCATGGCGATTTATTGCCCCAAGACAAACTGACTTGGCTCAAGCAATACCAACAAGCCGGTCACGTCGTGGCTTTTGTGGGGGACGGCATTAATGATAGTCCGGCTTTGGCCCAAGCAGACGTGGGGATTGCCATGGGCAATGGTGCGGCAGTGGCCTTGGAGACCGCCGATATGACCCTGTTACAGTCTAGTTTCACTAGTTTAGGGCGGGCAGTGGCATTAAGTCGCCGCATCCACGCCAATACAGTTCAAAATATCAGTATCGCCGTTATAACCGTCGCCGTATTACTCAGTGGGCTGTTATTTGGGCTGGTAGATATGGGGATTGGGATGTTTGTTCATGAAGCCAGCATTTTAATCGTTATTGCCAATGCCTCGCGCCTATTGCGCATCAAGAAGGCATCGACCCAGGCAGCATCAGTTTCTAAAGTTACTCAAAATAATGATTTAGGAGGAATTTAAAATGGCAAATGTCACATTAGTATTAGGGGCACTCACCTGTCCAAGTTGTTTGAAAAAAATTAAAGGCGCTTTGGTAAAGACGAAAGGTGTCCAGGATGTCCGGGTATTATTCAATGCCGGTAAAGCCAAAATAAAATATGATAGTCAAGTTGTCACACCAGAAGAATTGAGCGATATTGTGAAAAAATTAGGATATGAAGTCAAACAGGTTCAAATTCAAAGCGAGGTGGGTTAAGATGGATAAAGAGACAATTGCAACATTGTTTGAAAAAGAACAAACTAAAAGTGAACAGGATCATCATACCCCAACGGTGGGCGCTATGATCACGCATGTTTTAGCCAATTTAAAGTTCCAAAGTTTTAAGCTGGAACAATATGGCTGGTATGCTGCAGGTCATAATGAGCTTTTCCAAAGCATTTATGCGGCTAATCAAAAGAGTTATTTCACCGTTGCTGAAAAAATGTTAGACAATGGGGAATTAGTGCCCACGACCGTTGCAGAAATGCAGGATTATACTTTTTTAGAAGAGTCTGGTGGTAACAAATATTGGCCAGTGGCTGATATGTTAAAAGACACCGTCTTGGATTTTAAGAAATCTCAACGCTTTATTAATTTGGCCATTCAATTAGCTCAAAAGCAAAACAACCCTGTTTTGGAAATGGCCATGGTTCAATTATTAAGTCAGAATCAACATATGATTTACAAGGTTGAACAGGTCTTGGGCTATCCTGTTCCGTTAGAAGATGAAGATTAACTAGTCAAAAAGAGGTGCATTTGGTGACACAAGACACAACAAAAGCAACCACACACGTGTGTGCAGAATTGGTGCCCATATTTACAAATTTGGATCAAAGTGAGCTATTACAAATTTCAGATTTAATTCACCATCATCATTTTGAAAAGGGCAGTATGCTCTTAGATCCAGATAGCCAAGATTTGGTGATTGTCCGCAGCGGCCAGGTCAAGGTGTATCAGTTAAATGTGGATGGCAAAGAGCAATTGCTGCGGGTTTTGGTAACCGGCGACTATGTGGGTGAAGGGGCATTATTTGGAGTCACCATGCATGATACCTATGCCCAAGCCATGACCCCTGGGGCGGCTTGTGTGATCACCAGAGCTGATTTTGAACAATTGTTGCTGGATTACCCAGCTATCAGCTTAAAGCTCTTAGCTGAGTCGGCAGCCAAGATTGCGGCCTTAGAGAAGCAAACCGCATTATTAAGCAGTGGCTCCATCCAAGAACGCCTAATGGGCTATTTTAACGAATTAGCCGCCGTTAATGGTAGCAGTGATTTTGAAATACCCATGCAACGTAAGGCCTTATCTAGCTTTTTAGGGACGACGCCTGAGACCCTATCCCGGATGTTGAAGAAACTCAAAGAGGGCGGGCTCATTGATTATAAGGGCCGCCAAGTGCACCTTTATGTATAAAGACAGTAAAAAAGATTGAATCCAACGATTCAATCTTTTTTACTGTCTATTGGCCAGCACTGCTACTGGCGGCACTACTACTACTTTTGGCGGTATTGTCCCCGTTGTCAGCAGTTTTGTTATTGTCTAACACACTTTGGGGCAATTGGGTGATTGGCGAAGGATCATCCGCCAATTCCGGCGCATCGGTGTGGTAGAGATGGGTGGTGGTCCCATCATTTTCAGAATACAAGCTGGTGGACCGTTTCCCCAGGCGGCCTTCGATATCAATCATATTGGCCCAGTTCTTGGCGTAATCTTGATTCTCTGGATTGACCGGTGTGAAGCCAGGGGGACTGTAAAACCGTAATAAGTTTTTATTGTTGATGTTATCCGAGAAGGTGAGCCGTTGGTTGACGTTTTTTTGATCTGCGTTGATGGTTTTGATCTGAGCAGCGGTCAAATTCTGGCTGATGGTCCCGGTTTGGTTGTCATATACTGTGCCATTGGCTCCCTTGCCTCCTAACACGGTATAATCTGGGGTCACAAAGTCCTGGTTTCTAAAGGCCACCACACTATTATGTTTGTTGGCCAGCAGGTCAGTACCCATAAACATGTATTGCTTGGTGTTCACACCTAGTAGGTGCATTAAGGTTGGTAAGACATCAATTTCCCCACCATACGTGTTATTGATGCCACCCTTGAGTCCCGGCATGTGCACCATGAAGGGCACCCGTTGCAACTGGGTATTATCAAAGGCAGTCCAATCAGCGCTATTTTTACCTAAAAGCGGAGCTAAGGATAGATTATCCGTGTTACTGAGACCATAATGATCCCCATAAATGACCACCATGGTTTTATCATAGAGGCCACTATCTTTTAAGTACTGGAAGAATTCTTGGAGGGACTGGTCTAAATAATGGGCGGTCCTAAAGTAATTATTAACGATGTCATCGCCGGTATCAGGCTTGGGAAAATCACTATCCGTGTCACTTAAGGAGAACGGGAAGTGGTTGGTGACGGTGATAAATTTTGTATAAAATGGCTGTTGCATATGTTCCAAATACTTGGGACTCTCGGCGAATAGCAGTTTGTCCTTGAGGCCATAGCCGATGGCATTATCCTTTGAAGTGTCATAATAAGAGGCATCAAAGAAGTAATTGTAGCCCAGATTGCGATAAACGTCCTTCCGGTTCCAAAAACTGCCCGTATTGCCATGGAAAACCGCACTAGAATAGCCCGCGGTTTGTTGCAAAATTGCCGGAGCCGCTTCAAAGGTATTGTCACTACCTAAAGAAGTGAATACAGAGCCTTCAGGCAGACCAAACAAGCCAGTTTCTAACATGGTTTCCGCATCACTGGTGCGGCCTTGGCCAACTTCATGGTAAAAGTTGGAAAAAGCCAGGGTAGATTTATCATGGTAGATAGAATTTAAAAATGGCGTGACTTCTTGGCCATCTATTTTTTTATCGATGATAAACTGCTGGAAACTTTCTAGATGGATAATGATGACGTTTTTACCCTTAGCCTTGCCAAAGTAGGCGGGGTTGGGGGCAGCGTATTGTTTTTGAATAAAGTTATAAGCTGCCGTCATTTCGCTGCCATCACTGCTGGCCCGAACTTGGTTATTTTGGGCCGTGCGAATGGCGTCATAAATCATGAAATTTTCCAAGCCGATATATTTCACGATGTAATTACGGTCAAAAGTCCGGGTCAACAGTTGTGGGCGACTGGTTTCAGCTAAAAATAAGTTAAACAATGCAAATGTGATGGCGGCTAGTGTCACCATAAAGGCATTTTTCGTGGTAAAACGTCTGGTATCGATGGGGATAACTTTTCTAAAAAGTAAAATCAAAATGATAATAACGTCGATCCAAAGCAAAATGTCCTGGGGTGCCAATAAGCTCAGGGTGCTCTTACCTAGACCTTGGGCGACTTTGCTGGAACTGGTGATCGTATTGATGGTTAAAAAATCGGTGGCCTGGCGGTAGTAAATCACATTGGCGAATAAAATGACCAATTGTAAAATATAAACCAGAAACATACTGATATAAGATAAAAGCGGTTTTTTTATGTATAACGCTAAGCTTAACAAAACGGCGCTAGTACCAATGGGATTCAACCACATAATCAGGTGTTGGTATGGATCTGTTAGCCCTAAGGAAAAATCAGTGTAATAAATAAAAATTGATTTCATCCAAATCAAGGCGACTAGTAAAGCAAAAAAGCCGAGGCGACTTTTCAAAAAGGCTTTGAAATTGGTCTTGTTCATTATATTATCCTTTCAAAAAACCGTTAAATGCTCTCAATATTATAACGCTTGACGAAGTCGGTTACAATTTTAGAAAACGGAATTTATCGCAACAAATTTAGAACAACCTCTGCAAATTCTCAGTTAAGTTTGGTAGAATAAGAACTTGATGAAACATACAGAGGTAAGGTTATGATATTTCTAGGGCCGCTTTTTCAAATTGTTCAAACGCACTATCAAGCACGGATCAATCACTTTCCGTTAATCGAATTAATTTTTTACAGTTTGGACAAAACCATCTTGTATTTATTGATTATCATGGGTCTACGGTGGCTGTGGCACCTATTACGCCATAAACCAATGCAATGGCGCCGGGAAGTCAAAGTGATGATCTTTACAGTTTATATTTTAATGTTGCTATCGTTGACGGTTTTCAGGGGTATTTATTTTCCCTGGCAAATTCAATGGCACTTCCAGCGCCCGCTGTCACAAATTAATTTAACGCCATTGGTACAGACTTTGAAGTTGACCCAGGGACGTTCACCACTAGATTTCTTTTACAACTCTTTGGGTAATATTTTTTGGTTTCTACCCTTTGGAATTGGGGCGCCAATTTTAAGTGCCAAACACCGTTCATTTTGGACGATCACCTTTGCTGGGATTGTTTTGTCCGTCAGTATTGAAATTATGCAATTTTTGTTATATACAGGTGTCAGTGATATTGATGATGTTATTTTCAATACGTTGGGAACGATGATTGGGTACGCGCTTTATGCCCTAGGTCATCATTGGTTGAAAGCTAAATAATTGGAGGTTAAGTATGATTAAAGTTATCTTGGTATTACATGAGGGCGAAGACTTCATTCGCATGAATAAGGTTTTCTTTGAAAGTATGCCGGTCAAAGATCAGTATATTGTGAATTCCGATGGCTTATCTTATTATGTGGAAGAAGTGGCCCAATTTGCCAATTATGTCAGCAGCAAAGGGGCCATTGCCATTGTTGTTGTTCACCAAGCCCATAAAGACCAAGCTGTTAGTAATTTGTATGGTTTAAATATTGAAAATGATTTAGACGATTAATGGTTATAACGGATAATAGCATTGTCTAAGCAGTGCTGGCATTGTGTCAAATAGCAGACAGAATCTCATAATTTACTGAGATTCTGTTTTTTTGATGGGCCCATATTTTGACAATTGATTTTAATTTAGCATAATTATGTGATAAATACGTGACCAAACCAGTTATTTTATATAATAGCATCAAAAAAGCGCACTCGCCTGATGTTGGCATTGCGCTAAAATAAAGTTAATGAATAATTCGAACGAACTCAGTAACATCGTGGCGTACATGGGCATGACCAGGAATTGTGGCAATGCCCACCGGTAGCATTAAAATACCTTGCCACGCGTTGGGGATGTCTAAGTAAGTTTTGATTTTTTGAAAGTCAACCCCCCGCATGGGAGTTGTATCATAGCCGAAGCTGCGTAACACATGCATGAGGTTCATGGCAAACAAACCAACATCTAATCGCAAGCCGGGGGTTTGTTTGTCTTCCGGATGTAGGGCAAAGTATTGTTTGATTCGTTGCTTTTTTGTAGCGACTTGATCGGCTGACAGTAAATGGTGGGCTAAGCTAAATTGAATCAATGTTTGCGTATCATAAGCTTTTAGGTCACCAAAGAGCAAGAACACCGCCGCTGCTGTGCCAACTTGGGCTTGATTAGCTGACATTTTTTGCAATTGCTGCTGCTTAGTAGGATTTTTAACAACAACCACCCGCCAAGGCTGAGCATTGTTGTTGGAGGGGGCATTGGCTGCATGTTGTAAGATGTTTTGGATGGTGGTGTCTGAAATGGTCACATGGGGATCAAAATGGCGAACGGATTTGCGTTGATCGAGAAATTCTAAATATGACATTTGTTTGTTCAGTCCTTCTTAATTGAAATAATATGCTTAATATAATAGAATGACGCTAAGAATCATAGTACGCACATTTTTGTAACCTGAAATAACAAGTGCAAGGTAAAGAAGGCTAAATTGTGAAATTGACACCAGACTGGAACTGTGGCGTTGCCAAAGCCATGACTATTTTAGGAGGGAAGTGGCGTTTAAATATCATTTGGGCATTATCTAAGCAGGACCAAATCCGTTTTAACCAACTCAAACGAGACGTTAAGGGCATTACCAACGTCATGCTGACCCGTTCTTTAGCCGCTTTGATTGCCGAACAATTAGTGGTCAGACATGATTTCCAAACCGTTCCACCCCATGTCACCTATGCTTTAACAGCCAAGGGGCAAAGCTTGATCCCAATCGTCAAGAATTTAAATGTTTGGGGCCAAGCCAACTTGTGAACTTTGCCACAAAAAAGATGGATTTTCAAAAAGAAAATCCATCTCGGAATTACTGACTAGGTCAGTTAAAAGCTGTGATTTAAATTGAAGCCAATTCAGGATCAATGACGTCAATATTGTTTAAACCACCATAAACGTTGTACCATGGCGTAGCGTATTTATTTAAGATGTCGTTTAATTCGGACACATTTCGTTTACCTTGGGTATTCAACCATTGAATCAAGGCATCTTTACCACCATCAGCGTAGACTTGGACACCATCTAGCCAGGTTGCCCGGCCACCTAAAATACCGCTGTAGTTATTGCCTGATTCACCGGCAAAGGTCAATTCTTCACGGAAGGTTTCAGCAGGCACACCACCTGATAAGTAGATAAATGGCCGATCAACTAAGCTGTTCATATCTTTGAAGGTCTTGGCAACTTCAGCTTGGGTATAAACTGGGTTAACGCCAGCCTTAGTATGGCCCTCAACAAAGTCCCAGTTAACGGGGATTTCAGCCTTGATCACGTCAATATGATATTTGTCTTTACTGAATTCTTTCATGGAATCCAAAACTAATTGCGGCTTTTCTTTGGCGAATTCAGCGCTCTTGCTATCAGGAATTTTATCATCGTAAGTGACAAACTCAACAAACAATGGAATATCAGCTGCTAAGCCTTCTTCACCTAAACGTTCCAAGAAGGCGTGCTTCACATCATTAATTTCGGCAGGGTCATTTGGATTGTAATAGACTAATACTTTTGCAGCATCGGCACCTTTTTTGATCAGGCGATCCAAGGATTCATTTTGCAACAATTCTGGGAACCGGCCAACGGTATTGACGTCATAACCAGTTTGTTCATAGGACATGATTAAACCAGATTGTGGGTTCTTGGACTTCATACCCTTGAAACCAAGTTCTTCGTCCAGTAAAATACCGGAAACATACTTGGTTAATTCTTGGGAAACCAATTCCTTGAATTCGTAGACCATATCGATGTTATATGTCTTGCCAGCTTTTTCAGCAGCTGCTTTCATGATGCGCTTCATGGAACCACGTTGATCAATTGCAAGGGCTGCAATGATACCTTTATCGTTTGATAATTTTTGCATTTTCTCAAACTTACCACGTGAAATGCGCTTCTTTGCCATGAGATTAATCCCTCCAAATAGAATAATTATCTTACAAATACTATGTTAGTCTTCTAGGTGACAATCTTCAAATGATATAATGTATTTTCTGTAATTCTCATGGGATTATTATTTTTAGCACAAATCTATGAATCCGCTTATCTTGAAACTTATCGGTAGTATACGCTATGATGTCAGCTTCTAATTAACTAGACCAGAAATTTTTCAGAAAGAGTGGCAATCAGCTATTTTTCTTGGTAAACTATTTCTTTGTGCATTATTAAATTTATATTCAATTATTTGAATGAAATGAGGCAATCTAGTGAATATTTTAGTGGCACTTATCCCAGCTATTGCCTGGGGGAGTATTGGGTTAATCAGCGGTAAGCTTGGCGGTAACCCTTATCAGCAGACCCTAGGCATGACCTTGGGTGCATTTGTATTTAGTGTTGGCTTGTTTTTAGTGGTGCGGCCTTACATTGATCTGAAGATTTTGATCGTCGGACTCTTGTCGGGGATGCTTTGGGCAGTAGGTCAGGGCAATCAATTTCGCGCCATGACCAATATCGGCATCTCCAAAGCGGTGCCCATGTCCACGGGGATGCAGCTGTTCTTCAATACCCTAGCCGGGGTCTTGGTCTTTCATGAATGGCAAACCACCAAGCAAATTTCTTTGGGATCGATCGCATTAATTCTTTTAATCACCGGGGCAACGTTCACATCGTTGCGGGATAAACATAGTGTTTATAATAAGGATTCTGACGGTGCAGAGTTTTCAAAAGGCCTTAGAGCCCTGATTATTTCCACAGCAGGCTATCTTGGGTACACAGTAATTGTGAAGTGGGGTAATTTTGCCAATCCAGTTTCAATTATTTTGCCCCAATCCATTGGTATGGTGATCGGTGGGTTGATTCTAGCCCGAGGCCAGGGGAAAAATCCTTGGGCCAAACCGACTGCCAAGAATATTCTAACCGGGATCACTTGGGGTGTGGGGAATGCCGCCATGTTTATTGCCATGAGCAAAGTTGGCCTGGCCATTAGTTATTCCTTAGCCCAAACCGGGATTATTATTTCCACAATTGGCAGTATTGTCTTCTTAGGGGAGCACAAATCTAAGCGGGAATTGTTTTATACCGTGCTGGGTTGTTTGCTAGTTATTGCAGGCGGTGTTTCTTTAGGGTTTGTACAATAAATTAAGCAAAAGATTACAACCTTTTGGCTTGCTTTTTTACATGAAAATAGTAAAGTCATTAGTGTAAGAAGTTTTTTGCTGGATAAAAAACAGGAGGTTTATTTGATGGCTCATATTTCATTTGATGACTCAAAATTAACACCATTTGTTCATGATAATGAACTTGGTGAAATCCAAGCGCTGGTAAATGCTGCGGATGAAGAATTACGGAAGGGAACTGGTGCCGGTAATGATTTTCGTGGTTTCATCGATTTACCTGTAGATTATGACAAAGACGAATTTGCACGCATTCAAAAAGCTGCCAAAAAAATTCAAGGTGACTCCGAAGTATTTGTAGCAATTGGTATTGGTGGTTCTTATTTAGGGGCCCGGGCTGCAATTGATTTCTTAGGTAGTTTCTTCTACAACTTTGCCCCTGATCGCAAAGTGCCTCAAGTATTCTTTGCAGGCAATTCCATTAGCCCATCGTACTTACATGATTTGATCGAACAAATTGGCGATCGTGATTTCAGTTTAAACGTTATTTCTAAATCTGGGACCACCACTGAACCAGCCATTGCTTTTCGGATCTTAAAGGAAAAGCTGATTGCTAAATACGGTAAAGCTGAAGCTGCTAAACGTATTTATGTGACAACTGATAAAGCTAAAGGTGCTTTGAAGACTGAAGCTGATGCCGAAGGCTATGAAGAGTTTGTTGTGCCTGATGATATTGGCGGTCGTTTCTCAGTCCTTTCTGCCGTTGGTTTATTACCAATTGCTGCTGCTGGTGGCGACATTGATCAATTAATGAAAGGTGCCGCTGCTGCCCGCACTGATTACACAAATACTGATGTCACCAAAAATGATGCTTACAAGTATGCTGCTTTACGTAACATTTTGTATCGTAAAGGGTATGTGACTGAAATTCTTGAAAACTACGAACCATCCTTGCAATACTTTGGCGAATGGTGGAAACAATTGATGGGTGAATCTGAAGGTAAAGATCAAAAGGGGATTTACCCAACTTCAGCTAACTTCTCAACTGACTTACACTCATTAGGTCAATATATTCAAGAAGGCCGTCGTAACACGATGTTTGAAACCGTCGTTAAGTTGGAAAATCCTAACCATGACTTAGAAATTCCTAAGGCTGAAAACGACTTAGATGGCTTAGGCTACTTGGAAGGTAAGACCATGGACTTCGTCAATACCAAAGCTTATCAAGGTGTTGTTTTAGCCCATACTGATGGCGGTGTCCCAGTCATGACTGTGAACATCCCTGATCGGACTGCCTTTACATTAGGCTATACCATTTACTTCTTTGAAATGGCTGTTTCAATCTCTGGGTACTTAAATGGCATCAACCCATTCAACCAACCTGGTGTGGAAGCATACAAGAAGAACATGTTTGGTTTGTTAGGTAAACCTGGTTTTGAAGCGTTAGGCAAAGAATTAAACGAACGGCTTTAATCATACTTTAAATTAAGGCAAATGAAATACCCGGTAGTCCTTTTCAGGATCACCGGGTATTTTTTAACAGTTTATTGATTAAGGTTTAACATCGTTGATTTGACCGCCAGCCGTACGTTCTACTTTCATTTGGCTGATGGAGATGTAACCTAATTTCTTAACTAAAGTCTTTTGAACAGGACTTGATTGGACATAGTTGATAAACTTAGCAACTGGTGCCTTTGGAGAACCCTTGGTATACATATGTTCATAAGACCAGATTGTCCATTTGTTGATTTTAACATTGGCTTCAGTTGGTTTAACCCCATCCAGGCTTAAAGGTTGTAAATTATCTTTAAAGTAGGAGAAGGCTAAATAACTGATGGCCCCAGGTGTGCTGGCAACCATTTTTTGAACGGTACCTGAAGAATCTTGTTCAGGAGCTGTAGCTGCTTTTTGTTTGTTTAAACCTAGGCTTTCAAATGTTGCCCGAGTCCCACTACCTTGGGCCCGGTTGATAATAACGATTGGCATATCTTTACCGCCAACGTCTTTCCAGTTTGTAACTTTCTTGGTGAAGATATCGATCAATTGTTGCTTGGTAATATTGGTAACCCCAGCTTCTTTGTTGGCAACTGGTGCAATACCGACGACGGCAACCTTGTGATCGACTAATTTATTGGGATCAATGCCATTTTGATCTTCGGCGAAGATATCACTATTCCCGACAGAAACGCTGCCTTCTGAAACTTGACTCAAGCCCGCGCCGGAACCGCCACCTTGTACAGTGATTTGTACTTGGCTATTGTCTTGTTGATACTGCGTGGAAGCTTGTTCCACTAAAGGTTGTAGGGCTGTGGAACCAACAACAGTAATTTTGGCACTGCCACTTGCTTTACTCGTGGTGCTGGCACTCTTAGAACCGCTGCTGCAACCAGCCAATACAAACACACCCACAAGACTGATCAACGGTAACAGAAATCTCTTTTTCATTTTTTAATCTTCCTTTCCAATAACGTACCTTTAGTGTAAGCAATTGATGTAAATATCTTGCTGTTACTTTGTAAATGTTTCGTATCGTTTACGTAAATTTGTTTTCACGTGGCCGTTGTTATTATTTTGAATTGAAATATGATACAATAAATTTTGTATGACTATGTTCGTACGTTTATAGGGGAGCTTTGTGCTGAGAGGAAAGTTACGTACTTTCGACCCTTTGACCTGATGTGGGTAATGCCATCGTAGGAATCAATTCATGCAATTTAGTGAAGGCCTAGGGTGGTAATACCTTAGGTCTCTTTTTATTAATTAAAGTGGAGGTTTTAAGATGAATGCAAGTGTTGCGATCCAAGTTTTACCAATGAGTGAGGATACCACCAAAGTGTTACATATTGTGGATCAAGTTATTGAATACATCCAGGCCCAGGGTTTGACCTATCAGGTCAGTGCGTTTGAAACGACCATTGATGGGGATTATGACAAATTAATGCAAATTGTCACAGAAGTTCCTAAAATCGCTGCAAAAGCTGGCGGGGATTCGATCATGACCTATGTCAAAATCAATTATCAAGCAAAAGGCGATGCATTAACTATTGAAGATAAAACTAAAAAATACGAGCATTAGCCTATTACCGCTAGCCGTGGTCCTGTTGGTTTTGCTCATATGGTATGTGGTGACCGCCACGGGGATCGTGCCCCGGTTCTTTTTACCCGGTCCTTTTGACGTTTTAGTGGCCTTTGAAGAAGACTTTGACCTATTGATGGCCAATATGTGGGTCACCTTAGTGGAGGCCTTCTGGGGGCTATTATTGGGGGTAATTTTAGGGGTGAGTATTGCCATTATTATGGAACGTTTTGATTTATTATATCGGGCGATTTACCCGTTATTAGTGCTTAGTCAAACCATTCCCACCTATGCCATTGCGCCAATTTTGATTTTATGGTTTGGTTATGGCATTTTGCCAAAGGTCTTATTGATTATTGTCACCACATTCTTCCCAGTGGCTGTGGAAATGCTCACAGGGCTGCGCAGTGCGGACCAAGATTTAATTAAGTTGATGCAGACCATGGGCTCTAATCGCCTACAGATCCTGTGGTATGTGAAATTACCCGCGAGCTTGGAGCATTTTTTTGCCAGTCTTAGAATTTCTGTTTCCTATTCAATTATTGGGGCAGTTATTGCGGAGTGGGTCGGCGGTGACGCTGGCCTAGGGGTTTACATGACCCGGGTAATGAAGGTCTATGCTTATGACAAAATGTTTGCCGTGATCGTATTGATTTCGTTAGTCAGTCTTTGTTTAATATTAGCCGTTGATTTAGTACAGCGGCTGGCAATGCCGTGGAAAAGAGGAGAAAAAGCTTTATGAAGAAAAAATGGGGTTTGATCGCCATATTATTTAGCTTGGTTTTAGTGTTATCAGCTTGTGGCAGTCAAAAAAGTAGTAGTAATTCCGCTAAAACTAAAACAATCACTTTAGCGTTGGATTATACGCCAAATACGAACCATACCGGCTTATACGTGGCCCAGGAGAAGGGCTATTTTAAGAAATATGGGTTGAAAGTTAAATTCATTCAACCGCCGCAAAACGGGCCTGAGGGCTTGATTGGTGCCGGTAAAGCCCAATTTGGGGTGTCTTTTCAAGATACAATGGCTGGGGTGATCACTGGGAAGAACAAACAACCCATCACCGCCATCGCCGCACTAGTGCAACACAATACTTCCGGCATCATGTCCCGCAAAGCCGATAACATTACCAGTCCGAAGGCCATGACGGGTACACGTTATTCAACCTGGGGCTTGCCGATTGAACAAGCCATTATCAAAGAAGTTGTGAACCAAGATGGCGGCAATTATAAAGATGTTAAATTAGTACCCAGCAATGTGACGGATGAAGTTGCGGGCCTGAAGTCTAAAAAAATCGATGACATTTGGGTGTACGAAGGTTGGGCGGTACAAAACGCTAAAATTCAAAATTATCCCGTGAATTATTTTGCCTTCCGTAATATTAATCCTACCTTCGATTATTACACGCCCGTATTGGTGGGTAACAACGCCTATATGAAGCAAAATCCGAAGATCACCAAGGATTTTGTGAAGGCTGTTTCTGAGGGCTATACCTATGCGGCTAAACATCCTCAAGCAGCAGCAACGATCTTAAAGAACGAAAATCCTGAATTGAAAAAGGGCAAGAGTGGGGAATTAGTTGACGTGTCCCAGAAGTTCTTATCTACCCAATATATTGCTGATGCGCCTAAGTTTGGCTATATTGATGCTACCCGGTGGAATAAGTTTTATAGTTGGTTGAATGACAATAAATTAGTCAAAGGCCAATTACAAAAGGATCAAGGCTTCACCAACAAATATCTCCCTGAGAAGGAATAAGGATGCTGTTACAAGTTGAACATGTGAGCAAATCATTTGATCAAAAGACGATTATTCAAGATATCAACTTACACGTGGCTCAAGGCGAAATCGTCAGCTTATTGGGGATTTCCGGTTCTGGTAAAACCACGTTATTCAATATCATTGCTGGACTGAGTCAGCCGGATAGCGGCACGGTGCTGTTACAGGATCGCGCTATTTTAAATCAGCCCGGGCAAGTGAGTTATATGCTGCAAAAGGATTTGTTGATGCCTTATCGCACCGTAGCTAATAACGTCATCTTGCCCTTATTGATCACTGGCATGAAGAAAAAACAAGCTTTAGTCAAAGCAGCGCCCTTTTTTGCAGAATTTGGCTTAAGTGGCTATGAAGATAAATACCCAACGGATTTATCCGGGGGGATGCGCCAGCGTGCCGCTTTACTGCGGACCTATTTATTCGATAAGCCCTTGGCATTGTTAGACGAGCCCTTTTCCGCTTTAGATGCTATCACCAAACGGGCCTTACACACTTGGTATTTAGATATCATGGCTAAGATTCATTTATCCACCTTGTTGATCACCCATGACATTGATGAGGCGTTAGTCTTATCCAATCGCATTTATGTCTTAGCCGATACGCCCAGTGTGATCAGTGATGAAATCACCATTCCCAAGGCACTCCATGACACCAGTGAATTTGAGTTATCCAATGAATTTCTGCAATTAAAACGACGCATCATTGGCGATTTGCATATTTAAACGGTTCTATAATATTGAGTGTTGGTAGGCAATATCTACTGGCACTCTTTTTTTAGACCAATTTTGGATACTAAAAAGGAACACCACATTCCTATGTTACAATCAAGTCGACGAAAACCAATTGAAAGA
>JAKVKU010000013.1 GCA_022484695.1 Lactobacillus sp.
CCGTGACTGCCCACGAAACCAGTGACCCCAGGGGTATTCCGCACGACGAACCAGGATTGATCGGTCATGACCATTTCCACTAAGACATAGCCGGGGAAGGTCTTTTTCATGATTTCCTTGTCCTTGCCGTTTTTGATTTCATGTTCTTCTTCTTCAGGGACAACTACTCGGAAAATAAAATCTTCCATGCCCATGGTGTGGGCCCGAGATTCCAAGTTAGCCTTTACTTTATTTTCATAGCCAGAGTAAGTATGCAAAACATACCAATTTTTTTCAGCTGATTCAACCATTAATATTTTTCTCCTTTAATTTTAAGCCAAAATAAAAAAACTCCACAAAAGTTGGAAGTTTTTCTAAATACATTATACCAAATAATTTAGGAAATACCTATCCTAAGATTATTTTAAAATGAAATGTTCCAATAAGAAGGTGATGACCCAGCCAACGATCCCAAAGAAAATGGCGAACATTAAGGATGTCATGATGACCGTTGTGGTATCATGGCGATTCTCTTTGGCAGTTGGCCAAGTAGTCAACTTCATTTCAGTAATAACGCCCTTAACAAAATTCGTAAATCTCTTCATAAAATCCCTCTATTTGGTCATTAATTTTACACAAACTCACTGCTACTTCGTCTCTTTATGCAAGGTGTACTTACCACAATACTTGCAAAATTTCTTTACCTCTAAGCGTGATTCTCGAGTCGTACTAACCTTGATGGAATAGTTCCGCGACCCGCAGACTGTACATGCTAGAGCAGCTTTTCTTACTGGCATCTTAGCCCTCCAAATTAAATACGGAAGCAATAAACATACAGTCCACTTTAGCATGTTCCAGGGGGTTAAGTCAATTTTAAAATACAACTTAGCCGGTTTCTGCTTGTAAAAAACGTTTCAATTTTTGCCGGACCCGCTGCTGCGCATTTTTCAAACTCATCAGATTGATCCGGTGGCTTTTCCAGATTTCGCTGGGGGTTTTTTGCCCCATGATGTACAGCAAGGCTTGGGATTCCACCGGGGACAAACCGGCACAAAAGGCCCGAAAATCGGCCAACACCACGGCGGGGTTACGGGATAAAAACACCAAGCCCTTTTGCCGCAATTCTTGATCTTTACTGGTGAGTTTTTCTAAGGGCGTACAGTGAAAATCCGTTTGACGCTTTTTAGCAAACTGTTTGCGTAACTTAGAATGGATATGATTTTGAAACCGCAGTTTATAAAAGCTGCCAAATCTTGAGCCGGCGGTCGGGTCAAACTTACGACAGGTCAATAGACATTCCAGACGGGCTTCTTGCATCCAGTCATCTGGGTCATAAAGATGCAGATGATAGCGATTGATGATGTTAAAAATCAAAGGACGATATTTATTCACCAAACGTTCTAACGCATCAGAACTACCCGCAACTACCTGTAACACAAGCTCATTTTCCTGGTGGAAATCTAACATAGTCGGCTCCATTCCGTTGGGTAAAACGGCTTGTTAAAAGTGTAGCATAGAATGGTAATGCTAAAAAGAAAACGGGCGTTCAAAGTCGTTTATTTCGGGTGGTGGTCAATATTGTCTCTAATTTTTTCCAACAGTAACATCTGGCGTCTGGACCAGGGTGAGTTCCGGCGATTGAAGGCATCATAATGTTTAGCATCGGATTGAATTTCTTCTCGGGTACGTTTCATCTGCCGATATAATTCAAAGGCCGAGATCCTAAGGGCGCCTCTGGAAAACACGGTCCACTGCTCAGCTTGATCACTGGTGGCCACCGTGACTTGATTCAAAGGCAAATTTAACTCCCCTGCTAGATGTTCAATATAGCTGTCGGCCGTTTGGTCTTCTTTGGTATAGGTGACCTCAATATTGAAGCGGGTGAAATCCTCTTTGATCCCTGGCACATACATCGCATCAAAAATTAAAATAATTCGAATATCCGGCTCATACTTTTTATACTCTGAAAGCACATCTAACAAGGTATCTCTGGCATCTTTTAAATGATTTTCTTTCTTCATTTTAGCCAGTTCCGGCCAATTGCCGATCATGTTGTAACCATCTACAATTAGGATTTCATGTCGCATACTTATTCCTCCAATTTATGTCTGGAGTTATAAGCCTGGTAGAGTAAAACGCCGGCGGCAACGCTGGCATTTAGACTTTGGACGTGACCCACCATGGGGATGCTTAAGGTGGCATCCATTAACTTAGCCACACCCGGGGAAATCCCCTTGCCTTCGTTACCAATCACTAAAGCCGTGGCCCCATTGGCATCCCAAGTTCGATAATCTGCCCCACTCATGGCTGTGCCAAAAATCCAAAAGCCTAATTCTTTAAGCTTTTTAATGGTTTGGGCCAAGTTTGTGACCCGGACCACTGGCACATAATTCATAGCCCCGGTGGAGGTTTTAGCCACCACGTCGGTCAAGGTTGCCGAACGGCGCTTGGGGATAATGACCCCATGGACACCCATGGCATCACAGGTCCGCAAGATCGACCCCAGGTTATGGGGATCTTCCAGATTGTCTAAGATCACAATTAACGGTGCTTCTTCTTGTAACTTAGCTTTGTCCAAAACATCTGCCAGCTGGGCATAAGGAATGGGGCTGACCGCCACCACGATGCCCTGATGATTTTCTGGGGTCAATTGGTCTAATTTCGCCTTAGGGACCCGTTGTAAAATCAAATGTTGGGCCTTAGCTAAGGTTTCCACCTGGCGAGCAAAGTTAGGCTGAATGTTCTCCAGTAAAAATATTTTATTAATGCGATCACTTTGATCGCTTTCTAGTAATGAAATCGTCGCATGCCGGCCGTAGATGAAATCATCTCGCTGCACCGGCTCATCCCGACGCTCATTTGTTTGTCTGTTGCTCACGCGTTCTCCCCGCTTCCACTTGGGCAATGCACCAATTTGCTAATTCATCGATGCGTTGCGTTTGTTGTTCTAATTTTAAATAGCCAAAAACAGCTTCAAAGCCGGTGGACCGCCGATAAGTCGTGGCATCCGTGTTTTTTGCTTTGGTGTAACTTTTGGCATTACGGCCTCTTTTAAACATGGTCCATTCCGCGTCGGTCAAAAATTCATCATCTGCCATCAAGTAGATCAAGGCACTTTGGGCCTTGGCTGACACGTATTCCTTGGCGGTACGCTGTAAGAGGCTGGGTTTGGTGATCCCTTTATTTAACAAGTGCTCCCGAACGAACACTTCATATACGGCATCCCCTAAATAAGCCAGGTCAATACCATTTAACAATACTGGATTCATGCGCGGCGCCACCTCGTTCCTTGGGCAGTGTCTTCTAGAAGAATGCCCTTTGCTTTTAATTCATCCCGAATTTCATCACTTCTGGCAAAATCTTTGTGCTTGCGGGCTAAGTTGCGTTGATTGATCAAATCTTCCACATCTTCATCCAACAAAGAATTGCCCACAAAACTTAGACCAAACACGTTGGTCAAATCTTCAAAGGTCCCTTGCAGTAATTCCAAGGTGCCAATTTTAGCCTTGGGTTCGTTGGCATAGGTATTCATCACCCGGACCAATTCATAAAGCTGGGTCATGGCATTTTGGGCGTTGAAATCATCATCCATGGCCGCCACAAAGGCCCCTTTGATGGTGGCGACGGCTTGTTCAACGGCGGTATCACTACCCGGGGTAGCATCTTTGAAGCGATAGTTGATATTGGTCAGGGCATTTTGTAACTTGGCTAAATTGGCCTTGGCATCCGCCAGGTTCTCTTCAGAATAGCGAATCGGCCGCCGATATTGGGTCGTGGCCATTAAAAAGCGCAATACTTGCGGGGCAACGGTTTTCACTAACTCATGGACAGTAACAAAATTCCCTAGAGATTTGGACATTTTTTCATCATCGGCCCCAATGGTCACGAAGCCATTGTGCAGCCAATAATTGGCAAATTTTTTACCGGTGGCTGCTTCACTTTGAGCGATTTCATTTTCATGATGGGGAAATTCTAAATCTTGACCCCCGCCATGTATATCTAACGTGTCCCCTAAATATTTAATGGACATGACTGAGCACTCAATGTGCCAACCGGGACGGCCCTTGCCCCAAGGCGAGTCCCAAAAAATCTCTTGGGGTTTTGCGGCTTTCCAGAGGGTAAAGTCAATGGGGTCTTCTTTTTTAGCAAACTCCGTGTCATTGATATGCTGACTGGCCCCTTGTTCTAATTCGTCAATATTTTGATCGGATAATTCCCCGTAATTCTTGAACTTGCGGGCCCGGTAATACACATCCCCATCCACCGCATAGGCATAGCCCTTGTCGATCAAAGTCTGAATAAAGGTGATGATCTCAGGAATATTTTCACTGGCCCGGGGATTCACTGTGGCCGGTTCCACATTTAACTTAGCCACATCTTCTTTAAAGGCCTCAATATAACGTTGGGCCACTTGGGGAACCGTGGTTTTTTCCAAATTCGCTTCTTTGATCAATTTATCGTCCACATCGGTAAAATTGGACACGTAATCCACCTTATAGCCCAAGTATTCTAGGTAACGTCGAATGGTATCAAAGGCAATGATACTGCGGGCGTTACCAATGTGAATATAATTGTAAACCGTGGGCCCACAGACATACATACTCACCACATTTGGTTTTTGTGACTTGAATACTTCTTTTTGGCGGGTCAGTGTGTTGAATACACGTAACATAACACCATTCTCCCTTCATTTTTTCTAATTAGCTTAATTCTACTAGAAATCAACGGAAAAACAAATTAAAGTGCGCCTGAAAGCTTAATCGCCCAATAAAAAAACATTTAGGCCATTGAGCCTAAATGCTTTTAAACAACGCTACGGCGTTAATTAAAATGTACTCATTTGTTGTAAGGTTTCGTCTAAGTGGGCCAACACTTTGGCTTTGCCTAACAATTCCACGGACTCAGCTAATTGCGGGCCGTGCATCTCTCTAGTAGTGGCGATCCGAATTGGCATGTACAACTTCCGTCCCCGGATACCTGTTTCATGCTGAATATCATAAATGATATTTTGAATCCGATTCGCCGTAAAGATTTCTAAGGCATCAATTTTAGCTTGGAATGCTTTTAAAACCGTTGGCGCTGTGTCGGTGGACAATTCCGCGATGGCATCAGCGTCTAAAGCTGGTGGTTCTAAGAAGAAAATCTCAGATAATTCGATGATTTGTTGGGTATAACTCATTTGATCGGCAAATAATGCCACCAATTGGCGGACCCATTCAATGGTCTTGGTATCGGGTGTGGCATCGATGCGTTTAGCTTCGATCAAGTTCTCCAAAGCCAAGTCAGAGATCAAACTTGGATTGGCTTTTTTAACATATTGGTTGTTGATCCATTCCAATTTCTTTTGATCAAAGGCTGCCGGAGACTTGCTGAGGCGATGTTCGTCAAATAATTTGATGAACTGCTTCTTGGTAAAAATCTCATCTTCGCCTTTAGGGGACCAACCCAATAGGGTAATGAAGTTAAACATGGCATCTGGTAAGTAGCCCAATTCCCGATATTGTTCGATGAATTGCAGGACACTTTCATCCCGTTTGCTTAATTTCTTCCCAGTGGCCGCATTGATGATCAAGGTCATATGGCCAAACTTAGGTGGGGTCCAACCAAAGGCTTCATAAATCATCAATTGTTTAGGGGTGTTGGCAATATGGTCATCCCCTCGTAACACATGGGTGATTTCCATCAAGTGATCGTCCACCACCACTGCAAAGTTATAGGTGGGCATGCCGTCGCGCTTTTGAATGACAAAATCCCCACCGATGGTCTTGCCTTCGATGTCAATTTTACCCTTCACAATGTCATCCCAGACATAACTCTTATCCGTGGGTACGTGGAAACGGATCACGGGCTCTAAGCCCTTCGCTTTGGCATCGGCGATGGCTTGGGCTTTTTCAGCGTCAGACATGCCTTCATATTCATAGACGTAATGGGGCATTTCCCCCCGGGCTTTTTGACCTTCCCGTTGGGCTTCTAATTCTGCTTCTGTTTTGTAAGATTCATAGGCAAAACCCTTATCCACCAATTCTTGGATTAAAGGGGTGTAGATATCACGGCGTTCAGACTGCCGGTAAGGGCCAAAGTCCCCACCAACATCTGGACCTTCGTCCCAATCAATACCCAGCCAATGTAACATATCGATCTGGCTTTTTTCGCCACCTTCGATATTACGTTTCGTATCTGTATCTTCGATCCGTAAAACCAAAGTCCCATTATTGTGTCTTGCAAATAAATAGTTAAACAATGCGGTGCGGGCGTTGCCAATATGCAAATGTCCAGTTGGACTTGGGGCATAACGCACGCGAATCTTTGAATCTGCCAAATTTCTAACCTCTTTCATGTCTTAAAAACTTCCAAAAAATAGTTTAACTGCAAATGCCGGAAAAGACAAATCCAATTCAAATCTCAAGCCAGTCAAAAGCTTATTTCGAATTGGCTTTTTTCGTGGGCTTTTCCTCGCCATCATGGGCATTGGTGATACCCCGTTGTTGGTGAGCTGGTCGGGCAAAAATCATCCGGCCGGCAGAGGTTTGCAATGCACTGGTGACAATGACATCAATATCTTTATTAATATAATATTGACCATCTTCCACCACCACCATTGTGCCATCTTCTTGATAGGCTACCCCTTGCTGGCGTTCTGTCCCAGATTTCACCACCATCACGTGGAGGCTTTCCCCGGGCAGGATTTCGGGTTTCAAGGCGTTGGCCAATTGGTTGATATTCAGGACTGGTACATTTTGAAACTCGCTGACTTTGTTTAAATTGAAGTCATTGGTCACCACGATCCCATCGATCAATTTAGCTAACTTGATCAATTTAGTGTCCACTTCCGTGAGATTTTCAAAATCCCCATCGTACATTTCCACGGAGATCTCTTTGTCATCTTTCATCTCATTTAAAATGTCTAAGCCTCGACGGCCCCGAGCCCGTTTCAAGCTGTCTGAAGAATCAGAAATCAGCTGTAATTCGTGGACCACAAATTCAGGAACCAGTAACTTACCTTCAATAAAACCAGTCTTAGCGATGTCGTAGATCCGACCATCAATGATAACGCTGGTATCTAAAATTTTATACTTCCGGAAGTTATCATCAGCCCGGCGTTCCAAAATCTTACCGTCGCCTACTTGGCTTTTGCTAGCATCAGCTGTATCCCGACGACGCAATTGGAATAAACGCTGCCAATCTTCCCGGCGCAACGTCCCCACTCTAAAGCCTAGATAACCTAACCCGATCATTAAAATAATGGGTACAGTTGGATTTAACAACACCAGGTTCATCCGATAAAAGGGAATGGATAAAACGTTGGCCAAAACTAAGCCTAGGATCGTAAACAATGCCCCGAATAATAGATACGTTGGTGTTTGTTTATTGAGATAGCTTTCAGCTCGATTAATTAGCTTGACAAACCAATCTCCGGCAAATATGGAAATAATATAAAAAATAATTGCGCCAATGGCCGCATGAATCACTTCAGAAATCACGGGCATGGTAAATATTGCTGGTGCCACGGGCATCACAGCCCACACGATGGGGAATAAGTTGACCCCAATCGCTGCCCCCACTAGGGCAAATAAAACACGTACGACAATCTTCTTCATAAATTTCACCACCTTTCAAATTTTTCATAACTTAAAATACTAATTTCAACGTTTGGGCCAAGGTTTTAACGCCTACGACTTCAATGTCCTTGGGCGGTTCCCATCGACTCAAATTGTTCTTCGGCACAAAAGCCCGCTTAAAGCCTAACTTAGCAGCTTCTTTGACCCGCTGCTCAATGCGATTGACCCGGCGCACTTCCCCGGTCAGACCAATTTCACCAATGAAACAATCCGTGGGCAAGACCCCCATGTCCTTATAACTGGAGGCAATGGAGATGGCCATGGCCAAATCAATAGCGGGTTCATTTAACTTCACGCCACCGGTGGCCTTTAAGTAGGCATCTTGATTTTGCAACATCAAGTTGGCCCGTTTTTCCAAAACGGCCATGATCAAGGAGACCCGATTATAGTCCAGCCCAGATGCGGTCCGCTTGGCATTGCCGAACAAAGTAGGGGTGATCAAAGATTGAATCTCCACTAAAATCGGCCGCGTCCCTTCCATGGACACCACCACGGCGGAGCCATTGGCATTTTGCAGACGCTCTTCTAAGAAAACCTCTGAGGGGTTGGCCACTTCAATGAGCCCATCCCCCTGCATTTCAAAGATGCCAATTTCGTTGGTGGAGCCAAAGCGATTTTTCACTGACCGCAAGATGCGGTAAGTGTGGTGCATATCCCCTTCAAAATACAACACTGTATCCACCATGTGCTCCAAGATCTTGGGCCCGGCAATATTGCCTTCTTTGGTAACATGGCCCACGATAAAAGTGGTAACTTGCTTACTTTTGGCAATACGCATGAGTTCGGCGGTGATTTCCCGGACTTGGGAGACACTGCCCACCACGGAATTCAAAGAAGGTTCATTCATGGTTTGAATGGAATCGATCACCAAAAAGTCTGGTTTGATTTCATCAATGGTCTGTTTAATATTACCCATATCATTTTCAGGATAAATATATAAATTCTCACCGCTGACATTGAGGCGATCCGCCCGTAACTTAATTTGGGAGGCACTTTCTTCCCCGGAAACGTAAAGCACCTTGCCCCCGGTGGCTTGAAGTTGTCCAGAAACCTGGAGCAATAGGGTGGACTTACCAATCCCCGGGTCCCCGCCAATGAGGACTAAAGAACCTAACACGACCCCACCGCCTAAAACCCGGTTGAATTCCCCCAGTTGGGTCTTCACCCGGGGTTCTTTGGTGATATTCACGTCGGTGAGTTTTTGGGGTTTGGCCACGGTACCGGTCACCTGGTTAAAGGCCTTCACTTGCGGGGCAGTGGCAACTTCTTCAACCATTTGATTCCAAGCGCCGCACTCCGGGCAGCGGCCCAAGTACCGGGGCGAGATATATCCACAATTTTGACAAACATATTGGGTCTTTGTTTTGGCCATATTTTTCCTTCTTTACTTCTAAATTGGTTAACGGCCAGAAGAGCCAAAGCCCCCAAGCCGCGCTTGACCATTATCTTGATCATCATCGCTCTTTAAAAATGGCACGAAAATGCCTTGGCCTAAACGTTCGCCCTTTTTAATATGCACGGCACTTACCCCGTAATTAATGAGCTGAAAATAAATTTCCCCCTCATTATCTGGGTTGTTATAGTAGTCCGCATCGATCACCCCAATGCCATTGGGTAAAATCAAGCGGCGCTTTAAAGGGCCACTGGAGCGATTCGCCAGGATCAAGACTTCATCCGACTGCATGTAAGCTTTGATGCCAGTGGGCACTAAAAAGGGCTTTAAGGTCTGTTGAGCTGCCGCTGTTTGCTCGGGGGTCAAACCGGCTTTTGCGGTATTTAAAACATGTAATATTTTAATGAAATTAAATTGCCAAATACTTGGCAGGGTAAAGTCTTCAGCCGCCTCAATATCATACCCGGCGGCGTTTTTAGTTTGCCGTTTTGGCAAGTTTAAGTTTTGGTGTTGATAGCGTTCAACGATTTCAAATCCACGTTTTTTCACGAGTAGCCTCCAAAATTATTCTAGAATTAGCATATCATCTTTTTCAGGACAATTCTATCTCATGAAAGCCATTACTTGCCTTTTAATAGTCGGGTAGGTTATATTTGAGACAAGCAATGTATTTATTTTGCTGTGAAGAAAAATGTATGCTAAAGAGGTGTTCAATATGACAGAAAACCAAACTTTTACTGAAGCGCAATTATTAGATCAAGGTTATCGTAAATATACTGGTGAACATGTTGATGTTTTCTTTAATACCAACCTATGCCAGCACTCCGGCAACTGTGTTCGGGGCTTGGCACCGGTGTTTGATTTGCAGCGTAAACCTTGGATTCTAGCCGACAACGCATCTAGTGATGCCGTCACGCGGATCATCAATACTTGTCCTAGTGGCGCACTTCGTTTTATTCGCAAGGATTAATCCTAAGGAGGGCATAACCATGGAATTTGATTACGAACCAGGTCGCTTTTATAAAAATGACGCCAACGGTGATTTACAAGCCGAAGTAACTTTTGAAGTATTTAACGACGAGAAGTCCTTTGCTATCAATCATACCTATGTCAATGGCAACTTGCGGGGCCAAGGCATCGCGGCCCAATTGATTAAAGCCGTGGTGGATAAAGCCCGGGCTGAAGACAAGACCATCTTGCCGTTATGCACCTATGCCAAAGCCGCTTTTCAAAAGAATCCTGAATATCAAGATATTGAATATCGCGTTAGACCTTAAATTATCAGCACAGACTGGGAGGCACCACTGCCCCAGTCTATTTTTATGGCCTATCTGGCTAAAAGCAGTTGACTATGCCTTAACTTTCGATAAACTTAGGGTATAGTCTGCCTAAAGGAGAGCACATAATGAAACAGGATGAACTAAAGAAAATGGCCGCAGAAGCTGCCGTTGAATTCGTCGAAGACCACATGATCGTGGGTCTGGGGACGGGCTCAACGGTGATGCACATGGTCACAGCCTTAGCCAAACGGGTCAAAGCTGAAAACTTAACCATCATCGGCGTCTCAACTTCCCGCCGAACTGAAATCCAAGCCGAAGATCTAGGCATCACCATGAAGAGTATCGATGACGTGGATCATGTGGATCTGACCATTGATGGCGCCGATGAAGTGGATAAGAGCTTTAACGGCATCAAAGGTGGCGGTGCGGCCCATGCCTTTGAGAAAATTGTAGCCACTTCTTCCACCCGCAATCTTTGGATCGTGGATGAAAGCAAGTTGGTGGACCGCATCGGCCGCTTCCCACTGCCAATTGAAGTTATTCCTTATGGCAGTAAAAAAGTTTTTGCCCGTCTCGCCAGTGAAAACTTAAACCCGCAATTCCGTAAAGATGACCAGGGTAATGATGTGATCACCGATTCTGGTAACTTCATCATCGACCTGCACTTAGGGGTGGTGGAACATCCCCATCTATTAGCCAATTGGCTCAGTGAACAAGTTGGCGTGTTAGAACATGGCTTATTCCTAGATACCGTGGACACGGTGATCGTGGGTACCCAAGATGGTCCCAAGATCCTCCATGCCCATAAATAATTGCATCCAATCCCCAAGGCCTAGTGCCTTGTAACCAGCAAAGGGCTGTGACAAAACCAAGGTTTTGATCACGGCCCTTATTTTGATGTGTTTTTGTTTAGGACGTTTATTCAATGATGACCCCGTGGCCATCTAATTGAATGGTCAAAGGAATGCCCCTTAATAGCTGGACTTCAGTGACCTCCGCCGTGACGGTGATTTCTAAAAGACGCCCTTGGAAGTTGAAATGAAAACTATACCGTTGCCAATCCCGGGGACAAAACGGCCGCAGGGATAACTGGCCATTGGTCACTTGGATCCGGGCCAGGCCATGGACCAAGGTGAGCCAACTGGCCGCCATGGTATCCAAATGCAGCTGCGTTGGGTCCGTATCGTCTAAATCAAAGCGTAATTGACGTTTGAAGATATCCGTGGTGGTAACTTTTTTATCCAGTTGCGCCGCTAAAATGGCATGGATACTTTCGGAGGTTTGCGAGCGATGCAGGGTCAAACTATCGTAATAGTTATAGTTGGCTAACAGCACCGGCTTATCAAAATCATCCCCTAGTAACAGCAGACCTAGTAAAACTTCAGCTTGTTGTACATAGGGTAGGCGTTGATAGCGGTCTTTAGACAAACCGGCCACCGGCAAAATCGCCGAATAATCATGGTGCAATTTGGGCCGATAGCTATCGCTTTGGGGCAACACAGACTCAGCATCTGGTGTGGGCAATTGCAGATTATCCTTTAAAAGCGCCCAGCGAGACAGCTCCTGGTCTTTGAGCTGGAGCCCGGCCAATCCAGCCGGCGACAATGACTTGGTCATTTGTAAGACATAATCCAAAGTCCAATGGGCCATGGTATTGATGAACCAATTATTATTACTATTAATTTCAAATTGATTGGGGCCACTGACAGCCAAGAAGGTATAGCCCTTGACTTCCGGTAAATAATCCACCCGACTGGCATAAAACCGCGCCAAGGCCACCAGGATCTCTAGGCCTTGGCGTTGCATAAAGGCCCGATCGCTAAAATAATTCATATAATTGCGTAGGCGATAGGCCACTAAAGCACTGGTATAAATGCTCTCAGACCCCAGGGGGAAACCTTGGGGCAAGTTATGCCCCGCAATTTGCGTCAGCGGGTAAAAGGCCCCCTTTAAACCCAATTGACCGGCGCGTTTTTTTGCCCGGGGCAATTGTTCATATAAATCTAACACATACTTACTGGGTTTGAAATCCGTCAATAGTCCTAAAAACGCATTGCCCGCCGCAAAGCCGCTGGCCCAAGTGCCCCGGCCCGCACCGTTTAAGCGGCTGGCCCCGTCGGCACTCCACGAATTAAGATTGACTAACGGCCGATGCATGAATAACTGGGCTAAATTATAGCGTATCCCTTGTTGGGCTGGGCGATCGCCTTCGATCACACAGTCGGCATTGTCCCAAAATACCCCCCAAGCGGCCTTTTCGGCCAAAACCAAATCGGCAAAGGCTTGGCTGCTAATTTTAGCCACTTGTTGACTGGCGGTTTGTTGAATTTGGGCCACTTGATCCACAGACCCGGTAGCCACGGCCACCCAGCGGGTAAAAGTCACTGCTGCCGTGTTTGTCAAAGTCCCCTGATACCTTTGGCCAATATGGTCAGCATCTTGGGTCAAATCTGCCGTAAAGTCCGCTTCACTAGCCAGGGCACTGGCCAGTAACACACTAAAGGCCTGGTCTTTGGTTTGCCCTTGCAAATACAATTGCCCAGCGGCATTTTGACCCTTATCTTGCAATGCAAAAGCCCCATTACCCCGCAATTCACAGCTAAGGGTCACCTCAGCTTCCCCCGTGATCAATGTCACCTTGGTCTGAAAAGCCCCACAGTGGGGGTTAACTTGACTCAAGAAATACTGGGTGGCAATGCTGAGTTTGGCTTGGGGATCCTGGTAAGTAAAGCTTTGGGTCACCACCCCATTTTTCAGATCAAAATCCAGCTTAAAGTCAGACACTTTATCCGGCTGCAAGCTCACTTGGGTTTGATTGACCGTGAGGACCACGGTGCCAAAATCCGGCAGGGCTAATAATTGCGGCTTGTTGTCCACAGAATCAACGCTTAACAACCCATTGGCATAGTTGACCGCCCTAGTTGTTTGCGTAGTGTCCGTTGCTAAGAAGGCTCGCCGGGTTAAATAACCATTGCTGCTGGTGAGCAATTTAGAGCGTAATTGTTGTTTGTCTGGCGCCAAGTCAGTGGTACTTAAGTGCCAGGGATCAATTTCAAAAGTATGCTTCTCCATTATTTACAACCTCAAAACTCAATTATTTTTTCCAACGCTTCAACACCACAAACCCTTCTGGTAACAACTGGGCGGTGCCATCCACATCGTCTAAGCGGCGACTGAAAATCTCCTGATCACCATTTTGCAAGGCAATGGTTTGCTTCGTATCACTGGTATTGAATAAACAAACAAATTCAATGGTCCGGCCTTCCCGGATCAAGGTCAGCATGGCCTCGTTTTCAGGATGCACCCAGACCATGGGGGCTTCTGACAAGAAATTGGCATATTGCCGGCGTACAGCAATCAAAGCCTTCATAAAGGCCAGCATTTCCCCATCTTGCTTCGTTTCATCCCAACACATGGGGCGGCGATTATCCGGATCCTGGTTCCCCACTAGACTAATTTCATCCCCATAAAAGATACAAGGCACCCCTTTTTGCAAAAAGGTAAAGGCCATGGCTGATTTAACCGCGTCCTTGTCCCCATTGGCTAGGGTCAAAACCCGGGGCGTGTCATGGGAGTCTAAAACATTGAACATCATCTCACTGGTTTGGGCCCGATAGGACATGAGCTGTTGGTTCAAGCCTTCGGTAAAACTGTGGTTATTAATATTATGATATAAGAATTTGCGATTGATCAAACCAGTGAATTGATAATTCATGACCCCGGTAAACTCGGAACCATCCAACCAAGGTTCGGAATTGTGCCACACTTCACCTAAGATATAAAAATCAGGTTTCAACTGATGACAGGCTTCAGAAAAGGCCCGCCAGAAATGATGATCCACCTCATCGGCCACATCCAAGCGCCAGGCATCGATATCAAATTGCTCGATCCAATACTTGGCCACTGTCAATAAATAAGCTTGTACCTCCGGGTTGGCGGTATTTAACTTAGGCATGTGGGGGGTAAAGGCAAAAGTAGCATAATTTAATTTACGGGCCACTTCAAAATCAGCCGTAGCTTCATAGCTCACTGGGAATTTACGGATATGGAACCAATCTTTGAAGCGGGATTTTTCCTGATGCCGCAAGACGTCTTGCCACTGAACGGACTCATCGCCTATGTGGTTGAACACCGCATCTAACATCACCCGCATCCCCCGGGCATGGGCCTCATCCACTAATTTTTTAAAGGTCTGCTTGTCCCCAAAGTCTGGGTCGATCTCTAAATAATCAATCGTATCGTATTTATGGTTAGAAGCAGCCTTAAAAATTGGCGTTAAATAAAGGCCATTGATCCCTAAATCCTGTAAATAATCAAGATGGTCAATGATCCCTTGTAAATCCCCGCCGTAATAATCTTGGCGGCCGGGATGGGCTTCGGTATCCCAGGGCAAGGTGTTCGGCCGGTCTAAGGACTTGTCTCCGTCAGCAAAGCGTTCCGGAAAAATTTGATACCAGACCGTTTGCTTCACCCATTGGGGACTTTGAGCCATATCGATCTGATGGAAATAAGGTAGGCGGAAGTAGTTGGCCATATTTTGAATCTCACCACCATTGAAATCCACACAGCCTAATTCCCCATAATACGTTTGACTGCCGTCTAGACCGGTGACGTGAAAGGCGTATTGAATCCGGGCAAATTGGGGTCGAAGTTTAATTTCCCAGTATTGATGGTTTTGCGTCTCTAAGCCTTTATTCATGCGAATGCGGCGATAGTGCCAACCCATGGCCCCGTTTTTCCGGGGCCGATTGTCAAAGGGGTCCCCGTAATAAAGGGTGACCTGGGCCACATCGTCTTTAGCCGTGCGCATGCGCACAACGAATTCTTTTGGTTTATATAAAAAAGCGTATTCGCTTTCTGTACGATGATACAATGCATCTTTTCTCATAAGCGATCCTCTCTTAGATAGGCCACATAAAATAAAAAAACAACTTGAAACCTTCATTAAGTTTAATTATAAAGCAAATTACTAAACTCATAAAGGTATTCAAGTTGTTCATGATTGGTGCTTGTTGGCTAAGCTTACTTAAGGGTCTTAATAACTTGGGTCAAAAATTGTGTACATTCGTCAGGCAGCGCATGTTTTCTGGTCTCATTGTGCGTGGTCACATAGGCTAACCGTTGTTGGAAACGTTGCTGCAACAATTGTTTATAGTCTTCGCCGGTGGGAATTGGATAATTGGCATATGGCAAATAACTTAATCCCGGAATATCCAGGAATGGTTTGAACTTCGCTTTTTGATCCACAATATCTTCCACTGCCCCTAAGGTCAATTCCTTGGGGATATCTTGTTCCAAGTAAGCACTGGTATTCAAGATATAACATTGGGCATGGCGTTTTTCAAACAGCGCTTTGAAATCTTGGTAGTCTTCCACCAACGGATATAATCTAAATGGATTAGCATAGGGGATGATCACCACTTGTTGCATCTCAGCGGCCGATACGTTTTCAGCCGTGGAGTGTTTGGTGGCCAAGGTTAAGCCGATGGTGGCTGCGGCCACTGGATCAGTGACTTGCATCACTGGTGGCAAGGAGTTATCCTTCATGATCCAAAATAGGGCACTGATAGGTTGGGCTTCGTAATCCACCCGGTTTTTGGTGATATAGCGGGATTTCACCATCCGGCCGTTGCCATTTCTCAAATCTTCAGTGACTAGCACCTTTTGGCCATGTTCATTTAAAGTGACCCCGTCGTTCATCACGGTCAAACAATAGTCCAAACCATCCCCAGCCACGGTATAATCGTTGGTTTTGTCAAAGTAAGCCGGTTCCATGGCCGTGGAAGACCCGTCCGCCCGGGAAATCACGAAGGCATCATCGTGGAGGACCGTGATATCATATTTATTCTGATGTTTGGCTAAGGTCAACGTGGACTTCCCAGAACCAGATAACCCATACATGGCAAAAACGGCATCCGCCCGATCTTTAAAGTGGAAGCTCTTCAAGCCACCGTGACAAGCAGTATAGCCGTGGCGATGGGCGATGGACCAAGCTAGGGTCAACGTCCCCTTCTTCATCTCACCGAAATAACGCATCCCCAAAAGGGCGGCCACGTTATGTTCCCGGTCAAATAGCGCTAAGCCATCGGGATATTTAGGATCATGGTAATCCGGATCCACATATAAATAAATATCCGGTTCATCGTATTGCTTGCTATTATCATAAATTTTTTGATAGGTTTCATTTAAAAACTGAAAGTTCATGATATAAGAATATAAATTATGCTCATAGCCCTTGGGAATACAGACATGGGCTTTAACCATGAAGTTTTTATCCAGGCCCACCAGGACATCACTGCGCCAAAATGGGTGGCGATTGTCTTGATAAATTGCTTCTTGTAAGTCGTTTAACAGGCCCGTGGCGGCGACATCAGTCTCTTCTTGGAGAATCCGCCGCGCTTTAGCGGTCCGGCCCACGATTTTACCATGATTATAAACTAATACCTTAGCATCACTGGGTAGGCCCAGATCATCGGTATGTTTAACCGGCATATCGGTGACGATCGTATCTGGATTTGCTTTGGCCAGTTCATAAATCTCACTGACGTTTTGTAATGGTGTGACATTTTGACCGTAAAATGCCGTTTCAACCATAACCTTCATCCGAGAAAATGCCTTGTTCTTAGCATTGATCGTATCGTTATTAAAGTATTGAATCGTACTCATTACAAGAACCACCTTTCCATAATTAACGCTTTCATTTCATACTTATAGAATACCACATTCACTGTCATTGGTTATTGTGAAACACTTCATTTAAGTCTACCAAACCCGTTGGACTAATTCGCGATTTTAAGCTAGAATGATGCTTGTTGTTCTATTATTAAAATCGGGTGGTGACCACCCAACTTTAGGAGGCTCTTTTAATGACGCAACCAATCACGAATGAAAATCTTCAAGACTTCACGGATACATTCCATAAGTTACCTAAAAGTGAAGCTTTAGCCCGGACCACCATGAAAAATGGTATCTTGGCCAGCAGTGAATCTATTCAGTCCCAAAGCGCAATGGAACCCGTTTTTTCCGTTGAGTTAAATACAGGCACCGTTGCGAACCAAAAACAATCTGGTCGTTGCTGGATGTTTGCCGCGTTAAACACCATGCGCCATCCCTTACAAGACCAATTCAAATTAAAGGGCTTTGAATTGTCCCAAAACTACACCAACTTCTGGGATAAATTGGAAAAATCTAACTACTTCTATGAAAATATCTTAAATACAGCCGGCCTGCCCGTCGAAGACCGCAAAGTTGCCTTTTTATTGGCCACCCCTCAACAAGATGGTGGTCAATGGGACATGTTGTGTGCGTTGATCGAAAAATATGGCATCGTGCCAAAATCCGTCATGCCAGAAACTTACAACAGTTCCGCTTCCCGGGAATTAAATACGGTCTTGAATACTAAATTACGTAAAGATGCCATCAAATTACGCCAATTAGTCAACGATGGTGCCGATGACAGCCAAATTGCGGCTACCCGCAAAGTCATGGTCAGCGAAGTCTATCGGATCTTGGTCTTCGCTTTAGGCGAACCTGTCAAAGACTTTGATTGGGAATATAAAGACGACGATGGCAATTATCATCAAGACCATGTGACCCCACAAGAATTCTTCACGAAATATGTGGGCTGGAACTTGGCCGATTACGTTTCCATGATCAACTCCCCTACAGCTGACAAGCCTTATAACCACTTATACACCGTGGAAATGTTGGGCAATGTGGTTGGCGGCCGCCAAGTACGCCATATGAACTTAGACATTGATACCTTCAAACAGTTAGCCGTGAAACAATTACAAAATGGCGAAACAGTTTGGTTTGGGAGTGATGTGGGTCAAAGCAGCGATCGTAAAGCTGGTATCTTAGATACGGAAATTTACCAATTAGACGATTTGTTTGATGTGGATCTATCCTTGACTAAGGCTGAACGCTTAGACTATAGCGAAAGCCTCATGACCCACGCCATGGTCTTAACTGGTGTGGATTTAGCGGATGGCAAGCCAACCAAATGGAAAGTTGAAAACTCTTGGGGCGATAAAGTGGGCCATAAAGGTTACTTCGTCATGAGTGATGCTTGGTTTGACCAATTTGTTTACCAAGTTGTCATCAACAAAAAATATTTAACAGATGACCAATTAAATGTCATCAACACGGAATATGACCAACCTAAAGTCTTGGCACCTTGGGATCCAATGGGTGCGTTAGCGCTTTAATCAAATCGACATTTTAAAACCGGGCATCCGCCTAGGCACGACTTGTGTCACAGCGGATATCCGGTTTTTTTTGACTTGTCAGATTAAATATTTTATGATGGTTCCTGACTTTAGAAGTCATGCTAAAAATCCGTTTACCCAACGTTGCAGGAGATCTGGAAAATGAATAAGTTCACACGTATTAAAACGCCCACCAAAGGCAAGCGGCTTTCCGCAGCTGGCCTGTTAATTGCCCTGGGGGTCGTCTATGGGGACATTGGGACCTCACCGCTTTATGTTATGAAGTCCATCGTTGCCGGAAATGGCGGGATGGGTAAAATCAGTGATGAGTTTATCACCGGTTCGGTGTCCTTGATATTTTGGACCTTGGTGATCATTACCACTTTAAAGTACGTCCTCATTGCTTTGCGGGCCGATAACAACGGCGAAGGTGGGATTTTTGCCTTGTACACGCTGATCCGTAAACGAGCCCGTTGGCTCATCGTCCCAGCCATGGTGGGGGGTGCCTTTTTACTGGCCGATGGCATGTTGACCCCGTCAGTGACCGTCACCACAGCCATTGAAGGCCTGAAGGGCACACCGTTAAATGGCAAAATATTATTACATTCCCAATCAGAAGTTATTTTAGTCACCATCTTGATCCTAACGTTCTTGTTCTTCATTCAACGCTTTGGGACCGAGTCCATTGGCAAGGCCTTTGGACCAATCATGTTCATCTGGTTTGCTTTTATCGGCGGCATTGGCCTGTTTAGCATTGCCAAAGATCCGCTGATCCTAAGAGCCTTAAACCCTTATTACGCCATTAAAGTTCTATTCTCGCCAGAAAATAAAGCCGGTATTTTCATCTTAGGTAGTGTGTTCCTGGCCACCACCGGGGCAGAAGCCTTGTATTCAGATATGGGCCATGTGGGCCGGCGCAATATTTATGGCAGTTGGCCCTTCGTTAACCTTTGTCTAGTGCTAAACTACTTTGGCCAAGCCGTTTGGATCCATCAAAATAACGGCACCAATGCCTTTCAACACATCCCGGACTTCAACCCATTTTTTGAAATGATGCCGGGCTTTTTAAAACTCTTCACCATCATCATCGCCACCTTGGCCGCCATCATCGCCTCCCAGGCCCTGATTTCTGGCTCCTATACCCTGGTCTCTGAAGGGATCCGCCTACGCTTGCTCCCCCGCCTACACGTGATTTATCCCACCAATTCCCGGGGGCAGTTATATATTCCCGTGGTCAATATTATCTTGTGGCTGGTGTGCTGTACCATCGTCTACACCTTCCAGACTTCAGAACACATGGAAGCCGCCTATGGCTTGGCCATCACCATGACCATGTTAATGACCACGATTTTGCTCTTCGAATTCCTACGGCTGAAAAAAGTCCCTACCATTATCAGCTTGGGTTCCCTCTTATTCTTTGGTTCCGTGGAAACCATGTTCTTTATTTCCAGTATCATCAAATTTGCCCATGGTGGCTGGGTCACGGTCTTAATTGGCTTAGTGATCTTAAGCATCATGTTCATTTGGCAGATGGGCGATTACTATCGCAACAACAACATCTACCGGACCGAAGACGTTTCCTTATTAGCCTATAAGAATCAGCTGCACGCCTTGGCTGAAGATACCACTAATCCTTTGTATACCACTAACCTGGTATACATGACCAAAGTCCATGATGAACGCTACATCAAAAAAACCATTTTGTATTCCATCTTGGATAAACGGCCAAAAAGAGCGCAGATTTATTGGTTCGTCACGGTAAATGTCACCGATGATCCCTACAGCGCTGGCTACACCGTGGAGACCTTTGACACGGACTACATGATCAATGTCCAGCTGTACTTAGGGTTTAGAGTGGAGCAAAAGGTCAATATCTTCTTGCGGCAAATCATCAATGACATGATTGCCAAGGGCGAACTGCCCCGCCAACCCCAACAATATACCACCATCCCCGACCGGGAAGTGGGCGACTTCTCCTTTGTCATGTTACAAGAAGAGCTGTCCCCTGAAACCGAGCTGGGCAGTTACCAAAAAGCTATTATCCAAGCCCGCCTGTTCCTGCAAAAAATCACGCTGTCCCCAGCCACTTGGTTTGGCCTGGAATATGCCGACGTGGTCACCGAGCGGGTGCCATTGATTTTGGGTAAAGTTCCCATCGTCAAATTAAAACGGTTGAAACAAAAGCCTGAAAATAGCAGCGATACCCTTTAAAACACAAAATGCCTTAAAATCAGTCAGTTGGCTGGTTTTAAGGCATTTTTTAGTCGTAAAGGCGCTGTTTATCGATCAGGGTCATATCCTGGGCAAAGTCATAAATAATGGCTTCGCCGTTTTGCACCTCCACCCCATCAATAGCCGTATCAGAAATGGCCTCCACGTATTTGATCAAGGCCCGCAGGCTGCTGCCATGGGCCACCACCAATTGGGCTTCTCCTTGTTTCAGCCGGGGAACGATGTGAGCTTGATAATAGGGCTGTAAGCGTGCTGAAGCCATTTTTAAGCTCTCCCCTCTAGGGATAGCCCGGGGATCTAAACTGGCATAGCGGCGGTCATTATCGGCCTTTTCCAGCAGGGGTGGCACACTGGCATAGCCCCGGCGCCAGCGGGCCACTTGGTGCTTGCCAAATATTTCCCGGGTAATATCTTTATTCAAGCCCCGCAAAGCCCCGTAGTGGCGTTCGTTTAAGCGCCAGGTCTTAAACAGGGGGATGTCATTTAAGTGTAATTGATCTAAAACTAAGTAGCTGGTCATGATGGCCCGTTGTAATACCGAAGTATGGCAAGCCTTAAAGTCGATGCCTAACGTCGCCAGCTTCGCCCCAATGGCTTTGGCCTCTTGGCGCCCCGTGGCCGTCAAAGGCACATCAGACCACCCGGTGTATACATTATCACGATTCGCGGTGCTTTCGCCGTGGCGAATTAAAACCAATTGGGTCATTTTATTCATCCTTTAAATAATTAATTAAATGCAAGCCACTGTTGAATTATTATAATAATATGAGATACAATGAGAACATATTCATATTTGTGTGACGGAGGTTATTATGAAAATTCAAGTCCCTGCAACAACGGCCAACCTAGGCGCCGGGATCGATTCCTGCGGCCTAGCCTTATCTTTATATATGAGCATTGAAGTTGGTGCTGAAACGGTGGAGTGGCTAGTGCAGCACAATCTGCAAAAGAGCATCCCCACTGATTATACCAATATTTTGGTCCAAACGATTCGCCAAACCGCCCCAGACGTGTTACCTCATCTATTGATCGTCCGCTCGGAAATTCCCACGGAACGGGGCTTGGGCAGCAGTGCGGCGGCCGTAGTGGCTGGCGTTGAATTAGCCAACCGCCTGGGTAACTTACATATGACCATGGAGGAAAAAATTGCCGCCGCCGTTGCCATTGAAGGCCATCCGGATAACGTCGCCCCCGCCTTTCGGGGCAACTTTGTCACCGCCGCGGTGGTGGATGGTAACGTCTATTCCGTCCGCCACCGGTTTCCCATGGCAACCATCATCGCCTATATTCCTGACGAGCGCCTGCCTTCTTTTGAAAGCCGCAGTGTATTGCCTGAGACTATCTCTTACGACCAGGCCATCACCGGCAGTGCTATTTCCAATGTGATGATTGCCGCACTGATCAGCGGTGATTTACAATTAGCCGGTCCCATGATGGAAGCCGATACCCTCCAAGAAGCCTATCGGGATCAATTCGTCCCCGATTTAGCTGCTAAACGGCGGATCGCCAAGGCCAACGGGGCTTATGCCACCTTCATCTCCGGTGCAGGCCCGGCCATTATCAGCGTCTGCCCTGAGGAAAAAGCCGATGCCATCATCCAGGCCCTCAAGGCTCAAAGTCATTCTGGTCAGTTCTTAAAACTTTCCGTGGATCAAGACGGCCTACAAGTATTCTAATACGTGCCAAGTAAAAATTCGACCTGTTTTGCGCATTAAAGCGCTCACAAGTCGAATTTTTTAAATGGTTAGATTTGGACCTGGGCTAAACTCGCCAAGCGATCCGTGAAGTATTTCCGGTTTAAGACCCATAAAACTGCCACGTAAATAATCAAGGTGACAATTTCTTGAGGCACCCGCGTTGCAAACAAAGCGGGCCAAGACGTGGTGTACATCATGTGTAACCATAAACTATTCAAGAAAAGATTTAAAATAAAAGTCACAATGGCTGTGGCTGCCGTGATGCGCCACAGATTTAATTTGCGGTGTAAAAAATAGCCGAAGACAAAGCCTGATAACCAAGCCGTCACCGCAAATCCTAAGAAGAAGGCAAATTTCGGAAATAAGAGCATCCCCAACAAATAAGATAAGCCCGAAATATTGGCCGTGACCCAAGGCCCAAATAAATAAGCGCAGATTGCCATGGGAATAAAACCAAATGAGATTTTTGTGAGTAAGAACTGAATCGAGAACATACTGCCTAACACCAGCTGTAAGGCCATTAGGACCGCCATTAACGTGAGTCTTCGTAAGTTAAATTGCTTCAATATTCGTATCTCCCATCTTGATGGTTATTTTTTGGAACAAAAACTGTTGTTATTCTACCATAATATTAACCTTGTGTCATTGAATTCCCATTTTTCAAAATAAATAGCCAGTCACCAAGTCCTCAAAGACCAGTGATTGGCTATAATATAGGCTAATTATTTCTAATTCAATTTTAATACGGCGTGGAATGGGTTTGCTTTTGAAATTTGCTATTCTGCAAATTTTGACCTAAGGCCGCTCTTCTGGCAGCCAGTTGGGCTAAAATCTGCTTGCGGTGGGCAGCGTCAATAATATCAGCCGCTTCCCCTTCTGTTTCAACCGTTTGTAAGTACCCGGTTTGAGCCATGGCACTCTTTTGTTCGTCGGCACGTTGCCCCAAAAAGCTGACAGCGGAACCCAGTAAAATCACCACGATGCCCACCCATGTATTGGCCACGATGGATTCGCTGATCAATATTAGGGCTAAAATGGGCGCTAGGGCTGGTTTGATGAAGAATACCAGCGAAGCCGTGGACACATCAGAACGTTCCATGGCCATGAAGTAAGTGGCAAAACCGATCCCCGTGACCCCAATGCCAATAAAGAGGATCATTAAGATGGTGCTGGCGGAAATCCCGGTGAAATAAGGAATCGCCACGAAATCCTTGGCTAAACTGCTGTGGCCAAATAACTGGGCCACGATAGGCAAATGACTGATTCCCATCAACAGGGCTAATTCTAAGCTACCTAGAATAAAGGTAAAGCAAGTCATGGTCACCCCATTGAAGTGGCGGCTTTTAGAAACCTTCCGGGAGATAATGCTGTAAAAGCCAAAGGTGATGGCCGACAAGACGGCTAAAATCATCCCCACCCCATTGCTGAGATGAAAGGGATTGATAATAACTAATAAACCAATGGTGGAAACAATGACGGAGACCAAACTGCTCCGAGATAATTTCTCATGTAAAATTAAGTAAGAAAATAAGAGGGCAAAAACGGGATTAGAGCTAAACAATACCGCCACGATGCTGGCTTTGCCATAGACGACGGCTAACTGGAACAAGGTCATGCTGACGATCACGCATAACAAACCGGTCAAGGCAAAACTGGCGAAGGCTTTTTTATCAATATGTAAATCATTAGCTTTCATAGACCGCAAGGCTAGGGGTAATAGCACCAGCCCGCCGATCAAAAAGCGGATAAAGTTCAGTTGAATCGGGTTAAAAACACTACCGGCTAATTTTAAAGTAATTTCCATAGAACTAAATAAGAAAGTTGAAATCAAAACGAATAAAAACGTCTTTCGCAAAACAATAGGACCTCTTTTGTTGAATTAGTGAACCATTTGAATCAGTGTCATTAAAATTGGGATAACTGCCATACTGATAACCGTACTTTCCGTCACCATGATGGCGGCATAATCGGCATCTGCACCATATAATTTAGAGACAACCGGAGCGTTGGTCATCACCGGCATAGCCGATTGCATGATGAAAACTTGTTTCAATAATACGGGTAAGTGCGTTGGTAAAACCAGACAAGCCATGATGATTGGTGCCAGGATAAACCGGCCCAGTAAAATCCCCAAAGAATCCTTGGAAAAGCTGAAATGCCGCAACCCCACCAGGGCAATTTGAATCCCGATAAAGAACATAGACAACGGGATCGTCAAAGCACCAATATAATAGAAGTCTGACATGATAAACACTGGTAAGTGCCAGCCTAACAGCACAAAGATGACCCCTAAAATAAAGCCAAATAATGGCGGTGAGAAAACTTTCTTGATGGCCGTCAAGAAATTAAAGCTGGCTTCCCCAGTGCCATCCTTCTTGATCAAATAAACCCCTAAGGTCCAAAAGAAGAAAGTGTTGGCCATGTAATAGACCAAGACATAGGGTAAACTGGCGTTGCCAAACAATGCCTTGTTAACTGGCAAGCCAATAAAAACCGTGTTGGAGTTAAAGAACATTGATTTAAATAGCCCCACACGGCTCTTACGGATCTGAAAGACTTGAACGGCGGCAAAAGACAGGGCAAACAGAATAATCATGGAGATTACCGGAAACCGTAAATCCGGCAACAATGTCTGCAGTTGTTTCTTAGAAAAGTCCCGCATGATCGTATCGATCATGTAACAGGGTAGTGCCACTTGGGTGACTAACCGGGCGATCAGCCGACTGGCTTGATCATCAAACCACCCAGCTCGGGTTAGGACATACCCCACGGCGATCATGACCAAAATGATCAACACGCCGGATAGGCTGCCAAAGAAGACCTCCATATTACACCTCCAAAAAAATATTAATCAATTTCTAATGGTAGCACGTTTTCAGTTGACATAACAGCCAGTTTCTGAAACTTATTGTTTTCATTTGGTTGATGTTATAATTGAGTTAGCAAAAAGAAGCCTACCAGCCTTATCCTGGCACCGTCTGGAGCGGTACCACATTTTTATTAGAAAATTTTATTTTCATAATGAAAATTCCCATCGTTTTACTTTTTTTGAGCTTAATATTTGTTTCCATTCTATGGAAGCGGTATACTTTTAAATGTAGACAACTTACTTTTTGTAAGAAAACTATTGAATATTTTTATTTTAAAGGGGGATTTTAGAATGGCAGACACAATTAAATCTGGCATTGCAATGGTCAAAGTATTGGAATCTTGGGGTGTCGATCACCTCTATGGCATTCCGGGGGGTTCTTTTAACTCCACCATGGATGCACTCTTTAACCAACGGGACAGTATTAAATATATTCAAGTCCGGCATGAAGAAACCGGCGCCATCGCCGCTGCGGCAGACGCTAAATTAACGGGCAAATTAGGGGTCACCTTTGGCTCTGCTGGTCCCGGGGCCACCCATCTATTTAATGGCTTATACGATGCCAAAATGGATCACGTGCCAGTTTTAGCTTTAATTGGGCAAGTGGCTGCACCTGCTATGAATACTGACTTCTTCCAAGAATTAAATGAAAATCCAATGTTTGCGGACGTGGCCGTTTATAACCGAACTGTTATGACAGCTGCCCAACTACCCCACGTGGTGGACCAAGCCATTCGGCACGCTTATAAAGAAAGTGGCGTGGCTGTGGTCACCATTCCAGTGGATCTTGGTTGGGTCGACATCCCCGACACTTATCAATCCACTGCGGGCAATTACCGCAAACCAAATTATGAACCAGCTGTTGAAGACATTGATGAAGCTATCAAGTTGTTAGACGCTGCTAAACGGCCCGTGATGTATGTGGGCCAAGGGATTCGCGGGGCTTCTGAGGAAGCGCAAAAAGTCGCTGAATTGTACTCCCTGCCAATCGTATCTTCAGTTTTGGCCAAGGGCTTAATTCCAGATGACAATCCGGCCTACATGGGCACGGCAGCCCGGGTCGCTACGAAACCTGGTAATGATATCATGGCCAACGCCGATACTATCTTATTTGTGGGTAGTGACTTCCCATTTGCGGCTTACTTCTTTAACCAAGCGGCTAAATTCATTCAAGTGGACATCGATAGCTCTAAATTTGGCAAACGCCATCATACCGATGTGTCTATTCTCGGGGATGCTAAGCGCGTCTTAGAATTATTCTTAGAACGGGGTCATAAGAAAGATACCACTGGTTTTTATAAGGCTGCTTTAGATGATCGGGCTAACTGGATGAAGTGGGTCAAGAGCTTCTCTGAAGACGATCGCACACCGTTACGGGTTGAACCAGTTTATGAACAAATCAACCGCATCGCTAAACCCGATGCCCTCTTCCCAACCGACGTGGGTAATGTCACCATCGATTCCGTGCGTTTCTTGGATATGACACCAAAACAAGCCTTTACCACTTCTGGTTGGTTTGCCACCATGGGTTACGGCTTACCGGCTGGCTTAGCGGCTAAATTAAGCTTCCCAGATCGCCAAGTTATCACGATCAGTGGTGATGGGGGCTGGGCCATGGCTTCCCAAGATATTATTACCGAAGTCAAATATAACCTGCCAATCGTCAACGTGATCTTGAGTAACGAAAGCTTTGGTTTCATCAAGGCTGAACAAGATGACACCCATCAAAGCCATTACGGTGTTGATATCGAAGGTGGCGATTGGGGTGCTGCGGCCACCGCTTTAGGGGCTAAGGGCTTCACCGTTCGTACTTTAGATGAATTAAAGGCTGCCTTCAAAGCCGCTGAAAATCCAGATGGCCCAATCGTCATTGACGTGAAGATTGCCGACGAACGGCCAATCCCAGTTGAAAACCTAGTCTTAGATACCGCCACCCACAGCCAAGCCGACGTGGATGCCTTTAATAAGACTTATGAATCCAAAGATCTGGTACCATTTAGAGAATATATGGAAAAATATGACGCCTAATCATTAACAATAATCACGCGTTATCCTAAAAAGGTCCCGGTAAGAAATCAAATTTAGATTTCTCACCGGGACCTTTTCATATTCTAATTAATAACAAGCCTGAACTACTTCTTAGCGATATAATCTTGGGCTTTAAGTAATTCTGCCAACAAGATTGCCCCACCAGCAGCGCCACGGGCCGTATTGTGGGATAAGCCGATGAACTTCCAATCATAGACGGTGTCTTCTCTTAAACGGCCAATGGAAATACCCATGCCGTTTTCAAAGTTAACGTCTAATTGGACTTGGGGCCGATCGTCTTCAGTCATATATTGAATGAATTGTTTTGGTGCACTTGGCAAGTTTTGTTCTTGGGGAATCCCGTGATAACTGGTCAAAGCATCAATCAATTCTTGCTTAGTCGGATTTTGTCTGAATTTCACAAAAGCAGCAGCGGTGTGCCCATATAAAATTGGGACCCGGACACATTGGGTGGTGATAACCGGTGTTGTGGCCGGCACAATGGCCTTCTTTTCTGGGTCAATCTTGCCCCAGATCCGCAGGGGTTCTTTTTCAGACTTTTCTTCTTCCCCACTGATATAAGGGATAATATTGCCTTTCATTTCAGGCCAGTCTTCAAAGGTCTTCCCGGCCCCGGAGATAGCTTGATAAGTGGTGGCAACAACTTCATAGGGTTCAAATTGCTGCCAAGCAGACAAGGCAGGTGTATAGCTTTGGATAGAACAGTTTGGTTTAACGGCAATGAAGCCCCGCTTCGTGCCTAGCCGTTCTCTTTGATACTTGATAATGTCCGTGTGGTCAGGATTGATTTCAGGGACAACCATTGGCACATCAGGGGTCCAGCGATGGGCACTGTTATTAGAAACCACCGGTGTTTCCGTTTGGGCGTATTCTGTTTCAATTTTCTTGATCGCATCTTTGGACATATTGACCGCAGAAAAGACGAAATCCACTTGAGAGGCAACTTTATCAATGTCGTTTACATCTAGAATCGTTAAGTTCTTAACAGCTTCTGGAATTGGTGTATCCATGCGCCAACGGCCGTTGACAGCTTCTTCGTAGGTTTTACCAGCACTATGGGGACTTGCAGCGACTGTAGTCACTTCAAACCAAGGGTGGTTTTCCAACAACGAAATGTAACGTTGTCCCACCATGCCTGTTGCGCCGATAATCCCAACCTTTAATTTCTCATCCATATATAACCGTCCCTCATATTTTGATTAAATAGCAACTAAGCACTATATTAAGATAAAATTAGAAAAAAAACAATGTTATGACATCAATTTGTCAACAATCTATTTTTGGAAATTTCAAAAATTGGCTTGTGAAGTGATGATAACGCGATTTAGCCAAGCTTTCAACTTTTAGCGACCGCTGCGCGTTTATCCTGAATATAGCGAGCAATGCTGATGCCATCGGCCAATAAACAAAAGACCATGGACACAATATAGGCGATCCTAGAACCGGCTAAGAATAAATCCGGCCGACCGGCGACATAAGTGGTGATTTTATAACCACCAGCGAAGCTCATCCCCCAAAATAATACTGTAGTGGCAAAGGCGACCCCTAACACCATACCTAAATTCCGGGCTAAGGCATTGATACTCCCGGCCACCCCTAGTTGGGACTTGTCCACACTGGACATGACCAAGTCGTTATTGGGCGATTGAAATAGCCCCGTCCCTAGCGCCATGATCACGGTGGCGCTGACATAATACCACAAGGCCGTGTCCACTTGCAAAAAAGTAAATAGAAATTGGGATACCGCAATCAAGGATAACCCAATGATGGTCACAAATTGGGCGTTGTAATAATCCGCCAAATACCCGCCAATGGGTCCGGCCACTAGCATCACAATGGGAAAAATCGCCAGCAATAATCCCGCCATCCCAATGGCAAACCCCCGGGCATTGTACAAATAAAAGGGCATTAACACATTGGGGAAGAAATTAGATAGGAAAATCAACAGGGCACTGACCAAGCCATAGGTGAAGGGTTGATTCTTGAACAGTTTGAAATCCACCAAGGGCTGGGCGTGCCGGCGCTCTACGACAATGAAGGTTATCAATAAAATAAGCGCTGCTAAAAACAAGCCCAACACGCGCAGGTCATTGAAATGCCATTCCTGACCTAAAAAGATGGCCATGAACAACGCCACAATAAACCCAGCAAAGCTCAAAAAGCCTGGCCAATCCATGGGTTCTGATTTCCTTTGATCTTGCTTGGGGAAAACAATAAAGCTGATCAAGATGGCGATAATGCCTACCGGTACATTGACCCAAAAGATATAGCCCCAAGTTAAGTGGGCTAAAATCAAGCCCCCTAAGGCTGGCCCGGCCACACTGCCCAAAGCCACAAAGGTCCCCACAAAGCCCATGGCCCGCCCCCGCTGCTTGAGGGCAAAGGCGCTGGTGACAATGCCAAAACTATTGGACAGGGTCATACTGGCCCCAAAGGCTTGAATAATCCGGGCAAACAACAAGAAACCCAGGCTAAGCTCCAAACCAGATAAAAAGGACCCTAAGATGAAGACTAAGGTGCCCACCTTAAATACCCTAGTCTTGCCATACATATCCCCCAAACGACCAAAAAACAGCAACAACGCACACATAAAAATCAAATAGATTGATGTGACCCATTCGGCTTGATTCACTGGAATGGCCAGACCCTTAGAAATCTGGGGCATGGCAATATTCACAATACTGGCATCCAAGTTGGACATGAACGAAAATAACCCGATTGCCACCAAGATCAGCCAGTGATATTGCTTTTGCTTATTTGGTGCAGCCTGTGTAGCCATGCGCTTACCCCCTAAACTTAGTTTTTGAATTAGGGTCAGTTTAGCATGATAGGTTTTATGGTGAAAGTAATATGACTTACTTAAAGTCAATAAAAAAAAGCCAGCTAGTTAGCTTTTCAATTAGCATAACGGTCACAAGATTAGGCAAAATTGGCCAAGAAAAAAACGCCTAACTTCATGTTAGCCGTTTCAACTCGTAATCTTTGGTTACTTCTTATCTGTATCCTTGGGTGTTGTTGATTTCTTTGACTTACCAGATTTTCGCAAATGCTTGAAATTAACAATTGTGCGGTACTTTAAATCTTCCACAACTGTGCGTTCTGATGGATCAAAATCTTCAATAGTCACCATAGCTGAGTTCGTGTATACCTTAGATACGGTCCCCTTAAAAGAAACCGGCACATCTGTACTCTTGCGGACAGTGATCTTGTCGCCCACGGCAAATTCTGGTTCTTTTTCAGTTTGATTATCCATCTCATTGCCTCCCTTTGCATACTAATCCTATTATAAAGGGAATTAAACCTTAAGTAAACCAAGTACGCGTCCTACTTGCTAGTAGGATGCACGTCAATCTGCACTGGAGAGTCTAAGTCAATAGTTTCAGAATAAGCCCGTAATAAATGAACTTTCATCTGCATCTTGGCTTCCTTCTTTGACATATTGTGACAAATTCTCTTCTCAGCGACAGGTTGGCCCAGATTATTTCTAAATAAACCAACCACTTCATAATCTGTAGCCCTTTGCGCGAACAACATCACTATACCCCCAAACATATTAATATCTTGTCTGATATTTATAACACCTTTTGTCAGCAAAGGCAAGGCGGATTTGGGGAGAAAATTATGAGACTATGATGAGGCTTTCAGTTCGGCAAAATTTGATGAAAATTGGTCTAGTTAAAAGTTTAAATAGCCCGCATGATCTTTACTCGTGATGGCCACATCATCCCCTTGAGCCTGTAGGCGTTGCACCCGCTTTTCGCCCCACTCTGCCATAGCGACCAACAAGTTGCGCAGGGTTTTACCCTCATTGGATAGGGAATATTCTACTTTGGGTGGGACTTGATTGTAGACTTGACGAATAATAATATCGTCAGCTTCTAGTTCCCGTAATTGTTGCGTCAGCATCTTTTGGGTAATGGCGGGGATGCGTCGCTTTAATTCCCCAGTCCGTAAGGGCCCTCTGCCCAGATGACATAAAATGATGGGTTTCCACTTCCCGCCAATGACATCTAAAGTGGCTTCGACACCGATATGATAGATTTTTTTCAAAACACAGCGCTCCTATTCCTTGATAAATCCCATTAGGTACTTTTTAATGCCTATAGCTCCAAAGTACTGGTACACTTAAATAAATACCGTAGCCGCTATATTAACATACGTTATTTCTATTCACCAGCTCCAGCTCCCAGGGAAACTTCAGGCCATTCAAAAAAGCCTAGACTGCCAAAAATCGGTCTAGGCCTTTTTAACGTAACCACTTATTTTTCTTGGCAACTTGAATAGCTTCCAAGCGGTTGTGCACCCCTAATTTGCTAAAAATAGCTGATAAATAATTCCGCACGGTGCCTTCGGATAAAAATAACGTCGCCGCAATTTGTTTAGTGGGCAAGCCGCTGTCCGCTTCGGCTAAGACCGCCATTTCCCGGTCAGTCAAGGGATTATGTTCAGCGGACACCATATTCACCACTAACTCCGGGGCATAAACGGTTTTGCCGGTCATGACTTGGCGGATAACCGTGATCAAATCATCACTGGGGCTGTCTTTTAACAAATAACCGGCCACTTTGGCGGCCACCGCTTGCTGGAAATAAGCGCTTTGGGCAAAGGTGGTTAAGATGATCACCTTGGTCTTTAGCGGACTGGCTTGAATTTGGCTGGCCACTTCCAGGCCGGTCATTTGGGGCATTTCAATATCCAAAATGGCCACGTCCGGTTGCAGTTTTTGAATCTGGGCCCAAGCAATCGCCCCGTCTTCTGCACTGCCTAGGACCTGTAAATCATCTTCTAAATTTAGAATTTGCGTTAACGCTGAATTTAACATGCTCTGGTCTTCAGCTAAATATAAACTGATCACGTATTTGCCTCCTTTGGGATGGTCAAGGTCACCAAGGTGCCCTGGCGGCTATGACTGATGTCAAAATCGCCTTTGACTTCCGCCAAGCGGGCCCGCATCCCCTGGATGCCGTTGGACCCTGGCCGCACAAAACTAGTGGCTTGGCCATCGTCTAATATTTGGACTTGATAATGGGTTGCAGTTTCTAAAAAATCAATTTGAGCCTGGTGGGCTTTGGCATGGCGAATGATATTGGTGATGGCTTCAGTCAACACCGCGCCAAAACGATTTTGCACCGTCGTGGGCCAATTGTTGGCGGCTTCTTCCCCTTGGGTCAACAGAATCACTTTGGCCTGGGCTAAGTTTTGGCCCTGGGTCAATAACACTTCCCCAATGGATTCTTCATGTAAACCATTGACGATGGTCCTAACCAGTTGCAAATTTGCCCGACTGGTTTGGGCGATATCTTGCAATTCCCCACTGACTTTATCTGGGGCCTTTTGCAACAACTTCTGGGCCAATTCGGCTTTTAACGTGATCATGGAAAAGCTCTGGCCTAAGGTGTCATGCAAGTCCCGGGCAATTCGCTCCCGCTCGCCGCGGCGCACCAGGTTCTCCAAACGGCGGTTGGTTTGTTGAAGTTGCCGCCGTTGCACGACAGAACGGGCAAACCAATAACTCACTAGCGGTGATACCAATGGGAAAAATAAGCTCAAGATACCCAATTGAGGATCCGTAAAATCTTGGGGGATCACAAAAGCCAATCGGATCAAAGCCAGGGCAAAAAGCGTATAGTAGCTGCCCACAAACCAGTGAAAATATTTTCTGGGGTAACTGGCAATGATAAAGGAAATTTGCCAACCGGGAAAAATAATCATATAGAAATTAAACGTAAAAATTGCGAAGGCCCCGGTCAATAGCAACTCTAAGGGAATCGTCAGCCGTCGGGAGCTAGGGACTTCTGAAACCAACACGTAAAGGACCAAAAAAACGCCACAAAGTGTTAGCCACAAGATATCGGCTTTACTTTTCACCGGTAGGTATAACATAATCGAAAACGGCAAATAGAGCAGCCAGACATAGCTGGCCCATTGCATATTCCGCAGCCATTCAAAACGTTTAGCCATGATCTAAGACAACACCTTTGCTTGCCGTGCGTTTGGCCATTAGGATGACTAAAGCAACTCCTAAGCCTAACCAAGCCAAAACGCCGCCAACGTTCTTTAAATCAACTGTACCATTGGTCAATACCTGACTCAAGGTGTTGTTGGCAAAATACGTGGGCGTGAGCTTGCCAATGGTCTGCAGCCAATTGGGCAACATGTTGATGGGCCACCAAAGGCCGCTGACCACGGCCATGGGAAAGGTCACCAAATTGCTGACCACACTGAGGGTCTCTTGGCGTTTGATAAAAGACATGGCGGTGCCAATGAGCAGCAGTGGGATTTGACATAAAATCACCAGGCCAATGATATTGAACCACTGGTTGGCACTGAGGCTCACGTGATTTAAAAACACGGCCAGCACCCCTAAAACCACCACTGCCCCCAAGTTGATCCCCAGGATACAGATGAACACCGATATATAGTAAGGTAGGGTGCCTTTTGGGGCCAGACTCAAAAATACTAGCAGGCCTTGATCCCGATCGCGTTTCAAAATTGAAGCAATGCCGAATATCGCACTGATCAAAATGCTATAGACAATCATGCTGCCCATGTAAGTCTTGGCAAATTGTTGTTGCTGGACACTGGACCCGCCGACCAGCATCACTTTAGTGAATAGGACGTAAAAACCCGCGGGCATGAGAATGGAAAAGAAGAAAAAAGATAAACTTCGAACAATAAGCCGCTTGCTATCAAAGCGCAGTTGATTCAATAAGGTTTTCATATTAATGCCTACTTTCCAGTCATCTGAATGAAGATGTCCTCTAGGGATTTGCGGGTGACACTGATTTGATGCAATTGGTCCAGTAAGGGTACCAGCGCCTTTAAGGTCAAGTCGCCATCTGTACTGTGAATTTTGAGCAGTGGGCCCGTTTGTTGGACCCCGGTGACGGCGGGCAGGCCCTTAAAAATGGCGGGTTGCAGTTGGGTTTGACAAGTGATGACCGTCTCCAGGTGTTGGGCTTGCAGTTCATCTAGGGTGCCCTGAAACGTGAAACGGCCATCTTGGAGGATCAAAAGCCGGTCGGCGATTTGTTGAATTTCTTCTAAATAATGGCTGGTGATAATCATGGTTTTACCTTGCTGCCGCAGGGTTTCAATATGCTGCCAGAAATCTTGGCGTGCTTTCGCATCCATCCCCGCGGTGGGTTCGTCTAAAAATAACAAGTCCGGATTACCCACTAAGGCCATGCCAAAGGTGACCCGCCGTAATTGCCCCCCGGACAAATTGGTAATGCGCTGATTGCCCTGGGCTTGTAGGCCAATCTCCGCTAATACTGTCAGGGGATCTAAAGCTTTTGGATATTGGGCAGCGGCTTCTTGGAGCATTTCTAAAACCGTAATGCCACTGAGAACCATATCTCCTTGTAACATGGAACCCAGGTGAGCTTTGTTAAAAGCCGTGCCGGGTTTTCGATCCAGCACCGTAGCTGCCCCATGGGCCGGCAGGAGGCCTAGTAAAATATTTAAGAGGGTGGACTTGCCCGCCCCATTTTCCCCGATGAGGCCGATGATCTCGCCCTTTTCAACGGTAAAATCAATATCTTTTAAAACCTGTTGACTGCCGTAATTAAATTTTAAATGGGTCGCTTGAATGACTGTCATCATTTCACACCTCGCTGTAATTTTATGATGACCTTATCTTAACTTAAATTCTATTCCAGCAGTAGTTGAGTTTGTCACCAAATAGCGGTGACATTTGTCATGTTGGTCAATTGACCATTAAAAAAAGCGTGTCCAGATAATCTTCCATTATCTGAATCCGCTTTCATTTTAAAGGCTAATTATTATTTGCTTGCGACGTCGTGGCCATTAACTTAATGTCACACTATCTTTTGATTGGACCGCGTCCTCAACAGCTTTTGCCACCACTTTTGCCACACCGGGTTGGAAAGCATCGGGAATGATATTGGTAGGCGTTAACTCATTGTCTGGAATCAAGCTGGCGATCCCGGCAGCAGCGGCCAGTTGCATGTCGATGGTGATATCAGTGGCCTGGGCATCCAATGCCCCTCTGAAGATACCCGGAAAGGCCAATACATTATTGATTTGATTTGGAAAATCACTGCGACCGGTGGCGGCAATATAAGCACCTGCTGCTAAGGCTTCGTCAGGATAGATTTCTGGAATCGGATTAGCCATGGCAAAAATCACGGGCTTAGCCGCCATCTTCTTGATCCAAGCTGGTTTTAAGACCCCTGGGGCTGAAACGCCGATGAAAATATCCGCATCCACTAATGCGTCTTCCAGAGTACCAGACAGTTTCTCCCGATTGGTCACTTTGGCAATGGCCGCATGATGGGCCGGCAACTTGGCGGCGTCAGCTTCATTGATAATGCCCACCTTATCCACAATGACAATATTTTTAGCACCAGCGGCTAAAAACTTCTTAGCGACTGAAAGTCCCGCCGAGCCGCCACCATTGATCACGATTCGAACGGTGGCCAAGGTCTTGTCAATGAGCTTCAAACTATTCAATACTGCTGCTAACACCACAATTGCGGTCCCATGTTGATCATCATGGAAGATGGGGATGTCGCATTCTTCGATCAGCCGGCGTTCAATTTCAAAACACCGGGGCGCACTGATATCTTCTAAATTAATGCCCCCAAAGGTTGGGGCGATGGCCTTGACGGTTTGAATAATCATTTCCGTGTCTTGGGTGTCTAACACGATGGGAATAGCATCCACATTGGCAAAGCGTTTGAACAAAGCGGATTTGCCTTCCATGACGGGCATCGCTGCTTCAGGGCCAATGTTGCCTAAGCCTAAAACCGCGGAGCCATCGCTGACCACTGCCACGGTATTTTTCTTAATGGTCAGCTTGCGCGCTAACTTGGGATCATTAGCGATGGCTGACGAAACCGCGGCAACACCTGGCGTATACGCCACGCTTAAATCGTGTTTATTGTTCACTTCAATTGTTGGCTCAACGGCTAGTTTGCCACCATGGGCGGCGGCTTGTTCTAAGGCTAATTGTTTAACATCTTGACTCATTATCCTGACCTCCGTTAAATTAAGTTTTGTCTAAAAAATCATGCGTAAAATTGCTGTCATTGTAATGACGGTGATGGCACCACCTAAACGCGTTGCCACTTGGGCAAAAGGCATCAAATTCATCCGGTTGGCAGTACTTAAAATCGCCACATCCCCGGTGCCCCCCATGCCACTTTGACAGGCTGACACAATAGCTGCTTCCACGGGATGCATCTTCATAAATCTGGCAACGCTGAACCCAGTGGCGATCACGGTAAAGACCACACTGATGACCACTATGAAGTATTGCCAGCTTAACATCCCCACCACATCTTTTAAGGGAATATACAGTAAACCCAAACCAGCCATCAATGGGAATGTGAAATTGCCGGAGATAAATTGATACAGTTGTTTAGAACCAACTTGGGTCTCCTTAGGGATAATATTAATATACTTCAGAGCAGCCGCCAAGATAATCATCAAAACTGGTCCGGGAAAGCCAGTTACCTTTTGTAATAAACCACCGGCAATAAACAGCGTGCAGGCCACCAAAACACCGCCACCCATTAATTTAATGTCCAAAGGCGTTTTATCTTCTTTGATGGCATCGGCTAAATCATCTTGATTGGTGGTTTTGACCAATTGGCCTTGGCCAGAATACTTAGGATATTTTTCACCAAAGCGGGCCAATAATGCGGCACAGGTAATGGCAAAGAAATTCCCAATAATTGTCGCCGGGATTAACTGGGCCACCAATTGGGCGCTGCTGGTACCGGTAATCGCGCCGTAGCCTAGGGATAGTGGTAAAATACCCTCACCAATACCCCCGGCTAAAACTGGGGTAACGATGAAAAATAAGGTGTGTTGCCAACCTAACCCCAATAAGGTACCTACAGCAGTCCCTACCCCCATGGCGCAAATCATACCCGCCATCATTGGGACGATCATTTTTAACAAACCTTGCACTAAAATCTTCCGGTTCATACCTAAGATACTGCCACAAACCAAACAGGCAATATAGAAATATAAGAAATTAGCCTGTTTCATCAAAATATCCGCAGAGGCCAAAATGTTTTTATTGACTAAATTGAAAAATACCAATATGGAAGGAACTAATAATGACAAGATTGCCGGGGCACCAAAGTTTTTCAGAAATGGTATGTTTGCCCCAATCGTCCCTAACAACCACCCTAGGGTTAAAATAACCGCAAAGCCACCCAACATATTGACTGGCAACTGTTGTAATATACCAGCAGCCACAATCACCACTGACAGAGCTAGATAAACTGGTAGTGGCACAGAACCAACGCGAATCTTCATCCATTTTACCAGAAAATTTGGGGTCTTGTTTTCTTGTGCAGCGTCTTTTGATCTCAATTCACTTTCCAAAACATTCCCTCCTAACTTATTGACTTTAGCTTAGCAAGGGCTTTCCTCAAAATGAAGATTATTTAAGTAATTTAAGTAGTTCAATTAATTTAAGAAAGTGGCGTCAAAAGGGCTATGGTATACTTTGCTTGGAGGGATAGCCATGAAAAAACACGTTAGTTTGTGGGCGTTATTGTCCATTATTTTAGTTGCCACGATACTGCTCACCAACACGCTGCTATATGGCTCGATCTTGTATATTAATTCACAACATATTCAAAAAGAAGAGGGCCGTCTATTGCTGGCCACCGGCAAACAGCTGGCTTCAGAAGCACCCATCAAGTCAACCCTGTTAGCTAATCGCGCGACAGCTGAAGTGACAACTCATACGAATAACATGACGGAAAATTATAATTTTGATTTCATTGTGCTATTAAATATGCAGGGCATTCGGCTCACCCATCCCAATCAAGCTAAAATTGGTCAACCCTTTCAAGGGGGCGATGAAAAGAGAGCATTGTCTGGTCACCAATACACCTCGATTAGTCGAGGAACTTTAGGAACCTCACTTCGGGGCTTTGTCCCCGTGTTTGATCAGGGCAAACAAATCGGTGTTGTCGCCTTAGGGATTAAGATGACTACCCTACAAACCCTGATTCAAGCCTCTCGCAGCGGGTATATCCTGTCCTTACTCATCAGCAGTGGCATTGGTTTGATCACCGCAACTTTGGTAGCCTATTATTTAAAACGACAACTATTGAATCTAGAACCCCAAGAAATCAGTCGACTACTGGAAGAACGGAATGCCATGCTCAACGAAACAAAAGACATCGTGGTGGTCACCGATAACCAAGATAATATCACCTTAGCCAATAATGCCGCCAAGACCTTCTATCAGCAACTCACCAATACCGCACTGCCCCTGGAAGGCCAACCATTGCAATTTTTATTGCCGGACAAGGCTCAAATTGACTCAAAGCGGCAGGTGGAGCAATTATACCGGCAAAACGGTCAGGATTACCTATTCTATCGGGCCCCCATTGTTGTGCGCCAACAAATTGTTGGGGCGATTATCTTTCTTAGAAATGCCACGGAGTCCCTTTTTGTCATGGATCAATTGGCCAATACCACGGCCTATGCCTCCGCACTACAAAGCCAATCCCATGAATTCATGAATAAACTACATATAATTTATGGCCTGGTTGATTTAGAGGCATATACGGAATTAAAAATTTACCTCAACGATATTTTAAAACCCGCGGAAGCTTTCACCCATAATTTAGCCATCCTGGTGGAGAACCCCTTAATTGCGGGATTTCTAGTGGGCGAGCAGGAGAAGTTCGCCGAAGCCAAGCTCAATTTACAATTCGAAATTAGTACCGTCTTACCCAATAATGCCAACCAAGATGAAACCATCGCCGTCATCAATGTCTTGCGTTACATCCACCACGTTTTGTTACAAAACCAATTATCCGGTGATATTATCTTAACCTTGCGCTATCAAGACAACGCCCTGTCGGCTACCTATGTTATTAATGCCGCCTTACAGCAACCAGCCCCAACCCAAGCCTTTCAAGAAAATTATTTTAAAGTATTGCTAGCAGATGCTGGTGGCCATTTTCAAATTACCCAACAACCCCCCAATATTCATTTAGCATTAACCACTAACTATAAAGGTGTGATCAAATGAACGTTTTAATTGTGGAAGACGACCCCATGGTAGAGTTTATCCATCGCAATTATTTAGAGAAACTGGGCTACTTTACGAATATTTACTCGGCCAATGACACGCAAAGCGCCCTACAATTAATGGCTACTAAATCTATTCAATTACTGCTCTTAGATATTCATTTGAAAACTAGCAATGGCCTAGAATTTCTTCGGACTTTGCGCACTCAACAGTATCGCGTTGATGTCATCGTGATTACCGCGGCCAATGAATCTTTAAATGTTCAAACTGGCTTCCACTTAGGGGCACTGGACTACTTGATCAAGCCCTTCACCTTCGAACGTTTTGCCAAAAGTATTCAGCTTTTTATCGACAAATGCCAAAGCCTTAAAAATGAAACGATCGATCAACAAGCCATTGACCACTTAACCGCCACTCACCCAGCGGCCCCAATTCAAAATAAGGATGATGCCATTCTTGAAAAGGGCCTGTCCCCTGAAACCTTGGCATTAATTACCACCACTATCCACCAGCTTGACCAACCCTTTAGTGTGCAGACCTTAGCCACCAAAACCCAGCTCTCCCATGTCTCAGTGCGCAAATATTTAGCCTATCTTGAAACTAACCACCAATTGCAAGCTGAAACTATCTATACCAAAGTTGGCCGGCCTTATAAGGTTTATCATGTAATTAAAGCTTAATTGTAGGGCTTTGGTAAAAAGCGCTAACCTCACCCCCTGCACCAGATACGCATCCCCCCAAACATAGGTGCCAAACAGAAAGGACGTCCGATCTTTTGAAAACAACGATATTACTCGTGGAAGATGAACCGGGTCTAGCCGATTCACTGAAAACTGAATTTGAATTAGAAGATATGCAGGTCATTTGGGCCAAGGATGGCTTAGAAGCTTTAGCGAAATTTAAAGCCCATCAAAATCAAATCCAACTCATTATTTTGGACTGGATGCTCCCCAAATTAGATGGTTTTGGCGTCTTACGGCGTATTCGCAAAACCAGTGAAGTGCCGGTGATCATGCTGACTGCCCGGAACTATATTGGTGATAAAGTGGCCGGCCTCAGCGGTGGGGCTGATGATTACATCACCAAACCCTTTGAAATGGAAGAGCTCCTGGTCCGCATTGAAGTTGCCCTACGCCACGGCCAGCAAAATACCACCTTTAACACCGGTTATCACATTGATGACCTCAGCGTGGACACCGATACCAAACGGGTCCAGCGCCATGGCCTGATCATCCCCTTGACCCAACGGGAATATGAATTGCTCCTGGTTTTATTGGCCCACCAGGACCAACCCTGTCCCAGAGATGACCTGTTAGATGCCGTTTGGGGCATTGACTTTGATGGCCAACCCAATATTTTGGATGTTTATGTTCGTAATCTCCGGGCTAAAATCGATGCCAATCCCACTGAAAAAAAGTTGATCCATACCATCCGCGGCATTGGCTATATGATTTCTGACAACGTCGCGGCCTTATAAGTCAGGTGAGCTTATTGCTAAAAATGAAAAATCAATCCAGCGCTGCCATCATGTTACGTCATTTAATGGCCATGGTGGTCTGCATTACCTTGTCCCTAGGTATGCTTATTGTGATCGCAGTTGGCCATCAATTGCTGGAAGAAGTCACCAGCACTTCAGCCCATACCATGGCGAGTTTGAAGAAAACCGATATTGATAGTGATAATGATTGGGATATTTGGCGTAAAAATAGTACGCTAGACACCAGCTCCAGTTATATTGCCATTGATAATATGCGCGCTGATGCCAAAGTAAAACATTACTACTCCCCTAACACCGCTAAACTGCTGGCGGTTAAGCCAGTAGCCGTTCCGCTGATCCAAAATTTATATTATCGCACTGATAAAGGCTTATTTTTTCATCAGACGGTGCACGCCCGGGGCATTAAATACGAACTTTGGCAAAGCGTCCAAAGTCAAATGGCTATTTTAGGTCGAGTCATGACGGTGACGATTTTATTGTTGATTTTAACCTTATTCGTCAGTCCCTTTTATATCCGCCGCCTCACCCACAAACTGACGGATCCTTTACAAACCCTGTCAAAAAGCACCCAGAATATTATCGCCGCTGATCAACCTGATGACCAAGCCACCCAATTGCCTGTCCCCAAATACCCCACGGAAGTTGCTGACTTAGCAACCAGCTTTAATGCCTTGCTGGACCAGCTGCACCAACGGCAAGCCCAGCAGAAAAGTTTTGTGATGAATGCTGCCCATGAATTGCGCACGCCCATTGCAACCATCAGAAGCCATGCCCAACTAATTGAACGCCACGCCAACCAACATCCTGAGATCGTTCCCAAATCTGTCTCTTACATTATTGATGAATCCCGTCAAATGCAACAACTCATTGACGAACTGCTGCAACTGTCCCATGCGGATCAATTGCCCCTGCAGATGCAGCGCTTTAACCTAAGTACCACCGTTGCTGATTTGCTCCTGCAATTAACCTCCACCATTGCCCAACCCATCACCAGCACCATTGCACCAGGTATTTTCATTGAAGGTAATGCAGCGGCGCTCACCCAAATCGTCGATAATTTAATCACCAATGCTGGCAAATACTCGCCGGCAAATAGCACCATCCAGGTAACCTTGACCCAAACTGAACCTGACCAAGTTAACCTAACCGTCGCCGATCAGGGACGGGGCATTGATCCTAAAGATCGAGCGCACATTTTCGAACGATTTTACCGCAGTGCCGATGTGCGCGGTTCCGTGCCAGGTACCGGCTTAGGCCTGGCCATTGCCGCCCAATTAGCCAAGATGAGTCATGGTCATTTTGAAGTCACCGCTAATCATCCTAAGGGAACCACCATGCAACTGATCCTCCCCTTACATCAACCCACTGAAGAAGCTCAAAAAAATGATTGATTTTTTTGAGCTTCTTTTTTCTTGGCAATTTATAAGACATTCTGAAAAAAACTCAGAATTCAGCCCCGCTGTAGCGGGCTTTTACAACGGTCCCGTCGGCAAAATTCAGGTTAGCTTTAGTTTAGCTAGCTAGGTGCCACGCCTTTTTTCAACTATGCTAAGCCCATGATACAGTTTGCATCCTATCACTGTAGTCATTCAAATTATGCAGGGGGCTTGGCTTATGTCACTTTCAATACTCTTATCCTTTATCCCAAATATCGATCAACTTCTACCGCAGTTGATTAGCCAGTATGGCAATTTCATTTATATCGGTTTATTTTTACTGATTTTTATCGAGACCGGCCTAGTCATCTTCCCGTTTCTCCCCGGAGATTCATTACTGTTCCTATGCGGCTCCCTAGCCGCACTTTCAAAACAGTCTTTGAATATTTGGCTCTTGCTGATCCTGCTGACGTTAGCAGCAGTTAGTGGCGATGCCGTGAATTTCGAAGTTGGCCAACATTTCGGTCATTATTTGACCACAACTTCCAAATTAAATCGCTTTATTAAGCCCCAATACCTGCAACGCTCACAGGCCTTCTTCAACCAACATGGCAAACTGGCTATTTTCTTAGGCCGCTTCATCCCAATTATTCGGACCTTTATCCCCTTTACAGCGGGCATCGGGCAAATGCGTTACCGCGACTTCATCGCCTACAATATTAGCGGCGGTTTCAGTTGGGTCCTATTGGCCCTGGGCGCGGGTTATTTCTTGGGCAACATCGCCTTCGTCAAAGCCCATTTCGAACTCCTTTTAATTGCCATCGTCTTAATTTCACTGCTACCAGTGCTAGTGATGGCTCTGCGTAAAAAAGGGGGTGCTGTGCAATGACCCTAAAAAAACGCTATTTCTACGGCCATGCTTTACTGCTTATCTTTTTATTTTTGGCGGTCAATGTGATGTTGCAGACCAGCTGGTTAACCCGAATGGATCACCAACTACAAACGCAGCTAGCCACCACAAGTACCATAAATATAACGATTTTTAAAACAATTGCTTTCTTAGGCAGTCCCGCAACGGTTATGGTGTTAACGGCCATACTTTGTGGGTATCTATGGTTTTATCGCAGTCCGGCGTACAGTATATGGATCGCCACCATTCAACTGACCGGCGCGGGTATCGTTGAAGTGATCAAATACATCGTGCAACGGGCTCGGCCGCTTCATCAAATCGTGCCGGATACTGGCTTTAGTTTTCCCAGTGGCCATACATTTTGTACTACAATTTTCATCTGTACCTTATTAATGGTGGGCCTGCCCCTGATCAAAGATCAAGAAAAGCAATTAGCGGTCACCTTAATGGCCATTGTCTGGCTGTTAATGGTCGCTGCTTCTCGAATTGTACTGCGGGATCATTTTCCATCAGATGTCTTGGGCAGTCTGCTGATGGCCGGTGCTTTTTGGCTACTGTTTATCCCCCAAGAAGCCTTCATCCTGGGCATTATGAAGCGCCAGCTGTTTAAAGGTTGGTCCTCCAAACTGTAATCAGGACGCCCGTCTGTAAATAATCATTACTTTTGTAAAACTTATGTAAAAATACGCCCCTTGCAGATTATCACAAGTTGTTTCAAGATGGTTATGGAAACACCATCGCTAAATTGTTAATCAGACTTAAAGTTGGGTGTGATCAAGAAATGTCTAAAGCGCGTCAGCTAATGCTGCTGCCGATCTTACTGGCAATTTGTTTAATCTTTGGTATCTTCAGCAAACTTTATAACTTTAATACCTATCTTGACGGTGCCGTTATCCTTTTATTAAGTGGCAGTATCATGCTGACTTGGTACTTGCTAGCCCCATTTATCAACCGACTCACCCGCCCGCAAATTAAAGGCATCATCGTGCTGGTTTTAGGCTTGATGTTACTCTTGCAGATCCTCATTTTGATCTATCTGCCAGATACCATTTTTCATGATCCTTATCGCGTCTTATCCCAGGCTGACAAAATGGCCGCAGGCAAAGTCAGTTGGAAAACCACTTATTTCTGGCGCTATCCCAATAATGTTCCCATCACTTACTTACTGGCTTTATGGCTACGTTTGACACTGTGGTTGGGGTTAAGTACAAATGTTGCGCTGGATATGATGAATGTTGTGCTGTTAGATATATTTATCTGCCTAGTTCTTTATACCCTCTACCAATGTCGGCAAAAAAACACCATCTTATTGGGCACCCTGGCTTTTCTAACCATGACACCCTTTGCCTATACTTATTATCTCCAGGTATTTTATTCTGATTTACCTGCGATGCTCAGCTTATTGGTTATTTTCCGCACCTTAATCTTTTGGCCCCGTCGCTCTAAACAACAACGTTTTGGTAGTGGTGTATTGCTTTGTGCCGCCGTCTTGTTAGGCCAATTGCTCAAGCCAAATCTGATTGTACTGCTACCAGCCCTGGCCATTTTATTGGGCTTAATCTTTGGTAAAAAAATAGGCCATCATTTCAAATTGTGGACCCCCGTTTTACTGATTGTCTTGGGTTTTGCTTTAAGCCTGCCGGCCAAACAATTGATCTATACCGCCAGTAACTTCCAGCCGCATGCCGCTTATGAATTGCCGGTCACTTCTTGGATATTGACCGGTACCAATGCCGCTTCTAAGGGGACTTACGCCAGCGCAGATGTGCAACATGCCGTCAAACTCCCCAATAAACAAGCCCGCCAGCAATATGATTTAAAGGCGATTGCCACGCGGGTCCAACGCCTGGGGCCAAAAGGACTGTTGAAACTATGGGCCGTCAAATTAGGTGTCTTCTTCGATGTCAGCGCCATTCAAGATTGGTATAACGGTGGTTTTCGCGCCGCCCCAGCCTGGTATCAAAATCATGCCCAGTTCCTTAGTACATTGACGGCAATCACTTATCAAGTAGCCACAATCGTGCTTTTACTGACTGCTAGCTGGCGCTTAATCATTTGGCGGCCTAATTTAAAACATACGGCAGATGTGGTGGCCCTATTGGCCGTTCTCACAACTTTAGGTTATTTAGCCTTCCATGTTATTTTTTGGGAGGTTGAAGCCCGGTATGGCCAATTGATCTTACCCCTGCTCATTTTCCAAATTGCAGCTTTGCCGAAACCACGGCCAAACCACAACTTCAATCCACATTTATTGCCCCTTTTGCTGGTTTTAGTCACCGGGATTGGTTTAATGGGTTGGTCCAAGTGGCTGGCTGACAATTATCCGAGAACCCAAGTGGTGGCAGCCCAACGTAGTCAACTCTCTGCCCAATATCATGCCTTGCCCACCTTGCTGGCTGCCGGCAGTACCATCACCCAACAAGTCGCCATAAATGCCAGCGCCACTTATTTTTCCGTGCAGATCCATCAAAATGTCAAGGTCTTGGTACGACTGACCAATCTCAAAACTCACCAAACTTACAATTTAAAGCGCCAAAATGATGTTTATCGTCTCACCCAGGCGTTAAATACCGGTAAATATCGCATAACGGTCACAAATAATTGCAATACTGGTCAGCAAATTGATATTATAAATACCTATCATTACCAATTAGCTAACTATCCTTTAATGATTCATAATCAAAAACATTTTACAAGTTCATTGGTTTACACTGCCCTCGCGCAACAAAATGCAGTACCATTTTAACGGCTGGGCTACAATAAAGTTAGTCGTTACGTTACAATTAAAACGGCATTTATTTTATGCCTTCGAAATTATATTTTGCGAAAATGAAGAGAACGGGGCCTTATTTATGAACAGGGATTTCATTTCAATCGTCTTGCCAGTCTATAACGAAACAGCAGGTATTCAAAAAACCATTGATGTGTTGCTTGATTACTGCCAGGATCAACCAGAACATTATGAGTTGATTTTTGTCAACGATGGGTCCACAGACGATACTGAAGCTATCTTAAAAAAGAATGCCTTAGCCCATCCCAGCGTCAAATTCATTTCTTTTTCCAGAAACTTTGGGCAGCAATTGGCCATTTCTGCTGGTCTGCATTATGCCCAAGGTGCCGCAGTGGTGGTGATGGATGCGGATTTGCAAGACCCACCCAGCATCATCCCCACGATGATCGACAAGTGGCGCCAAGGCTTTGATGTGGTGGCCGGCCAACGCCAGCAACGAGAAGGCGAAACCTTTTTCAAGAAAGCTTCGGCCAGTTTGTTTTACCGCCTGTTGCAACAAATCACCAGTGTCCATATGCCCTTAGACACCGGGGACTTTCGCTTAATGGACCGTCGGGTGGTGGCGGTTTTAAACCAAATGCCTGAGACTGATCCTTTTTTGCGGGGAATGGTGAGCTGGCTGGGCTTTAAGCAGACCACGGTACATTATGTCCGCCAAGAACGCTTCTCCGGTGAAACTAAATATACCCTGCGGAAGATGTTAAAGTTGGCCACGGATGGCTTAGTGTCCTTTTCAATGGTGCCCTTAAAGTTGGCCCAGTGGCTAGGGGGTCTCTTGTTGTTAGGAGCCTTGACTAGCCTGATCATCGGCATCGTGAGCGGTTTTACCTTAGGCGTAGAAATTGCCCTATTTAGTCTGATGGTCGGCGGCTTTATCCTGGTTAGCTTGGGCATTTTAGGCAATTACATCGGCCGCATCTTCATGCAATCCCGGGGTCGACCCTTATATGTGGTTGCAGAAACTTATGGTTTTGATGAACAGACTAAGCCCCATCCCGGATCAACTTATCCCCAACCCTATACCATCAAAAAAGCCGCTGGAAAATAACTTCCGGCGGTTTTTTATGTTGCGTATTGAATTTGATATTGCGATAATTGCTGAACTTAAACTATTAAACTGATTAGGGCTAAGACCCCGGGCAGTGCCTGCATGGCATATATTTTCTTGGTCACCGTGGTCCCGCCGTAAACCCCTACGACAATGACAAAGCCCGCCAGTAGACGTAGCGTAATGACTTGCCCACTACCGCTGAGTAACCCGAGACTCAACAACAAAACCACGCCCAAGGCGCCGTTATAAATACCTTGATTTTTCAACGCTACTTGGGCATTAGGTTGGGTCACAAAGGACAACGGCATGCCAAAACTCTTGGATTGCAAGGCAGGTGGCGCAAACATCTCTAAATACATAAATCCTAGGTGCAAAATACCTAATAGCCCAATTAAAATAATACTAATCAGATTCATTGGTGGTCTTCCCCCTTAGCCTTGGCCATCTTTAAAGGCGGGATACAAGGTCATGCCCCCGTCGATAAATAAAGTAATACCCGTGACGTAACTGGATTCACTAGACGCTAGCCAAGCTGCCCCGGCGGCAACTTCTTCCGGTTTACCAATACGATTCATGGGAACCATAGCAACGGTTTGGTCATATTGGGCCTGGTCGGCAAATTTATCGGCGTTAATAGGCGTGTTGATGGCCCCAGGGCCAATGCCGTTGACCCGAATCCCATCTTTGGCATATTCCATGGCAATGGTTTGGGTGAATAGCTTCACTGCCCCCTTAGCTGCGGCATAGCTGGCAAAGGTAGGCCAAGGAATTTGTTCATGGACGGAAGACATGTTGATGATGTTGCCCGCCTTTTGATGGGCTTTAAAATAAGCCAAGGCCGCCTTTGACCCCAAGAAGACGCCCGTTTCATTGATTGAGATGACCTTGTTCCAGTCCGCTAGGGTCAGTTCATGGGTGGGTGCTTTGATTTCCATGCCAGCATTGTTGACCCAGACATCTAAATCCCCAAAACTTTTCAAAGCCGCATCTAAGATAGCTTGCACCCCAGCTTCAGTGGCTACATCAGCTTGCACCGTCACGGCGCCTTGACCGCCTTGACTTAAAATCGCATCAGCCACTTTTTGAGCACCTTCAGGGTCACTGTTATAGTTGATAACAACCTTCATGTGTTCTTGGCCAAACCGTTGGGCGATGGCATTGCCAATCCCCTTGGAACCCCCGGTGATAACGGCAACTTTGCCCTTCAAATCTGCATACATCTGACCCACTCCTCTAACAACTGTAAATTTTGTAACTACATTTATGGTAACACTAGTTATGCAAATCAGGTCTTCATATGACCTGAAAATTACGCCTGACCTATAAGCCTTCTGGAAAGAACTGTTTTAGACTATCTTTAGCAATCATTTTTTCAGCTTGATTGGGCATGATCTGTTCCATTTTTTGTAACAACTTGGCGGCGCCTGCATTGATCCGGGGCTTATTTTGCGCCATCCCCTTGAGTGTTACCTCGACCAAATCCGCCAGTTTCATATTCCCAAAGGAACTGGCTAAATCACCACTTTGTAAACCTGTTTCAGAAACCAATGGCGGCACTAATTCCAGGACATGAACCTGATTTTTATTGGCATATGCCAACTGTTCTCTTAAGGCCGATGTAAACATGTGCACCCCGGCTTTCGAGGCAGAATAAGTGGGATGTGGTGCTGAACTAAGGTAAGCCAACCCTGAAGAAACATTGACGATCATGGCTTCCTCTTGGGCCAATAATTGGGGTAATAGCAATTGATCCACGGCAATCGTGCCCATGAGATTGATTTGAATATCGGCGGTTAAGGCCGTTAACGTTAAATGAGGATCCAACAAATCATGAGGTTGCATAATCCCGGCGGAATTGATCACCATGTTTAACTTAGGCAAATGTGCCGGCAGCCACGTTAATAGTGGCTGCAAAGATTCAGGTTGCCCCACATCGGCTTGAAAGGTTAATAACTTGGGATGCTGAGCCTGAACTGCGGCTAATTTGTCTTGGCGGCGCCCCAGCACCACGACCTGATTGCCCTTTTCTAATAAGTTAGTAGCTAGTGCTAAGCCAATACCTGATGTGCCGCCGGTGATCAAGATTTCATTGCCTATTAATTTCATGTTTTGTCGGTTCCCTTCAGCGAATTGAATTGATTGCTCGATTTTTAATATCAAAAAGGCGCAACCTCAGTTACGCCCCAGCGGGCCAGTAGCCCAACCATCTATATTGTTTGTTATGCTAGCAGTTGTGGCCCTAAAAATCAAGCAAAAGGCCACAGGCAAAATTGTCTTTATCTGGTTGCGTCACTTGATCTTGACTAGTTACTGATTACCACTAAGGATTTAATGGCTAGACGTTGGTCCATGGCATCGTAGGCGTCTTGAATGTGATCTAGGTCAAAACGTTGGGTAAAGACCTTCCCAGGATTAATTTGGCCTGTTAAAACGGCTTTTAATAAAACGGTTTTGTCATAGGTTGTGACTGAGGCCACACCACCGCGCAGGCCGATATTTTGCCAAAACAATTGATTGGTATTCATTTCCGCTTTTTGGGGGACGCCCACGCGGCCCACAATGGCCCCGGGCCGCCCGACTTGAACAGCGGTGTCCACGGATTGGGCCGTGCCCACACATTCCAAAACAGCATTCACCCCAACCCCATTGGTCAAAGCATTGACCTGGTAAACGGCTGCTTGCATAAAATGCCTCCATATATCTTTTTGATATTGCTAACTGTCTTAACTTACTGGGATGCTATTTACGCTGGTACCAATGTGGCACCGGCGGCTGTTGCTAGCTTTTTTATTTCTGAAAGGGTATCGGCTAGCGGTGTTTCCGCACTGGTGGCGAAAGCTACGATTTGTTTGCCGGTTAAATCACACTGATCAAATAAACTGTCAATGAGCATCGGTGGTCGTTGCCACCAGATTGGATAACCAATATAGACTTTGCTATACTGAGCCAAATTAGGTAATTTACCCTTAATGGCGGGATGAATATTGTTATCTTTTTCCTTTTCACCCACGGCAATCACCCCATCATAATCATCAGGATAAGGGGTTGCCGGTTGTAGGCGGTAAATATCAGCGCCGGTTTGCTGCTGTAATTTTTCAGCGGCTCGTTTCGTGTTACCAGATACAGAGAAATAAATAATTAAAGCTTTTTCACTAGTCATATGCTCACACTTTCAATACACCATTGTTGTCAGATTAATTTCACCATATTCTGTTTTTTAAAGCCTGTATCCTTAACAGAATACCTTTATTCTAAACCTTCGTCCGAACTCTAAGGCAAGCCCTTTTTATAAATAAAATTGTAAATATGGAGGTCATATCATGGAAATACGTGTCTTACGTTATTTTTTAGCGGTGGCTGCTGAACAAAATATCAGTCGGGCGGCCCAACAATTGCATGTGTCCCAACCCACGATCTCACGGCAACTCCAAGATTTAGAGCAGGAGCTGGGTGTCACTTTATTTGATCGCCAACAGCTCCCCTTAAAACTCACCGCAGCGGGGCAATACTTGGTGAACCAAGCGACGCAAATCGTGGCTTTAGCGGACAAGACCACCGCTAATATTCACCATAATCCCGATATAACTGGCTCAATTGCCATTGGCTGTGGCGAGTCTAAACACATGCTGCTGATTGCCCAGACGATTAAACAGTTACAAACAACTTATCCCCAAATCAAAATAAATATCACCAGCACCAACGCTGATGATATCCATGCGAAAATTCAAACCAATATTTTTGACTTTGGGTTAGTCATGGAACCTGTGGATAAAAGTAACTATGCCTTCATGACCTTACCCACCACCAGTCAATGGGGTGTTCTGGCCTTAAAGGATTCTAAGCTGGGCCAACAAGCTTTTATCACCCCAAAGGATCTGTTGGATATTCCTTTGATCATGTCCCAACAAAGTGGCGTTATCGATATCTTGCAAACTTGGGCCGGCCAAGCCTTTGAACCCACAGCCATTGTGGCCACTTATAACTTGCTATACAATGCCTCTTTATTGGTGACTGCCAAAGTTGGTTACGCCCTTTGCGTAGATGGCATCATCAATACACAGCAGACTAATTTAAAATTTATCCCCTTAAAACCAGACCTGCGCAGCAAAGTCAGTCTAATTTGGTTGCAACAACAGCACCGGTCCGAAGCGGCCAATGCCTTTTTAAAACAAGTTAAATCTGATTTCGCCTAAGACTGGGCCCACAAAAAGCGAATCAAAACCTTATCCACTGCTTTATTTTCATGTAAACGGCTATGTTGGGCCTGGGGTCCAACAAATCTCTTTTCAGTATAAGACTGGGCCCGATTGGCAATGAGATACCGTAATGATTGTGATGAAGCATTGCTCACATCCCCATCGGAATGGGTACCGTCATTTTTATCCCCATAGATGTTCAAAACCCGGACTTGTTTGGGATATGTCTTTCTCAGTTTAAGTAACGCCCGATAATCTTTGTCCATATGGATAGGTTGACCACTGGCCGTCAACTTCATTTGATTGGGTGTATCATTTACCCCTAAAATACCGTTAAAGTGACCGGCAATGTCCACTTGTTTGTTTAAGGTGGGTAGTGTTGGATCATTGGTGTTGGCTAATAAATAATACATAATGGCCATATTGCCCATGGAGTGCCCCACTAGATTCATTTTTTGAAAGTGGTATCGTTTTTGCAAAGCCACGATAACATTTTTAGCCCAGCGCCCGTCTTCATAATAATTACCATTCCGATTATTCTGGTAGTTCACCTCAATGATCGGATTTTTAGCATTGGCAGCCAGGTGCCCCAAAAAGCGGACCTGTCCTTTAGGACTCACATCTGCCCGAACCACCGTATCCGTGACCCCCGCCGATTTTGCAGCTGTGGTCATCTGGGTCTCGGAATGATAACTACCACCCCAGCCGTGGAAAAATAACGTGGGGATATTTTGCTGAACATAGGTTGCAGCCTGCGCTTTTTGAATGTACAGTTTACCCCCGAAGATGGGGATGATACTAACCAGCAGGGCCAGCAGCAACATGGTCCTCTTTTTAATTGGCAATTGCGTAACTCCTTTCTCACCTAATTCAAAGTTGCCTTAATGACCCTGGCCGGTACGCCCGCCACAATCGTGTTGGGTGCAACATCGTGAGTGACCACAGCCCCGGCGGCGATAATCGCATTTTTGCCGATGGTGACCCCGGGTAAAACCGTGGTATTGGCCCCTAGCCAAGCATTTGCTTGGATATGCACCGACTTTAAATATAAACTTTTACGATTCAAGGCATCCTGGGCATGATTCACACTGACGATGGTGACATTGGGACCAATTAACACATCATCATCAATGGTAATGCCCCCTAAATCCACAAACATGGCATTGCTATTGATAAATACCCTTTTGCCTAGGGTAATATGGCGGCCGTAATCACTGCGAAAGGGCAAATGGATGGTTACGCTGGGGTCAATCATTTGACCAATAATCTGCCCAACCTGTGCTAAAATCCTGGTGGGTGTCTGACGCTGGGTATTCAAAGCTTGTAAAAGCTGCTGGTTTTTATCAACAATAGTATCTAAAGCTTTAAATTGGGGACTGTTAGCATTCATATAAGTTGCTTTGGTTGTCATAAGCTCTTCCCTCACTTGTTTATCAAATTGCTGCCGTGTAAAATCGTTACTTTGTCTAAGATGGGCCTATCCGCCGGTGTCACGCGGCAGGCCTTATCTTGTACTGACACGGTAACGTTATTTTGTAGCTGATTTTTTTGATACAAACCAATTTCACCGATTGTTAGTAAAACTGTCAGCCCGACTATCGCCCAGAAGGTTTTCTTCATTATTTTCGCCTTCATTTCTACATAGATTGAAGTTATTAAACTAATACGTCCTTATTAGCTTAAACCTTGAAGTGGGCTTTAAGGCAAGCCCCATTTATACGGCATTAGGAAGTAAAAACATCTTTCCAACTAACGCAATGTTTTAATTGCCTAAACTTACCAAGGTTGATCCGTGGGGCCAATGGTCAATTCACTGACGTTGGTGTCCGCTGGTTGATCAATGGCAAATGCCACCACATTAGCGACACGCTCAGGGGCGATTTGATAGGTCTCATAAACCTGTTGCATCCCGGTTAAGGTTGCTTTGTCATCTATAGTTTGCAGTAACTCTGATTGAATTGCCGCCGGATAAATGGTCGCCGTGCGAATATGGGTGCCTTCTTGGGCCGATTCCATTCGTAAGACTTCCATTAAATCACGCACAGCCCACTTCGTTGCGCCGTAAACAGCGCCACCTGGATAAGCCTTTAGCCCTGCCACTGAGCTGGTAGTTATCACATGTCCAAATTTTTGCGCTTTAAATTCTGGCAATACGGCGGCAAGGCCATTTAAGACGCCCTTTAAATTCACATCAACCATGGCCTGCCATTTATCAACTTCAAGGGCTGATAATGGTGAGTTAGGCATCAGACCCGCGTTTAAAAATACCACGTCGACCTTGCCATATTTGTCTTTAGCTAACTGGACCAGGGCTTGATTATCAGCCGGTTTCGTCACATCCATAATTTGATAAACGGCTTGGCCGCCCGTAGCTGTGATATCAGCAACAAGCTGAGTCAGTTTAGCTGCCCGCCGCGCCCCTAGAACCAACTTAGCGCCTTTTTGGGCCAATAGCTTGGCAGTTGCTGCCCCAATACCACTAGAAGCACCGGTAATAATTACAACTTTATTTTGAATCGTCATCAAAAATTCCTCCTTAAATTGTGTCACATCAATTTGATGCGTTGAACCAGGTTTTAGCGGTTCAACTAGCATAGTTTTATTATGTGGACCTGGGATGATAATGTAAAATACCTATATTTAATAACTAGTTATGTTTAAAACGAATATCTGAGTAATAAAAAAATACCTCACAACCATTAGACTGCTTGTCTAATGACTGTAGGGCATTTCTCGCTTAACCCTTCACTACCAGGATAGCCAACTGGTTTCGTCATAAATCCATCTAGGCTAGCTTGGTAACACGACTACATCTGCTGCGTCGGTCTAATAATAATTTCATTTAATGATGCATCCGCCGGCAAATCAATGGCCGCTTTAATCGAAGTTGCCACCCGATCTGGCGAAATCGCATTTTGTTTATAATAACCCTCTAATGCTTGTTTGGTGCTTTGATCCGTCACATGATCCACCAGTTCAGTTGCCACCGCACCTGGAGAAACCACGGTGACGCGAACATTACTTTTAGCGGCCGCTTCTTCTTGACGCAAGGCCTCACTGATCATTAAAACACCAGCTTTAGTGGCACTGTAAACCCCGCCACCGGGATGCACTGCATGGGCGGCCACGGAAGCCACATTGATAAATTGACCGGATTTTTGGGCCCGCATACTTGGCAGGGCCGCATCAATCCCATAAAGCACCCCCCGCAAGTTGACATCGATCATGCGATTCCAGTCGGCGACTTTACCCTTGATAAATTCAGAATGGGGCATTAAACCGGCATTATTCAGCCATACATCGATGCGACCAAACTTATCTAAAGCAAGTTTAGCCAATGCTTGGACGCTCTCTAAACTGGTCACGTCAGTCAAGGCATAAACCGCCTTACCACCAGCTGCTTCAATATCACTGACAATTTGTTGCAATTTAGCCTCACGCCGGGCACCCAAAACCAGTAAGTCCCCGTCTTGGGCTAAAAGTTTGGCAGTTGTTTCGCCAATACCGCTAGATGCCCCTGTGATAACAACAACTTTATTCATTGACTTTTTCCTCCTCATAAGCTAATTTTTCTTTTTCATAATTCAAAGTGTGGTCTTCAAAATGATCAATTTTATAATTCAAATATTTAACTGTCTTTTGAATGGCAGCCACTTTGTTTAATAATTCCTCACGTTGATCGATCAACAGCGATTTACGGGCATCGGTGGTTTGATCCCCTTCCCGGTACAATTTCACAAATTCAATCAGCGCTTCAATGGTCATCCCCGCATTACGCAGGACTTTGATGTAAAATACCCAGTTCATATCATGCTCACTATAAGTGCGATAGCCGCTTTGATTCCGTTCGATGGGTGGCAGTAAGCCTAAGCGTTCCCAGTAACGCAGGGTATCTTTAGTTAAATCAAATTTTTTAGCAACAGCATCAATATTCATAATAATTGGCCCCCTTGTTGAATTAGACTTTACGAACTAAGTTTAAAATTCTTTCAACCGCAGCCGGATCACGATGGTCAAAGAATTGACTTTCTTTTTTATCGAGTTGGGCAATTTGTTGCATTTCAGCAGCGGTTAATTTGAAGTCAAGACTGTTAATGTTTTCGGCCATCCGTTCTTTCCGGGAAGATTTCGAAACAGCGACGATCCCCCGTTGGGTCAGCCAGCGCAAAATGACTTGACCCACAGATTTGCCATAATTGGCCCCAATTTTGGTTAACACGTCATTTTTGAAAATGTCGTGTTTACCTTCTGCAAAAGGTGCCCAGGCTTCAGGTTGCACGTCATGAGCTTGCAGATAAGCGACCTCATCTTTTTGTTGCATCCACGGATTGGTTTCAATTTGGTTTAACGCGGGTTTTACCTTATTATTCAACATTAAATCAATCAGCCGATCAGCAGTGAAGTTAGAAACACCAATGGCTCTGATTTTACCAGCTTCATACAACTCTTCCATCGCCCGCCATGAGCCATAAATATCCCCATAGGGCTGGTGAATCAAATATAAGTCCAAATAGTCCAATTGCAGACGTTCCAAGGATTTGTTAAAAGCCTTTTTGGTAGCTTCATAGCCAGTATCTGACACCCAAAGCTTGGTAGTGATGAACAAATCTTTGCGGGCTACACCACTGCGCTTGATGCCCTTACCGACCGCTGCTTCGTTACCATAAGAAGCCGCGGTATCAATCAAACGATAGCCACTATCGATGGCATCCACAACGGCATCTTCAGCCACCTGTTGATCGGTAATTTGAAATACACCATAGCCTAGGATCGGCATTTGAACACCATTATTTAATTTAACTGTTTGCATTTTATAAAGCACTCCATTTCTTTTGGGTTCATCCTTCATTTAATTTAAATCCATTGTAAACCTTGGCCTTAACTCCAAGGCAATACTATTACGCTTTTTATTTCTAATCAGTTAGTAAACGGGCCGGTCTTGCCCCTGGGTATCAGGATCAGCAATCCCAATACTATCGTTGGCAGCAAAATTGGGCTCGGCCACGATCCGCAAAACAACATCTGCAATACTTTGCCGGGAGCCAGATACCCCAATATAGGTTTCATGGCGGTGGGTAATGGCATACTTAACGCCAGGGCGGTCATTCAACCAAGGTAGGCGTAAAGTGGTGTAGGTGATGCCAGAATCAGCTAACAGCTTATCGGCAGCAATTGCAGCTGGTAAGCCACTGTCAACCATTTGGTGATTCCAACGGCCAAATTCACCTGGCACTTCATCGTATAGCCCCAGTAAACTGGTGGCAATGATCCGTTTGGTGCCGGCTGCTTTAGCGGCAGCAATGACATGCTTAGTGGCGGTATTGTTGGGATCATGGTCAACGACCGCGGTGAACACCATATCCTGACCAGCCATGGCTTGTTTTACTTCAGCAGCATTATCCAGGTCAACGGCCACTAATTTCACCCGGGGATTGGTGGCAAGTTCTTGCAAACGATTCGGGTTGCGCAAGCCCAGCGTTAAGTTTACATCCGCAAATTGAGCTTCATTTAAAATCCGAGATTCAACGATTCGGGCAATCTGCCCATTGGCGGCTAATATTAATAAGTTCATCGTAATTCCTCCATTTAATGGTTCAATTTGAATGCTGCAATCATTCATTTCGGTCTTACAGCATAGATTGACTATAAACCTTCGTCCGAACTCCAAGGCAAGCTCTTTTTTGAAATTAATTATGGATTTGGCCAACTTTTTATATGGCTAGACAAAAAAACACCTCTCCCACAGGAGAAGTGCTTTGAATGATAATATATAAAATATTAACGTTTTGAGAATTGTGAAGCTTTACGGGCTTTCTTCAAACCAGGTTTCTTACGTTCCTTCATACGAGGGTCACGGGTTAACATGCCTGCACGTTTTAAAGGTCCACGGAAATCAGGATCGACGTCTAATAAAGCACGGGAGATACCATGTCTGATAGCACCGGCTTGACCAGAGAAGCCACCACCGTTAACATTTACCAAAATGTCATAGCTACCTGCTGTTTCGGTAATGTCTAAGGGTTGTTTCATATCATTGATTAAATTTTCAAATGGGATGTAATCCACAACGTCGCGGTTGTTGATGGTGATTTTACCAGAACCGGGTACGAGGCGAACGCGGGCTACTGAGTCTTTACGACGACCAGTGCCAGAATAAGATACTTGAGCCACTATAATTCCTCCTTAATTAAATTAACTTTGTTAAGTCTAATGCTTCAGGTTTTTGAGCTTCATGTTTGTGATCAGCATCTGCATAAACATGTAACTTCAAGAATTGTTGATGACCCAAGCTATTTTTAGGTAACATACCCTTGATTGAATTTTCAACCAAGCGCACTGGATTGTTAGCTAATAATTCGCCGGCAGACTTAGTTTTCAAACCGCCAGGGTGATTACTATGATGATAGTAGAATTTATGAGTTGCTTTGCGACCAGTCAACTTTACTTTACCAGCATTGATGATGATGACATTGTCACCTGTGTCAATGTTAGGTGTGAAAGTTGGTTTGTTTTTACCGCGTAAAATTGATGCAACGACAGCAGATACACGACCTAAGGCGATATCTGTAGCGTCGACAACATACCATTTACGTTCAATTTCAGTTGGTTTAGCCATATAAGTTGTACGCACGTTGTATTTCCTCCATTTTTCGAGTCGATGTTTGACACCAGTAAGTTTCCGGGGCTTATCGTGGGGCAAACAATACCGTTTACTAGTTTATCTAATATCCCCCCCTAAGTCAATGGGAATTTTCAGATTCATAGTAAACTTTTTTTAAGTACAGACCGCTGGCCGGGGCAGTCCCCCTGGCCTGTTGGCGATCCTTGACCTCATATAACCGCAAAAAGTCGTGGACATCCCGGCGGCCGTTACCAATTTCTAATAAGGTGGCCACTAATATCCGGACCATATTATACAAAAAGCCATTGCCATAAAACTCAAATTGAATTTGGTTTTGTTCGGGGACCGTCCAAACCTGGGCATCATAAATCGTGCGAACCTTATTTTTGATCACGCCACCGGAGGCTGCGAAGCTGGTAAAATCATGGGTCCCCTTCACGTCTTCTAAAGCCAGTTTGATTCTTTCTAAATCCAAAGGATAGGGATAATGGCCGGCATAATGGCGGGTAAAGGGATTAGTGTAATAGCCCCGGTCCACTTTATAGAGATAACGCTTGCCCGTGGTGTTGAATTGGGCATGAAAGGTTTCTGGCACGATAGCGCTGTTTAAAATCTCCGTATCCAGAGGCATTAAAGAATTTAAAGCCTTTAACATATTTTCAGCGGGAATATTGCCCGGGTAATCAAAATGGATCACTTGGCCCAGGGCATGAACGCCAGCATCGGTCCGGCCGGAGCCGTGTACCGTGACGGCGACCCCTTTGGTCATCTTCAAGAGGGCTTTTTCTAAAACGCCTTGGACGGTACGCTGATTAGGCTGGCGCTGAAAACCAGAGAAATCTGTGCCGTCATAGGCCATGGTTAATTTATAACGTGTCATAAAAACTCCTAATTTCTTGCAAAGATTAAAGCAGCGGTCAAGACGATCATGACAATAATGGCGCCAGTATCGACTCTATGCCACTGCAACACCCGATAACGGGTCCGCTCTGTTTCGCCGTTATAGCCCCGAGATTCCATGGCAATGGCCAAATCGCCGGCCCGGGAAAAGGTATTGACGAACAAGGGGATCAAAACGGGGACCATGGCTTTGACCCGTTTCATCAAGCCCCCATCCCCAAAGTCAACGCCCCGTGCCCGTTGCGCATTCATGATGGCCATGGTTTCATCCATTAGAGTTGGGACAAAACGCAGGGCCAAGGAAATCATCAAGGCCAATTGATCAATGGGTAGGTGTAATTTCTTCAAAGGATTCAACAAGGCTTCGATGCCATCGGCAATCATTAAGGGCGCCGTGGTCAACGTCAGTAAGGTGGACATCAAAATAATCATCATAAACCGCAAGAACACGTAGACACTGCTGATGATCCCATATTGACTCAAGGCAAAGGGTCCGAATTGCCAATACACATGCCCGCCGCGGGTCAGGAACAGTTGAAATAAGACCGTAATCAAAATCAAGAAGAACAGCGGTCGCACACCCCTAAAGAAGAACTTTTGATCCACACCGGATAAAAAGATCACACCCAAGGTGAAGGCGATCATCAACGCATAGCTGGCCACGTTATTGGCCAAAAAGATAATCGCAATAAAGTAAAAACTTATGAGAATCTTACTGCGAGGGTCCATATGATGGATCCACGTGTCCCCAGGGACAAATCTACCTAATATCAGCTTATCCATTTCACTGCTCCGTCTCTGTCAACTGTTTTGTAATGAGGTCAACTAATTCCGATTCCTTTAAGGGTAAGGTGGGCACCTTAAAACCCTGTTGGCGCATTTGCAACGCAAACTGGGTGGCTTTAGGTAACCCCAAGCCATGATCCAACATAAATTGATAATCGTTAAAAATTTCTTGGGGCGTACCCGACTTGATCAACTGCCCCTGTTCTAGAATAAAGACGTGCTCGGCAAAATCAGCCACGTCATCCATTTGGTGGGTCACCAAAATAATCGATAGCCCCCGCTTTTCGTGTAATTCTAAAAACAGATCCATCATCGCTTGGCGGCTCTTGGGATCTAAGCCGGCTGTGGGCTCGTCTAACACCAAGATGTCTGGCTTTAAGGCCAGTACCCCGGCAATCGCTACCCGGCGCATCTGGCCCCCAGAAAGGTCAAAGGGTGATACGTCAAAGTACTTCTCATCTAAGCCCACGGTGGTCAACATTTCCCGGGCGATTTCCAAAGCTTCAGCCTGGCTGGCGCCAAAGTTCATGGGACCAAAGGCAATATCTTTGCCCACGGTTTCTTCAAACAATTGATGTTCAGCAAATTGAAAGACAATGCCGACTTTTTTGCGTAGGGATTTTAAGTTTTTATTATTTGTCTCGGCGGTAATCACCCGCGAATCGATCTGAACTTCGCCGGAACTGGGTTTTAAAAGCGCATTCAAGTGTTGTAACAACGTTGATTTCCCACTACCCGTATGGCCAATAATGGCTGTATAACTGTTATCCGGGATGGTCAGCGAGATATCTTTCAACCCCGCCGTGGCCATGGGTGTCCCCATATTATAGAAATAATCTACATTTTTAAATGTAATTGCCATAACGCAGAAATCAACTCCTCTTCACTCAAATACGTCTCCGGCAACGTGATGCCCGAGTCTTTTAAATCCTCTGATAATTGGGGTACAAAGGGCAGGGTCAACCCCGCCCGCTGAATCAAGGCCACCTGGGAAAATATCTCCTTAGGTGTACCGGTGGCTTGAAGCCGACCCCCATCTAGCACCAATATTTGGTCGGCTAGGGCCGCTTCTTCCAAATCATGGGTCACTGACAGCACTGTGACGTGCAAGCGGTCTTGAAGCTCCTGGACGATGTTTAACACATCACTGCGGCCTTTAGGATCGAGCATGCTGGTGGCTTCATCTAAAATAATGATGGCCGGTTGCATGGCAATAATGCCTGCCAAGGCTACCCGTTGTTTTTGGCCCCCGGACAGATGGGCGGGCTCTCTAGTGGCAAAGTCGGCCATGCCCACATCACTTAAGGCCTTTTTCACCCGCCGGTGCATCTCATCATGGGGGATCTGGCGATTCTCCAGTCCAAAGGCCACATCATCTTCCACTGTGGCCCCGACGAATTGATTATCCGGATTTTGAAAAACGATCCCGATTTGTTTGCGAATATCCCAAACGGAATCTTCGGTCAAAGTTGTGCCATTGATCACAACTTCCCCACTAGTTGGGGCTAGTAACCCGTTTAAATTTTTTGTTAAAGTACTCTTACCACTACCGTTATGACCCACAATGGCGATCCATTGTCCGGCGTCCACGCTAAAAGTGACGTCTTGTAAAACAAGCTCAGTTTCAGCGCTGTAACGATAGCTTAACTGCTTGACTTCTATGCTCTTCATGACATTATCCTCAAAAATGAATTTAGCTTCATCATATCATAAAAACGTCGGCTTCTAAAAAGGGATAGCGCAAAAAAATGAATTCTTTAAAAAAGTGCACAAAAAAATCATTCGCAGATGAAACATCTCTAAAGAAATGCGTTCGAACTAGACTTGGGATGACCCATCATCGTAGCGTCCTATCACCGTATGGAATGATCAATTTTAATTTAAATTAAAATGCGAATGTTATACAAACTCGATAATTGCCATTGGAGCGCCATCACCGCGTCTTGGTTGTGTTTTCATGATGCGTGTGTAACCGCCTTGACGGTCTGTGTATCTTGGTGCAATATCGCTAAATAACTTTTGCAAAGCAGATTGAACAACCACGTTGTCTTCTTCTTCACGGATATCAGCGATTTCATCGCGGACATAAGAAGCAGCTTGACGACGTGCATGCAAATCACCGCGTTTGCCTAAAGTGATCATCTTTTCGACAGACTTACGAATTTCCTTTGCACGTGTTTCAGTTGTTACAATACGTTCATTGATAATTAAATCAGTAGTTAAATCGCGTAGCATCGCTTTTCGTGGTGCAGAAGCACGGCCTAATTTACGATAACCCATTATTTAACCCTCCTTTTACATTTAATCTTCTTGTTTGAGTGATAAACCTAAATCATTAAGTTTATTTTTAACTTCTTCTAAGGATTTACGGCCTAGATTACGAACCTTCATCATGTCAGCTTCGGTCTTGTTAGTCAATTCCTGCACTGTATTGATGCCGGCGCGCTTCAAGCAATTGTACGAACGGACAGACAAGTCCAATTCTTCAATTGTCATTTCAAGCATCTTTTCCTTATGGGTTTCTTCTTTTTCAACCATAACTTCGGTATTCTTAGCTTCATCAGTTAAGTTTACGAAGATGCTTAAATGATCCGTTAAAATCTTAGCAGCCAAACTAATTGCTTCACGGGGATTAATGGAACCATTGGTCCAAACGTCAAGCGTCAGTTTGTCAAAATCATTGCGTTTTCCGACACGAGTACTTTCAACTTGATAATTCACGCGATCGATTGGGGTAAAAATAGAATCAATTGGTAAAACACCAATAGGGGTATCTTCAGTCTTATTTTGATCGGCTGGCACATACCCACGACCTTGTTTAACCATCATACGAACGTGAAAATGGCCACCTTCAGCTACAGTACAAATATATTGTTCAGGATTCAACACTTCAATATCGCTATCGGTAATGATATCACCCGCAGTAACTTTAGCTGGACCTTCAACGTCAATTTCAACCGTTCTTGCTTCCTCGCTATGAGATTTCAAAGCGAGTTTTTTAATATTCAAGATGATCTGTGTGACATCTTCAAGAACGCCATCGATAGTCGAAAATTCGTGAAGTACACCGTCAATTTGGATGCTAGAAACTGCTGCACCAGATAATGAAGACAGTAAAATCCGTCTTAATGAATTACCCAAAGTAGTCCCATATCCGCGTTCAAGAGGTTCAATTACGAACTTCCCATAATTTGTACTTTCATCAACTTTAGCAATCGTTGGCTTTTCAAATTCGATCATTCTTGTCAGTACCCCTTTCAAAATGAGCAGTGCTTATCAGATATACGTTTAGAAATAATATTGACAATCTATAACCGCACCCAACTAAACACGACGACGTTTTGGTGGACGAGAACCATTATGGGGTACAGGTGTCACGTCACGAATGGCCGTTACTTCCAAACCAGTAGCTTGAAGTGAACGAATTGCAGCTTCACGACCTGAGCCAGGTCCTTTGACAGCAACTTCTACAGCCTTCATGCCATGTTCCATAGATTCCTTAGCAGCAGATTCAGCAGCCATTTGCGCAGCAAATGGTGTTGACTTACGGCTACCTTTGAAGCCTAAAGCACCAGCTGAAGACCAAGCAATTGCATTGCCTTGGGGATCAGTGATCATAACCAAAGTATTATTAAATGTTGAGTGAATGTGCGCAACGCCAGATTCGATATTTTTACGAACACGGCGCTTACGTGTTGTTTTCTTCGTTGCCATTAGTTAACCTCCCTTTTCAGTTATTTCTTCTTGCCGGCGATGGAGACCTTAGGGCCTTTACGAGTCCGGGCATTGTTCTTAGTGTTTTGGCCACGGACAGGTAAACCCCGACGATGACGCATCCCACGATAAGAACCAATTTCTTGTAGACGTTTGATATCCATGTTAACAGAACGACGTAAGTCACCTTCAACACGGTAGTTGTCGACAACGGCACGAATCTTATCTTCTTGATCAGGTGTTAACGCACTTGTACGAACGTCTTCAGATACACCAGCAGAAGCTAAGATTTTTTGAGCAGTCGTGTTACCAATACCAAAAATATAAGTTAAAGCAATGACGATACGCTTATCTTTAGGTAAATCAATACCAGCGATACGAGCCATATTGGCACCTCCTATTTATTTAATATTAACCTTGGCGTTGTTTGTGTTTTGGATTTGCAGAGCAAATTACCATGACACGGCCTTTTCTTTTAATTACTTTACAATGTTCGCACATTGGTTTTACTGATGGTCTTACCTTCATAATACGACATCCTCCTTTATAAAGATGTACATCTAGATCGACTGCTTACGACTATTTGAAACGGTAAGTGATTCTACCTTTAGTCAAGTCATAAGGTGACAGTTCAACTGTGACACGATCCCCAGGTAAAATACGAATGTAATGCATCCGAATTTTACCAGAGACGTGTGCTAAAATAGTTGCGCCATTTTCTAATTCTACTTTAAACATTGCATTGGGCAAAGTATCAATAACTTTACCTTCAACTTCAATAACATCGTCCTTAGCCAAGTGGAAACCTCCCTTATCAAAACTGAACGCATAAAAATGGTGAGAGCCTCAGCACTCACCGCCGTGTCATACCGAGTTAGTATACCATATTACAAATAATTTGCAACTGATGCTGCTTGCTTGGTTGAAAGGTTAGTTCAGCTTAGCTAAGACGCCAGTTATTTGTTTAAATACATCATCAATGTCTTGATCACCGTTAACTGTGTGTAATAGGCCTTTTGATTTATAAAAATCAATTAAAGGAGTGTTCATTTTGATGTTGACGTCTAAACGATTTTTAACTGTTTCAGGTTTGTCATCTTCACGTTGGAAGAATTCATGTCCGCCACAACGATCACAAGTCCCTGCAACCTTCGTTGGATTGTAAATCTTGTGGTAAGTTGCCCCACAGTTCTTACAAATGTAGCGACCGGATAGACGATCAACCAATTTCTTTGGATCGACGTCTATGTTAATGACAGCATCAAGGGGTTTGTCTAACTCTTCGGTAATCTGAGTCAACGCTTCAGCTTGGGCAATGGTCCGAGGAAAGCCATCTAGCATATAGCCATCAGCTGTATCTCCTTGGGCCAAGCGTGCTTTCACAATTGCTTCAGTCACGTCGTCAGGCACTAAGTTACCTTGATCCATAAAAGCTTTTGCTTTCAAACCAATTTCTGTTTTATTGGCAATTGCTTCGCGAAACATATCCCCCGTCGAAATGTGTTGAATATGAAATTCATCCACGATTTTTTCGGCTTGCGTGCCCTTACCAGCACCAGGTAAACCCATTAAAATTAAATTCATTATGTTCTCCTCAGTCTCTTATAAATCCTACATATTCACGTTTCATCAACAAACCACTTAATTGACGGTTCATTTCAATCGCTGCTTGCACAACGATCAACAAACTGGTTCCCCCCAACCCAATGGATTGTGGTAAACCCCAAAGGTTGGTTGCCAACTGTGGTAACAGGGCAACTAAACCTAAGAACAGTGATCCGACAGTGGATAACTTCATTAACATCGTTGATAAGTATTTTTCAGTTGCTTTACCTGGCCAAACGCTAGGAATGTAACTGCCTTGTTTTTGTAAGTTCTCAGATACTTTTTCAGGATTGACCTGCACAAAAGCGTAGAAGAACGTAAACAGGATAATTAACACCGTGTATAAAATTGCACCCGTCGTTGTCTGCATGCTGAAGACGTTTTGTAGAACTTGGAACCAATGATCTTCACTGTGATTTTGTTGGAAAATCAACAGAATCGTTGAAGGCATTACAATAAAAGAACTGGCGAAGATTACTGGGATAACCCCAGCCACATTGATTTTTAATGGTAGGAAAGATTCACTACCACCACCGACAACACGCCGGGTATAACGAATCGGAATCTTACGGTTAGCTTGTTGCACGTAAGTTACAAATGCGATGATCACAAGCACAGCGATAAGTAATACGGCTAGGAAAATCCAGCCCTTCCACTGATTACCAGCACCGGCATTGACAACTTGATCTTTGTATAACTGCTGCACGCCAGCAGGCAAGCGGGCAATGATACCAGCAAAGATAATCATAGTAATCCCATTACCTAAACCACGATCGGTGATTTGCTCACCCATCCAAGTTAATAACATGGTCCCACCGGTTAAAATGATCCCGATGACAATAAACGTACCTGTCCCGGGGTTTTTAACCAAGCCCATGCTACTCAAAGCGTTGAATCCAGCAGTAATACCAATGGATTGAACGAATGCTAAGACGATCGTCAGATATCGGGTAACCTGATTTGATTTACGCCGGCCGACTTCACCTTGCTTACTCCACTCAGTTAGCTTGGGGACAATGTCCATTTGCAACAACTGAATGACGATCTGTGCGGTGATGTACGGTGACACCCCCATGGAGAAAATGGAGTAGTTGCTTAAACCACCACCACTGACTGTATCCATAAAGGAAATTAAACCAGTTTGACCAATCGATGTCAAAGCTTTCGCATTTACACCAGGTACAGTGACTTGTGAACCCAGGGCATAAATGACTAAAATGCCCAAAGTAAAGAGAATTTTAGAACGAATTTCCTTTACTTTGAAAGCATCTCTCAACGTTTTGAACAATTAAATCACCTCAATAGAACCGCCGGCAGCTTCAACTGCTTCTTTGGCAGCTTGAGAGAATTGATTAACTTTGATGTCTAACTTAGTTGTCAATTCGCCCTTAGCTAGTAATTTAACTCCTGATTTAGTATTTTTGATCACGCCGTTTTCTTTTAAGAATGCAGGTGTGATTTCAGTACCAGCATCGAATTTATTTAAATCACGAATGTTGATGACTGCGTATTCTTTGCGGTTAATGTTTTTGAAACCGCGTTTTGGCATACGTCTGTATAAAGGCATTTGGCCACCTTCAAAACCGGGACGTGTTTTACCACCAGAACGAGCCAACAAACCTTTTTGACCACGACCGGCTGTTTTACCAGTACCAGAAGAAGTACCGCGACCAACACGTTTGCGACTGTGACGGGCACCTTCACTAATTTCTAATTCATGTAATTTCATGCAGTTACACCTCCTTGATATAGACTATTGTTTAACCTTCAACAACTTCAACACTAACTAAATGGGCAATTTTAACAATTGCGCCACGTGTAGCAGCGTTATCAGGTTTTACGACGGAACTACTAACGCGACCTAATCCTAATTCTTTCACAACTTTACGTTGTTCGGGAATGCGATGAGCCACACTGCGTCTTAAAGTAATCTTTAATTGAGCCATCCGTTTTAGCCTCCTAGCCTTCTAAACTTTCGACAGAAACGCCACGAAGTGCTGCAACCTCAGCAGCAGTCTTTAATTCCTTTAAGGCTTCCATAGTTGCGCGAATAACATTGATTGGTGTATTGCGACCAAGTGATTTACTTGTTACATCAGCAACACCACCTAATTCCATGACGGCACGTACGGGACCACCAGCGGCAATACCAGAACCAGCTTCGGCAGGTTTTAACATAATACGGCCTGCACCGAATTGGCCAATAACTTCATGAGGGATCGTTGTGCCAACCATTGGCACGTCAATCAAGCTCTTCTTGGCTGCATCTGCTGCTTTACGGATTGCTTCAGGAACTTCCTGGGCTTTACCAGTACCAAAGCCAACATGACCAGCTTTATCGCCGACAATAACGATTGCGGCAAAACGTAAGCGACGGCCACCTTTGACAACTTTGGTTACACGGTTAATAGAAACAACGCGATCTTCAAGATCTAAATGTGTTGGGTCAATAAATGATGCCATTTAACAGTTACCTCCTTTTATTAGAATTCTAAGCCATTTTCTCTTGCTGCATCTGCTAAAGCTTTAACACGACCATGATACAAATAGCCGCCCCGATCGAAGACAACGTCTTTAAGACCTTTTGCTTCAGCCCGCTTAGCGATCAAAGCACCAACAGCTACGGCTTGTTCAGTCTTGGTACCTTTAGCATCGAGTTCTTTATCTAACGTGGAGGCACTGACTAGCGTCACACCCGCTACGTCATCAATTAATTGCGCGTAGATGTGTTGGTTAGAACGGAAAACGTTCAAACGTGGGCGCTCTGCAGTACCAGAAATTTTGTTACGGACACGCATATGACGTTTTTGGCGTGTTTTATTCTTATCTGGTTTAGTAATCAAAATGTTCACCTCTAAATTTATAGTCAGCGCTATGCTGCATTACTTACCTGTTTTACCTTCTTTACGACGAACATATTCATCAACGTAACGAATACCTTTACCTTTGTAAGGTTCTGGTGGACGGACGCCACGAATTGTTGCCGCAAATTCACCGATAACTTGTTTGGAAATACCGCTCAAGTTAATTTCAGTGTTTGAAGGGACTTCAATTTTAACACCTTCAGGTGCTGTCATTTCAACTGGATGAGAGTAGCCGACGTTTAAGACAAGTTTTTTACCTTGTAATTGCGCACGGTACCCGACACCAATTAATTGTAATTTCTTTTCGTAACCTTCAGTCACGCCGATGATCATGTTGTGCAAGTTGGCACGCATAGTACCATGCAATGCTTTGTAAGAATCATCCGGACGATCAAGTTTAATTTCTTGGCCTTCTTGTGTAATTGTAATAGCGGGTTCAAAGTGACGTGTTAATGCACCCTTAGGGCCTTTAACGGTGTAGTCTGAACCGTCGTGTGTTACAGTTACGTTTTCTGGGACCTCGATAACTTTATAACCAATACGACTCACGTTGTTGCACCTCCTCTAATTACCAAATATAAGCTAAGACTTCGCCGCCGACGTCTTTTTGACGGGCTTCTTTGTCTGTTAAGATACCAGTGGAAGTAGAGATAACTGCGATGCCTAAGCCATTTAAGACCTTAGGAACATCATCAGCTTTGACGTAGCTTCTCAAACCTGGTTTTGAAATACGTTTTAAACCTGTAATAACGCGTTCGTTATCCTTACCATACTTCAAGAAAATACGAATGACGTTTTGTTTGTTATCTTCAATTACTTCGTAATCGCGGATAAAGCCTTCACGTTTCAGAATGTCTGAAATGGCAACTTTGACTTTAGATGATGGGACGTCTAAAGAAGTATGTCGAACCATGTTGGCGTTACGGATACGAGTTAAGTAATCAGCAATCGGATCAGTAAGAGACATATTGCGTTTCCTCCTTTATTGGAATTTTACCAGCTTGCTTTTCTCATGCCAGGAATTTGACCTTCATGAGCGAGCTCACGTAGGCAGATACGGCATAATTTAAACTTACGATAAACAGAATGGGGACGGCCGCAACGTTCGCAACGCGTATATTCTTGAGTTGAAAATTTAGCAGGTCTCTTATTCTTTGCGATTAAAGATTTTTTAGCCAATATGAACCCCCCTTATTTAGCAAATGGCATACCGACTTGTTTAAGAAGTTCTAAGCCTTCTTCGTCAGTATTAGCAGTTGTAACGATAACGACATCTAAACCACGGACACGTTCGACTTGATCATAATCGATTTCAGGGAAGATTAATTGTTCCTTGATACCTAATGTGTAATTCCCACGACCATCAAACGATTTTGGACTAACACCATGGAAGTCCCGAACGCCTGGCAAGGAAACATTGATCAACTTGTCTAAGAAGTCCCACATGCGTGTGCCACGCAAGGTAACTTTCGCACCGATTGGCATGCCTTCACGTAAACGGAAGCCGGCAATGGACTTTTTAGCCTTTGTGATCAATGGCTTTTGACCAGCGATCAAAGTTAATTCATCAACCGCACGATCCAAGTTCTTGGAGTTTGATACGGCATCACCAACACCCATATTCAAAACGATCTTTTCGATCTTAGGTGTTTGCATAACAGAAGTATAGTTGAACTTTTCCATCATAGCAGGTGTAATTTCTTTTTGATATTTTGCTTTTAAACGATTTTCCATCTAACTATTGTCCTCCTTTCGAGATTAGTCGATCTGTTCACCAGAACGCTTAGCAACGCGGACTTTTTTACCATCCACAATTTTATGGCCAATACGAGTTGGTTTGTTATCTTTAGGATCTAATAATTGTACGTTGGAAACGTGAATTGCCGCTTCAACGTCCACGATACCACCGTTAGGGTTGGCATTGCTTGGTTTTTGATGTTTCTTGATTTTGTTAACACCTTCAACAACTACGCGATCTTGTTTAAGTAGGACTTGTGTTACAGTACCTTCCTTACCCTTGTCTTTGCCGCTAATCACACGGACTTTATCGCCGGTCTTAATGTACATGCACCTGACACCTCCATATCTCTGTTAAGGCTTATACGAATTAAAGTACTTCTGGAGCTAATGAGACAATCTTCATGAAATCATTGTCACGTAATTCACGTGCAACTGGGCCGAAGATACGTGTGCCCCGTGGGCTCTTGTCAGCGTTAATGATAACAGCTGCATTTTCGTCAAAGCGAATGTATGAACCATCAGCACGACGGGCACCAGATCTTGTCCGAACGATAACGGCTTTAACAACTTCACCTTTTTTGACAACGCCACCTGGTGTTGCTTGTTTAACAGTAGCAACGATCGTATCACCAATACCTGCGAACTTACGGTTAGAACCACCTAAAACTTTGATAGTCAAAATTTCACGGGCACCGGAGTTGTCGGCAACTTTCAAACGACTTTCTTGTTGAATCACTTGAACAGCCTCCCTTCATTTATAAGAATTACAACGTTACAGATTTCTCAACAATTTCCAGTAAACGGAAGCGTTTGAGTTTGGACAATGGCCGAGTTTCCATGATTTTAACAATATCGCCAATTTTAGCGTCGTTGTTGTCATCTTGAACATAATACTTCTTGGAATAACGGACACGTTTGCCATATGTTGGATGTGCTTTTGTAGTTTCAACGATTACAGTAATAGTCTTGTCAGCTTTGTCAGAAACCACGCGGCCTTGATAGACTTTACGTTCGTTACGTTTTGTTTCGCTCAAATTGTGTCGCTCCTTTCTGGGTTTTACTTATTGAGTTCTTGTTGCTTTAATACAGTTTTGATCCGGGCAATGTTCTTACGAACTGCCTTTAAGCGAGCTGTATTTTCAAGTTGACCAGTAGCTTGTTGAAAATGTAGATTAAAAAGTTCTTCTTTATATTCTTTTTCTTTGGCAAGCATTTCGTCAGTGGTTAATTCTTTAATATCTTTAGCCTTCATCTGATTCGCCACCTACTTCCTCGCGCTTAACAAATTTTGTCCGAATTGGCAATTTGTTAGAAGCTAAGCGCAATGCTTCGCGGGCTGTTTCTTCAGAAACACCAGCGATTTCAAACATGATCTTTTCACGTTTAACTGGGGCAACCCATCCTGCAGGTGCACCTTTACCAGAACCCATACGTACCCCAACACCTTTAGCAGTGTAGGATTTATGAGGGAAAATCCGAATCCAGATTTTACCACCACGTTTTGTATATCTAGTCATGGCAATACGGGCAGCTTCAATTTGACGGTTAGTGATCCAGTGTGATTCAAGAGCTTTCAAACCATATTCACCGAAATCAACGTTCTTACCGCCTTTAGCAGCACCACGCATCTTACCACGGAATTCACGACGGTATTTCACACGCTTTGGTACAAGCATTATCGTTTGCCTCCTTCCGCATTGTTGTTAGCAGGCTTATCAGGTAAAATTTCACCCCGATAAATCCAAGTCTTGACACCTAATTTACCATAAGTGGTAATGGCTTCTTGCCAAGAATAATCAATATCAGCACGCAATGTGTGCAATGGAACGGTACCTTCTGTATGCCATTCTTTACGGGCAATATCAGCACCGTTGACACGACCAGAGATTTGGACTTTGATACCTTTAGCACCGGCACGCATTGTTCTTTGGATTGCTTGTCTTTGGGCACGACGGAAAGCCACACGTGCTTCAAGTTGACGGGCAACACCTTCACCGACTAATTTAGCATCTAAGTCAGGTTTCTTGATTTCAATGATGTTGATGTGTACCTTACGACCAGTTAAGTTGTTTAACTCTTTACGTAAGTTTTCAACTTCAGATCCACCTTTACCAATGACCATACCAGGTTTAGCGGTGTGGATAGAAATATTGACACGATTTGCAGCACGTTCGATTTCTACTTGAGAAACTGAAGCGTCGATCAATCGTTTGTTGATGTATTTACGGATCCGCAAATCTTCATGAAGAAAAGTTGCAAAATCTTTTTCTGCATACCATTTAGCATCCCAGTCGCGAATGACACCGACACGGAAGCCGATTGGATTAATCTTTTGTCCCAAATTATTCCCTCCTTAGTCTTCTTTTTCAGCAACAACCACGGTGATGTGGCTTGTGCGTTTATTGATTGGTGAAGCAGAACCCTTTGCACGAGGACGGAAACGTTTTAACGTTGGGCCTTCGTCAACATAGGCTTTGGTGATAACCAGGTTTTCTGCATCTAAATCATAGTTATGTTCTGCATTAGCAACAGCTGATTTCAAAACTTTTGTGATGATTGGTGAAGCACCACGTGGTGTGAATTGCAAGATTGCTAAAGCTTCAGCAACACTTCTACCACGAATCGTATCGATCACAAGGCGAGCTTTACGAGGGGCAATGCGGACCGTTTTAGCAGTTGCTGTAGCTGATGTTACTTGAACTTGATCTGCCATTTGATAAATCTCCCTTCTTACTTAGCTGCCGTTTTCTTGTCATCAGTTCCGTGACCACGGAAAGTACGTGTTGGTACAAATTCGCCTAATTTATGGCCTACCATATCTTCTTGGATATAAACTGGGACGTGTTTTCTCCCATCATAAACAGCGATAGTATAACCAATAAAACTAGGGAAAATTGTAGAACGACGTGACCAAGTACGGATTACTGTCTTTTTATCTTGATCTGCTTGTGCATCGATCTTCTTTAAAAGATGTGCATCAGCGAATGGTCCTTTTTTAAGGCTGCGACCCATTATGAAACCTCCTTATGTGTATTCACTAAAACAAAAATTACTTCGTACGATGACGAACGATGAACTTCTCAGATTTAGCTTTACCGTTACGTGTCTTCTTACCAAGTGTCTTCTTACCCCATGGTGATAATGGCGAAGGACGACCGATTGGTGCTTTACCTTCACCACCACCGTGTGGGTGATCGTTAGGGTTCATAACAGACCCACGGACAGTTGGCCGAATGCCTAACCAGCGTTTACGACCGGCTTTACCAATCGCAATCAATTCATGTTGTTCATTACCAACTTCACCGATTGTAGCCCGGTTAGCTGAAAGGATCATACGAACTTCACCTGAACCTAAACGAACCAATGAGTACTTGCCTTCACGACCAAGCAATTGGGCTGAAGTCCCAGCAGAACGTACTAATTGACCACCTTTACCAGGTTTTAATTCGATATTATGAATTAAAGTACCAACTGGAATGTTTGCTAATGGCAAAGCATTACCAGTCTTGATATCAGCATCTGGACCAGAAACGATGATGTCGCCAACGTTTAAGCCTTTAGGTGCTAAAATGTAAGTTTTGACCCCATCTTCATAATGGATCAAAGCGATGTTTGCAGTTCTGTTTGGATCATATTCAATCGCTTTAACATGACCGTTGACGTTATCTTTCAAACGCTTGAAGTCGATGATACGATACTTTTGCTTATGACCACCACCACGATGGCGAACGGTAATATGACCGTGTGCATTACGACCAGCGGTATGACTTTGTGATTCTAATAAAGACTTTTCAGGGGTCTTTTTAGTGATTTCGGCGAAATCAGACGCAGTCATATTCCGACGGCCGTTTGTGGTTGGTTTGTATTTAATAATTCCCACGGAACGTCCCTCCTAAATGATTAATCTTCGAAAATCTTAATTGGTTCTGAATCAGCGGTTAAGGTGACGATAGCCTTGCGGCGCTTGTCAGTATAACCTGTGAAGCGACCCACACGTTTTTTCTTAGGATGAACGTTCATGATGTTAACCTTGGCAACTTTAACGCCGAAGATTTCTTCGACTGCTTTGCGTACGGCAACTTTGTTGGCGTCTACAGCTACATCAAATGTGTATTTGTGGTCGTCCATCGCATTCATCGTTGCTTCAGTAACGATGGGGCGCTTAATAATGTCTCTAGCTGTCATTATGCAAGCACCTCCTCAATCTTGTCTAATGCTTTCTTTGTTAAAACTAATTTATCAGTGTTAGCAACGTCTAAAACGTTCAATTGATCAGCTGCTAAGACAGAAACGCCTTCAATGTTACGAGCTGATAATGCCACGTTGTCATTGCCTGCTTCTAAAGCAATCAATAACTTGCCATCTAATTTCAAGTTGCCTAAAACAGCTGTGAAATCTTTGGTCTTTGGTGTTGCCAATTGTAAGTCGTCAACAACAACTAAATCGCCATCGATCACTTTTTGTGACAATACAGACTTAATTGCTAAGCGACGAACTTTACGTGGTAAACGGTAGCTATAATCTCTTGGTGTTGGCCCAAAGACAATACCCCCGCCACGCCATTGTGGTGAACGAATGGAACCTTGACGGGCACGACCTGTACCCTTTTGACGCCATGGTTTACGACCACCACCGGAAACAGCAGATCTGTTTTTCGTTGAATGAGTCCCTTGACGTTTGCCAGCGCGTTGCATCAAAATTGCATCTGTTACAACGTTGTTGTTAGGTTCGATACCGAAAATTGCATCTGTTAATTCAACTGTGCCGTTTTCAGAACCGTCTTGTTTAAATAATGTTACGCTTGTCATAAATTAGCCTCCTTCCTGAATTATTTCTGTGTTTTGATTGCGCTCTTGATGGTAACAAATGAGTGGTTAGCACCAGGCACGTTACCTTTGATCAAGATAGCATTGTTGTCAGTGTTCACACTAACGATTTCAAGATTTTGCATTGTAACGGTGTTGTTACCCATCCGACCTGGTAATGGTTTGCCTTTGAATACCCGGTTAATGATCGCACCCATTGAACCTGCGACACGATGATAACGCGAACCGTGGGTTTCAGGGCCCCGTGATTGGTTATTCTTTTTAATGTTACCTTGGAAACCATGACCTTTAGAAATACCTGTCACATCGACGATATCTCCAACTTCAAAGGTGTCGACTTTTACTTCGTCGCCAACTTTATAATCCCCTAGTGCGACATCTCTGATTTCTTTAATGAAGCGCTTAGGGGTCGTGTTTGCTTTTGCTGCATGACCTTTAGCAGGTTTGTTTGACAAAATTTCGCGTTTGTCGTCAAAGCCAAGTTGAATTGCTTCGTAGCCGTCTGTTTCAGGGGTTTTGAGTTGCAAGACAATGTTAGGTTCGGCTTCAATGACAGTAACTGGAATTAATTCCCCGTTGTCGCTGAATACTTGTGTCATACCTACTTTTTTACCTAAGATTCCTTTTCTGGTCATGAGTACACCTCCATGTATAATGTATTTTTAATTATAATTTAATTTCGATATCTACGCCGCTTGGTAAATCAAGTTTCATCAAGGCATCAACAGTTTTAGGTGTTGGGTTAATGATATCGATTAAGCGTTTATGTGTACGCATTTCGAATTGTTCCCGTGAATCTTTGTATTTATGTGGTGCCCGGATCACGGTGTACAATGTTCTTTCAGTAGGCAATGGGATTGGACCTGAGATTTGTGCCCCAGTTCTTTGTGCCGTTTCAACGATCTTATCCGCAGATTGATCTAAGATACGGTGTTCATATGCCTTTAAACGAATCCGAATTTTTTGCTTTGCCATAGTGTTACCTCCTTCGTCTATTATCATGAGTAGACTAGCTCTGTGAAAATTCCCGGCGCGCCCGTGGCAATGTATCCGGGCGTGTCGCAACCTTCCACGTCTTAGCCAACCCCTTTTCTAAAAAGGGGCGTACTGGTCTTACTAAAATCAGCACTTTTAATATGATACTTGAATTTGGTCATAAAAACAAGTCTTTTTTTCATATTGGATCAGATTTTCACTTTAAGACCAAAACATTGACAGTTGGTCCAACTGACTCTAAAGTAAGACTTAAAAAATGGAGGTCTGCTGTTATGTCAAAAGATACAGCATTAGTAGTCATTGATTATACCAATGATTTTGTGGCTGATAAGGGAAGTTTAACTAGTGGCCAACCGGCTCAAGCCATCGATGCCTTTATTGCCCAGCGCGCGCAAACTTATTTAGACCAGGGTCAGTTTGTCTTCTTCCCCACGGATCTGCATGTAAAAAATGACCCCTACCATCCAGAGACCAAATTATTTCCGCCCCACAATTTAGCCAACACTTGGGGCCGGGAACTGTACGGTCAAACCGGGGCTTGGTTTAAGGCTAATCAGGCTAAGGATCAAGTGCTCTTTTTAGATAAGACCCGCTATAATGCTTTTACTGGGACCACTTTAGATTTGCAGCTGCGGGCCCGGGAAATCACCACCATCGAGTTGGTGGGGGTTTGCACCGACATTTGTATTTTGCATACAGCGATTGGTGCCTATGATTTAGGCTACAAGCTGATTATTCCAGAAGCCGGCGTGGCCACCTTTAATCCTAGTGGCCATGTATGGGCTTTACAGCACTTTAAAACTGTCCTGGGGGCAGATGTACCCCAGGACGTGACCAATCGCTGACAGTGGGGTTCATTTATAATAGAAGAAACAAGCTCAATTTCCTTTTAAAGCGGTGCTAGCTTAGTTAGCACCGCTTTTTTCGTACGAAAAAAGCACCCTACTAAGTAGGATGCTCTTTAAAGACATCAATTGATTAGTCAGCAGCTGGTACGTTGCCGCCATTTTTCTTGATGATTTCTTCTTGAATAGACTTAGGTACAGCTGAGTAATGGTCAAATGTCATGGTAAATGTCCCACGACCTTGGGTTGCAGAACGCAAGGTTGTAGCATAACCAAACATTTCAGACAGTGGTACAAAGGCATTAACAACTTGGGCATTGCCCCGAGCTTCCATACCTTCCACACGACCACGCCGCGCAGTAACTTGGCCCATCACGTCCCCAAGATATTCTTCAGGGGCAACGACTTCGACCTTCATGATTGGTTCCAAGATAACGGCACCAGCAGATTTAGCCGCATTGCGCAAAGCAATAGAGGCTGCTACTTTAAAGGCCGCTTCAGAGGAATCGACTTCATGATAAGACCCGTCATAAAGTTTAGCCTTAACGTCGATCAAAGGATAACCAGCTAAGACACCATTTGCCATAGATTCTTTCAAACCTTGTTCAACAGATGGAATATATTCACGAGGCACAACACCACCGACGATGGCGTTTTCGAATTCAAAGCCTTTACCTTCTTCGTTAGGTGTGAATTCAATCCAAACATCACCATATTGACCTTTACCACCAGACTGGCGGACAAACTTCCCTTGTGCGGAAGTTTCTTTTGTAAAGGTTTCACGGTAAGCTACTTGAGGTTCACCGACTTTAGCGGCAACCTTGAATTCACGTTTCATCCGGTCAACCATGATATCCAAATGCAATTCGCCCATGCCGGCGATCAGTGTTTCGCCAGTTTCAGGGTTCGTTTCAGCACGGAAGGTTGGATCTTCTTCAGCAAGTTTTTGCAAAGCGTTATCCAACTTATCACGATCTTCTTTAGAGTTTGGTTCGATGGAAACCTGAATAACGGGTTCAGGAATTTCCAAGGATTCCAAAATCAAAGGATGATCTTCAGCTGTTAAAGAATCACCAGTGGTTGTATTCTTCAAACCAATGGCAGCTGCGATATCACCAGAGAATACTTCAGGGATTTCTTGACGGTGATTGGCGTGCATTTGTAGCAGCCGACCAACACGTTCCCGAGAATCCTTAGTGGCATTCAAGACATAAGAGCCGGCTTCCAAAGTCCCAGTGTAAACCCGGATGTAAGTCAGACGACCTACGAATGGGTCAGTGGCAACTTTAAAGGCTAAGGCTGCGAAGTCTTTGTCGTCGCCGGCGATCAATTCAACTTTATCCCCAGTTTCAGGATCAGTTGCATGATATGGGCGAACGTCTAATGGAGATGGTAAATAATCAACGGTAGCATCCATCAACATTTGGACACCCTTGTTCTTGAAGGCAGAACCGGCAAGAACTGGGAAGAATTTCAAATCGATGGTTGCTTTACGAATAGCTTGACGCAATTCATCATTGCTGATTTCTTCGCCTTCAAGGTATTTGTCCATGATATCATCATCAACATCAGCGACAGCTTCAACTAATTCTTGACGACGCTTTTCAGCTTGTTCTTTATATTCGTCAGGAACATCAACCGTGTCCCACTTAGTACCTAATTCATCTTCATCATACAAATCGGCTTTCATTTCGATCAAGTCGATAACGCCTTCGAATTTATCTTCGGCGCCGATTGGCATTTGAATTGGGTGGGCATTAGCTTGTAAGCGGTCATGTAAAGTTGACACAGAGTAGTCAAAATCAGCACCGATTTTGTCCATCTTGTTAACGAATACTAACCGGGGCACGCCATAAGTGGTAGCTTGGCGCCAGACGTTTTCGGTTTGGGGTTCAACACCGGATTGGGCGTCTAAGACAGTGATGGCACCATCTAAGACCCGTAAAGAACGTTCAACTTCGATTGTGAAGTCCACGTGCCCTGGGGTATCAATGATATTGATACGGGTATCTTTCCATTGGGCAGTAGTTGCGGCTGAAGTGATTGTTATACCACGTTCTTGTTCTTGGGCCATCCAGTCCATTTGTGAAGCCCCTTCGTGGGTTTCACCAATTTTATGAATTTTACCAGTGTAGTATAAAATACGCTCAGTGGTCGTAGTTTTACCAGCATCGATATGGGCCATGATCCCGATATTACGTGTCTTAGCTAATGGGAATTCACGGGTATTTGCCATGAAACAGTTTGCTCCTCTCTATACATAAACCCACGCCAGATCAATTCTGGCCATGGGTTTAAATAGCTTCCAAAAAAAATTTTACCAGCGATAATGTGCGAATGCCCGGTTGGCATCAGCCATTTTATGTGTATCTTCACGTTTCTTAACAGCTGCACCAGTGTTATTGGCTGCATCCATTACTTCATTAGCCAAACGTTGATCCATTGTATGTTCGCCACGAAGACGTGCATAGTTAACGATCCAACGTAAGCCCAATGTTGTCCGACGTTCAGGACGAACTTCAATTGGTACTTGGTAGTTAGACCCACCAATACGGCGAGCTTTAACTTCAAGAACAGGCATAACGTTCTTCATAGCTTGTTCGAAAACTTCAAGGGGATCGTTACCTGTTTTTTCTTTAACGATATCAAATGCATCATATAAAATTGTTGATGCAGTGCCCCGTTTGCCATCAACCATCAAATGGTTGATCAAACGAGTAACTAATTTAGAATTGTACATTGGATCTGGTAATACGTCGCGTTGTGCGATGTGCCCTTTTCTTGGCATGTGTCATAACCTCCTAAAAATGTTTAAATGAATGTGTATTATTTCTTAGGTCTCTTAGTCCCATATTTAGAACGGCCTTGCATACGGTCAGTTACACCGGCAGTATCCAATGCGCCACGAACGATATGGTAACGAACACCAGGTAAATCCTTAACACGGCCACCACGAATTAAAACCACACTATGTTCTTGCAAGTTATGGCCAATACCAGGAATGTAAGCTGTCACTTCAATTAAGTTAGACAAGCGTACACGGGCATATTTCCGTAAAGCTGAGTTAGGTTTTTTAGGGGTCATTGTCCCGACACGAGTTGCCACACCACGTTTTTGTGGTGCTGGGTTTTTGACCATGGCTTTCTTCATACTGTTGTAACCGAAGTTCAAAGCAGGTGAGTCAGATTTAGTTGTCCGACTCTTACGACCTTTGCGTACTAATTGATTAACTGTAGGCATTATTATCCTCCTCAAGAATGTTTTTTGTCTCCTGGTGGTGATTTAAGTCCACACATCCAGGTGTTCTTTTTTAGGCAAAAAAATAAGCAATTATTTGCATATGGCTTCACTGTCAGCCAGCACGTTATATATATATTAAATATTAACACTGCACAGAAAAGTACCTAAACAAATATACCAGCATCCCCCATCAGTGTCAACCTCCTTTCTAATTTAATTCCACTCGGTGGCCTTGGCGTAATTTAAGAATACGTACGAATTTTGGAGGTGATCCATCTGTTTTATCTTTGCTTAGGGCTATTGGGTGCTTGCTTGGCTTCTTTTCTGGGCTGTGCCGCCCAACGTCTCCCCCAGGGCCGCAGCTTATTAGGCCGCTCAATGTGCGATACTTGTGGCCAAACTTTGGCTTGGTTTGATTTAGTCCCAATTTTAGGTTTTTTGAAAAACGGCGGCCGGGCCCGCTGTTGCCAAGCCCCCATCGATCCGGGTCTACCCCTGGCGGAATTGCTCAGTGGCCTGGGCCTTTGTGCCTTGGTCCAAGCTAACTTACCCCTGACTTGGCCCGATAGCATCATTTTGGCCACTTGGTTTTTGATATTACTGGGATTAAGTCTATTAGATCACTGCTATCAATTTATTTACCCCGTCCTATTGTTGCCCTTAGTGGCTACTTATTGGTTGACCCCCGGTGTGGACCTGGCAGAATTTGGCCAAGATGCCTTGTTGGCCTTGGGCTTGTTGCTGGGCCTGGGCATTTTTGCCAAAGTGACCCGGGGCCTGGGTGGTGGTGACGTGTACCTGTTGAGCCTGGTGGGTTTTCAATTTGGCCTAGCAATTGTTTTATGGACCTTGATTTTTAGTTGTGGCTTGTGTTTGTTGGTCTGTTTGACCCATTATTTACGGGGTCGCTTTGACCCCCAGGCCCCCTTGGCCTTCATCCCCTATTTAACCATCGGCCTGGTCCTAACACAAATCGGGTAAAAAAAGAAGCTGACAACTGGAAAATCCAGCGATCAGCTTCTTTCAATGGCTATTTATTTATCATCTTTTTTGGATTCATCAGCGTGGAGTTGTTTTTCCAAATCTGAAATAGAGTAAACATTTTCAGACGTTGCCCCAACACTTTGCGGTTCCATATGGCGATACTTCGGCATACCGGTCCCGGCTGGGATGATCTTACCAATGATAACATTTTCCTTCAAACCAACTAATGGATCGTTCTTACCGCGAATAGACGCATCCGTCAAGACACGGGTTGTTTCCTGGAAGGAAGCAGCTGATAAGAAACTATTGGTTTCAAGGGAAGCCTTCGTGATCCCTAAGAGCACTGGTCGGCCAGTGGCAGGAATGCCACCTTCGATCAAGGTCTTATGGTTTTGAATACTAAAGTCATTGATGTCCAACAACGTCCCTGGCAAGATATCGGTATCTCCAGGATCTAAGACACGAATCTTACGGAGCATTTGCCGAACCATGACTTCAATATGCTTATCACTGATTTCTACACCTTGCATACGGTAAACTTTTTGCACTTCACCTAAGACATAGTTTTCAGTGGCAATTTCGTCACGAACTTTGATTAATTGTTTTGGATCCACCGACCCACCGGTCAGCTTGTCCCCACGTTCCACATGATCGCCTTCAGCGACGATAATGTTAGAAACGTAAGGTACACTGTAAGTCCGGGTATCAGTGGTGCCTTCAACCGTGATTTCTCTAGTGTGTTCAGCGGGATTTTCATCAACGGCTGAAATTTCACCAGTTACTTCGGTGATCGTTGCAAGCCCTTTAGGATTACGAGCTTCAAAGATTTCTTGGATACGGGGCAGCCCTTGGGTAATATCTTCGCCGCCGGCAACACCGCCGGTATGGAAGTTACGCATGGTCAACTGGGTACCAGGTTCGCCGATAGATTGGGCAGCCACAGTACCAACTGCTTCCCCAACTTCGACTTCTTCACCGATGGCTAAGTTACGACCGTAACACTTCTTGCAGACACCATGGTTGGTGTTACATGTGAAGACGGAACGGATGGTAACCTTGGTCACACCAGCATTCACGATTTTTTGGGCCATATCTTCGTCCATTAATTCGTTTTTGCCGATGATCTTCTCGCCAGTTTCAGGGTCAAAGACGGATTTCATGGTATAACGGCCAACTAAACGGTCGTAAAGTGGTTCAATGATTTCATTCCCGTCACGAATAGCTGTGACTTCTAAGCCCCGATCAGTGCCGCAATCTTCTTCACGGACGATAACGTCTTGGGCCACATCAACTAAACGTCGGGTCAAGTAACCAGAATCGGCAGTCTTCAAGGCCGTATCAGTCATCCCTTTACGAGCCCCGTGGGTACTCATAAACATTTCCATGACGGATAGACCTTCTCGGAAGTTTGAAGTAACAGGTACTTCCATCATCCCACCGTTAGGGGCGGCCATCAAACCACGCATCCCAGCTAACTGGGTAAAGTTTGAAATGTTACCCCGGGCCCCGGAATCACTCATCATGGAAATTGGGTTGGATGAATCGAAACTATCGATCAGTTTTTGTTGGATGTCATCCTTGGCGTCATTCCAGATACTGATAACCCGGTTATGCCGTTCTTCGTCGGTAATTAACCCACGCCGGAATTGTTTAGAAACCGTAGCAACTTTCTTATGGGCTTCTTCAACGATTGCTGGCTTTTCTTCCAAAGTAGGCACATCGGCAACCCCAACCGTTAAGCCGGAGTCAGTACAGATGGTGTAGCCTAATTCTTTCATATCATCCAACAATTCAGAAGTCCGTTGTACTTTATACACTTTGAAGACTTGGGCAATAATATCACTCAAGAAGCCCTTCTTGAACGGATCGATCAATGGGGCGTTGGCAATCTTGTCGTTGATGTTTTCGCCTTTGGCCACGAAATACTTGTCAGGCACACCATTGACGATATTGTCGTTAGTGGGTTCATTCAAGTATGGGAAGTCTGCTGGCAAAATTTGGTTGAAGATAGCTTTACCCACAGAAGTCATCATGATGCTTTCCCGTTGGTCATCTTTAAATGGCTTTTCGGTCATAGCATCAATGGACAAACCAATTCGGGTATGCAAATGGACATCGCCATTCTTATAAGCCATCACAACTTCATTCACATCTTTGAAGATCATGCCTTGGCCTTCACGATCCCGTTCTTCAAGGGTCAAGTAGTAGTTCCCCAACACAACGTCTTGAGATGGGGTAACGATTGGTTTACCATCTCTTGGTGCCAAGATATGATGGGCTGCTAGCATGAGCATCCGAGCTTCAGCCTGGGCTTCGTCAGATAATGGCACGTGGACGGCCATTTGGTCCCCATCAAAATCGGCATTGTAGGCTTCACAAGCTAATGGGTGTAAGCGAATGGATTTCCCATCAACTAACACGGGTTCAAAAGCTTGAATCCCTAATCTATGCAACGTAGGTGCCCGGTTCAACATAACTGGACGTTCCTTGATGACGTCTTCTAAGACATCCCAGACATCGTCATCTTGGCGTTCAATTTTACGTTTGGCGTTTTTAATGTTAGAGGCAATTTCGCGCTTAACTAATTCCCGCATGACAAATGGTTTGAATAATTCCAACGCCATTTCCCGAGGCAGACCGCATTGATAGAACTTCAATGTTGGGCCTACATCGATAACGGAACGACCAGAATAATCCACCCGTTTACCTAATAAGTTTTGCCGGAAACGACCTTGCTTACCTTTTAAGAGGTGTGACAAGGATTTCAGTGGGCGATTCCCAGGGCCTGTGACAGGACGGCCCCGACGGCCATTATCGATCAAAGCGTCAACGGCTTCTTGGAGCATCCGTTTTTCGTTTTGTACGATGATGTTTGGTGCTTTCAAATCTAACAGGCGTTTCAACCGGTTGTTACGGTTGATCACCCGACGGTACAAGTCATTTAAATCAGAAGTGGCAAAACGGCCACCTTCTAATTGGACCATTGGCCGTAAATCAGGCGGGATAACAGGAATACAATCCATAACCATCCATTCTGGTAAATTGCCCCCAGTGCGGAAAGCTTCCAAAATGTCTAAGCGATGGATCGCCCGGATCCGTTTTTGGCCTTGGGCGGTCTTTAAATCTTCTTTTAAGCCTTTAACTTCTTTGTCCAAATCAACATCTTGGAGTAATTCCTTGATGGCTTCGGCACCCATTTTGGCGTTAAAAGCATGACCATATTGTTCTAATTTATCCCGGTATTCTCTTTCGGTGAGTAATTGTTTCTTCTCAAGGGAAGTGTCTCCGGCATCGATAACCACGTAAGATGCGAAGTAAATGATTTCTTCCAAAGCTCTTGGGCTCATGTCCAAAACCAAACCCATCCGGCTTGGGATACCTTTGAAGTACCAAATATGAGATACAGGTGCGGCTAATTCAATATGACCCATCCGTTCCCGACGAACTTTAGAGCGGGTTACTTCAACCCCACAGCGGTCACAGACGATACCCTTATAACGAATCCGCTTGTATTTCCCACAGGCACATTCCCAGTCTTTGGTTGGGCCGAAGATGCGTTCATCAAACAAACCGTCTTTTTCTGGTTTTAAAGTCCGGTAGTTGATCGTTTCTGGCTTTTTAACTTCGCCATAAGACCAACTGCGAATTTTATCAGCAGACGCTAAACCGATTTGCATGCTCTCAAATTTATTGACGTCTATCAAATGGTCGACCTCCTATTGTCAGTTCTACTTGTTTTGGTCGTTTTCAGCTTTGGCAGCAGCCTTTTGAGCTTCTTCCTTAGCCTTCTTTTCTTCTTGTTCCTTGGCGTATTTCGTTAAAGCATCCACACTAACCACGTCATCGTCTTCATCATCCATATCTCGAAGTTCGATTTCTTGTTTGTCAGCATCTAAGACCTTCATGTCTAAGCCTAAGGATTGTAATTCCTTGACCAGTACCCGGAAGGATTCTGGGACACCAGGTTTTGGAATTGGTTCGCCTTTGACAATGGCTTCATAAGTCTTCACACGACCCACCACGTCATCGGATTTGTAAGTTAGGATTTCTTGCAGCGTATAGGCAGCCCCATAAGCTTCAAGGGCCCAAACTTCCATTTCACCAAAACGCTGGCCCCCAAATTGGGCTTTACCACCTAAAGGCTGTTGGGTAACTAATGAGTAAGGACCGATGGAACGGGCATGTAACTTGTCGTCAACCATGTGGGCTAACTTCATGTAGTACATGACCCCAACGGAAACCCGGTTGTCAAATGGTTCCCCAGTGCGACCATCATATAAAACAGACTTCCCATCAGAAGCCATCCCAGCTTCTTTGACAGTGTTCCATAAATCATCTTCTTGTGCCCCATCAAAGACTGGTGTGGAGACATGGATACCTAAGTTTCTAGCAGCCATCCCTAAATGCAATTCCAAGACCTGACCGATATTCATCCGTGAAGGCACACCCATTGGGTTCAATAAGATGTCCACAGGTGTTCCGTCTGGTAAGAATGGCATATCTTCTTCAGGTACCACGATGGAAACTGTCCCTTTGTTACCATGACGGCCGGCCATTTTATCCCCCACTTGGATCTTACGTTTCTGGGTGATATAAACCCGAACCATCATGTTGACGCCAGGTGATAATTCATCGCCGGCTTCTCTGGTAAAGATTTTCACATCTTGGATGATACCGCCACCGCCATGGGGTACCCGTAAGGAAGTATCCCGGACTTCACGGGCTTTTTCACCAAAGATCGCATGTAACAAGCGCTCTTCTGCAGAAAGCTCAGTGACACCCTTAGGCGTAACTTTCCCAACTAAGATATCCCCATCACGGACTTCAGCCCCAATGCGGATGATCCCAAATTCATCTAGGTTCTTCAAGGCATCTTCCCCGACGTTTGGAATTTCACGGGTGATTTCCTCAGGACCTAATTTGGTATCCCGGGCTTCAGATTCATATTCTTCAATATGAATGGAAGTGTAAACATCATCTTTAACTAATTTTTCAGATAACACAACGGCATCTTCAAAGTTGTACATGTTCCAAGTCATGAAGGCAATCAATGGGTTTTGACCTAAAGCTAACTCCCCATTTTCCATGGCTGGGCCATCGGCAATGATTTCACTCTTGTCCACATGGTCGCCCACGCTGACAATTGGCCGTTGGTTATAACTCTTACCGGCATTTGACCGGCGGAATTTGGTTAACGTATATTTATCTAATGAACTGTCTTCACGGCGAATGCGCACTGTTTTGGCATCCACATATTCAACCGTCCCAGCTTCTTTGGCTAACAAAGCCGTCCCAGAATCGTGGGCAGCGATGTATTCCATCCCAGTCCCAACTAATGGGGCATGAGGATTGACCAAAGGCACGGCTTGACGCTGCATGTTGGCACCCATCAAGGCCCGGTTGGAGTCATCGTTTTCCAAGAAAGGAATGCAGGCAGTGGCTACGGCAACTACTTGCTTAGGTGAAACGTCCATGTAATCCACCCGTTCAGGGCTGATTTCAATGTTGTCATCCTTATGCCGCGCTAAGACCCGTTCGTCTTGGAAAGAACCATCATCGTTTAATGGGGAGTTGGCTTGGGCGACGATGTATTCATCTTCTTCGTCAGCGGTCAAGTAATCGATTTTGTCGGTTACTTTATGGCTGGTCCAATCCACCCGACGATAAGGGGTTTCAATAAAGCCATAGCGGTTGACCACGGCGTAACTAGCTAAACTATTGATCAAACCGATATTAGGACCTTCTGGGGTTTCAATTGGACACATCCGGCCATAATGGGTATAGTGCACGTCCCGGACTTCATAACCGGCCCGGTCTCTGGTCAAACCACCAGGGCCTAAGGCAGATAAGCGCCGTTTATGGGTCAATTCACCCAATGGGTTGGTTTGATCCATGAATTGTGACAATTGAGAAGACCCAAAGAATTCCTTAATGGAAGCCACAACTGGGCGAATATTGATCAATTGTTGCGGGGTAACGGTAGAGGTATCTTGAATTGACATTCTCTCCCGAACGACCCGTTCCATTCTGGATAAACCGATTCGGAATTGGTTTTGGAGTAATTCACCCACGGAACGAATCCGCCGGTTACCCAAGTGATCGATATCATCCGTTGAACCAATGCCTTCTTGTAAGTTCAAGAAGTAGTTCATAGCTGCCAAAATATCAGCTGGGATCACATGCTTCACTTTAGGATCGATATGGCCATTGCCAATCAAGTTTACTTCTTGATCTAAGTTAGCTTTAGAGTAGACTTTGATAATCTGTAAAACCACTGGATCTTTCAAAACCCCTTCATCAGAAGGTTGGAAAGTGTAAGTCTTGAAATCGTCCCGTTTCAAATAAGGGGCCAATTTATCCATGACTTTACGATCCACTAAATCACCCTTTTGAGCAATAACTTCCCCAGTATCGGGATCAGCCAAAGTTTCAGCCAGGGTTTGGTTCAAAAGACGGGTCTTTAAGTTTAACTTCTTATTGATCTTATAACGACCAACGGAAGCTAAATCATAACGCTTAGGATCAAAGAAACGTGCATACAGCAAAGAACGTGAGCTGTCAGCTGTCTTAGGTTCACCTGGACGTAAGCGTTCATAAACATCTTTTAAGGCCTCGTCAGTCCGAGAGTCTTCAGTGTTTTTATGCACATCTTTTTCCAAGGTCAGCATCAAGGATTCATTTTCACCAAAAATATCGATAATATCCGAATCAGAGCCAAAGCCCAAGGCCCGGACTAACTCACTCATAGGAATCTTACGGGTCCGGTCGATCCGGACGTAAGCAATCCGCTTGGCATCAGTTTCATATTCCAACCAAGCACCCCGGTTAGGGATCACGGTCGTGCCATAAGTTGTCCGACTATTTTTATCCACATCTGAATGGAAGTAAACGCCAGGAGAACGTACCAACTGGGATACAATAACCCGTTCTGCACCATTGATAATGAAAGTCCCTTGTTCAGTCATTAATGGGAAGTCACCAAAGAACACATCTTGGGTCTTAATTTCACCAGTTTCATGGTTAGTTAATTTCAAGGTGACGTGTAATGGCGCTGAATAGTTGGCGTCGTGTTGACGAGCCTCTTCTACAGTATATTTGGGTTCTAATAGCTGATAGTCCACAAATTCTAACGATAAGTTACCAGCAAAGTCATCGATTGGCATGATATCGTCAAACATCTCACGCAATCCTTCATCCAAAAACCATTGATAGGAGTTTGTCTGAATTTCAATCAAATTTGGCAATTGCAATACTTCTTTAATGCGAGCATAGCTTCTGCGAGTGCGGTGTTTGCCGTAATTTACTAAATGTTCTGCCAAATCATTCACCCTTTCTTTGAATTCCATGGCCCGTCAATCTTAAACAAATTATTAAGATTTGTTTAAGATTTTAAAAATTAACGCTTTTTAAGCAAAAAAAAACCAAAAGAAGCACAAATCACTTGAACTACTTTTGTTTTTTTATATAGTCGCCATGGACAATAGATCACAGCGGCTTTACTTAACGACCACAGTTTTACGAATCGATTAACAGTATATAACGAATTTTATTGAAAGTCAACACCCTGGCTCACCAAGGCAAGATAGCCATTAACGCTGAACCGGTGCCGGTTTTTCAATGGCTTGGGCCCGGATGAAATCACCCTTTTGCACAGGGAAGGGACAGCTGAAGTGAACCACTTGCATGGCATGGGGCGCCCGTTCAATGGCTAAGTCATCTTCATCAAATAATTCCGTAACGGTTTGGCTGTAGTGGCTGAAGTTGGGCCCGTAGAACTCGATCTTATCGCCAATGCCAAAGTTGTTCCGCTGTTGCACGGTAACCACTTGGGCTTGGGCGTCGTAGCCTAGGACTTGGCCGATGAATTTAAATTGAGGCCGCTTGCGCCGCTTACCAAATAACTCATCATCAGCCGTTGGGGTATTGAAGTAAAAGCCCGTGGACATTTCCCGCTGGGCCACTTTCCACAATTCATCAACTAGGGCTTCATCCAATTGATAGTTGGCCGGATTGGCACAATAGTCGCTCACGGCTTTGTGGTACACATTAGCCACAGTAGACACGTAATGCACGGTCTTCATCCGGCCTTCGATCTTCAAACTATTCACACCGGCCTCGACCAATTCGGGAATATGTTCGATCATGGCCATATCCACGGCGCTCATGGAGAAGTCTTCTAACTTACCGTCGGCGTTTTCCCCCAACAGCTCGGTTTTATCCCCTAAGGCTGGCATCTCGAACAAGTCATATTTCCAGCGGCAGTTTTGGGCACAGCCGCCCCGGTTGGCATCCCGTAACCCCATGTGGTTGGACAATACACAGCGGCCGGAATAACCAATGCACATGGCCCCATGAATAAAGGCTTCGATCTCAATATCCGTATGCTTGCGAATTTCTTTGATCTCATCAAGCCCCACTTCCCGGGCTAAAACGATCCGCTCTAAGCCTAAATCTTGCCAGAACTTCAGGGTTTCCCAATTGGTGGCTGAGGCTTGGGTGGATAAATGCACGGCTAACCCCGGCGCTTGGGTAATGGCAATTTCAATTAAGGAAGGATCTGAGACGATCACGGCATCAATATGGTGATCGCGAACTTGGCGGAAGTATTCCCCCGCCCCGTTGATATCCCCTTCATGGGCCACAATATTCGCGGCCACATAAACTTTAGCCCCATGGGCATGGGCATAGGCCGCCCCTTCGGCCATTTCGGCAAAGGAGAAATTCCCCGCCCGGGACCGTAAGCCATAGGCGTCGCCACCAATATAGACGGCATCAGCGCCGTAATCAATGGCTACTTTTAATTTTTCCATAGTACCAGCTGGCGCCAATACTTCGGGTTTATTTGTTATCATCTATTTTTACACCTCATTATTTCACATCACTGGGATCAATTTTGAAAAAGCCCGTATCTAATTGCCGATTAGCCGGTTGATTGGCTTGCACCAGGTCATCTAGGTCAGCCAACTTGGCAGCCGTTAAACTTTGGCTGGCCAATAAATCCCGGGCCTGGGCAAAGGCTTGGGCAATTTTCGGGAAATTAGTGGGGTCAGCAAAGACCCCGTCTAAAAACCAATGGCTCACCGCTAAAGCTGCTAGTTTGGGCAATTGGGTCATTAAGTCTACATCATTATTGGCAAAAATATGGGTCCCATTAATATCTTCATAAATTGAATAATGGGTATCCGGCTTATGGGGTTCGGAAATAAACAGCCCCTTGGCCCGATCCAACTTATCTTGATGATCTTGAACAAAATTGAAGTAATTGCTCAACAACGGCCGACCGGACTGATGAATGGCCGCCGCCCCATATACCAGTATTTGCAGGGGGATTTGCACATTGGGCACCAAGTCCACGAGCTCTCTGTAGGGCACTTCATTGGCGATGACTGCCCCTTTAGCCCCCTGTTGGGCCCAAAAATTGATCTGTCGGGAATTTGTCACTAAATCAGCGCCGTCATACCAGTAAGGCAAGTCTAGCTGACTTTGGTGCAAAATTCGAATGGCCCCGGGATCGCCAATGGTGATGCGATCCACTTTTTGTTGCGCTAAAAACTGCAAATAATCCAAGACGTGGACAATACGGTCATTATGAAAAATGGCGTTAACGGCCACTTGGATTTGTTTACCCTGGGCGTGAACTTCTTTGATCAAGGTGGTCAATTCTGCCCGTTGGAAACTATGGGGTAGTCTTAAGCCGAAGTAATCTTCCCCAGCATATATGGTATCAACACCAGCGTGCATCAAGGCTTTTGCCTGGTCAATGGACGCCACACTCGCGATTAATTCTGTCATTTATACAGCAACTCCTAAATTAGTTCTTCTACAAAAATAACATAACTTATCAACGATAGCACGAAACTGGCGGAAAGAATAGGGAATCCACTAAAAAAAGCGCACCCAATCAACTCGAGTACGCCTTTAAAATGCGATTAGGATTTAACTTTATCTTGGTCTTGGGGTTTGTTTTTATCTTCAGGCTCTTTCACCGAAACCGTGATCTTACCCTTAGAAGCACCCACCGTAATGCTATCACCGCTCTTGATTTGACCGGTCAATAAGGATTCACTGACCTTGTCTTCAATTTGCGTTTGGATAGCCCGGCGGATCGGCCGTGCCCCATATTCAGGATCAAAGCCAGCGGCCGCCACAGCATCCAATGCTGCATTGGTGATTTTGACTTTAATTTCCTGTTCAGCCAAGCGTTTGATAACGGTCTTGGACATGATCTTAACGATTTGCCGCAATTCATCCTTATCCAATGGATGGAAGACCACGGTTTCATCGATCCGGTTCAAGAATTCAGGCCGGAAGAAGCGTTTCATTTCTTCCATGATCCGACTACGCATTGCTGGGTAATCTTGACTGGCCTTTTCAGCACCAAAGCCCACGGATTTTTCATCCCGCAAGGCTGTTGCCCCCAGGTTAGAAGTCAAGATTAAAATCGTGTTCCGGAAGTCCACCCGGCGGCCCTTGGCATCAGTCAAGTAGCCATCATCTAATACCTGCAATAGAATATTGAAGATATCGGGATGGGCTTTTTCCACTTCATCAAAGAGGACAACGGAATATGGCTTATTCCGAACTTTTTCAGTTAATTGTCCCCCTTCATCATAACCCACATAGCCAGGAGGTGACCCGATCAACCGCGAAGTTGTATATTGTTCTTGGTATTCAGACATGTCCACTCTGATCATGTTGTCTTCAGAACCAAACATAGCTTCAGCCAAGGCTTTGGCCAATTCAGTTTTACCAACCCCAGTAGGGCCTAAGAACATGAAGGAACCAATTGGCCGGTTAGGGTCTTTCAAGCCACTGCGGGCCCGGCGAATTGCCCGGGCAACGGCAGAAATAGCTTCGTCTTGACCCACGACCCGTTTGTGCAAGATACTTTCCAAGTTGACCAGGCGAGCACTTTCACTCTTTTGCAATTGTGTCAGTGGCACCCCGGTCCATTCAGAAACAACTTGAGCCACATCTTCACCGGTGACTTTGATATCTTTGCGGATACCGTCCGTCTGGTCATCGGATTCTGAAGCCAATTTGTCCTTTAAGGCCATTTCGTCTTCCCGATAGTTTGCAGCCTTTTCAAAATCTTGGTTTTCAATAGCCTTTTCCTTCTTAGTGACCAGGCTATCTAATTGTTGTTGCAACTTATCACTTGGTGACAAGTTGTCAGCAGCATCCAAGCGGACCTTGGCAGCTGATTCATCCACCAAATCAATGGCCTTATCTGGTAAGAAACGACCAGTGATGTAGCGTGAGGATAAAACAACGGCTTGATGCAAGGCATCATCGGTAATTGTGACGCCATGATGTTCTTCATAGCGGCCCCGCAAACCCTTTAGAATTTGTTCAGCTTCTTCAGGGGTAGGTTCGTCGACTTGAATTGTCGCAAACCGACGTTCCAAAGCGGCATCTCTTTCAATATACTTTTGATATTCATCTAAGGTGGTGGCCCCGATCAATTGCAATTCGCCCCGGGCTAAGGCAGGCTTCAAAATGTTCGAGGCATCAATGGCCCCTTCAGCACCGCCGGCACCAATTAAGGTATGCAATTCATCAATGAATAAAATGACATTGCCATCTTGATAAATCTCATCAATTACTTTCTTTAAACGGTCTTCAAATTCGCCACGGTATTTTGTCCCAGCGACTAAAGAACCCATATCTAGCATCATCAAACGTTTATTATACATATCACTTGGCACATTATGGTCATTGATCCGTTGGGCAAGACCTTCGGCAATCGCTGTTTTACCAACACCGGGTTCCCCGATGAGGACTGGATTGTTTTTAGTCCGACGACTTAGAATTTGAATGACCCGCTTAACTTCTTTATCCCGACCAACAACTGGATCCATCCGGCCTTCAGCAGCCGATTGGGTCAAGTCCCGAGCCAAGGAATCCAAAGTTGGGGTGCCTTGTTTGTCAGCACGGCGCTTAGGGGCCGCAACCCGACGTTTCGCACTAGCTTCTGTAATCCCCATTTTCTTCAATAGAACCTGCCGTGTTTTAGACAAGCTCAAGCCAAGATTAGAGATAATACGTGATGCCAATACATCATCTTCGTGCAACAACCCAAGTAAAATGTGCTCTGTACCAATCTTCATAGCACCAAGACGTTTCGCTTCATCACCGGCAAAAGTCAAGATTTGCTTTGCCTTTGGTGAATATGGCAAGTAGGCTTCTTTTTGATCGTCCGGATTGGCATTTGAAGAACCATAACCCGTAAACCGCTCAATTTCTTCTTTAACATCATCTGGTGTGATGGTGAGTTGTCGTAAAGTCTTACCAGCAACGCCATCATTTTCCAAAACAAGTGCCATTAACAAGTGTTCCGTTCCGACTGCGTGATGATGGAAAAATTTAGCCTGTTCCTGCGCAAGCGCTAATACGTTCTTAGCACTGGGCGTAAATAGATTATCCAAGTTTACCCCTCACTTTCATGCTTTGATTTAACTCCTATACTATTAACTATACCGAATTTACCCTAAAGTTACCAATTAACCTTAAACTAAAATATTGTCTTTGTTAGAAAACAATGGGGTATGCCTGAGAAACGGGCTTACTTATAATAGTTATTTAATTATACACGGGCACCAAATAAAAACAAGCCTTGTGGCGTAATTAGTATAACTGCCCGTATTATAACGATAAATCCGGAAAATTAAAAGTACTCTGCCTTAGTCTTAATCTTAGCACGGCCGTCAAGGGGGGTAAAACCTTGACCTGCGGGCAAACAAATAGGAACCAGCCGCTAATTTGTTTAGACTGATTCCTAATATTGCATATTGATCGGGAAAACAAGATTTGAACTTGCGACCCCTACGTCCCGAACGTAGTGCTCTACCAAGCTGAGCTACTTCCCGATAAGGTGATTAAAATACAAAAAAAGCGGAAGACGAGATTCGAACTCGCGACCCCCACCATGGCAAGGTGATGTTCTACCACTGAACTACTTCCGCATAAATTATTTAATTAGTCGGGAAAACAGGATTCGAACCTGCGACCCCCTGGTCCCAAACCAGGTGCTCTACCAAGCTGAGCTATTTCCCGAAGTAGTGCACCCAGTAGGAGTCGAACCTACAACCTTCTGATTCGTAGTCAGA
>JAKVKU010000014.1 GCA_022484695.1 Lactobacillus sp.
CTCCGATTAAGAATAACAAAAAAGCCCTGAACCATAGGAACGGCTCAGGACTGAATCTGTTAGGATATGTTATTTTCTATTCCCACTCGATCGTAGCAGGTGGCTTACTGGTAATGTCATACACGATCCGGTTGACGTGGTCCACCTCGTTGACGATCCGCACAGAAATCTTTTGCAAGACGTCCCATGGAATCTTCGCGAAATCAGCAGTCATGCCGTCGATGGAAGTGACACCCCGGATACCGACGGTGTAATCGTAGGTCCGGCCGTCGCCCATGACGCCCACAGAACGGAAGCCTGGTAAGACGGTGAAGTATTGCCAGATTTCTCGATCAAGGCCGGCTTTTCTGATTTCTTCTCGTAAGATGTAATCAGAATCCCGCACGATGGTCAATTTTTCAGGGGTTACTTCACCGATAACCCGAATCCCTAAACCAGGGCCAGGGAATGGTTGTCGCCAAACTAATTCAGATGGCATCCCCAATTTCTCCCCTAATTCCCGAACTTCATCTTTGAATAAAGTCCGTAAAGGTTCGATCAATTTGAATTGCACGTCGTCGGGCAAACCGCCCACGTTATGATGGGACTTGATGGTTTGGGCCGTATCGGTCCCAGATTCGATGACGTCGGTATACAAGGTCCCTTGGGCTAAGAATTCGATGCCGTTTAACTTGGCAGCTTCGTCGTCAAAAACTCGGATGAATTCGTTACCGATGATCTTACGTTTTTGTTCAGGGTCGCTAATGCCCTTTAATTTAGATAGGAAACGTTCTTTAGCATCAACTTTGATGATGTTCAAGCCAAATTTGCCTTCCAGGCTGGCCATGACTTGGTCCGCTTCGTTTTTCCGCAGCAAGCCGTGGTCCACGAAGATACTGGTCAATTGAGTGCCAATGGCTTTGTGCAACAGCACGCCAACCACACTGGAATCTACCCCACCGGATAAGCCTAAGAGGACTTTTTTATCCCCGACGGTTTCGCGGATTTTAGCAATTTGTTGGTCGATGAAATCGTTCATAGACCAATTAGCTTCAGCGTTACAAACATCAAAAGTAAAATGTTTCAAAATTTCATGGCCATATTGCGTATTTTGGACTTCCGCGTGGAATTGGATCCCGTAGAACTTGCGGTCGTCGTCAGCAATAGAAGCAATTGGGCAGTTTGGTGAAGTGGCTACGGTCTTAAAACCAGTTGGCACTTCTTTAACCAAATCCCCATGACTCATCCAAACGGTTTGGTCCGCTGGCAGGTCTTTAAATAACACAGTGTTATTGTCAGTGACATGAATATCGGCCTTACCATATTCCCGGTTATCAGCAGGTTCAACCTTGCCCCCAGGTAATTTGTAAGACATCAATTGCATGCCATAACAGATACCTAAAATTGGAATACCCAATTTGAAGATATCTTCGTCCACACCAAAAGCGCCCTCATCATAGACACTGTTGGGGCCACCGGAGAAAATAATCCCCTTAGGATTGATCTCCTTAATTTCAGCCGCGGTAATCTTATGCGACTTTAATTCTGAATAAACACCGAACTCACGAATTCGCCGTGTGATCAGCTGGTTGTACTGGCTACCGTAATCCAGCACAATAATTTTATCGATATTTTGCATATCGGCTGATGCCAAATCTAACACCCCTAAGCTTTATTTTTACGCGACAAAAAATTTTTTTCATACAATAACTAATCTTATCTATATTTTCCAGAAAAAGCAATATTTCGGGTTAAATTCTCATTGTATTAACAGGATTCAGACTGTCAAAATCAATGAAATCCCAAAATAGCAACGAAATACCTGCTAATTTCAGCCAAAACATTCGCAAACCCTCACGTATCAGGCTAATCACCCTTGATTATTCGGCATTGCGGCTTGCAGCGCCTGTTGCAATTGCGGATCAACCGCATAAATATACAACCCATGCACGCCACGGGTCAATAAGACGTTCAACTCATTGCGTAACAGTTCGTTGGCCACTTTGCGTTTGGATTGATCCTGCATAGTCCGGCGTCGGGTGGCCTTTTTATTTTCACTTTCATCTGGGTCAAAGATAATCTTCCCCTGCCGGTATTTCACCGCCGGCCCAATGATAACACCAGCATAGTTTAAATCAAAGCCTTGCACCGTATAAGTTGACCCCACCTCGTTGATGGTCTGGGGCTGTTCGGCCCAAGGCAATTTGTTGATCTGGCGCTTATCTTTTTTGGGCAGGGGCAACTGCATATTCCAAGGCATGGACCACTCCCCAATCTCAACGTTCCAAGTCTCAGCATCTTTAGGCTTCTTTTTATCAATATAAGGCCAGTCAAAGGTAGCTAAGACGCGGGACAAGCCTTCAGAATCATCTTTTGCCTTGGTCGCGATGGCCGCCTCCAGGTCCTTGGGGGAAGCCATCACCCGCAAATCGTATTTTTTATCTGCTTCATAGGCATTGAGTGTCTGGTTAAACACCAAATCGTGGACCCACTGAATCGTGGCGTCGCTGGCGTCCATCCGTAATTGATTCTTCAAGGAAATGAAGTTACCCTGGTCTTTAGCTTTGGTCACCATTTGATTAATTTCTGGCTGCTCCCAATATTCCTCAGTGGTCAGCACCTGGTGCTCATCAAAAACCGCCACCACGACTTTAGCCCGGGTCAACAGATCCGCCATTTGATTCTTGCCTCGATAGGACTGTTTCCCCTGGGTCCATAACAAATGGGCCTCATCCACTAAGACAATGTCAATTGGTGCATCGGCTGGATGGGTGTTAATAAAATGTGTTGGTTTATCCACAATCGCCGGTTGGCCCTTTTGCTGCAACCCTAATTTTTCGGCAATTTGTGCGTAGACTTTCTTTTGTTGGTCATGATTGATAAGTAGCTGCACGGAAAGCTGCTGAGCTTGGTCATTTCCCGGGGTCTTCAATTGAAACTCGGTGGCTAATTTATAAAATACCGAACTAAGCAAAACTGTTTTGCCAGAACCTGCTTCGCCATTGACCAAAATTAAATTCCCCGTCGCTGTTTGCTGTTGATAAAACACCTGACGGACCTTGTTTAAAATCGTATCTTCGGCTTCAATCTGTTCCGGGGTTAAGCGATGGAAAGGCGATGCCTTAAACAGGGCAGAATTAATAACAGCTTCTTGAGTGGGAAAAAGCGTGTGGTTGATCTTACCAAGTTTTTGCCAAACCTTAAGGAAGATAGCTTCCATCTCATCACTGGGATAGTACTTGCCCTGGGGATTGCCCCGCCCGTTGACCAATTTCTCCACAGCTGGTACACCCATCAGGTAGTTCATCAACTGATTTTCAATGTCTAAGGTAAGGGACTTATTAAAATGTTCATGGGCCACCACCAGCATTTTACTGTCAGCCGTATTAAATTGCTGCCAATCGCTGCTCACCAGGGCATCTTGTAAATGCTGATCAGTCCGTTGTTGAATATTGTTGGTCTCCCCAACGTAGACACGAAACTTGCGCTCTTCGGGCTTGCGAATGATGTAAACCGTTGGATAATGCAATAAATAATCTAACTTTGTTGACTCCACCACATTGGCTTTTAGCGCCGCGTTAACCTGTGGCCCATAGGTTACTTCACTGATAATTGGTTGGCTGACATCCATCCCTATTCCTCCTGGGCCCCAAAGGACCAATGTCTATCCTGATTGATGTGCAATTTCTTTTGGACGATTTCATTGGGATCAACGTCCATTTTTGCACAAAGATAATAGGCATAGGTCAACACATCCGCCACTTCCAGCGCTAAGTCGTCTTTTTGCTTAGGGGTCAGTTCAGTCACATCTTCTTGCCACTGAAATACTTTCTCCACTTCTGAAGCTTCAATGTTCAAAGCCCGGGCCAAACTGGTATAGGTGTGGAAATGTTGCCAGTCCCGGGCATCGCGAAAGGCTAACAATTCTTTTTTGACTTGTTCGTAATCTAATTTTGCCATGTGCATCCCATCTCCCTATGTGCATGAATTTATAATTCATCTTAGCGTTTTTGGCTGGGCAATTGCAAGGGGCCTGGTGCGTTGTCCCCACCACAAAAAACACCGCTTGCCAACCCAAATTGCGCCACAAGCGGAGCTGATAATTGATGTTAAAACTTCCTCAAAAAAATCTGATCAATCAAATGATGATGGGTCTTATGCAAAATCAAGTCTGCCCGGGAACGGGTGGGCAAGATCCATTGCTCCAGATTCTTCAAGTTCACATCCCGCCAGACGTCTTTGGCCATTTGAAAGGCTTCATCCCGGTCGCCGATGGCGAACTTATAATAATAGTTGTCCGGGTCGGTGAAGGCGGTGTCTAACAAGACGCCAAAACGCTCCAAGTACCACTGCTCGATCAACTTGGGATCGGCGTCCACATAAATGGAGAAATCAAAGAAGTCGCTGACAAATAACGGTGAATTCGACGGCAGCTGCAACACGTTGATCCCTTCCACAATGAGGATATCCGGCTGGTCCACTTCTTCATATTCATCGGGGATCACGTCATAGACTTGGTGGGAATACTTAGGAATCACCACGTGGGGGCGATTGCCCTTCACGGCGTTCATAAAGCTCAACAGCGCCTCCATGTCATAGGATTCCGGGAAGCCCTTGCGATTTAATATCCCCCGCTGTTTTAAAATTTGATTGGGGTACAAAAAACCATCGGTGGTAATCTGTTGGACTTTATAATTGGGATAAGCTCGGGATAGCATTAACTGCAAGAGCCGGGCCGTCGTACTTTTGCCCACGGCCACACTACCAGCGATGCCGATAATGAAGGGCACGTGGCGGGGTTTTTGGGCCATGAAATCGGCCAGAGCCTCTTGTTCCAGTTGGTACTGATTCAAAAATATATGAATCAAGTGGCGCAGGGGGGCATAAATCACCTGGACATCTTCCAGGGACACATTATCATTTAGCGCTTTGACTTGCGCCAATTCCTGAGGGGTGATGTTATTGGTCCGCATCTTCCCATGAAATTGCTGCCACTGTTCTCTGCTAAATGCATAATAAGTCTTATTTGAATCCATATCGTCCTTGCCTCACTTAACTATGATGATTGATTTTCCAGGGTAAGCTCAAATCTAAACTTTCCCCAATTTTGGCATTGGCTGCCAATTCTTGTTTCCGGGTGGCCCGGCGCTGTGCGTAGCTGCCCACCACCGCGATTTCTTCGGCGGTCTCTGGCTTTAATTCATTGGTGACCACTTTATGATCTTGCAACACAAAGGTCATGAAGGCTGTCGCCCCTAAGTACCGTTCCCCGGTGAAGAGGTTTTCCCCCATCACCTTGGCGAATATTTCAATGGAGCGGTGACCCGCGCCAGATACATAAGTCTCAATACACACGGCGTCATCTTTTTGGAAAGATTTGATAAAATTGAACTGGTCAATGGCTGCTGTGACCGTTTTCATTCTTATGAAACGTGAAACTGAGATGGAGGCCACATCATCTAAGAGATTTAAGAGCCGTCCACCAAACATAAAACCAAAATTATTTAAATCCTGTGGAAACACCCGGTGGTTAGAAATAGCCAGGGTTTGTTTACACGTAATGACTTGTCTTGGGTTATCCATCTTCGACATCCTTTATTTCAAAATATAGAACCATTATACTATTCTTTAAGAAGCGTTTACATAACAAAGGAGGATTTTCAGTGTTTAAAATCATTTTATTTGGCGATTCCATCTTTGCCGGCTACAAACAAGGCTTTACCTCCACCATTTTTAAAGACATGATCCAACGCCACTTTCCCAAAACCACGGTGGTGAATGCGGCCATGCCCGGGGCCACCACCAACGATGCCCAAGCTTGGCTCACGGATTTAGTGTTAGATGAAGAGCCGGACTTAGTGGTGCAATTTTTTGGGGCCAACGATTGTTCCAGCACCAATTACATCACCCCGGACCTATTTCAAGAACAAACTGAAGCCATTGCCCAAGTCATCGGTCCTGACAAAGTATTGTTAGTGAGTCCACCCTATTCCGACGGCCAACGCCTGGGGGATCGGAATCCAGAAACCATCGCCCGCTTTGTCCAAGCCAGCCAACAAGCTGCCGCTGATCTGAAAATGCCCTGGGTGAACTTATTTGAAGCCATGCTGCAAACAAAAAATCCCAACGCCCTATTACAGGCGGATGGGATTCATTTTACACAAACTGGTTATGATTTACTTAGCCACTTGATCTGCCGTGGTATAGAGGCTGGCTGGCACATCCCCCAATAAAGGCGATAACTCCCCATTGGCGATGATGGTCAGGGTGTGCATGGCCCGGCTGGCAATGGTGTACACCAACTGGCGCTCGTCTTCTTCGTGGTAATTGGCCGCCGATAGGTCATAGGCGATGACCCCGTCGAATTCCAGACCCTTGGCTAAGTACGACGGGATAACGATATCCCCGGCCGCCAAGCGCTGGTTTTCCGAGCGGATCAAAGTAACGGTATGGCCCTTGTCCTTCAAAGCTTGTTGCAGGTCTTGGCTTTGGGCTAAGGTTTTGGTAATAATGGCGGTGCTTAATTTAGCAGCGTCATTTTGTTTTAATTGCCTTAACACCGCATCCACAGTGGCATCTGCGTCTGGGGCCACCAGGATGTTGGGTTTAGGACCGATACGATCGAAGGCGTCGATTTTTTGGCCATTTTTCAAAATTGCCTTGGTGAAATCCGTGATGGGTTGGGTGGAGCGATAAGAACGGGTCAACTGCACCACTTTGATTTTTTGGCCGGTGAACAGGGTTTGAATCTGACTTAATAGGTCTTGGCTGTCATCTTTGGTGAAGATGGCTTGATTCAAATCCCCCAACATGGTAAAGCGCGCCTTGGGAAAGTTATAGCGCAAATACGCCAGTTGGAAGGGCGTGTAATCCTGGATTTCATCGATGAAGATGAAGTGAATGTCCCGATCCCCGTGCTTGCCGGTGATCAGGTCGTACAGGAACAAATACGGGCTGATGTCGGCCATGGTGATGGTCCGGGCCTTCAAGCGGTCCTTGACCCGTTCCACTTCCTGGTCCCATTGTTCGGCAGTCAGGTCGAAGTCCGCCAAGTTCAACAACTTGGGCACGGAGCGCAAGAAGTGCAGGTACTGGGCCCGAATGTTCACGAACTGGTTCCGAGCGATTTCTTGATGGACCGACTCTAATTGCTGCATGACGATCTGCCGGGCTAGGAATTTATATTCCGCATCGCTGGAATTAAACTCTTGATCGGCGGTGCTATACATACTTTGCAATTGTTCCTGGGACAGGTTTTGCACCGCATCTTGGACCCAGTCTGCTCTAGTTTCCTTATCGATGCGGGAGTTCAAACTGCGGATGAGTTTTTCTTTGGTCCCCTCCAGGCGATTGCCCAGGTGATAATTTTCGTTGAAGTTATAATAAATGGCTTTGATTTTACCCTTAGGATAATAATCTTCGCCTTGGAATTTGATGGTTCTAAAGCGCATGTCCGCTTTTTCCAAGTGGGTGGCATAGGCTTTTAGGGCATTGAAAAAGGCCAGGGTAGATTTCAAGCGATTCACCGCCTTTTGCAAGTCAGTGGTGTCACTTTCAAACTGCTCATTTAAGCTTTGCACCGTCATATTAGGGATACGCCGGCCGGCAAATTGGCCATAGGTCAGCTGCACCATGTTTTGTTCCCCTAATTCCGGCAGCACGTTTTCCACATAATCATTGAACAGTTGGTTAGGGGAAAACATGATGACTTGGTTGGCCGTTAAATTGCCCCGATATTGATAGAGTAAAAACGCCACCCGTTGCAAAACAGCTGAGGTCTTCCCAGAGCCCGCCGCCCCCTGGACAAATAACAGGTCCGCATCGGTATCCCGGATAATGCGGTTTTGTTCCTGTTGAATGGTGGTGACGATGCTCTTCATTTGCGGGGTGGATTTCTCCCCCAGGACTTCTAAGAGCATTTGGTCGCCGATGGTTTCGGTGGTGTCAAACATGGACTGGATCTGGTCATCCTTGATCAAGAATTGCCGTTTCAGGGCCACGTTGACGGACTGCTCCCCATCAGGGGTATTGTAGGTCACATCCCCTAATTTACCTTCATAATAAATTGAAGAAATGGGTGCCCGCCAGTCGTAAATCAAGAACTTACCTTTATCATTGGCAAAGGAACTCAAGCCGATATAAATTTTTTCGCTTTTAGGCTCGCCATGTTCATGGAAGTCCACCCGGGCAAAATAAGGCTTGGCCTTAAGTTTTTCAACGGTCGCCAGTTCTTGTTCTGAGGATTCCCAGCTGTTATTGCGCTCTAGGAGCAGTTGTTGCTGCTGGTGAATGGATAAGGCCGTTTCCATGTTGGTGGTATCACTGCCATAGCTTAATTTCACATCTTGGAAAAAAGTTTTATTAATGTCTGCGGCATCTTTTTCGGTATTTTTAATTTTTCGCGATAGTTTTGCAATACGACTGTCTAATTGACCCACAATCGTGTCTAAGTGACGTTGTTCTTTAGCTTGTTCGTTTTGAGGTTTAGCTGTCATATCAAAACTCCTTATGTGCAGAAATTTTTAATAAACAATGATAGCATAAATCCCAGGATTCCACAATCAAACCAGCTTATGTCCCAGAACAAAACCCAAAGCCGCCAACAATAATCCCCCCAGATAGGTCAGTAAAAAATATCTCACAAATACCCGGACGGCCCGTTGATACAAGAGCCCGGCCAATTCACTATTCAAGGTGGAGAAGGTGGTAAAGCCCCCTAATATGCCGGTGCCTAGGAATTGGTACCAAAATTGCGGCACTTGCACACCCCATAAAAAGGCCAATATAAAAGCCCCGCTCCAGTTGATCAAAAGCGTTGCTAAGGGGAGTTTCGTTTCAATTAGGTGTTTCACCAACGCCGTGAACTTGTAGCGACCCATGGCCCCTAAGCTGGCGCCAATGGCCACATATATGTAAGGCATCATGATTTCATCTCGTTTCTATCTTCTTCATCGGTAACCAAGCGCTGTTCCCCCCGTTGCTTCAACAAGTGTTGAGCTAAGGTGACGGAGGCTAGGGCTAAGGCCAAGCCAAATACCGCGGATAACCCCGCATAGGTGAAGGCTAAGCCGTAACGGCCGGCCACCACCAGGCGCATGGTTTCCACACTGAAGGTGGAAAAGGTGGTAAAAGCGCCGCAAAAGCCGGTACCGCCGGCTAAGATCCAGCGTTCAGATAAATGTAATTGCGCCCCCAACCACTGGGTCCACAGGGGCAAGATAAAGGCCCCGGCTAAATTAATGACAAAGGTGGCCCAGGGAAAACCATGGACCGCCGGAATCAGGTTAGACAGGCCTAATCGAGCCGCCCCGCCAAACAGGGCCATAAAACCAATCAATAAGGTGGTCATGCTTTAGGACCACCCTTTCCTTTGGTGTTGCGCTTGAAATAAGGGATCCAAAAAGTGATCAAATAGCCAATGGCTAAGCCCCCAAATAAGCCCAACAAAATGTGATGGGTGAATAGGCCGATAATGAAGCCGATGATGGCCATGATCCCGGCAATCAGGGATTGTTTCTGTCGTGTCATCAATAAATCGTCGTTCCTTTCAAGAATATGAATTTCTCTTTATTTTAACACGGATTTCTAACTATTACGGGGCTATCTTCTGTATAATAAAGGAGAACCGACTCATTTCAGAAAGAAGTGATTACTTTTATGTCTGAATTTAATAACAAAGTCTACTATAAAACCATGGCCCATTTCACCAGCGCCGCTAATTACCTGACCGTGGCCATGATGTACTTAAAAGATAACCCTCTGTTGACCCGGCCCCTGGCGGCCAGTGACGTCAAGGCGGCGGTCAGCGGCCATTTTGGCACCGTGCCGGCGCAAAACTTGATCTTCACCCAAGTCAATCGTCTGATTCAAAAATACCACCAGCAGACCCTGGTGCTCCAAGGCCCTGGCCACGGCGGTGCGGCCTTATTGGCCAATGCCTATTTAAATAACGATTTGGTAAAAATCGATCCCAAGCTAGACCAAAGTCCGGCAGGTCTGCGGCGCCTGTGTCAACGCTTTGCCGCCCCCTTTGGCTTTGCCTCCCATCCCGAACCGGCCATTCCTGGGGCCATTCATCCCGGGGGTGAACTGGGCTATGTCCTGGTCCATGGTTTCGGGGCGGTTTTAGGTCACAAAAAACTGTTAACGGTTTGTATTGTGGGCGACGGGGAAGCCGAAACTGGCCCGCTGCAAGCCTCTTGGCAATTGAATCATAATTTAACGCCAAAAGACGGCAAAGTCCTGCCGGTGGTCACCATCAATGGCTTGACCATGGAAAACACCAGCCGCCTGGCCCAAATGACCGATTCTGAGTTAACGAATTATTTCCAAAGCCTGGATTATGAACCCCTCATTGTCACCAGCAGTGTGGCCGACGTGGCCCTGCAAAAGCAATTGGCCCACGCCTTTGATCAAGCCATGGCCTACTTTGATGTGGACAAATGGCCGGTGATTTTGTTAAAGACCCCCAAAGGCTTGACCGGCCCCACCAGCACCGTGGGCACGGTGGCCAGCCACCAACTCCCGGTGGACCCCAGTGATGTCCATGGCTTAAACAAGTGGTTGGCTAGCTACCATCCCCACAAGTTGTTTAACGACCAGGCTCAACCCCAGGGCTTCGCTGATTTCTTGCCCGGAGACAACTTTCACGTCACCGATAATGACTATACCAACCGCAAGGGCTTGGCCCTGAAGACTCGGGATGCTTTAAAACAAACCGCCCTGGCGGTAACCACCCCGGGGACCGAACAAGCCAGCAATACCGAGGCTTTAAATACTTACTTCAGTAAAATATCCGCACAAAATCCCAAGCCCGACCAATTGCGGCTTTTTAGTCCTGATGAAATCAACTCCAATGGCTTTGAAAACAGCGCCCACGTCATGGGTAATATTTTATCCGAGCACATGGACGAAGGTTTATTGGAGGGCTTCTTGATGACCGGGGGCAGTGGTGCTTTTATTTCCTACGAAGGTTTCTTACCCATTGCCAGTTCCATGATTGCCCAACACTTGAAGTGGCTCACCCAGGCCCAGCGCTATGCTTGGCATAAGGATATCAACGCCTTGAACCTGATTGGCACGTCGACGGTATGGGAACAGGATAAAAATGGCTACACCCATCAAAATCCCGATTTATTGAATAGCCTAGCGGCGAAAAATCCGGAATTGGTCCGCCTGTATTTACCGGTGGATGTGAACACCACCTTGACCACCATGGATCTCATGGTGCGCCTCCATCAAAAAGTAAATTACCTGATTACCCCTAAACGCCCCACACCCCAATGGTTTGACCTGCCCAGCAGCCAAACCCTCCTGACCAAAGGCTTAAGTGTGGTGGATTGGGCCAGTGATGCCACGGATAATCCGGATGTGGTGCTGGCAGCCAGTGGTAGTGAACCCTTTGAAGAAGTTCTAGCTGCCAGTCAAATCCTCCGGGAAGCCATGCCCGATATCACCATTCGGGTGATTTTAGTGGTGGACCTGTTGCGTCTGCAACATCCCCGCTTGAATCCCCGGGGCATCACCGATACCCTATTTGACAAGCTGTTTCCTAAGGACAGTCCCTTCATTTACAATTTCCACGGCTATCCTTTGACCCTGGGGGGCCTGTTAGCCCACCGCCACCACTATCCAGAGTTTGTGAATGGCTATCGGGAAGTGGGCAGTGTCACCACGCCCTTTGATCTCCGGGTGCAAAATGGCATTGACCGCTTCAATGTGGTGAAAGAAGCCCTCCTATGCTTAGCCGACAAGGGTCATGGCAATCCTGCGCTGTTTCACCAAATGGACCAGATGCTGCAAAAGCACCACCAACAAATTGTTCACCAAGGTATCGATTTACCAGAAATCACTGATTGGCAATTTAAGCCTTTGCAATCTGCGGAAAAATAAGTAAGATTGTACTAAGGTAAGTTCTTGAAACTGAAAGGAAGCGGATTTATTTGAAACAAGGCACAACAATTCTCACATTAGATAACGGCTACCATCTTTGGACCAACACCCAGGGCAAGGGCGATATTCAACTCCTTTGCCTCCACGGGGGCCCTGGTGGCACCCATGAATATTGGGAAAACTTCGGTGAAAAATTAGCTGATTTGGGTGTGCAGGTTTCCATGTATGACCAATTAGGCTCCTTTTATTCCGATCAACCGGATTATTCCGACCCAGAAATCGCCAAAAAATACTTAAGTTACGACTACTTCTTAGATGAAGTGGAAGAAGTGCGGCAAAAATTGGGCTTGGACAATTTCTACTTGATCGGCCAATCCTGGGGCGGCGCTTTGACCATGATGTATGCTTTGAAATATGGCCAACACTTAAAGGGTGCCATCATTTCCAGCATGATCGATAACATCGATGAATACGTGGTCCATATTAACCAAGTCCGCGAAGAAGCTTTACCGGCTGATGCGGTGGCCTTCATGAAGGATTGCGAAGCTAAAGGCGATTGGGATAACGACCGTTACCAAGGTTATGTGGATATCTTAAACAAGGGTTATGTGGACCGGAAACAACCACCGGCTATCAGCCATTTGATCTCCACCATGGCTACGCCGGTTTACAATGCCTTTCAAGGGGACAATGAATTCGTGGTCACCGGTAAATTAAAGGAATTTGATTTAAGAGACCAAATTCAAAATATTAAAGTGCCAACGCTGTTGACCTTCGGGGAACACGAAACCATGCCCGTCAGTTCCGCCAAACGCATGGCTAAACAGATTCCCCATGCCCGTTTGGAAACAACGCCAAATGGCGGCCATCACCATATGATCGACAATGCCCCCGTTTACTTTGCACATTTAGAGAAATTTATTAAAGACGTGGAATCTGGCAATTTTAACGACTAAAGTGAGGTTAACTTAGATGAAAACTGTGACTGTCTACCTAGTGCGTCATGGTCAAACATATTTCAACCGTTACAATCGCATGCAGGGCTGGTCGGACTCTCCTCTGACGCCAAAAGGCATCGCTGACGCCCATACCGCGGGCAAGCGCCTGCAAAGCATCACCTTTGACCACTGCTACTCCTCTGATCGGGGGCGGGCCATTCATACGGCCGAAATCATCTTATCCCACAATATCAACACTCACATCCCCTTCTCCCAGACTGAATTGTTCCGGGAAGAATTCTATGGTTATTTTGAAGGTGAAGATGCTGGGAAGACGTGGGTCTTTGCGGGATCTTCCCATGGGACGAAGACCTATGAGGATATCATCAAGGAATATTCCTTGGATGCCACCAAGGATTTCTTAAACGAAGTGGATGCCACCGGGGATGCGGAAAGTGCCACGGAATATTGGACCCGCTTAGCCAAGGGCTTCAAGTGGTTGCGGGAACAAGCCCATGATGGCGACAAAGTTTTAATGGTCTCCCACGGCACCACCATTCGCAGCATTGTGGATAAGTTTGGTGAAAAGAAGTTTAACATTATGACATCGCCGTTGAATGGCAGCGTGACGACGATTCAATTGACCGAAGAAGGCATCACCGTCTTGGATTACAATAATTCCGATGGTGATATCCCCGAATAAGTATTACTTAACAAATAAGCGCCCCGAAGATGTGATATAACCGTCTTCGGGGCGCTATTTTGTTAGGCTTTTTTCGATTGCTTTTGGATGGTTAAGGACAAGATCAAGGCCACAATGGCTAGGACCAGTGGGAAAATCAAGCCCACATGGACGCCGGCGGTGAAGGCCACTTGATGGGCACCGCTGCTAGCTTGTTGTCCAAAGGCCAGCAAACTAGTGGCCACCGCCGTAGCAATGGCGCCGACGATCTGCTGGAAGGTATTCATAATGGTACTGCCATCCCCAGAAGTTTGCCGATCCAAGGCCCCTAGCGCATAGGTTTGGGCTGGGGACATGGCCAAAGGTACCCCAATCATCATAATGATGTGGGCCATGATCACGTACCAAGTTGGCGCCGTAGCACTGGCCAACAATAAGGCCACAATGCCTAAGATGGTGATGATAAAACCGGTGACGGTCAATAACCGGGTGCTGACCTGGTCAGAAAACCGGCCGGCCAGCGCTGAGGTAATGGCATTGACAATCCCCCCGGGCAGCATCACGATACCGGTCAAGGCCACGGGGATGGCCAAACCATTTTGCCAAAACATGGGCAACAGGTACATGGATGATAGAATAATCCCAAAGTCTAACATTACCACAATGGCCCCCACCCGAAATTGGCGGTTGGCGAAGACTTTAAAGTTTAAAATTGGCGTATTGGCACTTAATTGCCGGCGAATGTACCAAGCCAGTAATCCCAAGGCTACCACTAAGGCGCCCAACACAACGGGCGACGTCCAACCGGAATCCCCCGCTAAGCTGACCCCAGTGACCAGGCCGCCAAAACCTAACGTGGATAACAGGATGGAAAAACCATCAATTTTAGGTTTGGTGACGTTCCCCACATTGGGCAAATATTTCAAAACTAAGATAAAACCGATCAATAAGAACGGCAAAAAGCTCCAAAAAATCCAATGCCAAGAGGACACTCCTAAAATTAAGCCAGCTAAAGTAGGCCCAATGGCCGGGGCAAACATGATCACTAAGCCAATCATCCCCATGGCTGACCCCAATTTATAGGGTGGAAAAATCAAAGTGGCCACGGTGAACATGGTGGGTAAAATCAACCCCGTAGCAATCCCTTGAATCATCCGCCCCACTAATAAAATCGCGAAATTTGGGGCAAGGGCACTAATCACGGCCCCTACCATGAAATCTAAAATGGCGAATAAGACGATTTGCCGAGTGGTGAATAAACGATTCAATAAACTGGATAAGGGCAAAACAATGCCAATGATCAGCATGTAGCCGGTGACCAGCCACTGCAAAGTGCCAATGCCCACATGTAATTGGGTCATCAAACTGGGCAAAGCGATATTCAGAGATGTTTCACTAAGCATCCCCACAAAACCGCCGATCAACATCCCCAACATGGCTCTAAAGGGCTTAGCCACAGGTTTAGCCGCTTGAGCCACCTTTTTTTCTGACGTTCCGGTATAGCTATTTTCCATAAAATTCTGACACTCCTACTCTAAAAAGCCTTTAAAAACAACATTTGATTACTGTAGCACAAAAAAATTTTTGTCGTAAGTGATTTTTTTAGAAAACGTCCCCAAAACTTTGGCTCCAGCCGACTTCTTCATTATGCCAGCTGAATGAGCCCGGCAGTTGTTGGTAGTACAGGGTCAATATTAGAAATATTATCTAAAGGATTTAATCTGCGGGTCAAAACTGGTATTCTTAGCTTGAGAAAAGTTGAATTTTGGAGGGGATTTAATTGAAACATCGCAAATCAATTATCATGTCCTTGTTGGCAGTCATCATCGTTGCCTTCTTATTGCCCATACATACTGCTAAGGCAGATTCTTTCTTACCTTTAAATTCTGATTATTTTTACGCCTATGATTCCATTGCCACGGCGTATGGTCCTTGGGGTGCCAACTTATTTTCTGGCAATGATAATAATAAACAGTTTGAACGAATTTTACCCCAAGATAGTCAGTGGCGTGTTTATGGTTACACCATGCGTAGCGGCATCATCTATTACTGGGCTGGTGGTGATCAGTGGATTCAAGGCGATCAAGTACATGTTGTGGTTGACAATGAGTCAGATGCCATCTTAAATTGTGTCAGTCGATTTCATCGAGATACGGCTTTAGTGTCTTGGTTTGGTGTTCATCGAAGTCCAGCTACTGCCATTAATGGTGAGTATGATGACTATTGGGGCCCAGATTATTGGTGGGTTCGAGATATGACTGGTGCCGGATCATTCAAAAATCAATTCATTGTTTATCAAGACGGCAGCGCATATATGATTGATAACAGTTGGATTTAATCACCATCATAAAGTCAAATAAAGAGGACATCCCAAATGATTAAGGATGTCCTCTTTATTGGTTTATTCACCGTTTTCTAGGAAACTAGTGCAATCGTCGATTCTATCATCGTTTACCACAAAGCAATTTTTACTTCCGCAACACAATATTGCGATATAAATAAGTGGTGATCAGGTAATACAAGGCATACAGGACTAGGAAAATAGAGAACGGAATCCAGATTTTATAATAAGGCTGGACCATGATGGCTTGGAACATGCGCAGCCCGAAGAGCACGTGGATTACCCCTAAGATACCAGGCAGTAAGAACAAGACGCCAACTTCGCGACGAATGGCTTGGTGCAAGAGCTTTTGCCGGGCACCGACTTTGCGCAACATGCGGTAACGTTGCACGTCGTTGGCAGCACCAGATAAGATCTTGAACATCAAGCAGCTGGCCAGCATGGCTAAAAAGGCAATCCCTAAGAAGAAGCCCATGAACTCTAGACCAGAAAACAGGCCGTTTAACTGGGTATAAAAGGCGTATTTATAGCTGCCGTCATCTTGTTTGATTTGCGGGAAGCGTTTGGCTTGGCTGTTAAATAAGGCTTTAATCGTGGGCAAGTCATTGCGGAAATTCTGGACTTTAAGGGCGGTGACTTGATAACTGGGGCCACCCACCCGATTAAATTCAGCAGCGGTGACCACTTTACTGTCCCGTTGTCGCATATCCGGCAGTAAAATATCCCGCAGGCGTAAGTATTCGTTGGTATCGGGGTTGGCCATTTTAGCCACATCGGCTTTCACGTAGGTCACATCCCCCAGACCAGAGCGCTCTGGGTCCACCATTAACAAGGGATCCTTGTCAAATTCGCTGCGATTCCAATAAACCGCCCCACTGGTGGTCTTAAAGGTATATTGACTGCGACTTTTCACATGGAGGTCGTTAATGGTGCGCAATTCGGCTTGGGTGGGATTATACACCACGGCGTCATAGGCATCCGGGGCATTATCGGCCATCAGCGGGATTTGGTTGTAGTAGCCCATCCCCACGGTAATGGCACCCAGCGCTAAAGCGAAGAGAATGGATACCATGGATAACAGGCGGGTATAGTCGTGAATTCGAAAAGTCAACTGAGCAATGGTGAATTTATTCAGACCCTTGCTGGCTAATTTAGCATTCCGTAACAGACTCAAGACCCAAATTGCCAAGGCATTAAAGACAAAGTAACTACCCAAGACAATGGTGACCAGGGCTAAGACGAGGCCTAAGACCCCCAAGTGAACCATAGCCCAATAACCGGTGGCCAGTAACAACACGCCGACAATGGCTTCAATGAGCCACACCACCGGGCGATGTTTGATGGCGGTGGGGGTGTTGCTGCTGTGGAGTAATTTTAAAATTGGCTGTTTTAACAACTGGCGCCGGTTAATGATGGCGGCAATTAAGAACAGCACCATGAAAAACGCCAGGGTGATGAAAACGGCTAAGGGATATAGGGGTTGGAAGCTATGAATGGCCCCACCCATGCGCTGCATCAGCAAAGTGCCCACGCCATAGGCTAAACCGGTGCCCACCACAATACCGATCAAGGTGGCCACGACGCCGATAATCAAGGTTTCCATAAAAATCAACTGGCCAATCTTACCGCTCTTGGCCCCCAGCATCATATAGGTGGCGTAAGTACGCTGGCGCATGGTCATCAGGAAGGAATTGGCGTATAAAATATAAACCAGGGTGATGATGGCCAATAAAATGGAGCCCAGTTGAAAAATAATGACCGCGGCACTGATGGTGGTGTTTTGCTTGATAAAATTCTGATTGGTGGCTAAGGCTTCAAACATGTAAAAAATGGCTGAAGCGATCACTAACCCGGAAAATAAGACCAGATAGTCTTTCCAACGGCTTTTAATACCGTTTAACGCTAATTTAATTAACAAAATTCAACACCCCCTATTGTTCAAACGTGCCCAGTGTGGTCAAGATTTCTTGATAAAACGTTGGCCGGTCCTGGTTGCCCCGTTGCAATTGGGTGCTGATAACGCCATCTTTAATGAACAAAATTCGTTGACAATAGCTGGCGGAAAAAGGATCATGGGTCACCAATAAGATAGAAACTTGGTCGTTTTTGTTCAAATCGTCCATGGTTTCCAATAGATCCCGGGCGCTCTTGGAATCCAAGGCCCCGGTGGGTTCATCCCCGAATAAAATCGCCGGTTCACTGACCAACGCCCGGGCAGCGGCTACCCGCTGTTTTTGTCCCCCGGAAATTTGGGTGGGATAATTGTCTAAAATTTCCGTGATGGCTAGGCGCTGGGCAATTTTAGCCACCGCCGGATTGATTTTACTGGCCGGCACATTTTGCAACGACAATGGCAGGGCAATATTCTCCCGGGCGGTGAGATTTTCCAAAAGGTTAAAGTCCTGGAAGATAAAGCCAATTTCCTTAGCGCGGAAATCCGCCAGTTCATTGCCCTTTAATTGGGTGATTTCTTGGTTATCAATGGTAACTTGCCCAGAACTGGCCGTATCTAAGGTAGATAATATATTTAATAGGGTGGTTTTCCCGGAGCCCGAAGCCCCCATGATCCCCACAAATTCCCCTTTTTGAACGTCGAAACTAATGCCCTTTAAGGCTTGATAGGTTTTCTCGTTTTGGCCACCGTAGGTCTTGGTGACTTGGTTGACGGTTACAATGTTGTTCATAATGATCTCCTTTGCAAACTTAATATATTCTATTGTAAAATAACTGCTGTGATTCTTAGTGGGATAGGCCTTACAATTTGTCGCTATTTTGTAACATTTTTGTAAGATTGAAAAAATAAGGGCTACTTTTACTAAAATAACGGCGTTTTCATTTGCTTAGCGTTTGACAATTGGTATAAATCAGTCTTGGGACGGACTTGTAAATTAAATAAAGCATGTTATACTAATATCCAAGTTGAATGTAAAGATTCTGTATCGCTTTTACACGCACAAGCATAAAGGAGATTTTTTACTTGTTAAATATTGAAAACGACTTTAAAAACTACGTCTTAAAAAATACAAAACCTGAAAATCGCGCAAAAATGGCGCAGCTTTTAAACACTAAAAAAGAACACGAAGACAACGCTGATTTAACCCCAATGGGTGTGATTGATTTCATCACTAAATTCTACGCCCTGGTTAAACCTGAATTCCGCAAATCCGTGGACAACATCATGGATGCCAACGGTAATATTCGGACTGATAACTATTACATGTTCGAAGATGCCCGCTTTGACGCTGCCATCGCTTCTTAATTTTAATAAAGTTGCCAAAAAAATACCACTCGGTTTTTAAAATCGAGTGGTATTTTTTCAGTTAAAGCGACTCTTCCACGGGATTGCCCAGGACTGGTGCTGCTGGGGCTGGTTCCTCGGCTGGCGTCTGTTGGGCCAGACTGGCCACAATAGCGTCGTGTTTTTTATCCGTTAGATCATAGCCAAAATAAAAGATCACGACAGCAATGATACTGGCCACGGCAGGAATTAGGAAGTATACGGCGCTAATGCCGGCCAACGTCGCGCTGGATTGGGTGCGGTTGGCCACATAGCCGGTCATGGATAAGGCAAAGCCCGGGACAAAGCCGGCGATACCTTGGGAAATTTTCCGGACAAAGCTGTAACCGGAATAGATGATACCTTCTGAGCGAATCCCGGTTTGGGCTTCCCCATAGTCGATGACATCATTGACAAAGGCGAAGGCCACGGTGTTGCTAAAGCCTAAAAACATGTACGAAATCGTGTTGACTACCAAATAGGAAGTGACGGCGTGGCCGGTAAAGAAGTAATTCACCGTTTCAGCAATCACGAAGCCAAAGGTGCCGATCAAAGCCACATTTTTCTTGCCAATGCGGCGAACCAATGGGGTGGCTAAGACCACGGCGGGGATGATGGCCACGGCGCTGAGGACGCTCACCAGGCTGACTAGGCCTTCTTGCCCCAGGACATATTGGAAGTAATACAACTGGATGCCGATTTTTAAGAACATGGCACCAATGCTCAAAATCGTGAACACCGATAAAATCAAGAAGGGTTTGTTATGAACTAGGCCTTTCAGGGACTTCAAGCCATCCCCCTTTTGCCGGGGCGTATGGTTGACGATGCGTTCTTTGGTCCCCTTGTAACACAACAATTGGGAAATCACGCCGGCGGTGGCAAAGATCACCACGGTGAGCAGGTAGCCAGTCTTAGGAGTGCTGAAGAAGTACACCATGGGAATCACCGCTGCCCCGGTCAACAGGGCGGCTAATTGCCCGGTCAAATTTCTGGAAGCAGCCAGGGCTGTTCGGTCCCCGGAATCGGTACTCATCACCGAGGCCAGCGAGCCATAGGGAATGTTCACCACGGAGTAACAAACGCCCATGATGTTGTAAGATACGAAGGCGTAAATGATCCGGCCGGTTTCCCCAAAGTTCGGCGTGATGAAACAGGCGATGGTGGCTAAGCCTAGAAAAACTGAGCCATATAAGATAAAGGGCCGAAACTTGCCCTTGGGACTGATTTTAGTTTGGGCATCCACAATGGCGCCGATGCCCGTATCCACAAAGGCGTCAAAGAATTTGGCAATTAAAAAGATCAGGCCGCCCCAGTAGGCGGGGATCTGTAAGACGTCTGTGTAGAATTTTAACAAGAATAGCTGGGCCATCTGAAACATCAGGCCATTGCCCAAGTCACCTAAACCATAGGCCGCTTTTTCTCTGAACGTGAGGGATGATTTTGTTGCCATCACACGGTCTCCTTTGCAGCACCCTTAAGTAGGCGCTTTCATTTTTTTAGTAAAACTAAAATCAGATACCATCTGATTTCAGCTTCAACGTTTTATTCGTATTGAACCCTTAGCCTTTATTTCTTATAACCTAAATTGGGAATCTTGGTCCAACGGTCCTTGAGATAGCGCACCACCATTTTCGGTTGGCGACTGCGGGTGAAGATGCCCTTGCGATTGCCCATGACCCGATTGATGCCAAATTTCGTCTGGAAGTCAGCGAAGTTCCATAATTGTTCACCTACAAAGTTCTTAATTTCATCAAAAATAGCACTGTTCATCCGGTAATAATCCTCTTGGTATTCCTCCGAGAAAGGTTCCCCATAAGCACTGTGCAAGCCAGCCACCGTATCGGCGCCATATTCCGTATACATAATGGGTTTGTCGGGATATTTAGCCTGCCAAGCCAATAATTCTTGACGGGTCACTTGAGCAGCGGTGTCTAAATCACCGGTTTGTAAGTACCAGCCGTAATAGCGATTTAAGGCGATAACATCCACCAAATCAATGCACTTATCCGATTCCGGGGTGGCCATCATGATGCAAGTATAGGTACAGGGCCGCTTTTGCGGATCCAATTGCCGGGCTAGTTCAAAGAGTGGTTGGAAGTACTCGTGGGCTCCCTTGGTAAAGGTAGCCGCTTCATTGGCGATGGACCACATGACCACGCAGGCGTGGTTCTTATCCCGGTGGATCAATTCCGTAATAGCTTGGCGATGGGCTGCAGCCGTTTGCATTTTGTCCCAGGTGCTGTCTTGGTAATCAGATTTGTCTAGTTCCAAGTTGAAACCAAAGGAATCAAACAACCCCACCGCTGGCACTTCATCAATCACCACGATACCTTCTCGGTCACACAGGCGCATCATTTCTTCGGAATAAGGATAATGGGAAGTTCTAAAGGAATTGGCCCCCATGTCCTTCATCAAATTCACGTCTAGATTGTTATAGGCTTCATTCAAGCCCCGGCCGTTGACTGGGGTGTCTTCATGCTTGCCAAATCCCTTAAAGTAAAAAGGTTCGCCATTGATCAAAAATTGGCCCTTGGTCACGTCAATTTGGCGCAGGCCAAAGGGTTCCGTATACACGTCCACGGCCTTACCAGCTTTCAAGCCTTCCACCTTCGCCGTATACAAGTAAGCCTGCAGGGGTTGCCACAGGTGGATGTCAGTTAAATTGATCACCGCATCCTGACCTTGACCTTGTCCCACCACCTGGTGGGCTTCATCAAAAATCGTCACCTTAACATCATCCAAAGCGCCAGCCATCGCCACAGCCACCTGCACGGCCGCCGTTTTAGCGGTCAGGTCAATGTCTGGGGTAACACTGATGTCTTGAATATAGTCTTTTGGCGTGGCATAAATTTTTACAGGGCGCTGTAACCCAGCATAGTTAAAGAAATCAAAGTTTTCATCCACGTGGCGTTTTAAATGGCCTTGGGCATCTTTGGTTTCGGTGTAGTGACCTACTGGCAAGGTGGTGTAATCCAACAAATTGCTGAGACGCACGGTCAGGCGATTGGTGCCAGCTTGTAAATACGAATTGATTTCAAACTCAAAAGGGGTAAAGCCGCCCTTATGATGACCCACGGCTTGGCCGTTGATGTAAACCCAAGCCTCATGGGTGGCGGAACCAAAGCGCAGAACTAGGCGCTGTTGTTGCAACACGTCAGCGATGGTAAAAGCCTTCTCGTACCACACAAAACCACTATGTTCCCGCAATTTCTTGTCCACGGTTTGATCATTAAAGGCGGCGGGGACGGCCATCACTTGGTCCGTGGGTAAAGGTTGGGTAACATCCACAACTTGTTGTTCGTCATCTAACATAAATTGCCAAGTGCCGGAAAGATCCAACACCACGCGACTGCTTGTATTCATGGGATATAACATATTTTTTGTCCTCCTTGAGGTGACCCTAATTTGTATTTAAATTCACTTGAAACACGTTTAGGAAACGCTTACCCCTAATATAAGCGTTCTGTGGTAGAATAAGGCATACAATCTTGACGATATTCAACCTATTTTGACTTATCTGGGAAGTGATATTTTTTGCCTAAGCATGATTTAACACCCGTTACCCAATTACTCAATAGTCTCACCAAATTAGATGTGCGCCTTTATGCCTCCGATCAGGCCTTAATTGCCGGCCAAACCCAATATCGGGAAAACCCCCTGGTCCAGCCCCCAGACGTGGCCCAGATCCAGGCCTTACTGGCAGCCGATACGGCCACCACTGTTTTGAAATATCAAACTAGTTTTGGCCTCCACTACCTGGCCCTCCCGGTGGCCCAAACCGGCCCCGATCCGGACACGCTGATCCTGGGGCCCTATTTAGCCGATGGCCTGCCCAAACAAGCCCTAATCGCCAATCGCTGGACCATCAGCGAGCGCAAGGCCCTGACTGATTATTATCAAAGCCTGCCCATCTTAAGCAGTCCAGAAGCTGACCAGTTAGGCAGCTTAGCTTTTAATTTATTGCAACATCCCCTGGCAACACCCCATATCCACAGTGCCGTCCCGCCAGTGGCGGCCGTGCCCCAACCGGTCCCCGAGAATACCCCCGCCAAACGTCAGCAAGTGGCAGCTAGGTACGCCCTGCAAAATCACTTCATGGCTGCCGTCACCAAAGGCGATATGGCCACCATTAACGCTGACATCCCCAAAATGATCGGCATCTTCGATTTGTTCAAGGACCGGGTCCCCAACAGTTCGCTGCGGGCTTTGAAAAACACCGCCTTCGTGCAAAATACCAGCTGTCGCATTGCCGCCGAACAAGGTGGCGTCCATCCCCTTTACCTGGACAGCCTCTCGGAAAAATTCGCTATTCTAATTGAGCAGCAAAACGCCATTCCCCCATTAAAGCAACTGGTGATCACCATGGCCCAGGAATACGGCCAGCTGGTTCGGCGTTTTTCAACGGCGGCCTACAGCCCCCTGATTCGGCGCTGCCTGGATATCATCATGACCAGCCTGGGCCACGACCTAAGTCTGTCCCAAATTGCCGCGCAACTTAATGTGAATCCCGCCTACTTGGCCCGGCAATTTAAAGCCGCCACCAACCAAACCGTCATGACCTACATCCATACCCAGCGCCTGCAAGAAGCCGCCCGCTATTTGACCACCACCACCCTGTCCGTCACCGAAATCGCCGTGTTGACCGGCTTTAACGATCTGAATTACTTCACCCGGCTGTTCAAACGCCACTACCACCTGCCCCCATCCGTCTATCGCCAACAGCCCCCAGACCAGTATTCCCACGACAATCAATAAAAATGTTACAATTATCATAGAAAAGTAGATATTACCAGCTTTTTCCGTTAGGAGAATTGAATGCAAAAAATAACAGATGAGAAATTAAAAGTAATTTTAGGCGGTGTGAATCTAGGCACCGAAAACTTTGACTATACCATGTCAGAATTAGCCCAATTAGCCGCCGCCAATAATTTAGACGTGGTGGACACCATTGTCCAAAACAGTGATAAAATCATTGCCGGCACTTATTTTGGTACCGGGAAAGTTACGGATATCAAAGAAACCGCTCAAGATACCGATGCCAAGCTGTTGGTCTTAAACGACGAGTTGACCCCGTCTCAGATCCGGAATCTGGAAAACTTGACCAAGCTTTATGTCATCGACCGCACCGGTTTGATTCTACGGATCTTCGCCGACCGGGCCCAGACCAAATTGGCCAAAACCCAAGTGGAAATCGCCCGCTTGCAATACGAACTCCCCCGCATCCATCCTTCCAGCAACCCGTTAGATCAGCAAAGTGCTTCTGGGGGCTTGGCCAACCGGGGGGCTGGTGAAACCCAACTGGAATTGGACCGCCGGGTTTTGCGTAAACGGATTTCCCGTTTGCAAAACGAATTGAAACAACTGATGCAAAGCCAAGATGTGCAAAGTAAAGAACGGCAAAAGAGCCTGATTCCCAAAGTGGCCTTGGTGGGTTACACCAATGCCGGCAAGTCCACGATTATGAACGCCCTATTGGCCCATTACGACCAAGATGCGGCCGACAAGCAGGTCATGGTCAAAGATATGCTATTCGCCACCTTGGATACCAGCGTGCGGCAAATCAATTTACCCAACCAATTGAGTTTTTTGTTAAGTGATACCGTTGGCTTTGTCTCTAAACTACCCCATAACCTGGTGGAATCTTTTAAGGCCACTTTGGCCGAAGCCAGCAACGCGGATTTATTGCTCCACGTGGTGGATTATGCCAATCCCAATTACCAGGAAATGATGGACGTCACCGATAAGGTCCTCCACCAACTGGGCATCACGGACATCCCCGTGATCGAGGTTTATAACAAAGCCGATAAAACCGACATGACTTATCCCACGGTCACCGGCAATGAAATTTACCTGTCCGCCAAGGATGACGCCAGCATTGAGCGCCTCAGCGAGATGATTCAACAGCGCTTGTTTGCCAACAATCCGGTGGTCACCTTGTTGATTCCCTTCACTAAAGGCAATGTCACCGAGTATGTCACCTCCCATGCCCGGATCATTGACCGGGATTACACCAATGACGGCACCCAGCTGAAAGTCCAACTGGCCCCGGAAGTCTTAGGGAAAGTTAAGGCTTATGTGGTCACCGAATAAATTTCAAAAAAAGAGCTTTGCCGCAAATTTGCGCAGCAAGGCTCTTTTTTGACGTAATTTACTTTAAGCTTCTGACAACTTCCGGTCTAAGAAGCGGGATAACAGGGACAAGGCGTAGCAGACGATGAAGTACAAGACTGCTAAAGCCAAGAACATTGGGATCATGAAGTTGGTGTTCTGGCCGTAAATAACTTGGGCGTGGTACATCAATTCCGGCAACACGATGATGGTGGCCAAAGATGTATCCTTTACCAAGGAAATGAACTGACTGACAATAGGTGGAATCATCTTTTTAATGGCCTGGGGCAAGATGACATGATACATGGCTTGCCAATAGGTCAGCCCGTTGGAGCGGGCCGCTTCCATTTGGCCCCGATCCACGGCTAAAATCCCACTGCGGATAATTTCGGCTAACATGGCGGATTCAAAGACCGTCATGGCAATGATCGTGGCCCACAGGGTATTAAAGCGGACCCCTAAGATATTGGGTAGGCCAAAATAGGTGAAGAAGATAATCAACAGTAATGGCAAGTTCCGAATGATATCCACGATGAAACCCACGATCAGGGATAAATATTTAATTTTCATATAACGCAATAGGCCAAAGACTGCACCAATCAGGAAGCTGAAGATAATTGAAATCACGGAAACTTCCACCGTGATCCACAAGCCCTCTAATAGATACCGTAAATTAACCCATTGATACGCTTGGGCAAATGTATTCATTAGGCTTCATCCCCTTCCGTGGACCATTTCTTCTCTAGATAGCGCATCAAATAACTCATGGGCAAGGTGATGATCAAATACAACAGCCCCACGGCAAAATATGTATCCGTGGTCTTAAAAGTGGTAGAAGCAATGATATTGCCTTGATACATCAAATCAAAGCCGGCTAAGAAGGCTAATACAGAGGAGTTCTTAACCAAGTTAATGAATTGGTTACCCAGTGGCGGTACAACGATTTTAATGGCTTGGGGCAAAATGATAAAGCGCATGGCTTGAATATAAGTCATCCCATTGGAACGAGCGGCTTCCATTTGACCCACATCCACACTTTCGATCCCAGCCCGGACGGTTTCAGCGATAAAGGCTGAGGTATAAATCGTCAAGCCAATGGTCCCGGCGGTAAAGCCATCGATTTTGGCAAAGTACTGGGGAACCACGATATAAAAGATCATGGCAATGACCAGCAGGGGAATATTTCTAAAAATTTCCACGTAGATCTTCCCAATCACCCGCAATGGTTTCATGGGACTGATTTCAAAAAGTGCAAATAACGTCCCAATCACTAAACTACCAATCAAGGCGTATAAACTAGATAACAACGTGTAGCCAAACCCACTCCAGAGTTGGCTACCATAATTTTGAAAGATTTCAAACACCGCGCTTACCTCCCTTGGTGAAAGCCTTGGATCTTACCAAACCATTTTTGCTCGATTTTATGGTAAGTCCCATCTTGACGCATAGCTTTCAAGTTCTTATTAATAGCCTTCAAAAACGGCTTTTGACCCTTATTCACAGCAATCCCATAAGGCTCGTTGGTAAAGGTGCCGCCCACAACCACGTAATTAGGATCGTCTGAAGACATCCCATATAAAATCCCATTATCCGTCGTTAGTGCGTCCCCTTGACCGGATTTCAAAGCGGTAAAGGCTTGGGCGTAATCCGCCAATTGCAGCACCCGGGTATCCGGGGCGGCTTTTTTGACATTGTCCACGGAGTTAGAACCCTGGACCCCAATTACCTTCGTGCCAGCCTTCAAATCCTTCACGCTTTTGATAGGGCTGCCTTTTTTAACCAAGATGGCTTGCCCGGCATCGAAATAAACATCAGAGAAATCAACTTGCTTTTGCCGCTCCGGGGTAATGGTCATGGTGGCAATCAGCGCATCTACATTCCCATTTTTCAATAGTGGCAGTCGCGTATTACTGGTAACGGGGACTAAGTCAATTTTGACATCCTTCCCATAGATACGATGGGATAACTCCTTGGCGATATCAATATCAAAGCCTTGAATCTGGTTGGTCTTGATATCCATCAAACCAAACAGCCGGGTATCACTTTTCACGCCCCAAACAACGGTTTTGTTGGCTTTGTCCCGGGCTAAAACATCTTCAGACGCCACACTCTTTTGACCACAACCGGCCAAAACAGTCAGCCCCAAGACCAGTAACATGGGAATCAATAACCAATTTTTCTTCTTCAACCTCATAACTGGCCCTCCTTTAGATATGTTTGATAACCTTAGACAAGAATTCTTGGGCCCGTTTATCTTCAGGTTGTTTGAAGAATTCTGACACGTCTTTGCGATCTTCTAGGATCCGCCCATCGTCCATGAAGACGATACGGTCACCAACTTCTTGGGCAAACCCCATTTCGTGGGTGACCACTACCATGGTCATGCCTTGTTCGGCGATGGTCTTCATAACTTGCAACACGTCGCCAATCATTTCTGGATCCAAGGCACTGGTGGGTTCATCAAACAAGAGAGCCTTGGGTTTCATGGCCAAAGAGCGGGCAATGGCCACCCGTTGTTGTTGGCCCCCAGATAATTGGTCCGGGAAACTATTGGCTTTATTGTCCAAGCCAACCAGATCCAATAACTTCTTAGCTTCGTCTTCACTTTGGGCCTTAGATTGTTTCAACACGGCGGTGGGCCCTAAGGTGATATTTTGTAAAACGGTTTTGTTGGCATAGAGGTTAAAATGTTGGAAGACCATCCCCACATTCTTACGCATCTTGTTCATGTCAGTTTTTTTGTCGGCCAAATCGTAATTGTTGACCACTAACTGCCCGGATGAAATTAATTCCAACCCATTAATACAGCGTAACAACGTGCTTTTACCAGAGCCAGATGGGCCGATTATGGTGACGACCTCACCGTTATCTACTGTAAAATTAATATCTTTCAGCGCGTGGAATTGCCCATAATACTTTTCCACATTATGGAATTCAATCATTGACATACGTCTTTTCCTCCTAAGTAGTCCATTTGATCATTGTTAGTACCGGTAATATTCTTAGCACAATCTAATCCTGTTAGGATACATGACATAATTGCGTATTCCAATATAATCGGGCTTACAACTGCATCTATGTCACCATTTTACTCTATTTATAATATCCAGCGCAAATATTTTGTCGAAAAATATTGAAAATATTAGGAAATTATCATTTTGAAAGTGGCATTAAATGGGGATTTACATTAGATTGTCTTAGTGTTTGGTTAGTGTAAAATTAAATTTGGTTAATTTTAATTGTGTTCACATATCTTTCGTGCATAATTAGAAGACAATTAGTGATTTTACATTTCTGCTCATTTAATGTAATATCAGAATTATAATCCTTAAGGAGGAATAATGATGAAGTTCAGCAAAGTTGTTGGGGCTGGCCTTGTCATCGCAGCGTCTGCATTTTTATTAGTTGCGTGTGGCTCAGGCTCTAGTTCAAGTAGTAGTAGTTCATCTGACAGTCAAACGTTCCGGCGCATGGAAAGTGATACGTTACAAACCATGGATCCATCCACCAATACTGACGCTATCAGTGGTCAGGCTTTAATTGATACAATGGATGGTTTCTACCGTTACAACGGTAAGAAGTTACAACCAGCCATCGCCACATCAATTGCAAAACCTACGAACGATGGGAAAACATACACCATTAAGTTACGTAAAAATGCTAAATGGTCTAACGGCGATCCAGTGACCGCTCAAGATTTCGTTTATGGTTGGCAACGCACAGTTAATCCTAAGACCGCTGCTCAGTATGCATACTTATTTGATTCCGTAGAAAACGCCAAAGATATCATCGCTGGTAAAAAAGCACCTGATACCTTAGGAATCAAAGCAACTGATAAGAACACGATTCAAATTACCTTAACTGAAGCAGTGCCTTACTTCAATGGTTTGATGACCAACCCAGCTTTCTTCCCACAAAACCAAAAGTTTGTTGAAAAAGCTGGTAAGAATTACGGGACACAAGCTAAATACGCTTTAGGTAACGGCCCATTCGTCTTGAAGGGTTGGACTGGTACCAACAATTCTTGGTCTGAAACTAAGAACAAGAACTACTGGAACGCTAAAGCCGTTAAGTTAGACAAGGTTGCCGTTCAAGTTATCAAAGATCCTTCTACTGCTTTGAACTTATTCCAAAGCAACAAGATCGATGATGTTGCTTTAAGTGGTGAATCTGCACAACAAATGAAGAATGATCCAGCCTTCACACCACGTAAACAATCCACGACATTCTATACACAATTAAACCAAAAGACAATTCCTGCTTTCAAGAACACCAAGATTCGCCAAGCCATCTCTATGGCAGTTAACCGTAAAGAATTGATCAACAAAGTCTTGGGCAATGGTTCTTTGATTGCTAATAACGTGACACCACAAGGTATCATGTCCAATCCAAGTACTGGTCAAGATTTCGCCAAAGCTGCCGCTACCAAAGACAGTGAATACACCGCTTATAATCCTAAAAAAGCTAAACAACTTTTCCAAGAAGGTTTACAAGAAGTTGGTATTAAAGAATTAGATGTTACCTTGTTAGGTGACGATACTGATGGTGGTAAAAAGATGAACGAATACCTGCAAAGTACTTGGCAACAAAACTTGCCTGGTATGAAGGTCACTTTATCAAATGTGCCATTTAAGACACGTTTAACTCGTTCTACCAATGGTCAATTTGACATGGTAACAAGTGCTTGGGGCGCTGATTATCCAGATGCCATTAGTTTCTTGGATCTCTTCACGACTGGTAACAGCTATAACAATGGTAGCTGGTCTAACAGTGACTACGATGCTAAAATTGCTGCCAGCAAGACTACTGATGTTTTAGATCCACAAAAACGTTGGAACGACTTGCAAGACGCACAACAAATTATCACACAAGAACAAGGGGTCGTACCTTTGTATCAACGTGTTGAAGCCCACTTAGTGAACAAGAAGGTTAAGAACTTGCAATATAGTCCTGCCAACAACTACAACTTCGTGACTGCTTATATCAAATAATTTAATCGTCTAAAATTTGGGGTCTCCGGGAGAAATTTCAGCCCGAAGGCCCTTTTTCTATTAGAAATAAGGGGTGTGTTCAAATTGACCAAATATATCTTAAAGCGGATTGCCTGGATCTTCATCACCTTATGGATCGTGGCCACAATCACTTTCTTCTTGATGAAGTTATTACCCGGCACGCCTTATACGAACCAGGCTAAGCTATCCGCTGACCAAATTCGTATCATGAATGATCAGTACGGGTTGAATAAACCACTGATCACCCAATACTGGGTTTACATCGTGGGCTTGCTCCATGGTGATTTAGGAACTTCCTTCCAATTCAACAACCAACCAGTTACCTATTTAATCTCTAACCGGATCGGCCCTTCCATGCAAATTGGGGCCCAAGCCATGATTATCGGGACTTTTTTGGGGATTTTGCTGGGGGCCATTGCTGCCGTCAAGCAAAGAACCTGGGTCGACTCCGTGGCCACCTTCTTCGCCATTGTGGGTCGTTCCATCCCCAACTTCGTCTTCGCCGTCATCTTGCAGTTCTTCTTAGCCTTTAAGCTGAAGATTTTCCCAATTGCTTTGTGGGACGGCTTTTCTTCCAGTATCCTCCCATCGATTGCCTTGGCCATGGCGCCATTGGCCGATACCGCCCGGTTCATGCGGACGGAAATGGTGGATGTCTTAAGTAGTGACTACATTGAATTAGCCCGCTCCAAAGGCCTATCTTCTTGGCAAACCGTGGCTAAACATGCCCTGCGGAACTCCTTGATCCCCGTTGTCACCATCATCGGTCCCATGGCCGTTGCCTTGATGACCGGGTCCATGGTTATTGAAAACATCTTCTCTATCCCAGGGATCGGGGAACAATTCGTCAAATCCATCTTGACCAATGACTACCCAACCATCATGGGCTTGACCATCTTGTATTCCGCCGCCTTATTGGTTATCTACCTCGTGGTGGATATCCTCTACGGCATCATCGATCCACGTATTCGCTTAAGTACAACAGGAGGTAAAGAATAGTGGCTGATAATGTAAAAATCACCCCAGATAGCTTCAAACCTGCCAATAATCAGGACAACACCCAAAAAGAAGAGATCCAAGCCCCATCTTTAACCTTCTTCCAGGATGCTGTCCGGCGTTTGAAACAAAATAAAGTCGCCGTTGTGGCCTTTTGGGTCTTAGCCGTGATGATCATCATCGCCTTATTGGCCCCGGTCATCGCCCCTCACAACCCCAATACCCAAAACGTCAACTACGCCAACCTGCCGCCAAAAATTGGCAGTGGTAATATCCCCGGGTTTACCGGGAAAGGCGAAGTCGCTGGTGTTGTCAGTGACCGTTATGCTGCTGCCGGCGTGTCAAAGGGGACCTATTATATCTTAGGGACCGATTACTTGGGTCGGGATTTATTATCCCGGATCATCTATGGCACCCGCTTATCCATTTTTGTCGCCTTTGCCGCAACCATGTTTGATATGATCATAGGGGTCCCCTATGGCCTAATATCGGCCTGGCGGGGCAAATTCACGGATATCGTCATGCAGCGGATCATTGAAATCATCTCTTCTGTCCCTAACTTGATCGTGGCCATCTTGATGCTGTTGATTTTCAAACCTGGTTTGACGTCCATCATCATTGCCATTGGGTTCACCGGTTGGATAACCATGGCCAGGCTGATACGAGCGGAGACGTATCAGTTAGAAAGCGAGGAATATATTCTGGCGGCACAAACCTTGGGGGAATCTTCTTTAAAGATCGCCTTCAAGCATTTGATCCCCAATATGTCCTCCGTGATCATCATCAATACCATGATGACCATTCCAACGGCCATTTTCTTCGAAGCCTTCTTGAGTTATATCGGGATTGGGATCCCGGCGCCAAATGCGTCTTTAGGGACCCTGTTATCCGATGGTCAAAAGACCTTCCGTTTCTTACCTTATCAAATGTGGTATCCATCAGCCGTCATCGTGCTCTTAATGTTAGCCTTTAACTTATTAGCCGATGGTCTGCGGGATGCCTTTGATCCGAAATCATCACGTTAGGCGGTGTCAGACATTGGAAAAAATACTTGATGTAAAAGACTTAGAAATTAATTTCCATACCTTTGCTGGTGATGTGAAAGCCATTCGCGATGTCAGTTTCCATTTAAACAAAGGTGAAACCCTGGCCATCGTTGGGGAATCTGGTTCCGGTAAATCCGTAACCGTCCGGAGTATTATGGGCTTATTAGCCAATAACTCCAACGTCCCCAACGGCCAAATCATGTTCAAAGATCAAGATCTCTTAAAAATTTCAGCTCGGCAAATGGAAAAGATCCGGGGCAATGATATCTCCATGATTTTCCAAGATCCCATGACTTCCCTAGACCCCACCATGCCCATCGGTAAACAAGTGGCTGAACCTTTATTGATTCATAACCACATGAGCCGGGCCAAAGCCATGGAACGGGCTGAAGAAGTTTTGGAATTAGTTGGTATCCCCAACGCCAAAAACCGGATCAAAGATTATCCCCACCAATTCTCCGGTGGTCAGCGGCAACGGATCGTCATTGCCATCGCCATCGTTAATTACCCGGAAATCCTCATCGCCGATGAACCAACAACTGCCTTGGATGTCACCATTCAAAGTCAAATCATCGAATTGATGAAGGAATTACAAGATAAAATCGAAACTTCCATTATTTTCATCACCCATGATTTGGGTGTGGTGGCTGGGATTGCCGACCGGGTAGCTGTTATGTATGCCGGTAAAATTATCGAATACGGTACTGTAGATGAAATTTTCTACGACCCCCGTCATCCTTATACTTGGGGCTTATTGAATTCCATGCCTACCTTGGAATCCCAGAAACTCTATGCCATCCCAGGTACGCCACCAAACTTGTTGAACCCACCTAAGGGCGATGCCTTTGCCCCCAGAAATGAATACGCCATGGCCATCGACTATGAAGCCATGCCCCCATTCTTCAAAGTTACGGATACCCATTATGCCGCGACTTGGCTCTTGCATCCCGACGCTCCTAAGGTCCAACCCCCCGCAGAAATCCTGCGACGCCATGAGCTTTATCATAAATACCTAGCAGAACAAGCGAAAGGCGGTGTCCCAGCTGATGCAGAATAATGGCGAACCCCGAAAAAAAATCGTTGAAGTCAAACACTTGAAGCAATACTTTAATGCTGGCCGTAAAAACGAAGTCAAAGCCATCGACGATATCTCCTTTGATATCTATGAAGGTGAAACCTTCGGGTTAGTTGGGGAATCTGGTTCCGGTAAAAGTACCACCGGCCGCAGTATTATCCGCTTATACGACCCCACTGATGGTGAGATCCTCTTTAACGGTCAAGACATCAGTAAAATCAAAAAACATTCTCCCCAAATGCTAGAATTCCGACGGGAAATGCAAATGATTTTCCAAGACCCATACGCTTCTTTGAATCCGCGGATGAAGATCAAAGATATCATCGCTGAAGGCCTAGATGTCCACCATTTGGTTAAAAATGACGCTGAACGGGATGCCCGGGTTGAAGAACTCTTAGACTTAGTTGGTTTAAATAAAGATCACATGACCCGCTATCCCCACGAATTCTCCGGTGGTCAGCGGCAACGGATCGGGATTGCTAGAGCCCTAGCCGTTAAACCCCGCTTCATCATCGCCGACGAACCCATCTCAGCCTTGGATGTCTCTATCCAAGCCCAAGTGGTTAATTTGTTGGAAGATATTCAAAAAGATCAAAATCTGACCTATTTATTTATCGCCCATGATTTATCCATGGTGAAATATATCAGTGATCGAATTGCGGTGATGCATAACGGCCGCTTGATGGAATTATCCACTTCTGATGAAGTCTATAATTACCCCTTGCATCCCTACACCATCAGCTTGCTGTCTGCGGTGCCGTTGCCAGATCCAGAATACGAACGCCATCGCAAGCCCCATCCTTATGATGCTTCAATTGAAGATGACTCTAAGGACCGCTACTTGCAAGAAATTATCCCCGGCCATTCGGTCTTTGCCAGTGATGACGAAGTACCAATGTATCGGGAAATGGCTGAAAAAGCCCATGAAAAACAACCAGAGAATCCGGCTGTCTTACCTGGGGATTAACTCAAAAATACCAACACTTGATCTGAAAAAGATTAGGTATTGGTATTTTTTTGCTAGGAGAAAGAATATTTGTTAGGTCACCTAAAAAATAATTTGTAAGCGTTTACTTATAGTGCTATGCTTGTTAAGGCGTCTTTTTTAGTGACGCACTTTTAAAGCCTATTTTTAGGTAATTTTAATTTAAGAAAGGAATGATTCATCTGGCAAAAGAAAGTGCAGTTATTGACAAATCGCTGGCTAGGTCAGACATAAAAATCATCGCGGCCTTAATGACCGGCTATGCCATGGTTTATATGGACAAGAATATGGTCTCCACAGCCATCATCCCCATCGCTAAAGAATTCAGTTTTACCACAGCCCAAACTGGTTTGATCATGAGTATGTTCTTCCTGGCTTACTCCCTCATGCAAATCCCCGGCGGTTGGCTAGCTGACAGAATCGGTGCCAAAAGAGTGCTCTTATTATCCTTAGGGATTATCTGTGTCTTCTCTTATGCCTTTGGCTTTGTTAGCTCTTTGATGTTGTTCTTAGCCATTCGTTTTGGGGCTGGTTTAGGTCACGGTGGCTATCCGCCAGCTTGTTCAAAGGCGGTGGCGGAAAACTTTGACCACGATCGCCGAGTCATGGTCCAATCTGGTATCATGACCACTTCCGGTATTGGTGGCTTGTTAGCTTTTGTTCTGGGAGCTAACGTGATTGCCATCAATTGGCGCTATGGTTATCTTTTATTAGGAACGCTATTCCTAATTGCCTTTTTATTGGTGCTATTTCTACTCCCGAAAGATACATCCGTTCCTAAAGCAACCGTTAAAACAACCACTAACCGAGTATCTTTCAAAGCAGTCATTACTAACCGGAACGTCTTGTTGCTATTTGTCATTATGCTTTTATTGAATATTACTTATTATGGTGCCATGTCCTGGTTACCCAGTTATTTAACGCAGACTTATGAATTATCTTTAGGCGCTGCCGGGGCAATTTTAGCCGTCAACGCCATATCTCAAGTTATCGGTAGCTTTTTTACCGGGATTTGTCTTTCAAAATGGTTTGAGGGTAAACAAAAACCATTCATTCTAATTTGTGCTGTGATTAGTGCCACCGCAATTTACACCCTAGTCCATATCCATAGCATCGTTTTATCCTTAATACTAGTGGCGTTAATCGGGATGACCACAATTTCAGCATTCACCGCAACCTTCACTTGGCCCCAAAGAATCTTTAAACAAGCCATTATTGGTACGTCCGTGGGAATCATTAATACCGGTGGTACTTTTGGAGGGTTCCTGGCACCTATCATGATCGGTGCTTTGATCCAAGCAGCCGGTGGTGATTTCCAAGTTGGTTTTATTCTCCTGGCCATTACGATTCTCATCGGTGGTTTAGGTGTGTTCACGATTAATCCTAAAGCAAACTAATGTAAATATGAGGTGTAATTTATGATTGAAAATAATGTATTTGCAAGTCAAACACTCAAAGACAAGTTATATGCTAAAATCGAAGCTAAGACCGACAGGATGATTGCCATCCGACGGCAGTTACATGAGCACCCTGAATTATCCTTCAAAGAAAAAGCAACTGGTGATTTCATTGCCAAGTTCTATCAGGATAAAGATGTTAAAGTCCAAGCTAACTTCGGCGATGGCTATGGTGTCGTGGTAACTATCGACTCCGGCAAACCAGGGAAAACCCTGGCTTTACGGGCTGACTTTGATGGGCTACCTGTTCAAGAAGAAACAGGCTTACCCTTTGCCTCACAAAACACTGGTGTAATGCACGCCTGTGGTCATGATGGCCATACTGCTTATATGCTGATTTTGGCAGAGTCTTTGTATGAACTAAAAGATGACTGGGCTGGTAAAATTAAAATCGTCCACCAACCTGCTGAAGAAACTCCCCCTGGTGGTGCTTTAGGGATGATCGAAGCTGGCGTTTTAGATGGCGTCGATGCCATTATTGGCGTCCACGGTTGGGCACCGGTACCTTATGGCACGGTTCAATGCACGGCCGGCCCAGTTATGACTGGACGTTCCAGCTTTAAAATGACCATTCACGGTAAAGGCGGCCACGGGTCAGCGCCTCATTTAGCTAACGATGCCAACGTTGCGGCTTCTTACTTTGTAACAATCGCCCAGACAATTATTTCTCGGCGAACAGATCCCTTTGATATGTGTACATTGACTTTTGGTAACTTCGATGGGAAAGGTTCTTTTAACGTCATCAAGGATGCTGTCTTCTTAGAAGGTGACGTTCGTTTCATGCGGGATGAAGCTCGGGAAATCATTGAAACAAATTTCAAACGCATGGTCAAAGGCCTGGAGTTGATGTTCGATGTCAAAGTCGATTTATTCTATGATAGTGACTACCCTGTTTTAAATAATGATGCTGAACTTGCCGCAACGATTCAAAATAGCTTGCGTCACAGTCACATCCAAGAACTCACTAACTTAGATATGGTCACCCGTAACACAGCATCAGAAGATTTCGCTTATTTTGCCCAAAAAATTCCTGGAGTCTACATGTTTGTAGGTGAAATGCCAGATGACGGTATCTTCTATCCCCACCATAGTCCAAAGTTTGTCATCAATGAAAAAGCATTGCCGTTAGCTGCTAAAACGGTGGGTGTTGCTGCATTGGATTTCTTAGCAACCCATTAAAGCATTGCTTGGGAAATAATTCCAGAATAATTGGTTTTTATCAGTACGACTGACCAGCTATTATCATGAAGAAATGGTCAGATATGCCCTAAATAGCAACTACTTGATGTCATTAGTCAGTTAATCAATTAATTTCAAAAAATGCTAATCTCTAATCATAATATGATTAAGGGTTAGCTTTTTTTAATTTTATTTATCAAATCAACATCAGACTAAAGTCGTATTTCCCTTGGTAAATAAGGATTGTAAAGCTTTGTTACAAATTTAAAGGATATGTCATCTAAATTAAATCAATATTACATTCTTGCTTTACCCCTACCTCTCAGGAGATTCTCATGGTAATCTGTACTTATATTTGTTACAGATCACGTTCAGATCAATTTTGTTAATTCTCTTGTTTTACCCAGGAAGCAGGTTCAAAAAATATGACTCGAAAAGTTAGGACAACTGTATCAATCTCCCTAGCACTGGCTCTAGTTGCCGGTGGATTGAACTATGGCCAACTTTCCCAAACCCAGGCTGCCAGTGATCAAGATTCCCAGGCTCAAGCCACTGCTAGTGCGACAACAACCACCAATAACGCGATTGAAGCCACCTTACCAAAAGCAGACCAGGGGAATGGTTTAAAACCAATTACCCCGGCACCAACAACCACGCCGGCGAATCCAGATTCAACACAACCTGACAATACAGATACCACTAATCAACAACCAACCACTGGTGGTAACACCACGGATAATAATGCCAGTACAAATAGCAATACCACTAACAATACGCCGGATTCAAATGGCAGTGCCACTGGTTCGACAGGTAATACTGGTGCAGCCACTGGTGATGGTAATGACACTAGTAAACCAACGACACCAGATACCAATGATTCAGCGAACAGCACTGGTAACACCGACACTGGTTCGGACAGCACTGCCAATAACGGCGAAAATTCAAGTAATGCCAGCGGCACTGCTAAGCCTAATCCGGGTGACAATGCTAGTTCTTCTGATACCACTGGGTCCAGCGATCACAACCAAGCTGGTACTGACAACAGTGGCAGTTCAAATTCTGGCTCAAATTCATCTAGTTCATCAAATAATTCCGGATCCAGTTCAGACTCAAGTTCCAGCTCAGATTCCAGTTCCGGTTCTAGTTCTTCGAGTTCAGATTCCAGTTCCTCTGGATCTAGTTCCAGTTCATCTGATAATTCCAGTTCTAGTTCTTCAAACTCTGGATCTAGTTCTTCTGATAATTCTAGTAGCAGTTCATCTAATTCCGGAAATAGTTCTTCTAATAATTCCAGTTCTAGTTCTGATAATGGTAACTCAAGTAGTTCTAGCTCAAGTTCTAGTTCTTCATCCAGTAGCAACCCTAGCCCAACGACCCCCTATCCCCCAGAATCTGGGGATATCATTTTCCCCGGTCCAGATACCACTAATAGTGACCAGGCCAGCTTGGCAGTAAGATATGAAGATATCAATGGGAGTGAACTCCAACCCCAAACCGTGAAGGTGGGTAAAATTGGCACTCATTTTAAAATCAAAGCAGCAACCATTGCTGGCTATAAGTTGATTCCCTCAAAAACCCAGGGTAAAACTACTGGGATTTTCGGCACCGACACCCAGGGCGTCGTTTTCGTCTACATGCCCAGCAATGTAATTTATCACGATGTGACTGGGAAAATAACCCAAGCGCCTAAAGATGGCAACGTCATCAGCATGACCCTAAAGACTGGTACCTTTGCCTTTGGGAAAGATTTCAAAGCCCGCAGCGGCGTTTACCAAGTCGCCCCAGTAGATGGTAGCGATCAAGGTAGTATTCAAGTGGTGGATAAAACTGGGGCCATCGTTAAAACCCTGAATTTCCATACGGACGATGATTCAGACCAAAGTGACGCCCAAACGGACACCGCGGTGGATGACCAATTGGTTATCGTCAAGGGCGACAAAGTCACCGTGAGCCTAGCCAATGGTGCCAACTTCAAACCCAGCGATGCCGGCACGACACCGCAACAGGCGAAAGCCAGCAGCCAACAAAAACCTAAAGCCACCCCTAAAATCGGCGTCTTGGAAAATATCACCAAAACGATTTTAGGCGCTACTCGTAAGTTCATCGATTTGTTTTAAGCAAACACCCATACCGGTATAACATTGGATTAAGATCTGATGTTATACCGGTATTTTTAATTGGTCGCCTTATGAGTTAAAAATCCGTCTAAATGAGTATTGTTCTAATGAATATGTCATGATAACAGGCTATTTTCTCAATATAGTTCAACTACCATTGCAATACACGTCCGATAGGTCGCTTTTTAGATAGATAACTTCCGAATTATGTTTACTTTAATCAAATTCTAATGTAATATAGAAAATGATATTATATTAGGGAGTGAAATACATATGAAAATGAAGAAAGTTCTAACTTTGGGGTTAGTGGCTGCTGCCGCTGCGTTAACTTTAACGGCTTGTGGCAGTTCTAGCTCTAGTTCCAGCAGTAGCGCCAGTAACCAGGTTTTACATCGCATGGAACAAGATTCCATTCAAACCCAAGACCAGTCCTTAATGGTAGATGCCATTAGTAGTCAAGCGTCTTTGGATACCATGGATGGCTTGTATCGCTACAATGGCAAGAAAATTGAACCGGCAATCGCCACAAAGATTGCCACCCCAAGCAGCGACGGGAAAACATATACCTTCAAACTCCGTAAAGATGCCAAATGGTCTAACGGCGACCCAGTAACCGCCAATGATTTTGTTTATAGTTGGCGGCGCACGGCTGATCCTAAGACCGCATCCCAATACGCATACTTATTCCAAGATATTGTCAACGGCAATGATATCGTCAATGGAAAAAAAGCCCCAGACACATTAGGTATCAAAGCTGTGGATAAATACACCTTACAAGTCAGCTTGGAACATCCCGTCCCTTACTTCAACTCCTTGATGGCTTTCCAACTCTTTTACCCACAAAATCAAAAATTTGTGGAAAAGATGGGTAAAAAATATGGTACCCAAGCTAAATACACGTTGAGTAACGGGCCGTTCATCTTGAAAGGTTGGACTGGGACTAACAACCACTGGACCGAAGTTAAGAACAAAAACTATTGGAACGCTAAAAAAGTCAAACTTAGCAAGATTGACGTCCAAGTTGTGAAAGATCCTTCCACGGCCTTGAACCTGTATCAATCTAATAAATTAGACGATGCCATTTTAACCGGTGAAACGGCGCAACAAATGAAAAACGATGCTGCTTTCACCCCAAGAAAACAATCCCGGACCACTTACATCGAAATGAACCAAGCGACTATGCCTGAATTTAAGAACGCCAAGTTACGCCAGGCTTTGTCTTTGGCCATCAACCGGAAGGAATTGGTCAACAAAGTCTTAGGCGACGGTTCCATTGTGTCCAACAACGTCACGGCCCAGGGCTTGATGTACGATCCCAAAAACGGCAAAGACTTCGCCGCTGAAGCTACTAGCAGTGATGCCAAGGATACCAGCTATGATGTGAAGCGGGCCAAGGAACTCTTCCAAGAAGGCTTGAACGAAACTGGTAAAAAAGATATTAACGTGAGTCTGTTGACTGATGATACGGATGGCGCTAAGAAGATCGGGGAATACTTGCAAAGTACTTGGCAACAAAACTTGCCTAATTTGAAGGTTACTTTGACCAACATGCCGAAGAAGACCCGGATCAGCCGCTCTGAAGCCGGCCAATTCCAGTTGGTCTTGAGCAGTTGGCAAGCGGACTTCCCAGATCCAATTTCCTTCTTGGATATGTTCACCACCACCAACCAATATAACTTTGGGAAATGGTCCAACGACCAATATGACCAATTCATCGCCAATAGTAAGGCTGGAGATGTTATGGACAAGCAAAAACGTTGGAACGATTTGATGGATGCCCAAAAACTCATCACCGAACAACAAGGTGTCTTGCCACTGTATCAAAATGTGGAAGCTCACTTGGTTAACAAGAAAGTCAAGAACTTACAATATAGCCCACAAAACACTTATAATTTTGTGACGACTTATATTAAATAGGCAAACTAAAGAAGGTTCAATTTTCCCAGAATCCTGGGGAATTGAACCTTCTTTTTGCTTTAAAACCTTATTTTAAGCTGGATAGTAATCCCCTTGGGCCGCATAAACCCATTGAGAATCATTGCCCAAGCGCAAAGCTTGTTTACCATTAATATAACGCACCGCAAAAACCTTATACAGTCCAGCAGTTTTAATGGTACCAACCAACGTATTGTCGGAGTTGCGCAAAGTCACCCCAGCAGCGACGTTGAAAGTTCCCGCTAAATCTTTTTCAACTTGAATAGCGCTAGCTTTCACCCATTGATCCTTGCCCAAGCGATAAGCGGTAATCTGGCCGTCCGCGTCTTTAGCCACTTCAAAGGCCGACCACTCGTCCACCTTGGTACTTAATTTGGTCCCAGTATCCTTGGTCGTGCTGGCGTCGGAATAAATGGCCGCTGCTTGCTGGTCAGAATAAACCGCCGTGCCCGTTGGCAATTTAGCAGTAGTAACCTGCTCAGCTGGCGTTGTAGCTTGAAAATCCGCCGCTTTGACAAATGTCCAAGTATCCCCAGTTTTGTGGGCATATCCCACCACTTGTCCATGCAAGCTTTCCTTGATGACTTGGGTGTAGTCAAAGGTTTGCCCGGCACCAACTTTAAGGGCTTTCGTCTCATGGTTAAAGTTGATATCGCTGTAAGTCTTGGCAGCCGTCGTCGCCAGGACACTACCAGTCACATTTTCAGCGTAATTATATTGCATCGTGGCCAGCACATCTTCAGCCCGAACCCAAAAGCCATTAGGTTTATCGTCGAGATTGTCGGCACTGATGTGATAAGCCACCACATGAAAACCCCCGACTTCTTGATCATAGCCAGCGACTTGATCAATGATAACTATTGTGCGGGCATCGCGAATATAATCCCCGGTGAAATCTGGATTGTCGGTGGTTGTGATGGTACCAGTGCCATTATTGGTCAGCTTGTACACATAGAGGCGTGTTAAATCGTGTTTAGTCGTCACCGCACCCTTGGCGGCATGGACGGTTAATTGCGATGCCGCGGGAATGACAGGTGTTGGTGTACTTGGGGTAGGTACCGGTGTTGGTGTCACAGCGGGTGGTGTTGTTCCAGAATCTGGGGTGACTGGAATAGTCAGTGTATAGCGGGTCGTTGGATACCAAGCCGTATCTGTATCGTGGGCCCAAGGGTCAATAACCTTCCAAACTCGGAAATAATAAGTATATTGCATGACAAACTTGAGCCAACTGCTTGTATCCGTCGTTGGTTTTTCAGCATAGTCATTAGCCTCATGCATGTATTTCACGATTGCCGTCCAATTGGGCTCTATATTCCAAAGCGAATCAACATAATTATGTTGATCCTTCATAAAATCTGGGGATATATTTTGGTCCTCACTATAATTTAAAGACTCGAAATGCATCTTGGCACCAGCGGTATCAATTTTCCAACCTGGCAAGGTAGTTTTAACGTTATCTGGTGAAAAATTGGGATCCGTCATGTCATAACTGTCCTGATTAATAGTTTTGCCGGTATTCTTGTCCACCCAATTAATATTGACTGGATACTTGATACTGGGATCTCTATCAGGCGTATATATGACGTAATTAACGCCACCTTCTTGAGCATCAGGAATTTCTGCAGTCCCATCTGCTTTGATATTCACCGGTACTTCTGCCTTATTGACGGTATAACCCACATAAGAAGTCATTTCAGCCATAACAGTCGTACCAGGTAGCCCTCTCACAGAAACATACTTACCTGGATTTCTTTCCCTATACTCGGGTCCACCATCTATATTGGAATACATTTTTGCTACCGCAGTGACCTCTTGCGGTGCTGTTTTATTATAGGTCACATAATTGGCACCACCAACGCCATCGTCAGGAATCGTTGCCGTCCCATCAGGATTAAGAATCACCGAAATAGTCGCCTTATCCGCCGTATACCCTTCTCGTTGTGGCACATCTATGTTAACAGTTGTCCCGACTTCGCCGGTGGGTACATTCATAATCGTATTGCCTAAAGATGTATTCATTTTTATAGTTACCCGATAAAATTTCACTGTCAAATCATAATTGCTAATACCTTGACTGCCAGCACCCGTAACTGCCGCTTCACTTAAATACATCGTGTAATATTTTGCCCATGCTTTTATATCAGAAAACGGTGTTGCCAGAATTGCTTGACTAGCAGCTTTAAAAGTTGCTGCTTGGTCTTGGTCAACATCAAGCTTGGTGTAATCCGTGTTGGCAGAAATCTGGGCGCTAGCCTTGATTTTGGTTAACCCAGCCTCATCTAGATGTAGTGTCTCATCCCCGGTGGTGTCAGAATGCCAACTAAAAGTAGCTGTAGACCAATCGGATACGGCATAGGTTAAGGGCTGCCAATAGATTGAAGCCACCGTAAAATCAGGATCCAATAAATTATATGTTCTTATCGATTCTGGCTCACCCGTTTGAGCATTAACCCAGCGGACCGTAAAATTTTGGACTGCATTTGTCTTTGACGGATCAATATTCAAATTGATGGCATTGGCCTTATTGACTATGGCTGAGCCATTCGCACTTAATAATGGTGAACTAATATCATTCGTTTTAGCAGCTGTTAAGTTGACGCTTGGTGTAACAATGTCTGCTTGAACCGTTGTGATAGACAACCCAATTTGAACCCCGAATATCAGAGCATTAGACCCCACGATTACCCAAAGTCTGTTAATCCCATGAAATCGATTTGAATTGCCTTTGAAAACAACTTTTGTCATACGCACCCTCCCCCATTCCCATACTCCAAAACCACTACTGGACTTAAGTAATACTATTAACTTTTCATAAATATTTTTACATAAAATGATAAATATATTTTAAACTTTTTCGAGAATATATGTCAATGAAAACGCTTAATATTAATTCGAAATTATGTTTCTATCGTTCAGCATCTGCATGCAAGTCCGTTAATACCGCTTAATCGTTAATCAATATACCTATTGATTATTTATTGATTAGCCGTTACTTCAAAGTCAATTGACTTTGAACAATTAATCCAAGAATGATAATTAATAATATAAATTAAAATATTTATAAGATTATGACATTACTCGTTGAACTATCAAGCAAAATAAAAAAGCTTTAATTTTCCTTGATTTCAGAAAAATTAAAGCTTCATTTAAATTTAAAATACGGTTAGCGGCACACCCTCTGGACCTCCGGAAGAGGCCAAAATAATATCCAAGAATGGTGGCTTGATGCCTAATTCATCTAAGTCAGCTGGGGAAATGGCGTAACGAATTGATTTTTCATCCCCCTGTTGGACTTTTTGGACCCAATTTGGTTCCCGCAGGCTTTCATGACCCAGGCCCGCTAATTCAATCCCGGCGTCCAGGACTTTTTCAACATCGACTGGGGTTTTCAGACCACCCACGATGATCAATGGCATGGCGCCGGCCAGACGGTCATGGATCAACTTTGCAACGGGCCGGGTATCGGTCTTATCCCGCTTAGACGTCCCCCAGGCATCCCCGGCGGAGATATGTAAGTAATCTAGCGGCTGTTGCTTCAAGGCGTCCACAAAGGCCAACGTGTCCTCAAGGGTGATGCCCGGTTCACTGACTTCTTCAGCAGAAGTCCGGTAGCCTAAAATAAAGGGCTTTTTGGCATATTCTTCAATGACCCGGTTCACTTCTTGAATCACGGCCAATGGGAAGCGCAGGCGCTTTTCAAAACTGCCGCCCCAATCATCGGTTCGACGGTTGGCATGGGGTGAAAAGAATTGTTGGATGAGATTGGAACTGGCCCCGTGGAGTTCTACCCCATCAAAACCGGCTTCAATGGCTCGGCGGGTAGCGGCCCCAAAATCTTTGATTGTTGCCCGCACTTCAGCATCGCTCAAAGCCCGGGGAATTTCTGCCCCAGCTTCATGGGCCCGGACATCACTGGCACTAACAGGTTGTTGCCCCCGTAAAATTTTAGAATTACTGCGCCGGCCGGAACTGGAAATCTGGATAACCGCCTTGGTACCATTAGCCTTCATGGTCCGGGCTAATTGTTGCAGGCCTGGTAAAAAGCGGTCGTCGGCGATACTCAGTTGACCTTCAAAACCCTTAGCCAAGGCATTGACGCTGGCCACCGGGGTAATGAACAGGCCCACGCCACCAGTATGTTTGGCGTAATAGTTCAATTCATCTTGGGTGATGGACCCATCTTCAAAAGCCATTTGTTCAGTCATCGGTGGAATCACCACATGGTTCTTCAAGGTGATGGCTTTATTAGGAAAAGTGTAAGGTTCTAAAAAACGATAAGCTGTCATTAAAGCATAGCCTCCTGATAATAAATATGAGATATATTTGCATATAAATATATTTTACAGCTAAGTGGCTGGTGATGATAGCGTATCCTGAAACTAACAACGAATCAAAAAAGCGTCAGCTCTAAAACCATCGTTAACCGTTACCGGAAAAGGATGGATCCAAAGCTGGCGCTTATTTATGTGTTTCCAAAATGTCTTATGTATGATTGACAACCCATACGGACATTAATTATTTAAATGAAGTACTGACTAGTTCACGTGAACGGCAAATGAAGGCCAGAAGTAAGGTGAGATGTTAGCGATAGTAACGTTTTGGCCAGGTTGTGGTGCGTGGAGATATTGGCCGTTACCTAAAGCTAAAGCCACGTGGTAAGTTGAACCATGGCCGCCCCAGAACAATAAGTCCCCAGGTTGTGCATCTTCAACAGATACTTGTGTGCCAGCTGATTCTTGAGGGACAGTCCAGCCGCCAATTTCTTTACCTAAGGCTTGTTGGAAAACATAGTGCATCAAACCAGAGCAATCGAAGGAATTAGGACCCTTAGCACCCCATACGTAAGGTTTGCCGATTTGTTGTTTAGCAAGATCAATAACTTTTTGAGCATCAGTTGTGGCATTAGCAGCAACTGGGGCTTGGGATACAGACCAGCCATCAGTTACAACAGAAGCTGGTAACCATTGGTTAGCGCCAACTTCATACCAAGTTTGGCCGTTGCCATCTTTTTGAACAGCGACAACTTTCCAAGAAGTAGCTTTGCCTAAATAGTTTGTAACGTTAGAAGCTTCAGTTGGTTTGGCATAAGCTGAAGCAGCTTCGCCATCCCATGATACTGTCACAACGTCACCAGTTGTTGCAGCTTGGGCAGTGTTTGTGTTGTTTAATGCTAAACTTGAAACGCCCAACATACCAGCTGCGGCGATTGACAAAGTAACCTTCTTAAATAAATTCAAAATATATTCCTCCAAAATGTCTTCTTATTTTTAATGTTTATGTTTTAAGTTCAAAATTATTTTTCATGTATTGATGTGGTTCATCTCTCTTAACCAACGATGTTTATAATACACACTTTATGTTGCAGGAGTGTTACAGGAAGACAAAGGAAAGGTTACACTTAACTTACTTCCATGTGACAAAAATGAAATATTGAGCATATTAAAAAGCGCTTTCACAGCGCTGCGTCCCGGCCTAACAGGCTTTAAAAGTAAAATTTTCGTTAAGATTTCAACGCATTTTAGAAAAAATAAATAATCTTATAACACTTGTTTTTCCAGAAAGTAGGCAAAATAGCTACAAAAAATGGCCATTTCTTGTAAAAATGGCTAAAAAAAATCCCAAGTTCAAAATTTGAACTTGGGCGTAACTTGTCTATTGTTGTTCCACGGCCGCATTGGCCATGACTTGATCTAATTTAGCTTTGGTTTCATTCCAGTCTTCATTCATGATGATGGCCACGTGATTTTGTAAACTCTTGGGCAGATGTAAATCACGCATGTATTCTTCACTATTCAGACGTTGCTGTAAAGCTACCCGGCTATCGCCCCGCTGGCGCATGCGTTCCCGCAATTGCTTGGGATCTTTAACCGTTAGATAAATGACACAAACCAAATCTGGGAAACGGCGCAAATACGTTTCGGCACCCTTCGTGTCTAAGACCATACAGGCTAAATCATTCTTTGCTAAAGCCCGTTGCATCCCCTCAACTGAAGACCCATATAAATTACCCGCATAATTCACGTATTCCACAAAGTGATTATTAAAAAAGCTATCCGGTGTCTCGAAATAATAATCCTGCCCATCGACTTCACCTGGTCTTGGTGCCCGGGTGGTATGCGTCAGCACCCGTGTTGCATGATATTGATCATGCAAATAGTGGCTAACCGTTGTTTTACCAGTCCCTGCAGCGCCAGTAATAATTATAAGCTTTTTGTCATTGATCGCCATGGCTGAGCTCCCCTATAGATTTTATTTTAACCCCAATAATAACAGGTCTTGGTGAAAATAAAAAGTGATTGTTTCTATAATACCTTATTTTAGGAGAGATGGCGTAAGTGTTTCCAATAAAACAACGAAAAAACAACGATTGTTGCCTCTGCTAAACCACATTAAACACGGCGGGCAAAGTCCGGGCGAAACCAGGCAATGGTCCCAATCTTCACGTTTTCTCCGGGTTGAGGGGCATGAATATATTCCCCATTGCCTAAATAAATGGCCACATGATGGGCCGTACCCACACTACCCCAGAATAATAAATCCCCTGGTTCAACTTGGCCTAGGCTGACGTGTTGGCCCTGGGCACTTTGGTCTTGGGAAACCCGAGGCATACTGCGGCCAGCCATGCGGTAACAATATTGCACCAACCCAGAGCAATCAAAACCACTGGGGGTGGTGCCGCCCCAAACATAGGGTACCCCTAAAAACTGCAGGGCATTTTGAATGATCTCATTTTTAGCCGCAGCCGGGGTTAAATTGGCGTCTAACGCTGCCCCATAGGCCCCACTGGCTGACCCAATCCCCTCGACTGGTGCGTCATTGGTATGCTGGTCGGCTTCAGCTTGGCGCTGGGCAACCGCAGCAGCTTCAATAGCGGCCTGGTGCGCCTGGGCTTGGTGGAGTTGGTCTTGCAGCGACTGGGTCATACTTTGATTAGCCGCTAATTGGGCCTGTAATTGGGTCTGCTGAGCTAAAGCTGCTGCTTGATCCTGGTCTAATTGGGCTTTATCGGCCACCAACTTGCTTTTTTGGGCCACCAGTTCGGCCTGCTGGTCCTGTTGGCTGGCCTTTAAGGTGGTCAATTTATGTTGGGCTTGCTGCAGTGTCTGTAAGGCAGATTTCGTTACCTGCTGGATTTTGCGCACGGCTAAAGCCCGGGTCACCATTTCCGCAATATCCTGCCCACCCAAGACGTAATCCGCATAGGCATTGCCTAAGCTGCTCTTTTGGTTACGTTGCTGCAGTTGCACCAATTGCCCCTGCAGGTCGGTTTTTAACGCACCGATATCCACTTTGGTGGCCTTGATCCGTTGCCCCAGGTCCTGGAGCTGAGCCTCATTGGCCGCAAGCTTGGTTTCGGCCTGCTGTAAAGCCAAGGTTTGATTGGCCACGGCATTATTCAACTGGGTCACCTTAGCCTGCTGGTCCTGGAGTTGGTGTTGCAAGTCCTGCCCCTGTTGGGCATTGATAGCCAGAGCCTGTTGGGCGGTGGTGACTTGTGAATCAGCGGCTTGAACCAGTTGGACTGGCAGGCTTAAGCCCACCAAAATAACCACCAATAAGCACCGCCAACGGTTGCGAATCCACATCGCCACACCAACTTTCTACGTCATTTTATAATTTCTTGCCTAAAATCAGTAAGGAATACAAATTACCATCCATCTGGGCGACTTCGGGCAAATCCCCCCAAGTCTCATAGTGATTGCGTTTAAATAGTTTGACGCTGGGCGTATTGTGTTTGAAAATGAAGGCTAAGACGGTGGTGACCCCTAATTCCTGGGCCTGCTTAGTCATGAAATCCAGGGCGGTTTGGCCTAAGTGGTGGTGTTGAATCATATTGGTGAGATAAATCGACACTTCTTTGGTATGGCCATAAGCCGGCCGCCCATAAAAATCGGATAAACTGATCCAGCCCACCGTTTTACCAGCCAGCACCATCACCCATAGGCCATTGCCTGGGGTTTGATGGGCCGCAAACCAAGGTTCTCGCTCCGCCACCGTAATTGGGGTCGTATCGGCAGTGGCCAGGCGCCCGGGGATACTCTCGTTATAAATTGCCACAATGTCTGCCAAATCTTCAATACGTGCTGTTCTAAAAGTTACGTTATCCATCTAACTGGCCTCACTATATTTATATTTCGGATTTTAGCCATAATATTTTCCCAAAGGATGGGGTAAATTTGCATAAATCCTATTGCTTTTAAAAATTATATCAGTTATCCTTGATTTATTCAGTCTTTCCCTGTGCAGTAAAATTTTAGGCACTTCTTCAGAAAGTCGGCGGGCGCTGAGAGCCGATGAATCCTAGGGTTTGAAGTACGCAGGGGGATGCACTAAGATTGGGTTAAAACAAGTGAATAAAATAATCAGTGTTATGATTGAAGCTTTTTTTCAATCAGCACAACGAGCGATGCAATGCATAATGCGGGTGGTACCGCGGATCAAATTGATGATTCGTCCCAGGTCTATTGAATAGATTTGGGACTTTTTTTATACCAAAAAAATGATAAAGGATGGATTAGTTTGGAAAAAGTACAACAAGGACAAATCGTAGATGAATTAGAATGGCGCGGCGCTGTCAACCAAATGACCGATGAAGCCGGCTTAAAAGAATTAGTTAAAGACAAGGCCATTTCTTTATATTGTGGCGTGGATCCCACCGGAGATTCTTTACACATTGGCCATTTAATTCCCTTCATGATGCTCAAACGGTTCCAAGAAGCCGGCCATCATCCCGTTATTTTGATTGGTAGTGGCACCGGATCAATCGGTGATCCTTCTGGTAAGAAGAGCGAACGGGTCTTACAAACCATGGACCAAGTGAAACATAATGAAGTGGCCATCACCAAACAAATGAAACATTTATTTGGCACCGACAACTTCAAACTCGTTAACAACTATGATTGGTTATCCAAATTAAGTTTATTAGATTTCTTAAGAGACTACGGTAAATTATTCAACGTCAACACTATGTTAAATAAAGAAATTGTTGCCAGCCGTTTGGAAGTCGGAATTTCTTACACCGAATTCACCTACCAAATTTTGCAATCCGTCGACTTTTTGACTTTATATAAAGAACATGATGTGCAATTACAAATTGGCGGGGCCGATCAATGGGGCAATATCACTGCCGGCATCGATTTGATCCACCGCCAAGAAGGCCAAGAAGCGAAAGTTTACGGCTTAACCATTCCCTTGATGCTAAAAGCCGATGGCACTAAATTTGGTAAGACAGCCGGGGGCGCGGTTTGGTTGGATCCTGAAAAGACCACCCCTTATGAATTCTACCAATTCTGGTTAAACCAAGACGACCGGGACGTGGTGAAATACTTGAAGTACTTCACTTTCTTAAGTGCCGCTGAAATTGACGAATTAGCTGAAACGGTGAAAACTGCCCCTGAAAAACGCCAAGCCCAACGCCGTTTAGCTGAAGAAGTCACCCGCTTTGTCCATGGCCAAAAAGCCGTTGACCAAGCTGAACACATCTCTAAAGCCCTATTCTCCGGGGAATTAACCACCTTAACCGCCGAAGAAATTGAACAGGGCTTCAAAGATATGCCAAGTGTGACCATTCAAAACGAAGTTCGGCCATTGGTGGAATTATTAGTGGATGATACTAAGATTGAACCTTCTCGCCGTCAAGCCAGAGAAGACATTAAAAACGGCGCCATTTACATCAACGGCGCTCGCCAACAGGACTTAGACTTCAAAGTAGACCCCAAGGCCAGCTTTGATGGTCAATTCGTCATCATTCGTAAGGGTAAGAAAAAATATACCTTATTACGTGTGGCCCAATAAGTCTAAACTGACAATTTAAATAAGCACCGAATCCCAGGTAATTCCCCGGATTCGGTGCTTTTTACATACATTTATTTAATCTCATCGTCGCTTTTATCAATCAAAAACGAATTATTAATAGCATCAATTAACTTGATCATATCCGCGGTGGCCTTGCTGTCGTGGACCCGAATCAAGCGGCCCCCCTGTTGAATCATCAAGGTTTCACTGATGATAGTTGGCAATAGGCGGTCATCTTTGGCTAAGCCCAAGAGCTTGCCGTAAAAGCCCTTATTGGACACCGCCACCATGGTGGGACGTTTGTAGAGATTCAACTTATCCAAGGTGCGCATAAAGGCGAAATCTTGGATATTATCCGCCTTAGCGGAATAGCCAATGCCCTGGTCTAGCGCAATATGATCATAAGGCACAGCCTTGGCTAACAGGCTCAAGTTTTCTTCAAAGAAGCCTTGGACATTGGAGGTCAAATCATCTTTATAAGGTTTGCCGCGATTTTCATGCATGGTCAACACGGCTGGTTGATAGGTCTTTAACAGCGCTAATTTTGCCGGGTCATCCCGAAAGCCGTTCACGTCGTTAATGATCTGCACGCCGGCATCTAGGACTGCCTGCATCACCGGGGTTTTATAGGTATCCACGGCGATCAACACATCGGGAAAATGGCTTTGGATGGCCTTGATTTCTGGTAACACCCGTTGTAATTCCACTTCTGGAGTAATTTCTGTGAAGCCAGGACGGGTGGTCTGGCCGCCGACTTCTAACACCTTGGCCCCATTGGCCACGTCAACTTCAGCGCGGCGAATAACGTCATCGACGTTTTGTAACACGCCGCCATCGTAAAAGGAATCCGGTGAGGTATTGAGAATTGAATAGACAATAGGTGTGGTGGTCAAGTTCAATTCAAAATCCCGCCCCCGCCACCAGAGTTGGTGAGCCGTCCAGATCTGGGTCAACTGAGCCGCACAGGTAGTTTCCGGCAGACGGCGGTTAATTTCTGCAACAAAGGCTTTGAACTGATAAATATTGAAATGCACTTTAAAATCAGCCCGTACTTGCGTCATGGTCACATCTAAATCCGCCCACAGTGGCATGAGCCAGGCCAGTTCATCACTGTCAGTTTCTGTAAATTTCAAATCCACCTGAAAGGGGTCAAAGATTTTTTGCCCGGCTAAGGTGTCGCTGGTTAATGCTTCAGTCAATTCCATTGTTGGTCACTCCAATTCCGCATAAGATTTTCAATTGCTTGTTCCCGTTGGGCATAGCGCTGCCGTTGGGGGGTGGTCATTTCGGCCAAAGTTTGGCTGGCCCCTTTTGGGATCACGATTTGGTCCAGGTCAAACCCATGGGTCCCTTGGGCTTTAAGGGCCACCTGACCAGCCAAGTGCCCTTCCCCCACCAGATAGCGGGGGCCTTGGCACAGGACTAAATAAGACGTCAATATAATGCCCCGATTTGACTGGTCCTTTAACAGCTGCAAAATATAAGCACTGTGACTCAAAGACCCATGTTGGTCAAACTCCCGGTGGGTCTTGGTTTGAAAATGTCCCGGCAGAGCTGCTAATTCAATACCGGAATCATCCCCCAACACCGGTAAATCGGTTTTTAAAACCCCTTGAATAAAGCGGGCTTTCTGCAAAGCATTGGCCCGATAGTCGGCTAATTCTGGTGGAAATTGGATCTTTTCATGCAAGTCTTGATAATTCACGGCTGCCACTGCAAATGATTTAAAATATGTGGTCAATTCCTGGCTCTTACCCAGGTTATTGGAGGCAATGATCAGCTTATTCACCGGGATTCACCACGGTTTTCACCAAATAAAAGGAACCGGCCACAAAAATCAAGGGGTTCACCAGGTGCTGGGCTAAGACCTTGGCATACGCCACGGCATTGGCGGGATCGGCCACCGCGGTGATGGTATTAGCTTCAGGTAAGGCCTTTTGCATCAAGTCCTGCAAGGTATCCGCATCCAGGGCTCGCTTAGGATTGTCCGGCGTGGTGGCAATGTAGTCTGCCTTTAAATCCTGCAACAAATCTAAATTATCCACCACATCCTTGTCCTTTAAAAAACCCAAGACTAGGATTAACTGATAATCTTTTTCGTAGGGTTTCAAAGTCCGGGCTATGCTGGCAAAGGCGTCAGGATTGTGGCCCCCATCCCCATATAAAAGAGGATCTTGGCTGATCAATTGCATCCGACCGGCAAAACGCAGGTCTTTTAAAGTTTGTTGCAAAATTTCCGCGGTGATGGGGCCTTGGATGGGCTGGTGGTTGTAGCTTTCCACAAAGGCCAGCACGGTGCGCAGGTTCTCCACTTGAAAGGACCCGGCCAAACTCAGATGCAGCTTTAAGTCCGTGCCGTTAAACTTGGCTAAGACGTCACTGCCATCCAGATTGCCCTGGGTCAATAACACATTTTGCAGCTTGGCACTGTGATAATGGGCCGCCCGCTCCCGGGCGATGGTTTCAATAATGGCATTGACGACAGGAAATTGATCTGGATAATTGATGACCTGGGCATGGGCCCGGATAATCTTGGCCTTGGTGGTAGCAATGGCTTCAATAGTGTCCCCTAATAAGGCCATGTGGTCGTAATCAATATGCACGAACACATCGTAAGCAGCGGTGGCAATGGCGTTGGTGGCGTCTAATTCGCCACCAAGACCGCATTCCAAAATGGCCATATCCACTTTGGCTTGGGCAAAATACAGCACCGTGATCAAAAACCAGGCTTCAAATTCGGAAATTTCGGCCCAGTTCATCCCTAGACGCCCCATACCAGCGGCTAACTGGTCAAAGGCCTGGTTGAAAGAACGATAATCAATGAATTGACGATTAACTTGAATCATTTCCCGGGGGTCATTTAACGCGGGGCTTGAAAACACGCCTACCTTCAAGCCGGTGGCCTGGAGCAATTGGCCCATCATTAAACTCGTGGAGCCCTTGCCGTTGGTGCCACACACATGAATAATCGGGTATTTCAAATCCGGTTGATCTAAAGCCAACAAAATCCGCTTTAACAAGGGAATCCGATTGGCCTGGCCGTAAAGCATCGTGGTTTGAATTTGTTGCAAATTAGCTTGGTACTGGTCAAATTCCGTGGTCATAAGCTTACACCGCCTGTAGTTGTAACATTAAGTCCTGTCTGGTTTGGGGTGTTTTAAAGGCCCCGGAATAATAAGTGGTTCTAGTTTGGCTATTGGTTTTTTTGACCCCCCGCATTTCCATGCACATGTGCCGAGCCTTGACGATGACGGCTACGCCCGCTGGCTTTAAAATATGATCCAGTGTCTTGGCGATTTCGGCGGTGATGTTCTCTTGCAAGGTGGGCTTATGGCTGACGAAATCCACCAGTCGGGGAATCTTGCTCAAGCCGATAATTTTACCATCTTTCGGAATATAGGCCACGCTCACCGAGCCAAAGAACGGCAACAAGTGATGTTCGCACATACTATAGAAGGGGATGTCTTTGACCAAGACGATTTCATCTTGATCATGATCCGAATCGAATATTTTGTAATCTTTGAATTCCCGGTCTTCTAAGGAACTGAAAACTTCCGCATACATCCGGGCCACCCGATCTGGGGTTTCCACCAGGCCGGGACGGTCGGGATCTTCTCCCACAGCCGTCAAAATCTGACGGACCGCCTGGGTAATCATATCTTTATTGTTTTGCTCCAAAATTCAGTCACGCTCCATTAAATTCTTCTAATCTTTGGGACTCCCCCAAGGCTGCTAATGCTTGGGTCACTTGGTCATAATAAGGGTCATCTTTAGCCAACACATCTAACAGGGGTACCAGCACGAAGCGGCGGTTGAAGGCCTCTGGGTGGGGAATCGTTAAACTCTGGGTGGCAATGCGTTGCTCATCGAAAAAAATAATATCCAGATCAATGGTCCGGGGGCCCCAGTGGACCTTGCGCACCCGGTGACCGGCTTTTTCAATGCTATGGATCACGGCCAAAAGCGCCTGAGGGGTCAAGCTGGTCTCTAACTTCAAAGCCCCATTTAAGAAATCATCTTGCACCACGCCCCCCACCGGTGCGGTTTGATAATATTTCGAGACCTTTAAAATATTGATCTGATTATTTTGTTGTAATTCCGCGATGGCCTGTTGTAAATTGGCCAATTTATTGCCCATATTGGCACCGATGCTCAAATAGGCGGTATGCATTAGTCCCTCACCTCGATTGCCACATTATCCAGCACCCCGTCAATGGGGGTATTGAACTTGCGAATGGTTACTTCAACATGGGCAATTTTAGCACCAAATTTCGTTTTAAGGGTGGTAATGATATCATAAGCCAGCGTTTCCAATAAATCGACCCGGCTTTTAGCCACCACCGCGGCGGTAGCCCGATAAACATCCCCATAACTCAGCGTTTTGGTCAAATCTTCATGAATGGTTTGGTAGTCAATATTGGTCTCAATACTGATATCGATCCCCAAATCCTGCCCAATCTTTTTTTCCTCAGGATAAACCCCAATATGGCTGTGAAAGCGTAAATTATTCAATAAAACTTTGAGCAAGTCGGCCACCTCTGCTTTGACATGATTTTTTCATAATTGCTATGGTTCAAACTGCTACTATAGTACCATATATTTGGCATATTCCCTACCAGAACACGTACCGGGCTTGAAGTCGCCCCTGACTGTTATACAAAAACTAGTACAGTTCTAATTTCTTGTTTTATTAAAAAAGTTTCATGTAAACGCATTAATTTTTAATGGTCTGTTTTGAGCATGTTTTTGAAATATTTTTATGGCTTCCGGACTTTTTGCATATAATGATTGCTATTTAATCACTAATTGTTCGTGTTTAAGATTAATATAGGGGCCAATGTCCTGTATTAAAGGCCTTATTTCAGAGAAAGCATAGTTTACAAGTGAGCAAAAAAGGTCTATTTTAGATTGTGAAATAGATATTAAAATTTCTGAAAAGGGTTGGAATAATATATGCAAAATATTAAAGAAAAAGAAACACTCGTAAATTTGCCCGTTGAAAATATGATTAATATCATGGTGGATCGTTCACAAGAAGCCTTTAGAACCTTAAAAACATTCGATCAAGCAAAAATAGATAAAATCTGTGCCGCTGTTGCTGATACAGCTCGCCGGCACGCTAAATCTTTAGCAACCTTAGCCTATAAAGAAACTGGCCGGGGCAATGCCAATGATAAAGCCATTAAAAACTTATATGCCAGCCAATACATCTGGAACCAAATTAAAGATGATAAGACAGTTGGTATCATTGAAGACGACAAAGCTAACGGCATTCAAAAAGTCGCTGAACCTTTAGGTGTCGTTGCCGGGGTCACCCCCGTCACCAACCCCACTTCAACGGTGATCTTCAAAATCTTGTTGGCCTTGAAGACCAGAAACACCATCATCTTCGGCCTGCATCCCCAAGCTCAAACTTGTGGTTCTGCCACTTGTCGCTTGCTGCAAACCGCTGCTGAACAAGCTGGGGCCCCAAAGAATTCGATCCAATGGATTCCCCAACCTAGTATTGAAGCTACGGATAAATTAATGAACCATCCCGGTGTGGCCATTGTCTTGGCTACTGGTGGTCCTGCCATGGTAGCTGCAGCTTATTCCACCGGCAAACCTGCCTTGGGCGTCGGCCCTGGTAATGCGCCAGTTTACATCGAAAAATCCGCCGACACCAAGGCTGCCGTCACCGATATCATGACCTCTAAGACCTTTGATAACGGGATGATCTGTGCCTCTGAAAATAGTGTCGTAGTTGAACGGGCTAACTATGACGCCGTTAAAAAAGAATTTAAGAAACAAGGCGCTTACTTCGTCCCTGAAAAAGACGTTGAAAAGCTCAGTGAAGCCGTCATCGATCCTAAACGCCATACCGTTCGGGGCCCTATTGCTGGCCAAGCTGCCACTAAAATCGCTGAACTGGCCGGCATCAAAGTACCCACCGACACAAAGTTATTGATTGCTGAAATCAATGGCATTGGCACCAACTTCCCATTATCTGGGGAAAAATTATCCCCAGTTTTGACCATGTATGAAGCCAACGACCGCCGCGATGCCTTCAACCTATGTTTAGCCCTTTTAAACTACGGGGGCTTAGGCCATACCGCTGTCTTGCACTCTAAAGACAATGACTGCATTGAGGAATTTGGCAAACAAATGCCCGCTTGCCGGATTTTGATCAATACCCCAGGTTCTCTGGGTGGTATCGGCGGCTTGTTCAACAAGTTGACCCCATCTTTGACTTTGGGCACTGGCTCATATGGTAAGAATTCCATTTCCCATAACTTGACGGATATGGATCTCTTGAACATCAAGAGTATCTCCCGGGCAACGCGCCATCCTTTGGAATTGATTGCCGAATTGCGGGACCTCTTCGCCTAGTTTACGTATTTTTAAATCTGTGTGCCAGTATCTATACCTTATAAACACACCCGAAAGTAGCCTGTCCTTTAATGGATAGGTTATTTTTATGACTTGTTAAAGTTGGGCAGGCCCGCTAATTAGAACTGATTGATGTTCTCCGCCACAATCGTTAAAATAAAGCTGTTTTAAAATTGCGTGTAAAAGGAAGCTAAATTAGATGAAATTAGGCCTATTGTTCAATATCACTGCCGCTGAACGCCAACAGTTGGCAGCTTTGCCCGACTTAGAAGTCCTGGACCTGCCGACTGCTAATACCGACCCTAAAAGTTGGTTAGATGTGGACATCATTTATGGTTGGGATGCCTTTGGAGATCAGCTGCTGCAACTCCCCAATAATCATCTCAAATGGATCCAATCCATTTCTGCGGGTATCGATTATATGCCTTTGGCAGCCATCAAACAGCAGGACATCCTGTTGACCAATACCAGCGGTATCCACGCGGAGCCCATTGCGGAATTTGTCCTGGGCTATCTGCTGGCCTTTGCCAGAGGAATTTTAGCCAGTACCCAAGCCCAAGGACAGCACCGCTGGGTCAGTGACCAGTTGCGGGGCCAGGTTTTCAACCTGTCCCATAACACCATTGCCATTTTTGGCACCGGCCACATCGGCACTAGGATCGCCCATTATTGTCATTCATTTGGTATGACCACCATTGGCTTCAACACGGCCGGCCATGCAACCCCAGAATTTGACGCCACCTTTGCGTCTGGCGCCAATCCACCGGCTTTACAAAGTGCCAAGTTCATCGTCAACACCCTGCCCCTCACAGCCAAAACTGAAGCCTTCTTTGATCAGGCCTTCTTTGACCAGCTAACTGGCCACCCCCTGTTTATCAACGTGGGCCGGGGTCCCAGCGTGGACACTGCCGCGTTGCAAGCGGCCTTGACCCAACAGCAATTAGCTGGGGCGGTATTGGATGTCTTGCCAGACGAACCCCTAGCCCCTGATTCCCCTTTGTGGGATCAACCTAATTTGTGGATAAGCCCCCACATTTCCGGGGGCTTCGCGGATTACGGGGCCGCCGCCTTTGCCATTTTGTTCAAGAATCTCCAGGCCTATCTGGCCGATGGACAACTGACGATGAACCAAGTGGATTTGGATAAGGGCTATTGACCCCCAACCTAAATTAAACTATAAGTAAATCGCCCAGTCTGATTGACCGCTAGCATATGCCTAGCGGTTATTTTTTGTTGGGGTCATCCTGCCGGGTTTCTCCCCATGAGCAGTTTGCTGGCTTTATGTATCTTTTAGATATATACTACACGTATCTAAAAGATATAGTAACTGAGATGGGAGTTTTTGGTATGATGAACGAATTATTTATTCTCAGTGCCCTAATGGCCCAACCCCAAAGCGGCTATCAATTGCGTCAAAGCATGACCGCGGCCCTGGGGCACCATCGTAAAATCAGCTTTGGGGTGATTTATCCCCTATTTGAACGCTTGGCCCAAGGCGGTTTCATCACCTTAGTCCAGGTGGATGATGACAAAAAAACCAAATTAGCCGCCATTACCCCCGCCGGTGTGGCCCGCTTTAAAGCCTTGATGGCTGAACCAATCCCCGATTGTGCCCATACGGCGGATCTCTATCAAATTAAATTGATCGCCATGCAATATTTGCCCGTCACCCAACAACAGACGTTATTAAAAGCCTACATCACTGAACAAGACACCACCATCCAGCATACCCAGCGCTTCATGGACCGCTTGCAACAAACCCCGTCTACGGATCACTGGTATGTCCTGCAAAAACAATTATTACGCTTAAAACAGGCCCAAGTGGCTAAAAAGTGGGCCCAAGACTTCCAACGCAACCTAAAGGAGGCAGACCGATTTGACAACTGACACCAAACAAGATTCAACCTTAGACATGTTACGCTTCGTTTTCCAGCGGGTGTTGAAGAAACGCTGGATTTTAGTGGTGAACATCTTAGCCCTAACCGTGATTACCCTCTTACAATTCGTCCTGCCGCAAATCGAGCAGTTTATTATTGATAAAGTCATCCCCCAAAAACATGTCCAGCTGTTATTTATCAGCGTCGGCCTCCTATTATTAGCCGCCGTGGTCTTGGGCCTGTTCAACTTCCTGGCCACCTACCTCATGGGGGTGATGAGCCAAAACGCCATCACCGACCTGCGGACCCAACTTTACGATGATATCTTGGATCAAGACACCCATTTCTTCGAATCCAGCAAGACCGGGGATTTGATGGTGCGCCTCACCAGCGACGTGAACAACATGCAAAGTCTAATCTCTGCCAATATGTTGTCCATGATTGGGAACATTTTCACCTTCGTAGGGGTCTTAGGATTCATCCTTTATACAAATTGGCAAATGGCCGTGGCTGTCAGCTTGACCTTTCCTTTGACCTTTTTGATTTATCGCGTTTTTAGAGATCGCATTCACAACGCTTTTAAACGGGTGCGCCAATCCCAATCGCAAATGTCTAACCAAATGCAAAATACCTTGACGGAAGTGGATTTGATCAAGAGTTATACCAGCGAAGGTTATGAAAGTCAGCGCTTTGACCACTATGCCCAAAAAAACCGGGACAACATGATCGATGCCACCAAAAACCAAGCCATCTTCTCCCCTTTGGTGGATGGCGTGAATTTCTTGGGCGTGGCCATTGTCTTATTGCTAGGGGCCATGTTTGTCATGAAGGGGTCCTTGACCGTTGGGGGCTTGGTGGCTTACTTGAGTTATGTGGGGATGTTGCAAAGCCCTATTAGCTCCTTCACCCGGCTGTTAAATCAGATTCAACAAGCCCTGGTTTCTTATGGCCGTATCAAAGAAGTCACCAATATTCATCCTGAAATCGTCAACAGTGCTAACCCGTTGCCCATGCCTAAATTGCATGAGGGTATCGCCTTAAAAGATGTGAGCTTTGCCTTTAAAGGTGATCCAAAGCGGGCTAAAAGTGACCATGCCGCCATCAGCCAGGTGAGTTTCAACATTCCCTTTGGCCAGCAGACCGCTTTAGTGGGCCACTCCGGGGCGGGCAAGTCCACCTTGACCCGCTTAATTGATCGCTTTTACGATGTGGATGCCGGGGAGATTACCTTTGATGGTATTCCTATTAAAGATATCGACTTAAAACAATTGCGGCAAAACATCGCCATTGTGTCCCAGGATATCGCCATTATCGACGGCACCATCCGGGATAACATCCAATATGGTTCCCCTGATGCTACGGATGAAGCCATCATGAAAATGGCCGAATTAGCCGATATTGCGGATTTCATCCAAAGCTTACCCGAAGGCTTGGCTACTCAAGTGGGGGAACGGGGCTTGAAGCTCTCCGGGGGCCAGCGCCAACGCTTGGCCATCGCCCGGGCTTTGTTGAAGGACGCCCAAGTGGTGATTTTAGATGAAGCCACGGCCAGTTTGGATAATGAATCAGAAAAGACGATTCAAAAAGCCTTGAATAACCTACTCAAGGAACGGACGTCATTGGTCATCGCCCACCGCTTGTCCACCATTCACAATGCCGATCAAATCGTGGTTTTAGATGCCGGCAAAGTGGTGGAAATCGGCCAACACGAAGAATTGCTAAAAGCCCATGGGCCTTATGAGAAGTTGTATAATGCTCAGTTTGAATAATAATCCTTAACCAAGTGGAACCATAAAAATAAGCTAAGCTGAATCTGGCTAAGCAGTCGATTGACTACTTAAGCAAATCCTGGCTTAGCTTTTTTTTGTCCACTTTATTTTGAGCCTAACGCTACTTATCGTGCCAAACCGTCAAATATTGAGCCGGCACATGATCCACCAGCCAAATCTGACTCTTGGTGGGATAAAACAATAACCCGGCGGCGGCCGCGTGTTGGGCCGCCACCTGGTAAATGACCGGATGGGCTTCCCGGCGCTGGCCCACACTGCGGGCCATGGGAATGGTGGCAGAAAGGTGGACAAAATCCCGGTCCATCTTTCGCAGACCTTCTTTGGCAATCATGATGGCCGCGCCATGAGTAGTACCGTGATACAACACGGCCGGTGGGTCGGCCGGGGCTTGCAGTAACTGCACCGGCACACTATGGCCATAAAGGGCGCGGATCTGCCCGGCTTCAATGGCAAAACGCTGCTTGTCGCTTTGGGCCATGATTTGGCGAATAACCCCTTCGTCAATGGGTTGTTGATAGTGGGCATTGTAATGGGCCAGTAATTGGTCTAAATCCACTCGCCCATAGGCATCCAATTTGAGGCCCAAGCGCTCGGGATGATGTCGCAGCGCCAAAGATAGCCGTTTGCTAATTTTTATGAATTGTTTATCCATATTATTGCCACCTCTTATTGGCTAGTATAAGCCTATCAGCGACACTACCGAAAATATTGCGCTGTGTTGTTGGGCAATTGCCAGCGCTGTGCTGATGGCTGCGCTGTAGCTAGGGCTGTATACTGACGCGGAGATTGCTAAATTTATGAAATAAATATTTTTGTTTTATTGAATTTTACTAATAACTACTGCCAATCATGAAACTTTTGCCAAACCAGCACCATTTTCCATGGGCGTAAACGACAACTATTTAGCTAAAATTTATTTTAATAATTAAAATATTTTAACCGCTTTATAAATAACATTTAAAAAACAGCCAATCTTCTGACCACCCAGCGCTCATTTTAAAAGTAGTCTAATATTTCACAAGCTATCTAGCCTAACAACCACCATAAACAACTGATATACCAGTTGTTACCATTTTGACACAAATCATTTTTAATATTAATTCACCACAAACTCGACTTCTGTCCAGGCATATATAGTTTAAACAACCAACTAGCATTAAATAACATCATGATAATTTAGCATGCAATATTTGTTATTCTGAGGTCTTTAAGTTTACGCCTAGTCAACATATTTAGTAAAGTGTTAATTGATTTTTCTAAAGTTCGGGCTTATCATAGTGATATATCAGTTGTGCAAGCGCTTATTTTTTTCAAGACATTTTTTATTTTTACTAATTGTATCTATGTACTAAGCTTTGCACGGCTCACCGCTGGCTAATTGCGGTCATTACCCATTAAGGAGGGGTCATAACTACCAAAACTTGAATTGTCTAAACATCGGGATAAGTTTTAGATCAGGTTAATTTTTATGAAGGAGTGAGTTTGTAATGTCTGATGATAGTAACCATAAGAACGAAAAAAAACCGGTTAAAACCGCCGTTGGGGAGATCACCAATGCCAAAGTCAAAGATTCCCAACAGCCTAAATTACCTTGGGCCGTGGCCTTTGCCATGTCCATCGCCCCATTATGTTGGTACGGGCCCATTGGTTCCACCCGAAGCGTTTTAATTCCCCAATTGTTTGCCCAGATCGATCCCGTACATAAAGTTTGGGCCGTTGGTATCTTAGCCACCGTGGCCTCCATTACTGGGGCCATTTCCAACCTGTTGTTTGGGGCCTTTTCAGATGTGACTCGGACCCGTTTTGGGAAAAGAAAGCCTTACATTGTCCTAGGCACCATCGTCATTGCCATTTCCTTAGTCATCATTGCCAATTTGAAGTCCGTGGTAGCCGTTATTATCGTTTGGATCGTGGCCGCGGCAGCTGAAAATGCCATTGCCGCTGCTATCTATCCGCAAATTTCTGATCGGGTGGCGCCTAAATGGCGGGGCACCGTTTCAACCTTCTATGGTGTTGGTTTCACCATCGCCCAACAAGGTTTTGCCCTCTTAGCCGCCCAATTCTTGGGTAACATTAAATTTGGTATTTACACCATGGCCGCCATCACCGTCGTCTTGGCCTTCGTCCATGAAGCCCTCATTAAAGAAAAATCCAACTTAGATGAACCTAAAGTCCCCATGGACAAAGGTTCTTTAAAGAAATACTTCTTCTTCCCCACCCATGACGCCCGGGACTTTTATTTAGCCCTTTCCGGGAAATTCTTCATGGTTGTGGGTTCCACCATTGTCACCACCTTCCAGCTCTTCATTTTCACCGATTACATTGGTCAAAAAACCAAAGATGCCGGGGTTTCCATCTCCATCTTCTCCATGATCATGTTAGTCATCGGGGTCTTATTTGCCTTAGTTGGTGGCCCGCTAGCCGATAAAATGAAACGGGTCAAAGGCCCAGTTGTTTTAGCCACCTTTGCCCTGGGTGCGGCAGCTTTATTCCCACTGTTTGTCCAAAAGCCTTGGGCCATGTTTGCCTACGCTGCCGTAGCTGCCTTTGGGAACGGGTTATACAACTCTGTGGATGGGGCCTTGAATATGGATGTCTTGCCTTCTGCTGATACTGCCGGTAAAGACTTAGGTTTGATCAACTTGTCCAATACCTTAGGCCAAATGCTCGGGGCCATGGTAGCTTCGGCCATCGTTGCCAGCATGGGCTATCAAGCCATCTTCATTTTCGCCATTGCCATGGAAGTCGTTGGTGGTATCGCCATTGCGGCCATCAAGCGGGTTCGTTAAACGTTAAAATAAGTACCATGAAAATTTGCTGTCGTTAAATTAATCTCGAAAGGATGATCATTGTGGTAAATACCACAGACAATAGTTTATTCCCCACTGAATTTTGGACGGTCACTGCCGGTGACCTGTCGCAAAAACGGGCCCATTTAACTACCCCTACCCCCGAGGCCACACCCGGGGATGCTGCTAAAATCGTCATTGACCCAGCTGATAAACATCAAAACTGGATCGGCGCTGGCGCAGCCATTACCGATGCCGCGGCCTCGTTGATCTGGCAACAAAGTAAAGACCAACGGGATGCCCTCTTGCACGAGTTGTTCGACCCCAAAGAAGGTAACTTCTCCACGATTCGTATTCCCCTAGGTTCCTGTGAACCCGCCAGCCAGCCTTATTACAGTTATGATGACGTGCCTTTTGGGGAACATGATGCCAGTTTAGCTAAATTTTCCATTGGTACCGGCACCCCTGGGGCCCCGGACGCCACCAAGGACTTGAAGTACCTTGTCCCCGTGGTTCAAGAAATCTTGAAGATCAACCCTGCTGTTAAAATTATGGCCTCCCCTTGGTCGGCCCCGGCTTGGATGAAAAATACCGGTGAGTTAAAGATGGGCGGTCACCTGCGTTTTGGGGAATATACCGGCAACGGTTATGACCAATTCAAAGACACTTTTGAAAGTGTCTACGCTCAATATTTCGTCCACTATTTAGCCGCCTACAAGAAACTAGGGATTCCAATTTATGCCATTACCATTCAAAATGAACCCTCTAACGCCGCCGCTTGGCCGGCCATGATTTGGAAGTTACCGGAATTAGCTGACTTTGGTTATACTTATTTGCGCCCAGCTCTAGATAAGACTTTTCCCGATACAAAAATTTATTTCTGGGATGGCAGTTTAAATGTGTTGACCGAACCCCTGAGTAAATATGTCACCCCAGAACAGGCCAGCGCCTTTGATGGCTTTGCCTTTCATACCTATGATGGCCCTTATACCAACCTGTTCAAGGGCAGTCGTTCCTTCCCCCATTGGGATTTGGCCATGACTGAACGGCGGTGCATGATTGAAGAAACCCCAGAAGATGCCTCCCATATTATGTTTGGGCTGATTGGCAACTGGCTGGTGCGCCAAGGTTTGAATATGATCAACTTGTGGAATATGGCTTTGGATGAACGGGGCCTGCCGAATATGGTAGGTTCCACCGGTCGTCGGGGCGTGGTCACCATTGATCACACCACGGGTAAAGTCCAACGGAATCTGGAATATTATATGTTGCGTAACTTTGGCCAAGACGTGGTCCCTGGCTCAACGGTCATCGGCTCCAGCAGCTACACCCAAGATGGCTATACCGGCGGCTTGGGTTCTGTGGCCTTCTTAGCCCCGGATGGCTCAATTGCTGCCCACCTCTATAACCCCACGGCCCAACCCCTAGACGCCGCCGTCACCGTCAATGGCCAAGCCTTGACCTGGCAGCATGTCACCGTGCCTGCTTGGGGGACTGTCACCCTGCACAAAGCCTTTGGACCCGTGAATGATAGCGCGCCCCGGGCCGATGAAGCCTTCAAGCTCAACCCTTACCCGGCTAACTTGGCTGATGATGAAGCCCCTGGTAAAGGTGTCAATAAAAATAAGAAGTAGCTATTAAGCTTTAGGTTACCGTTTTGGCAGTATTCTTGATGAATACTGCTTTTTTGCTGGCCACATAACTGACTACTTTCTGAAAATAAAATAAATCCAGGTGGCAAACCCTAGTCCCCCAAAGGATTTCAAATTCAAGTAAAAATACTGTTATATAAACGTTTTCATTTTACTATTTTCACTTGATTTATACTAAAAGCGATGTACACTAGGAGTTGAAAGATAAGTTAAGGAACAATTTTAGCTGTTACCACCGTTGTTTTCAGAAAGGGAGTTACAATGATGTTATCTGAAAAAACAAGTTGGACTGATGCCCTACGTTCAAAAGCGGCTTTTAATGATTTCATGACTAATTACTTTATGACCCATAAGGAACTGGCTGGCGCCTATGAGACCCCTTATTACTACGAATATTACACCGTTCGCCTGGATAGCCGAGATGGCTTGATCATCAACCTGACCACCGGGATCACCGCTGCAACCGGTGAAGTCATCGGTGAACTGCCTAGCAAAGAAACCCGGAAAATGTCCATTGAAGAGTTCCGGCAATTGATCTTAAATAAAAAGTTTGCGGACTATCGCATGTCCTTGGCCGATGTGTTCAAAACCGTCGCCGGTGTGCCTAGTAAGTAATTACCGGCTTTAAACGGCATCATTCACTTGATGATCGTGGTAGTTTGACCTGCTTAATAGACCAAAAAAAAATCGCACAATTGTTAGACAAATTCGTCTAATAACTGTGCGATTTTATTGTGGGATAAATTGTCAAATCAAGCACAAAATCCCATAAATTTTTTAGGGTTTTCTCCAACTCAGACATTTCTTGGGCCGGATATTCAATTTTTCAGGCTGGATAGTATGCGCCTGCAGAAGCAAGTACCCAATTATTAAAGTCACCAACGGATAGTGCCTGTTGGCCTTTGATATAGCCAACACTGAATACCTTATAGGCACCAGGGGTGGTGATGGTCTTAGTATAATTGCCCACGGCACTTTGGATAATTGTACCTGCTGGTAAGATAATAACGCCGCTAACAGATTTGGCCACGGAAATATCTGTACTTTTGACCCATTGATTACCCCCAAGGTTATAGGAAAAAGGCCCATAATCGTCTTTAGCTACTTGTGTCACAGCCCATTCATCGTATTGGGTACTTAGTTTGCCAATCGGTTTGGTGGCACGCATATCGCTGTATATTGTCACGTCTTTAAAGTCTGAATAAACAGCCGTTCCTTGCCACATTGCATAAGCTTGCAGATTGCTACCGAATGATGGGGATGTGCCAGCGGCTTTGATCCATTGATTTGCACCTAAATCATAGGCTGCCACTTTCCTGTTAGCATCAATAGCTGCTCGAACAACATGCCAATCACTGTAAGACTCTGTTAAGCTGGTCCCAGATAACTTGGTCGTTGTGGCATCTGTGTAGATGGGCACAGGTCCACGACCAATATGAATAGCAGTCCAGTTTTGCGGAACAATAATAGTTAGGCCTACAGGATTTACATTTGCTGACGCTGCTGTGGCATGTGGAATTGATAATCCGAACCCCATAAACAATACTAGACCGGTGACAATAAGAAATTTTATAATTGAATAACGATACTTTGTTTTCATGCTACCATCCTCCCAATGATGAAATTAATTACATGAATAAGTATACATCTTAAGATGAACGGCGATGAATAATTCTGGTTAAAGGAACAACTAAACATGATCAAGCGATAAAAAAATTTTTTCAAAAGTATTTGGCATTATCAAAGTTTTGGATAAGGGGAGAAAAATTATGTTAAATCGTAGAAGTTACTTATTTGGATGTATAAAACAGTGTCCAGGCAAAAAGGATCTGCTAACGAGTAATTGTCATTGGCAGATCTTTTTTAATACGTTTATTTAAATTAAGGTTCTATAATTTTTCCCCAGGTCTTTTTCATCAATCTTTTCACGCTGAGGACTTTTGTCCCAGCACCCTTTATCAATAGTGATCGGTAGTCTTGAGTAAGTATGCGGAACCATCTGGGTAAACGATATATTGGTTTATAAATGAACCGCTAACAGGACCTATTTGTTTGACCCGCCAAAAATCTGCTCCCCAATACTGATTTATGGCATGGTCTGTTAACCAGTAGAAATCCGGATAATTGCTGTCTCCATATTTGGCAATAACATTCAAAATAGCATCAGGCTCATTGTCAACACGAACCCCTGCTTGATTACCTTGAATCCATTGATTGCCACCAGCCCAGTAATAAAAACCATCTTTACGTTTGGTATAGCCGTAGATTTGCCACTGCGTACCCTTGGGTAGGATGCGGTCAAACTCCTTATTTTCATCATTGCCAATAAATAAGTTAGCACCCCAAGTGCCATTAATCGTAGCTACAGAATCGTAATCATAGAATTGGTCAAAATTCCGATAACCCTCTGGGCCCACTGCTACAGCTGGTTGGGCTGGAATAAATATGCCAATCAATAAGAAGCTGAACAACAATAATGTGATAATTCTTCTATGTTTCATAAACAGCCCCCCCAAACAGTCTACACACATTTTAATCTCAGTTTAAGACTACCAGTTTTATGAGAGATGGCAAGACTTAACAATAGTTTCTAGGTTTAAAAGCCAATATCCCACCACTTTTGAGCTGTCTGAACAGGATCCACTACTTAAAATACAGGGAGCTTATGATGTCAGATAAAAAAATTTTCTTGTACTTAAAATACAAGTTAGAAGATCAGTCAAGTATTCAAATTCAATAAATAACCTTCAAAAGTAATCAAAAACAATTTGTTAATATATTAGCATACTAAAGTCACATATAATCTAAACGTTGTTATATTTGTTTTAGTGGCTTTGATTATTCTAAAATTATATTGACAGCGATTTCAAAAGAGGTATATCATCGATATCGTTGGTAGTTTTATATACTACCGTTGGACAGTTCTTAAACATCAAAAAATACTGGAGGTTTTATTATGGAACAAGTAGGTATTATTGGTTTAGGCATTATGGGTGCGCCCATGGCGGCGAATTTAGTGAAAGCCGGCTTTGAAGTTTTTGGGTATGATGTTTCCGTCCATGCTGTTGAAAAGGCCAAGGCCAGCGGAGTGAAGATTGTGGATTCCGCTCAAAAAGTTGGGGAACGCGCCCAATGGGTCATCACCATGTTACCTAACACCAGCATCGTTGAAGAAGCTATTTTTGGCCACGATGGCTTAATTCATAGCTTACCAGCTGGTAGTACAGTCATTGATGAAAGCTCCATCACCCCAGTGGCTTCCAGAAATATTGGCGCCAAATTAGAGGAAAAACAAATCAATTTCTTGGATGCCCCAGTAAGCGGTGGTGAACCCGGGGCCATCTCCGGGGAATTAGCCATCATGGTTGGCGGGGATGAAGCTGTATTTGCCCAGGCCAAGCCGATCTTTGATGCCATTGGTGGTGCCACAACCTTAGTCGGTGGCATCGGTGCTGGGACCACCGCTAAATTAGCCAACCAAGTCATGGTCAATTTAAACATTGCCGCCATGTCGGAGGCTTTGGTCTTAGCCGCGAAATCGGGCATTGATATCGATAAAATGTACCAGGCCATCCGCTCCGGTTTAGCTGGCAGTAACGTTTTAGATGCCAAAGTGCCACTAATTTTGGACCGGAATTTTGAACCCGGGGGCAAAATTAGTATTAACATGAAAGACTTGACCAACGTGATGGCAACCGCCCACGATCTGGATGTCCCTATGCCCTTATCTAGTAGCTTGCTAGAGATATTCCACACCCTATCTGCCAATGGCCATATCAATGAAGACCATGGGGCCATCGTGAAATATTTTGAAAACTTGGCTAACGTGACAGTGACCAGAGAAACGGGGGCTAAATAATGGGGGCGATTGCCAAGGATGACTTATTAAACAGCTTGCCCCAAGAAGATACGGCCGGTGCTGATAAACTGTTGCAAACTGCCTTAAAGGACTTTAACAAAAAAATCATTGTCTTGGATGATGATCCCACGGGCACTCAGACTGTTTTTGGCATCTCAGTTTACACCACCTGGGATGTGGCCGCTTTGCGCCAGGCCTTTGATGAATCCCAACAAATGTTTTATATTCTTACCAATTCCCGTAGCTTAACCAGGGTTGATACGATTGCATTGCACAAAACAATTGCCCAAAATATCGCCCAAGTGAGCCAGGAAAAAGCCACTGATTTCATTATCGTCAGTCGCAGTGATTCGACGTTGCGGGGGCATTACCCCACGGAAACACTGACTTTAAAAAATGAGCTAGAAGCCCATACTGACAAACACTTCGATGGGGAAATTATCATGCCCTTCTTTTTGGAGGGTGGTCGTTATACCATCAATGACATCCATTACGTGGCCGATGGCAATCAATTGATCCCTGCGGGGGAAACGGAATTTGCCCAGGACCGGACCTTTGGCTATCATAATTCAAATCTAAAACTTTGGGTTGAAGAGAAAACAAAGGGCGCCTATCCGGCTAACGCCGTTCAAAGTATTACCATCCCCGAAGAGCGTCAATTGGATCTGGCTAAAATCACGGCAAACTTGATGACTGTGACGGATTTTAATAAGGTCATTGTCAATACCGCCAGCTACGGGGATGCCAAAGTCGCGGTAGCCGCCATTGTAACAGCCATGAACCAGGGGAAAAACTTTATGTTCCGTACCGCCGCCGCTTTCACCAAATTGGTGGGTGGCATCCCTGATAAACCCCTGCTGACCCGGCAAGATATCACCGATACAACCGTCACAAACGGCGGCCTGATTATTGTGGGCTCCCATGTGCAAAAAACAACGGACCAACTCAAAAGTTTACAGGAACTGCCAAATTTAATCAGTATTCAATTTGATACTAATCTAGTGGTTGAGCCGGCTAAGATGCAAATCGAATTCCAGCGGGTCTTAGATTTTACCGAAAAAAATCTCAAAGCCGGCCACAATGTGGTGGTTTACACCAATCGCAAACGTTTGGACTTAGGCCCAGGCCGCCAGGAAGAAGAACTCCAGCTCTCCGTGAAAATTTCCAATTACGTGACTCAAATCGTTGAGCAGCTCCAGGTCAAACCTAGCTTTATTATCGCCAAAGGTGGTATCACTTCCAGCGATGTGGCCACCAAGGGGCTAGGCATCAAACGGGCTCAAGTGGCTGGCCAAGTGCAGCCAGGGATCCCAGTTTGGCTCACGGGACCGGAAACGAAATTCCCCAATATTGCTTACGTTATCTTTCCGGGTAACGTTGGCGCTGAAGACACCCTCAAAAAAGTTGTCGCCCAACTTTCCTAGTCAGGAGTGAATAAACGTGCCCGTAATTATCATTATCGTTGGCGTACTTTTATTACTGCTGTTGATGGTTGTCTTAAAAATTAACGCTTTCCTAGCTTTGATCATCACCGCTTTATTCGTGGGAGTAGCCGAGGGGATGAGCTTAGACCAAGCCATTGCCTCCGTGGAAAAAGGCCTGGGTTCAACCCTAGGCTCCTTAGCCCTGGTTTTGGGCTTTGGGGCAATGTTGGGAAAATTACTGGCAGATTCCGGAGCCGCCCAAAGAATCGCTGAAACCTTAGTGACTGGATTTGGCAAAAAACATATCCAATGGGCCGCCCTTTTAACAGCCTTTATTGTGGGCTTAGCCATGTTCTACGAAACTGGTTTTGTGATTTTGATTCCCTTAGTTTTCTCAATTGCCCTGGAAGCTGGCGTGCCCATCTTGTACATTGGGATCCCAGTCACTGCTGCTTTAATTACCATGCATGGCCTAGTGCCGCCCCATCCCGGTCCAGTGGCTATCGCCCAGATTTTTCATGCTAATTTAGGTATCACCATGTTGATCGGCATTACCATTGCCATCCCGGCAATTGTCATTGGCGGGATTTACTATGCCCGCCTATTACCAAGGGATTCTTTGAACACTGAAATTCCTGAAGCCTTATTTAAGCCCACCCACTTTAAAGATGACGAAATGCCCAGCTTTGGCATTAGCATCTTTACGGCCATTATTCCGGTCTTATTGATGTCCATCTACGCCTTTTTTGAAATCGTCTTTCCCAAATCTAATTTAATGTTCTTATTTAAATTCATCGGGAATCCAGCCATTGCCCTGTTGATTTCCGTCTTGGTGGCTATCTTCACCTTTGGCTTAAATCGGGGTAAGAGTATCAAATCGGTGATGGACTCAATTGCCCAATCTATTAGTTCCATCGCCATGATCCTCCTGATTATCGGCGGTGGCGGTGGTTTCAAACAAGTACTTGTGGATAGTCATGTGGATAAGTATATTGCTGATTTGATGGGCCAAACCCACTTATCCCCAATTCTGTTAGCCTGGTTATTAGCGGCTGCATTGCGGCTATCTTTAGGCTCAGCTACCGTTGCGGGGATGACCGCTGCGGGTATCGTGGGGCCACTAATTGCCCTGGATCACATTAGCCCTGAGCTGATGGTCTTGGCAATTGGAGCCGGCAGCATCACTTTTTCCCATGTGAACGATGCGGGTTTTTGGATTTATAAAGAGTATTACAACCTAAGTATTGGCCAAACCATTAAAACCTGGTCAGTTATCACCACCATCGTTTCCGTAGTTGGTTTAGGTGGTGTGCTGGTGTGGCAAACCATTCTTTGAGCAAACGCCTGTTGATAATTCAAGACCGTATAAAAGCATTCGATTGACTTCGAATGCTTTTTGCTTACTCACTATTTAATGAACATCAAGGGTCTGGGCATCTTGGCAAAGCGCTAAACTTTTATCCAAGGCCTGGGTCACCATATTTTCAACAGCTGGCTTGGTATAAAACGCCATATGGGGTGCCAGCAAGACGTCATCCCGCTGCATTAGGGCCCGTAGATATAAATCATCAATTTTGCGCTGGCTGTAATCTTGGCCAAAGTATGGTGCTTCGTTGTCATAAGTATCTAAAGCACAGCCAGCGATGATATGTTGATCCAAGGCGGTTAATAGGGCTTGGGTGTCCACCAGGGAACCCCGGGCCATATTCAATAAAATCATCCCCGGCTTCATGGCTTGAAAAGCCGCTGTATCAATCAACCTAGTATTTTCCGCCGTGCCAGGGATGTGCAAGGTGAGCACATCGCAGCGGCGATACAGTTCAGGCAACTGGTCAACATATTGTACACCTTGGGCCGCCAGATTATGGTGATGACTGTAGGCTAAAATATGCACATCAAATCCCTTTAAAATGGCAATAACTGCCGCGCCGATGCGCCCGGTGCCAATGACCCCCACCGTTTTACCGGCTAATTCCTCCCCTAAAAATGGCGTCCAGCGAAAATCGCCCTTTTTAAAAGCGGCATTGAACCGGGCTGACTGGCGCAGTAATTGCAACAACTGTAAAATCGTAAATTCCGCCACGGATCTGGGAGAATAACTGGGGACGTTGGCCAACTGTAAACCAAATTGGGTGATTGCCAACCCATCAATATTCTCAACGCCAACGGCCCGCACGATCAGGTTGGCCACGTGTAATTGCGCCAAGGTTTCAATGATGGTCGCATCCACGGGTTGGGTTTGCAATAAAATCACGCTGTGACTGCCCGCGGCCAAGGTGGCCGTTGCAACTGTCAAATCAGCTTTAATCAGTTGAACTTGTTCTGCGGGATGGGCTTGTTGCCATTGCTGAAAGTAAGCAACTTCATCATCCCGGACACTATATGCTGTGATTGCCATGAGCTGCACCACCTTTTTTATTTAAAAACCACAATTTTTTGATTGGTGAATTCGTATAAGCCTAAATCACTCATCTCCCGGCCGTAACCGGAATTCTTAACACCACCAAAGGGCAGTTCTGGGTAGGCACCGGACGGTTGATTGATAAAGACCTGCCCCGTTTCTAATTGGGAAGCCACTTCATGGGCATGGGTGGTGTCTTTTGAATAAACCGCGCCCGCCAACCCAAAATTGGAATCATTGGCCAACTTGATCAGGGCTTGGTCATCAGGCACCACATAAACCTGGGCCACGGGGCCAAAGAATTCTTGATAAAAAGCGGGATTATCCGGGGTAATATCGGTCAAAATGGCGGGGGCAAAGAAGTTCCCCAGCCCAGCTACCTGACCCCCGGCCACTAACGCCCTGGCCCCATGGGCTAAGGCCTGGTCCAACTGGCTTTGTAGTTGGTCACTGGCTCCTTTTGACGCTAAGGGCGCCAATGTGGTGGTAGCCGCCAAGGGGTCGCCCAACACTTGATTTTGGAAGGTGGCTTCAATACCCGCGATAAAGTCCGCCGCTACATCTTGTTGGACAATGTAACGTTTAGCCGAGGTACACACTTGCCCGGCATTACGTAGTCGGGCGGCGGTGGCGTCTTGCACGGCTAAATCAATATCGGCATCCTTTAACACTGCAAAAACATCATTACCACCCAGTTCCATGGTGGATTTCACCAAGTTCTGGCCAGCTAAAGCGGCAATTTGACGCCCCACTGCTTCAGACCCGGTTAGCGCCACACCCTGGACTCGCTTATCCGTCAAAATGTTTGCGATTTGATCATAACTCACAAATAAATTCTGAAAGGCTCCGGGCTCAATGCCAGCCTGTAACAGCACCTTCTCAAAATGGGCCGCACACCCAGCCACGATGCTGGCATGCTTTAACACCACCGGATTACCCACTAAAAAGTTAGGGGCAAACACCCGCATCACTTGGGAATAAGGAAAATTCCAAGGTTCAATGCTCAATACAATGCCAATGGCATCTTGTTGTAACAGGGCTTGCCGGCTACCGCCGTAAATATAGGGTTTGGGCTCTAACAAACTGGCGCCGGTACTGGCATAATATTGGGCAAGTTTCGCGCAAAGTTCGATCTCACCCTTGGCTTCTTTTGGCAGTTTCCCCATATTTAAAGTCGCGGTTTGCGCCAGTTCCGCGCTGTTGGCCCGCAAACTTTCAGCAACCAATTGTAATTGGGCCGCCCGTTCCTCAACGGGGACTTGCTTTTGGCGGTTATAAAAATCCGCGGCCACCGCTAATTTTTCCATCACTTCCGTATCGCTGGCCAAAGGATAGGTCTGGATAACCTTTTCGGTATAAGGATTAACGACTTGATATGCCATTGCCCACCTCCAATTCTGCCTGAACCTCAGCTAAGCTGGTGGCTAAAATCCCGTAGGCTTGATCAATTTCAGTTTCAGTGACCACTAACGGTGGGATAAACCGAATCACTTCATGAGAAACACCACAAGTCAATAAAATCAGATGATGGTCCAAAGCTTTGGCCACGACTTTGGCCACTAATTCTGGTGCCAACAGCCCGCCGTAGTCCTTAAACTGCAGCCCAATCATGAGCCCTAAGCCCCGGACATCTTTGATCATGGGGTATTGGCCCTGCAATGTCTGCAACTTGGCCATAAAGTAAGCCCCGGTTTGCCGGACATGGGCCAAAAAGTCGGCATCCATGATGTCTAACACGGCACATCCTGCGGCACAAGCTAAAGGATTGCCCCCAAAAGTTCCCCCATGGGTCCCCGGTGTCCACTGGTCCATCAGCGCTGACTTGGCCAGTACAGCACTCAAGGGCAAGCCATTGGCGATCCCTTTGGCCGCAGTCAAGATATCCGGGGTGACCCCATATTGTTCAAAGGCAAACCAAGTGCCGGTGCGCCCATAGCCGCTTTGCACCTCATCAAAAATCAATAAAATCCCCTGGGCCTGGCAGATAGCTTGGAGTTTTTCAAGAAAGACTTTTGGTGCTGGGATATAACCCCCTTCGCCTTGCACCGGTTCCACCACGATACAGGCCACTTGATCAGCGGCGATGGTGGTTTTGAAAAGCTGCCGCAACTGCTGTATGCACCGGTCACTTTCTTGATCCGCCGTTAAGTCGGTGTTATAAATATCGGGGAAGTCCACATGGTACACCGGCGGCAGCATCCCCTGGTAGTTCTCATGGTAAATGGCCCCGGAAGCGGTCATGGACGTGGTCAACATGGTGCGGCCATGAAAGGAGCCGGTAAAGGCAATGACCCCATCGCGATGGGTCACTTGCATGGCCAGCTTCACCGCCCCTTCGTTAGCTTCGGCCCCACTATTGGAAAAGTAAACCTTATAGTCCCCGCCCAAGCGTTGGGTCATTTTCTCAGCCAGCTGAATGTATGAGGGGTAGTACACCACATTATGACCCCCATGGATCAGCTCATGGAGTTGAGCGTCAACGGCAGCCACCACTTGGGGATTGTTGTGACCACAGTTCACCACCCCCACACCGGCGGCAAAATCCAGGTAATCCACGCCGGCCTCATCGGTGAGATGCAGCCCCGAGCCTCTGACAATGCCTAATTTGGTGGCACGTTGGGCCACTGGGGGTAAAACTTTTAAAGATCGTTCATATAATGATGTCATTAACAAGCCTCCTGTTGTTAACCTACATAACTTTGGCCAAAAAGGTCCGAGTACGGAAATTCTTCGAATGATTAAACAAATAATCCGGGGTACCAATATCGGCCACATGGCCATTATCCATAAACAATATTTTATCCGCGATTTGCTGGGCAAAATCCATCTCATGGGTGACGATCACCATGGTCATGCCGGTTTTAGCTAGGCGTGTCATGACCCCTAGTACCTCCCCCACCATTTCTGGATCTAAGGCAGACGTGGGTTCATCAAACAACATGACCTCTGGCTGCATAGCCAAAGAACGGACAATAGCTACCCGCTGTTGTTGGCCCCCGGACAAGGATTGGGGATAAGCATTAGCCTTTTCATCAAGGCCCACCTGCTTTAAGAGATCATGGGCATTATCAATGGCCTCAGCTTCAGATAGGAGTTTTAGTTTAATCGGGGCAAAGGTGATGTTCTCCAAAACACTTTTATGGGGAAATAAATTGAACTGTTGAAAGACCATCCCCATCTTGCGGCGACACAACTGCAATTCTTTTTTAGACAGTTGCCCTAAATTTTGCCCCTTGAACAACACATCCCCGGTGTAGTTCCCATCTAAATGATTGAGACAGCGCAGCAACGTGCTTTTACCGCCGCCGGAAGGCCCAATAATGACGACTTTTTCTTCTTTTTTCACAGCGAAATTGATGTCCTTGAGGACCATATTTTGATCAAAGGCTTTTTTCAGGCCCCGAACTTCAATGATATTTTCAGTATCCGTCAACATTGACACCCTCCTCAGTTTAAAGCCACATATTTGCGACCCATGCGATTCTCAGCTAGTTTCAATAATTGTGATAAGACAAACGTGAGAACAAAATAAATGGCTGCGGCCACCAGCAAAGGCGGAATGAAGTTGTATAAGGTGCCGCCCACCCCCAGGGCTTGGGCAGTCACTTCTTGGACCCCAATATAAAATAAAACTGACGATTCCTTGATCAGGGAAATGAATTCATTACCCATGGCTGGTAAAATGTTGCGGACCGCTTGGGGCATGATAATGGAAAACAAAGTGGTGTTTTCACTCAACCCCAAGGAGATACCCGCTTCGGTTTGCCCCACGGCAATGGACATAATCCCCGAGCGAAAGATTTCAGCGGTATATGCCCCGGAGTTCACCCCTAAGGCAATGGAGCCGGGAATCACCCGGTCTAAGGATGAGCCTAAAAAACGAATATCCGGAATGGGCAACGCCTTGGACAAGACATAATAAATCAGCATCACTTGGATCATGGCCGGCGTGCCCCGAACAATGGCGATGTAAGTTTTTGCCAGCCAAGCAAAGGGTTTAAATTTGGACAGGTTCATGGCAACCACCACTAATCCTAATAAAATCCCGATACAAATCCCAATCAGTGAGATGACCACCGTCTGGGCCGCCCCTTGGATAAACACTGGGTAATATTGCTGTAAGAAATCAAACATAGCGCTGACCTTCTTTCAAAGTTACTTGCCGTATTTCAACTGGGTATTTTGTGCTTGCGTAAATAGGGTCTTCAAGTCGCCATTTTTCTGCAGCTTAGCTAAGGTCTTGTTGGTCTGTTTGATCAAGGCTTTATCCCCCTTACGGCCAGCAATATTAATGGTGCGGTTTTGCTTAGGTGTGGTGAGTTTCAGCTTGGCCACCCCGTAAATTTTAGGATATTGCTTGGTATAGTTGGCGGCGATGGCATTTTCGGCCACGACCCCAGCTAAATTCCCCTGTTTTAGTTCGGTAGTCAAACTGGTAAACCGACCCTCTGTCACCAGTTGCGCCCCGCTTAATTGGGCTTTAGCAATGGCTTGTTGGGTGGTACTTTGTTGGACGCCGACTTGCTTACCCTTCACATCGGCAGCGGTTTTATATTTGTTGATGTCTTTTTTCTGCACCAGCAATACGTTTTGAACATCATAGTAAGAATCAGAGAAAGCCACGGCCTTTTCCCGCTCCGGGGTGGGCACCATCCCCGCTAAAATCAAATCAATTTTGCCATCCTGTAATTCCGGGATCAAAGAAGTGAATTCTGTGTTGACGATTTTTAATTTCACCCCTAAATCATCAGCGATTTTTTGGGCAATCAACATGTCATACCCGGCAACTTGGCTTTTACCATTCTTCATAATGGGGAATTCAAAGGGAGGATAGTCCGCAGACGTCCCCACCACCAAGGTCTTGCTGTCTTTAATCTTTTGGACACTTTGGTCAGCGGCGTAACTGGTAGGGGTACTGGTGGTCAAACTCAGCACGATGGCTGCAAGCATAGCTAGTAAACCGGCAATTATTACTTTTGTGCGTTTCGTCATTTTGAATTCCTCCTATTTTCCCAACAAGCTGTTTATTAGATGCGGTGCAGTGGAAAGGTCATGCAGTGGGGCCCACCGCCGGCTTTGAGTAATTCGGTAATGGCCACAGGGATCACCTGCATGCCATGGTCTTCAAGGGCTTGATTGACCTGAGTGTTTTGGGCCAAGGAGATGACCCGCTTAGCTCCCAGACTTTGTAAGTTACAACCGTGTTTAAAAATGGCGGCTTCAGACACGGGGATCACCTCAATGTCTAATTGTTGTAGTAAATTTTTAAAGGCGTTGGGTAGGCCTTGAAGATAGGCCACGGCCAAATGATCATCCACCAAGTTGAAGCACATATCCAAATGCAAGTAAGCTGATTTAGCCGGCACTTCAACCACGTGGTAGCCATAATCTGCTAGCCCAGATTTGATCTCCAAAAAGCCTTGATGATCGGTGCGGTCCAGCGTGCCAATGGCAATCGTATCCTCATTTAAAAAAGCAAAATCCCCGCCTTCAAAATAGCCTTTCTCCACGGCAAAGAGTTTGGGGATACCCAAGGCCGCCATTTTTTGGGCATAGGCTTTTCTTTCTGAAAAACGAATGGGTTTGCGGAAGCGGCCCAGGATATAGCCTTCTTTCACACAGCCGCCGAAATCCCGGGCAAAGACTGAATTGGACATATTGTCCGCCGGGGTCAATTCCTCAACCCTGATGCCTTCAGCTTGATATACCGCTAACAGAGCTTGGTATTCGGCCATAACTTTAGCCTGATCCACGGGTAGATTGGCATATTGATTAGAAATTTGATTGATCGGCGCCACATAGCGTAAATCCGTTGGTGGACACGTCAAAACTCTGGTTAAAACGCCCGTCCCATTTTTCACTAACATATTGCCATCACACTCCTTTGGCCCAAGTTAATTGGGTGAAATTACGAATCAAATTGGGTAATATCCCGAAACTGTAAGGCTTATAGACCCGCTCTTTCCAGGTATGGGCCCCTTTGCCATAAACCCCAATGTCCACCGCCGGGATCGCCAGGTCTCTGATTTGGGCGTAGGGCAAGGGATACAACTGGGCCATCAGGGGAAAATTCAAGGCTAACTTTTGAATTTCAGTCTCAGATTCACTGATGGCAAAATAACTGCTGTCTGACAAGAATGGAAAGAACTTTTTCAGTACAAATTGATCAGGTGTTCCACATTGGGCAGCCATGGCTTGTAAATCCCGATAAATTTTACTGTCTTCGGCCACATAGTTATGGGGACAAAATGGCGGGGCGATGAACAGCACCACTTTGGGCGTGGTATCATTGGCGGCCTGGTCGAGATAATTGATCAATTCAAACCCAATCTGGCGTTTATCCATATCGCCATGTTCGTGGGTAAAGGCCTTGATCAATTTTGCCGTCCGGATCCCCTGATGATTTAAATGTTGGATATATTCCTGATAGGTATAAACTGCCAAGTGCCGGGTTTGCTTTGTCTGGGGCACGTTTAAGCGACGCTGGTAATTGGTTTCCCGGGTATCCATGTCCCGGGTTAATTGCCCACACCGGGCTTGGACCGCTTGTTTCATTTGGGCCATGATTTGGTAAACCGGTCGCTGATAAGTAAAGGTATTAAAATACATATATGTGGTCTTGGCAGTTTGCACGTTATAGAAGTCTTTTTGATCCCGTAACATGAGACAAGAAGACGGCAAAATCTCTTCATTGGGGATGGCTTCCACCAAATCGGGATTGTTATTGACCAATAAGTTGATGGCACTGGCCACCATTGTTGAATCAATCCCACCGTAAGTATTGCCCACATGGGTTTCTTCGCCCTTGATGTAAAAACAGGTCAGTACTTTGCCAGCGGCGCCGTAATAAATATATTTTTGCGTATCATTTTCATATTTGGGACTGATAAAATCAGTGTTGATAGCCACCGTGTAATTAAGTTGATATTTCATTTTCAAACGCATTAATTCTGGAATAGCATTGACCACCCCGCTATGATCATTTTCCTCTACGCAATTACCCATGAATAATAGATTACCCTGCTGTTCTTTTGGATGTTCACTGAAATAAAGGATGTTATTGATATGGACCGCATCCCCGCTCTTCATATCTAAGGCGCCCCGGCCAAAGAGCCAGTCCTTAGATTGGGCATCCTTTTGAATATCGGCATCCTGGGTATAGTTTTGAAAATAGGCCGCCAGTTCATCCGGGGTAAAGGCCGCGGTCTTAAGACTGCCAAAGTCGGCCACCCCCACTGTGTCAAAATGGGCATGGTAGATCACCGTGTCGTGGGCCCCGGGCTTGGGCAAAAAGGCAAAGACATTCTCCCGCCCCAAGTCATCTCCGGGAAGTTTTTGGGTCCACACCCATTGGGGATGGATTTGAAATATAGGAAAACTCCGAAAAATCCCCTCAATGACCTTGGCAATATCTAATTCCCCCGCAGTGCCATTGACACTGGGGACGCGGACCAAGATACGGGTCAACAATTCAATCCGTTTAGCTTCTGACAGTTGCGCCAATTGTTCGTAAACATTTACAGTCTTTGATTCATACATGCAATCACCCCATCCATCCAAATTACTTTTAGACAAATATGCAGCCAATTCACAATTTTGTATTTTAATCGGCTGTTGCGTCGTAAGCTTGCTCACTGGCGTTGTTAACAACTTAATTGATTCAAGTAGCACTGTCAAACTGATATGTTAGTTTACATCACACAAAATCATAAAATCAGATCAATGTCTGACGCCTACATTTTAAATCCTTAGGTCAATCCTTTAGATTTGCCAACAATTCACTTTATTAGGCTTCAAAAGAAATAATATCTTGTAACTTTTTGTGACATACTTACACAACAACTGTATTTATGAATTTTATTGAATTTTTAAACACTTTATAACGCTTTACGTGAATATTTTAAGCAATATCGGCCTTGATATTAAAATTACTGTATGTTCTATTTTTGGTGTCATTCCAGGTTAAATTTGAGCGAAAAAAATACAACCTGCTCAAAAACCAACAGGTTGTATGCTTTCAATTTACTTTTTCAGTGGCGCAAGCTATTCCGGGCAATCTCCCCCATTTTGGCGAAGACTTCTTCTTCTTGGACCCGCATTTTATAGGTACGGGAGTGGATGGTACTGCCGGGGCGATTAACTTTGTGATAGAGGGCTTTGGCGTAATAGACAAACTTGTTGCCCGCCGCCGCGGCTTCCGTGGTGAACAAGTAGTCTTCGGCGATTTGTAATTGGGTGTCAAAGCGCACGTTGGCATCATTTAACAGGCTGCGCCGGAAGGCCTTGTTCCAAATGTACCCCCCAACTTCGGTGCCGTGACGGGTCACGGAGTCTAACATGTTGGTCTTGCTGATTTCATCCCAGCGGGTGAAACGCAGGCGGTCAAAGCTGCGATAGCTGACCGGGCCAAACCAAGTATAGCCCACGGCGGCAATATCAGCTGAATAGTTGATGAGCCCCTCGGCTAACTTGCTGGCGTATTCGGGATCCACTTGGTCATCCCCATCCACAAAGGCCACCCCGATACCCGTGGCGGCCTCAATGCCGGCGTTTCTAGCTGCGGAAGCCCCCTCGTGTTCTGGCAGTTGGATGAGTTCAAATTGGGGATGGGCGTTACTGAAGTCTTGGGCGATAGCCAGGGTATCATCGCTGGAGTGATCGTCCACCAAAATAACATGATAATTATCATAATCCTGCTTGGCTAAATTAGCCAAACTTTTCTCTAAATAACCGCTCAAATTGTACATCGGGACAACAATATCCAATAAAGTCTCCAGGTTTGCCATTATCCCTGCCTCTTTTCTTTAGATAAAACTGCGTGTGTATGGTCAAGCGTGGCGTGAGGTCTGCATATCACTATTATAGTTGATTATCGCCTGCTATTTCAAAGATTTAGCATTGCCCTTGGGCACACCTAGCTTAATTAGAAATGGCGCGATCAAAGTGGTCAAAATAATGGCGGTGACGATGGCGGAATAATAGTCTGTTGATAATAATTTTGCTTGAAAACCGATTTGTGCGATAATCAAGGCCATTTCCCCCCGGGAGACCATCCCCGCCCCCACTAGATAAGCTTGACGGTTGTCAAAATGGGCGAACTTAGCACCTAAGGCGGCCCCCACTAATTTCATGACCGTGGCCACCACCGTTAAGACGATAATCAAGACAATGTCCTGGCGCAGGCCCACTAAAGTCATGTTTAGGCCAATGCTTACAAAGAACACGGGGATGAAAATCCCATAGCCGATGGGTTGAATATTGCGGTCTACTTCTGTCTTCGCCTTGGTCTGACCAATAGCAATACCGGCAAAAAAGGCCCCCACGACTGCACTCAAGCCGGCCAAATCAGCCACATAGGCCAGGGAGAAACATAACATGATGGCCATCAAAGTACGGGCCTGGGGCACAAATAACTTGTCGGCGATGCCCACCAGATAAGGGGTGACAAACTTCACCAAGAGATAAACCCCGACGAAATATAACAACTGCCATACAAAGGTTAACCCCAGACTTTGCTGACTGCCCCCGGTGCCCAGCAAACTCACCATCACGCTGAGCATCAGCACCGCCAGGATGTCGTCCACCACCGCCGCGCCCAAAATCGTGGATCCAGCTTGGCCTTTGAGCAAGTCCAGTTCCTTTAAAACCGCCACGGATATGGAAACCGAGGTAGCCGCAAAAATGACCCCGATGAAAATATTTTCTTGGCCATGGATACCAAACAACTCGCCCACGGCCATGGTCCCCGCCACGGGGAAAATAACCCCTAGCACAGCCACCAACACACTGGGGCCAAAGTATTTTTTCAACAGGGTTAAATTGCTTTCCAGACCGGCCATGAACATGAGGATGACCACGCCTAATTCGGAAAAGATGTGGATGAAATTGTTGGGCTGGAGCCAATTTAACAGGGCTGGACCCAGGAGGATGCCCACTAGGAGTTGGCCGATGACCCCGGGGATGCCAATGCGGGTACTGAAGTGGCCAATGATGGTGGTGGTGATCAAGATGAGCAGTAAGCTGCCTAAAAATGCCATAAAATCTTCCTTTCTGAATTAAAAAAAGCCCAAAGATATGTCCCTCACACCCCTGAGTGGACAAATCCTTGAGCTTAGTCAACCGAACAAACTTATTTATTTAATTATATTATAGCATATTGGTTCTACTTCGTCAGGGCAAGTTGACCAGGATTTTAGATTGTTCCTACTCACTTACATCAGCGCTGGTGCTTTAGAAAATAACGGCGTTCTGATTTTCCTTCCCTTTCAGGCGCTAAAAAGTGCTAAAATAACTGAAAGGAGATGTTCATTTAATGAAACTTGCGATGTATAAAAACAAGCCAATCGTTGTGACGGAAAACCCCACACAAATCACTTACCAACCTATTACCAATGCCTACGATATCCGGGATATCCTTTCTGGACCCCGGGCGTTAGCTTTGGGTGATCCTGACATTTTGACCGACCTGCATGATTTATCAGCCCCAATTGAGAATCCGAGACAGGTCTTTGCCGTGGGCTTCAATTTTGCTGATCATATGGCCGAATTACATACAAAGGCCCCAAAAGAGCCCAATATTTTCACGAAATATCCCAGCTCCATCACCGGCCCTTATCCCACCGTTCAGGTCCAAGGTGAACAAACTGACTGGGAAACCGAATTAGTGGTAGTTGTGGGTCAAGGTGGCCGCAATATTAAACCTGAAGATGCTGCTAAGCATATTGGCGGTTATATGGTGGGCGAAGATCTCACCGATCGGCGCCTGCAATTTGCCAATACAGATCCCCAATTTGGTCTATCCAAATCCTACGCTAACTTTTCACCAGTCGGTCCTTGGTTAACTACCCCAGATAGTCTGGAAGATGTGAATACGTTGCAATTAACCACCAGTTTAAATGGGGTTGAAAAGCAAAAGGCTAACTTGCTGGACTTAATCTTTGATGGGGCAGCTTTAGTCAGCTATCTATCCGGCATCGTGGCATTATACCCCGGCGATTTGATTTTCACCGGAACTCCCGGTGGTGTGGGCGTGGGCCGCAAGCCGCAAGAATTTATTAAACCTGGTGATACCTTAGTTGGTGAAATCCAACAATTAGGGCGGCTGGAAATGAACTTTACTGCTTAATCAAAATTAACTTAGAACGTCTTGAATTTTTTCAAGGCGTTTTTGTTTGGGTTAAAATAGTCTTGCCTCGTTAATTTCATTTAGAATATCATCAAAATCAACATCTTCTGTATAAGGAATGCCGTCAAAATAGCCTTCTAGATAAAGTTTTTGAACATTATTATTCGCTTTTATCTTAGCAATGCTTGGCAGTGGTTCTACCCGTTTACGCCCATCGGCATCACTGCGGATAACATATAACGAACTGGGCGCAATTTCCCGCATCAATTGCGTATCATGGGTGGTAAATATCAATTGGCCCTGCAAGTCTTCACTGATATTTTCGACGATTCGATTGATCAATAAATCATGAATGCCCGCATCCAACTCATCAATCACCACGGTACCCCCAGCTTGGGCGCTGAGCAACAATGGAAATAATGCTAATAATTGTTTGGTGCCATGGGACTCAAGGACAAAGGGGATATCAATCACCTTACCCTCTATGCGCTTTGATTCATACAACACATACCTTAGCTGGGTATTATTGATGCTCTCAGTTCTATATTTAAGACTCAAAATATCGCTATATAACGGGATAAAGTACTTGTTGAGCGCCAGTTCGGTATTCGCAAGCTTGGCCTGTTCTTGAGCGTTATGAAGCAGCAGGCCATTGTATAAATTGCCTGATAGCAGCTTTTGAAAGGTTGGTTGGCTGATGCCTTGATCTGTTTTAAAAGAAAGTTGTAACATTTCATTGAAAACTGTTAAGAAGTTCTTAGCAATATTGTCGCTAATATAGGTGGCATTGCTTTCCTTAGAAAAAGTGTAAAACAACGCCAACAGCGTATGTTTTCCCCAAAGTCTCTGAACGCTGTCTTTAAAGGTGCGTGTCACATTGCTATTTTGAAAGAGCCTGGGGCTAAATTTGAAAACAGGGGCACTGACCGCTGTGGCTTTGGTGATGTTAAAAAGTATGCCAGTGGTGGTATTGATCAAATATTTCAAAGTTTCCGCCGCCAAATAAACTGCCCCATGATCCTTTTTAAAGATCAGCTCATAACTGCCCTTGTGGCCGTCAATCACAAATTGATAGCTAAGTCGTAAGGGAGCCGTAGCTGCCAGCATATAGCAGTTTTCAAAGACATCTAAAATCGTGTCAGTCCGCTGATAATCCCCATTTTGCCTTAACGAACCAGCCAATTGATCGTCTTCTCGAAGTGTCATTATTCCCGGAGCCTGCCTGTCAACTTGGCCTAAATCCAGCTGATTTTGATAAGTTCTCAAGGATAAAGCTAAATTCATGAATGCAGAGACAATATTAGATTTACCAGCCCCATTTTCACCATAGATGGCAATGAGCGGTTTTGGCTGACCTTTTTGCTGCATGTCTAAAAAAAGTCGTTCAAAGGATTGATAGTTTCCAAATTCAATGCTGGTAAACATGTAATCATCTCCAATTAGGCACATTTTGTTCCTTTTTAGATATAATATCATAGTATTTTTACTCGAACAATCACATGTGCTTTTATGATGACCTATCGCATCACCCCAGTATTACGGGGTCTTCTTAATATGGCATATCTTAAATTCCGCCAAACAGGCACAAAAAAATCCCGGCAATAATTCTCCGGGATTTGTTGTCCTATTAACAGCCGGTACTACCAGCAAAAATACCTTTGGCAAACGCAGCCTTGATGTCAGAGCCCTTGGCGATTTGCACACCGCCGTCTAAGAGGCCGGAATCATCTTTCAAACTGATGCGATAATTCTTGAAATCTAGTTTTAAGCCCTTGCCCATAAAGGTCAGGTCATATTTAGACGTGTAAAGTTGTAAGCCCACGTTATTTTCTAATTCAATTGCGTACTTAGGATCAGGTTGTTCTAATTCAACGATGGAGAACTTGGCTCCCAAGGAACAGGCGCCACCTAATAAGGAATAATCGCCGCCGCCATCGTCTGCGATCAACAATAGTGGTTTGTCAAAAATCTGTTTTTCCTTGAGTAATGCAACAACACTATTTGTAATTTGAATACTTGCCATACTACCTCACCTCAATTACATTATACACAATTTACTTGTGCAATAGTAATATTTCGCCAAAAAAGTTGTTTACTGTTGGGCCATGATGGCGGGCAGGACTACTGTATCAACGATTTCTGCAGCAACGTCATCGGTAATTTCTTTGGCCTCGATCATGGCTTGATACAAAACCAGCTGAAATGGCAGTAGTTTCACGTAGTCGCTAACGGCATGTTGAATTTCACCCTTCAACTGGGCCTGGCTTAACAGCCGGTCCATTAACGATAGATCCTGACGGCGCAAATCTGCCATGATAGCTTTGACCTGGGGGCTATCCTTGCCCAACTCAATTAAGAAGGCCTTTAAAAACTGTTGATTTCGGCCAAAAAATTGGGAAGATACCCGAAACCGTTGTAACAACGCTATTAAATTATCCCGCAGATTATATTGGCTGAAGTCGGCGTCTGCTATATCTGATTCGTGTTCGGCATCCGAAAAGTACTGGACGGCTTGATACAATAAGGCAAAGGGGCTTTCAAAACGGCGGTATAAGACCGTGCGACCGGTTTTCGCCCGTCGCGCCACGCTGGCGAAGGTGACTTTTTCATAGCCGGATTCATTTAAAATGGCCACGGCGGCTTGGTAGATGGCCTGGGTCAAGGCATCCCCGGACTTCCGGGTTTCTTTTTTTTCTGCACACATAATAAACCTCGCAATTTTTTAAGATACACCTTGTATTTTAACACA
>JAKVKU010000015.1 GCA_022484695.1 Lactobacillus sp.
CCACAAAACCCCTAAAAACCTGATTTTAAAGGGGTCTAGTTCAGTATTGTCAAATTCCAGAAATAGGGTGATAGTTGAGCCTCAACTTCTTTCATTTAGGTCTTGACTTAATACCACAAGACTTTCTTAGCGGATAAAAGTTAAATAGTAACAAACTGCTGCCACGGCCTGGCCGGCATGGATCGTCCCGTCTTTGACCCCGGCGATAATATCTTCAAAGGCTACCAGGTTGGCGTTGACGAACTCGTCGTGATCAAAGTCCTGCTTACCCCGCTGATTAGGATTAATCGTCCCTAAAACCAAGGTATTGAACTCACTATTGAAGCCTTCGCTGGTGGTGACTTGGGTCATCTTTTGGGGATTGGTTAAGGTGTAGCCAGTCTCTTCTTTGACCTCCCGCACTGCGGCGGCTAAAGGCGTTTCCCCAGCATTGATCAACCCAGCGGGTAAGGAATAAGCCTCCCGGTTCACCCCCGCCCGGTACTCCACGTTCAATAGAGCCTGGGTCTTGTCCGGGGTCAACGCCAAGACCACCACCGCATTCAAATGTTGCACCACGTCCCGTTCCACAGTCAAGCCGTCCGGGGTTTGAATTTCTTGTTGACTCACGGAAAAAATGCGACCTTTAAAGACTTCTTGATTGGTTAAAATTTTGCCAGTTTTGGTTAATTTTGGCAGCATAGTTGGCCTTCTTTCTGAATTGATGTCCATCTTCTATTATACGACAGCTGCCCCGCAATTGTGGGGTGGCTTTTGCAACCATAAAAAAAGCCCTAGAACCTGAACGTTCTAGAGCGCGAGTTTTAAGCTATTGCTTTTTGGGTAACAGGTAGGCCTTTTTGGCGCTGGCCTAATTTGGTGGTGTTCAAAAGTAAGGAACTGGCCACCACGGATAGGGAACTTAAGGCCATCCCTAACCCGGCTAATTCCGGACTGAGGACCAGCCCCAAGGCCGCAAATACGCCGGCAGCCACGGGGATGCCTAAGGTGTTATAGATGAAGGCCCAAAACAGGTTCAAGCGAATCCGATTGAAGGTCTTCTTAGCCAGGGTCAAAGCCGTGACCACATCCATTAAGTCATTTTTGACCAAGACGATACCGCCGGACTCGATGGCAATATCTGTCCCTGAGCCCATGGCAATACCCACATCGGCGGTGGTCAAAGCTGGGGCGTCATTGATACCGTCCCCCACAAAAGCCACTGGGGCGGTTTGTTGCAACTTGGCCACGGCAGCGGCCTTGTCCCCAGGTAATACGTCCGCGATCACTTCATCAATGCCCACTTGGTCGGCCACCGCTTGGGCCACCCGCTGGTTGTCCCCGGTGAGCATCACTGTCCGCAGGCCCTGTTGTTTCAAGGCCGCCATGGCAGTCGCCGAACTAGCTTTAGGGGCATCTTGAATGGCAATCAGGCCAATGGCTTGACCGGCCACCCCTACGATCACCACAGTCTTGGCGGCCTGTTGCAGGTCGGCCATGGCTTGGGCCAGTTTAGGTGCCAAAGGCGTGGTCAATAGTTTGGCATTGCCAATAAAGGCAGCTTGACCCTTAACTTGGCCGGTGACCCCTTGACCAGCCACGGCTTGAAAGTCCCGGACTGGTTCAATGGCAATCTTGGCGGCCTTGGCTTTGGCTAAAACAGCGGCAGCTAAAGGATGTTCCGAAGCTGCTTCCAGGCTGGCGGCATTTTGCAAAACCGCCTGGGCATCCCCCACAATATCGGTCACTTTAGGTTGCCCCTCGGTGATGGTCCCGGTTTTATCAAAGACGATGGTCTTCACGGTATTGGCCGCTTCTAAGACTTCGCCGTTTTTGATCAAAATCCCTAATTTTGCACTGCGGCCAGTCCCCACCATCAAAGCCGTAGGGGTGGCGATACCTAGGGCACAAGGGCAGGCAATGATCACCACTGACACGGCGAATAGCAACGCCGTGACGGCACTGGCCCCTAGGAAAACATACCAGATGGCAAAGGTGGCAATAGCCGCGATCAAGACCACGGGCACGAAGATATCGGCAATTTTGTCCACGGTCTTTTGAATGGGGGCGTGGCTGGTCTGGGCCTTTTTCACCATTTCCACAATTTGGGCCAAGAGGGTATCGTCCCCCACTTTGCTGGCCTTAAACAAGAAACTCCCCTGGCTGTTCATGGTGGCGCCAATGACCTTGTCCCCAGTCTTTTTCAAAACGGGCATACTTTCGCCGGTGACCATGGACTCGTCCACCGTGGAACTGCCCTCAATGATCTCACCGTCCACGGCAATCTTTTGCCCCGGCCGGACCCGGATCACGTCTCCCACTTGAACTTCCGCTAAGGGAATGCGAACACTTTGGCCATGGCGGATCACTTCGGCGTCTTTGGCCTGTAAGTCCACCAATTTTTCCACGGCACTGGAAGCGCTGGCCTTCATGCGTGTTTCTAAGTACTGCCCTAGTAAAATGAAGGTGATGACAAAGGCAGCACTTTCAAAGAACACGGCCCGCTTGGTAAGCAGGGCGTAAACGGAATATAGATAAGCGGTGACCGTACCAATGGCCACTAGGGTATCCATGTTGGCGTGGTGATGGCGAAAACTGGCCCAGGCGCTTTGTAAAAAGGGCCAAGCGGCCACAGCCATGATGGCGCTGGTCAATCCAAACTGACTCCAAGCACCGCCGGGCAACATGAAGCCAAAGGGCATCCCCACCATATTTACCAATAATGGTAAGGAAAAGACCAGGGCAAAAATGAAGCGATTGCGAACGCTCATCATTTGATCACAACCTTACCGTGGACCATATCCATGCCACAACTGAAGCTATAGGTTCCGGGTTTGCTTGTATCAATGGCAAAGCTTTGGACTTCATTTAAAGGCAAGTCAGCTTTGAAATGGAAATCCTGGGACTGGACTTGATCTAAGCAACCCACGTCACTGATGCGCTTGAAGTTGAGTTGGGCGGGGATGCCTTGTTTCAAGGTGATGGTTGCGGGTTGATAGCCGCCGTTGACGATGATTTCTGTTTGTTGTTTGGTCATGATATAAAACCTCCATTGTGATGTTGTGTCTTTATTGGATAGTGACGTTTATTTAATAATTAATTGGCCATGAAACATATTCATGCCACAGGCAAATTCATAATTGCCGGGCTTGGTGGTGTCAATGGCAATGGTATGGGCCTGATCTTGGGGTAAGAAATCATTGATCCCCATGTCCGGAAAGACCACGTGATCCAAACAAGTGGATGGATCTTTGCGCAAAAAGGTCAGCTTGGCTGGCACACCTTGCTTTAAGACCACGGTTTCGGGGGAATAACCCCCACTGACGACGACTTCCGCGGCTTGGGTCGCATTTTGAACTTTGGCGGTGGTCGTAGCGGTGGTATGTTTACCAAAGAACCACCAGACAATAAAGCCAATCAAGCCCACAGCGCCAAGCAATACCATAATTTGTGTCATAATTTGCCTCCTACGTTTACATTTGTAAACCAAAATAATTATCGTACACCTCATCGTTTACATTTGTCAACGCTAAAATCTTATTTAAATTTGGGGATGCAAAAAGCGCCGCCAATACACCATCTCGGTGTGATTTGGCAGCGCTAATGTGGCTTACTGGTTTGATAAAGCAGCCATTGATTGACACATGTTCTGTTAGTCAAGTCAGAGATTGTTAGACTTGCGCTTGTTCTTGTAGGAATGCATTATCAGGACACCATTGGCGACGATGCCCAGTAGCAAAACTACGTAAAAGGGGATGTTGTAGTTTTGATCAGTGAACATAGGCAAAACCAGCATTATCAAAAAAATAACATTGGTGACACTAGCCCAGCGATACACAATTTTCTTATCTACCATGTCATCTTCCCCCCCTAGATTAAGGTTTAAGCAATGCCAACTGTAAATTACGAATTCCCTTTTCTGAGTTGATACAGTTTGAAGCAACTCAACCCGAAAAGTACCGCTAATATACTGCCGCCAATAATCAAAGCGGCCAGCTTCAGCGGATTCGTGGGAATATGGAAATTTAGACCGTACATAAAACCCAGGAATAACGGAAACAATATACCGGCTCTATACCGATTTTCAATAGCATGTTTATTGGCCATGAGCGCTACCTCACTTTCTTAAAGATTCCAAGAAGTTTACAAGGCTTACACACGACTACAGGGTACCTTGACATCAATCGTATGCTTGGTTATTTAGGTGCCCCATAAATTAGATTTAAAAAGAATTCCATCCAACCACGAAATAAAACATAGACCATACTTGGTTTCTTCTTGCTTTTTTTGTCTTTCATCTGTTACGCCTTCTTACTCGCTATGCCAGACACCAAGGGTTCATTTTTACAGGGCTTTGTCCAAATATCATTTAGTAAGGCCGTCCCAAAGCAAATCATAAATAACTAAAAATGCAGCAAGGGCACTGGCTAACTTCAACTGTTTTTGCGCAGCCTTATTCTTCTTAATCGCCAAATTAATCAAACCAATGCTTAAAATGAGTACTGGGAAACCGATAAGTTTTAAAATTGATTGCATTAATAAATTCATCCTTAATTTTCTGCCATTAAACTTATAAGAATTGTCGTCACAGCGTTGTTACTTCAAGCTATTCAGCCCCACCACAATGCCCCCTAGAGAACTAACTGCAAAAGCAAATGGGATAATGAACCAAACACCGTATGCCTGCCAAGTTTCAGTGAGTTTTTCTTTCACAAAGACTCCCTCAATTCTTGGTTCATGCCTATTATAATATGGAATTGCCCTATGTAGTGAATATTTTATTTAACGTATGATTTTTTGGAATAAACGCGGAATTTAAAGTGACCCGGGCCTGGTAATTAAGAACCACGAAAATGAAAGTACAATTTGGCCCGCTTTTATAAAAAATTAAGCCCAGTTGCAATCAAATTATACGCGATGTGAGACATGATACTGGTCTTTATATCTGCAAATTTTCGATTCATCAAGCTTAAGCCAATTGAATCAATGGCTAATAAAGGCACTTTCACAAAATCTAGGCCATGGGCAATCGCAAAACAAATAGCCACGAGTATAATAGCAGGATAAAAGCCCATTAACTTTTGAAAATATGACGTCAGTACCCCTCTAAATCCCAGTTCTTCTAGAATCGGTCCTGTGACACAAAGCACCGTAATGTTGACCCACTTTAACGGCGAGTTCATCAATTGATAGGCTTGATCTAACTTCACACTGGTTTGATTATGCCTAATAAAATCAAGTGGCAAATTTTCAATAATTACCGTCAGGCCAATGACGATGACTGCCCATAAAACAGCATAGCCGACCTGTCTTTTAAAATTAGGAAATGAAAATGTTGGTGTTGCTTTAGTTAAAAATCGATTGATGGCAATCAAAATCACCCCGAACAAAAGGCTTTCGCCAATTAATAGGAGCCACGATAATTTCGGATCCGTTGTAAAATACCCAAGCCAAGAACTACCGCTGACCAAGAAAATAAATGGCAGAAACATAACGAGTCCGCCTATCACCCAGGCTATTTTCTTCATATATTACCTCCATGCGCGCGAAGCGTTATTTTTATTTTAAATTCGATTTATCTTAATCTATGTATTGAAATTAATATCCTTAAATTCTGCACAAATTAACACCTAGATTTCTATCTAACTTTTCGATAATGCTTCAACCAGCCCCTCTGTCTTGATTCTTGGTATAATCGCATTATAAAGAGAACTTGTTATATAGTGCACAAGTATCGCCACATACGAGGGGGTGCTGCTACAATGAACTACTTTTCAAACCTTTTGAGCTATTTCTGGGATGCGACATTGATCATGATTCTTCTTAGTGGTTATTTTCAATTCGTTCAAAGACTGACCCTGCTCCGCTTTATTGGTTACTGTTTACCCATTGCACTTTTTACGGCCATGTTTACTTTTTATCTTTCGGAATGGACTTACATTATAATCATCGGCTTCCAAGTTCTGGTAAATCTACGCAGGAAGATTCCAATAATATCGCTGGATACCATAATCTTACTGTCGATCGCTATTTTCTTGTTCATCTATGGGAATACTTTGGTACTGATAGAAAATAAACTGCGAACGTTCCTGATAAATGATAACTCCCAATTTATCCCACAAGTCTTTGGGATTGCCCTTGTGGCGGCTTTGGTACTCACTTTGATTATTGGGCTGATTTTGATAAGACATTATCGAACTACTATCCTCGAAAAAATCACGCAGTTAACTGCTGAATATAATGTCCGGAAAGCTGTGACCTTATTTTTAGCCACACTTTTATTTATCGAATCGGTAATTTCTATTGTAGCCGATACTCTAAAAATTCAACGGGCCTTCCAGGCTGTCATCATTATCTGCTTTGTACTCTTCGCCATCCTAACAGTAGCCCTAATGTACTATTTTATTATCAGCTATCAACACAGTTTGCAAAGCAAACACGAAGCGGTCGAAAAGAAACAACAGACGGAATATCTTCATAAGCTCGAAGAAAATTACAATGAGTTACGGCGCTTTCGCCATGATTATCAAAATATTTTGATTTCATTACAGGGGTATTTGCTAGCCGGCGATGTGGCCAAGAGTATCCAATATATCCAAGAAACGCTACAGGAAACCACGACGGCCATTGGTCAAGAACACAAAGCGCTCATGGACTTGTCCAAGCTGGAAGTTCCAGGCATTCGCCAGCTCTTATTCGAAAAAATCAAACAAATGCTGACTGCTAAAATTGCGGTCACTTTAGAAATTGCCCAGCTGATTAACACATTACCTGGCTCCCAAGTTGATTTGGCCCGTATCATTGGAGCCCTCATGGATAATGCTTTGGAAGCTGCTCAAACAGCAGACAAGCCTGAAATCCATATTGCCATTATAAAATATGCCGATAATGCCTACGAATTCACTATCGAGAACACTTTGGCTAACCCTGAGATTGATATTGCTGAATTTTTCAATGCTGGCTATTCCACCAAGCAAAATCACAGCGGCCTGGGCTTAACAAACGTTAATGACTTGGTCCATCATTCAGAAACATTCAGTCTGGAAGTAACCAAGCATTCTGACACCATTCGCTTTAGCTTGATGATGCAAGGTTAGACCCACAGTATGCCTGTTATTATGGGTGTACTTTTATTTTCCCTAGTGGGTTTCAAGCCCATCTTGAATTTATTTTAGTTTCTTAAATTCTCTAAAAACCCCAACACTCCCTAGCGTGGCAATAAAAATCGAAAAATAATTTAGATTAACGATTGTCATGTCTAAGCCCAGAAATAGAATTATAAAGTCCATCTCAATCGCTTGGAATTTATTGGAATTTCGTTTCACAGCGCGCACAAAAATTGTGACCATGCCAATCGTTGTTAACACCGCAATAAGTATTTTTAAACCACTATTTAGAATTGTCACCCTATCCCACCTAACGTTAATTATTTACTAGCCGCGAGCACAATCCGAGCAATAAGCAACTGCTAATTTTTTCTATTTTGCTCAAAAACTAATCATGTCCCGACGCCCAAAACCCGGATATTGGCGCTCAAGTTCCACAAGAAAATCTAACATTTCAGCTGATAATTCTTGTTTGGCAGCAAGTCTTGATAACGCCGATGCCAGTTGAGTGGCAACTTGCTGATCATATTTGCCATCAGCCAATGCCTGCTTTGCCTTTAAAAGCGGTGTGCACACATTATCAGCTAATGCCGGTGTCGCGATGAAAGTATCCATTTTGTGCCATAATCGCACTGAAGCTTTCATTATATAATCCTCCATTTTCAATAAATCCTGTTGATATGCCTGTTGAAACATACATCATATTGTAATATAAATTCATTTAGTACAACATAGGAAATATTTAACGTGTGATTTTCAATCATAACCGTTACTTCTTTTTAACAAGACGCCCATATGTTACCGTATTTTACATGAAATCACATTTTTTTGTTATCTTTTCGAAAAGTATTTGTTATCATGGTATTCAAAGCTCATCATGAAAAAGTAATGAAAGCTGAGATACCACGCTTTGTTGGGGAAAACAAGGGTAGGCCACCCACTTTAGCCTGATGATGCCAGAAACGGAGGACGTCAATGCTTAACGTACTAATCTTAGAAGACGATGCCCAACAGCGTAGTGATTACCGCAAAGTCATTCAAACCCGAATTGACTACAACGCTAGCATCCACGCTTATGACATGGCAATAGCTGTTTGTACCGATGATCCAGCAGAGATTTCTGCTTATCTCAAAGCCCATCCCGATGATCTGGTTTTTGCCTTGTTAGACATTGAAATTACCGGAACAACCGTCAGTGGCATTGATGTGGCTGACGAAATCCGGCAGTCACAGCCCTTTGCCAGCATCGTTTTCATCACCACCCATGATGAGCTGATGCCCTTAACCTTACAGCGCCGAGTTGAGCCCCTAGATTTTATCTACAAAGAGTCCGGCGCCGCCCAACGAGATGCCGCTATTAAGAAAGATGTGGATCTGGCTTACCAACGGTACCAGCGGAACATTATTGCTGTGGAACCCCGCTTTAGCTACCAGGTCATGGGCAGCATCATTCGAGAAATCAATTTTTCAGATTTATATTATCTGGAAGCTAACAAAAGCCATCCCCATTGGCTCACTCTAGTAGGTAAAAATATTCGCACAGAATTCAAAGGCGAATTGAAGAAAATTACCGCAGAACAGCCCAATATGATTCGCTGTGACAAAAGTTATTTGGTCAATCCGCAAAATATTGTGAGTTTTGACGTTAAGAATCGAGTCATCTACTTTGATGAGGCCGGTAAAAACAGTTGTATTGTCAGTTCCCGCAAAGTTCCAGTCATTCGGGATTTTCTCAAGAAGGCTGGCCGACCACGAAATATTAACTAAAATGACGTTTATGTACAAAAAGCTAACGTTCATGCCAGTTTTTCCTACCAAGCGTCAAACTGCGGTAGAATGAACTTGGCTTAGCTTAGGTCGCATAGCGCACTTATTAAGGAGTCAATGCAATGAACAAGAAAAAGCAAGCAGCCAACAAACAAAAGGCCTTGGCATTATTTACAAGCCTAAAGACTTTATTACTGCCCCAAAAAGCGCTCAATTCTGATTACGATCAAATCATTGCCGTTTTGGATCGGTCAATTGACCGGGTTTCAAAGGACAGGCAAACGCCTGAAAACGAAGCCCGGGCAGTTTATCAAAATATTTATAAAATTGCTTTGGTTGAAAAAACAAAACTTGATCCAACTGCGGTGGCAGCTCTTAAGGCGATTGAAACATTCTCACTCTCAGGCGGTGTCTGGGGTGGGATGAATACGCTGAATACTGCTAACACCTGGCAGATTATTTAGGCCAACACGATTTAGGACTAAATATTAGTATCGACGTAAATTTTTAAAAAAACACATCCTGATGTCAATGCTTAAACTATCCATTTTGTCCATAACGACCCAAGCTATTGCGTCCTAAAATTAAGTTATGCCCCATTATTTTAAATATGTATTCAGGGAGGAAAAATGGCAGACATTAAAAAACAAGCTAAACAGGATATCCACGAATTGTATGATGGTCTCAAAAAGTATGAGGATCAATCTCCAGAACTGCTGGACATTACTGATGTCTTACAACAGGTTTATCACACCATAGACACCACTAAAAATCCGGAAGCTTTGGTCAACAAACTGACGAAGTACATTTATATTTCGGGTTTTAAGAAGATAACTTTTGCACCGGCCGAAAATAAACTGTTAGCCAATCTTGGGGCCATTGGCCAACGGGCTGGTCTAAATGGTGCGTATGGCTCTGACTATTCAGATAAATCCCAGTTTTACGGCTACAAAGAAAAAGTTCCCCGGCATAGTTAAGCAAAACTTATCAGCTTTAAGCGCATGAAAAAGAAGGTTGATTTTATGGACGAAAAATCAACAAAATTATTTGAAGCAGTTAGCAAAGCTTATTCAGATAAGGAAGTTCAAGCCGATCCAGAATTATCAGACATTTTATTTCAAGCAGGCAAGCGATTAGAAAACAATGTAGACTACAAGTTTGTAGCTATCAAGCTCACTCAGAATATTGCCTTATATTTAATAAGCCACGAATACAAAGTACCTAAGAGCATTTCTGAATTATCAAGTAGCATGCAAAAATATGGCGCAAGATATTTCGGTATTGCGTCTATGATGTCATGGTTCTAATAATAAAAGGCTACGATTGACTTCAATGACGAAGCAATCGTAGCCTTTTCCAATGCTTAAGGCAAATAGATAAACAGATAGGACAACCAGGCAAAGTTGCCGGCAAACTGTTTTAAAAATGGTTTTCTTGTGTGCTTTGAAAATGGCAGGCTACGCCAAATGAACTGTACCACTGAGAAGATAAAGGTAATTGCCAGCCAAGTCACCAGGATAAATAGAATTCCTAAAAAAATATTTTTGAGCATCGAACCATCCCTTCGCCAGATCTAATTTTTCGTGTAAGTTATTATACTTCAAAACTAATGTCCATGACATAAATTATCATAAACGTCGTAATTTGCAGCATAATCGTAGTTTTTAGACATGGTTTAAGCCCTAATCCTTTATCGAATCTTGCCTGGTCCGTTAATAAAAAGATACGTTTTGGTTGATTGTGCGGTCTTAACCCCGAAAGCTTATTTCAAAATAGCTAATCTAAATAGCTATTTTGAAGCAACAAGGATCCCAGATTTGTCCCAATTGGCTTAATCTTGATAAGAATCGGCTCCAATACATCATAAAATTGGGATGCTGCAGGGGTTAAACCCGTCTTCATGGCCTCCTTTTGCAGGCTCACCAAAACTTTATTGACGATTGCCACGTTATACCTGCCCTTTTCTAAATCCGCCTTAGCCATAAGCCCGATTTTTCGCTCACGATCCGAAATAGTTGGGTCCAGCACATAATCATAGAACAGATCTAGTATATCTTGGTCGGTTATTCTTTCCTTGCCAAACACATGTATCCCCTCTTTTACCATAGTGTGATGACGTTCTATTACAATTAGTTTTCTGAATTCTTCTTAAGGTAACATAGATAGGACAACCAAACGAAGTAATCGACAACCTGTTACAAAATTACTCTCGTCATACTTTAAAATCCAGGACACGATATTCCTTCAAAAAGCGCGCTTTGGATACGACCCGGTGGTTCGTCACATCTAGATAGTCCCCTAAATATCCCAGTGAATACATGGCATACCCCGCAAAGCCACCACCTGCCGTGCCCACAGCACCTATTTTTAAATTCTCAGTCAAGGAACTGTTCAAGCCAGCCATTAGTATACGCACATGATCATCTAACCAATACAGATAATTTTCTGCAAAGGCCCTTTTTACCCAGTCGGGACGCTCGTTAGTTTTGCTGATTTCCCAGACCTCAGCTGGCTGCCCCTTATATAAAGCCTTCATGCCATCTCGCCTCCAACCTCCAAGATAACTTTTGCCAAATAGATGTCCAAAGAAGCATTGCAATTTGTTTCATGTCAAGCATACGGCGTGTCGTATCAGCCTTTGTCAAGTTGATTATACTTCAGAATCATCGTTATGCGCTGAACAATCTTTAACGTGGCGATTTACAGCATAATCGTAGTTATCGCGGCAATCAACGCTATCCCAAAATGTGACAATGTTAAAACAATAATGCAATGGTTGTGTTGCCAAGAATATGCACCAAGGCACTTGCTTTAACATCCCCACCGGTTAATACATAACTACTTGCCAGTATCATGCCGATCAAGGCGTAATAAATCAATGGTATCAAATTTAGGCCACTGTGTAACAATCCGAAAAAAATGCCATTGATGATAATAGCCGTTATAATCCAAGACCGTTTGACATATTGCTTAAAAATCACAAATGAAAAAAAGCAAGCTCTGTAGAGCAATTCTTCGCAGATTGGGCCAAAGAGTATCATTGAACTGAAGAACAAAATGGATTTAGTTTGAAGGTACTGATCAACAACCTGACCGTTATGGGTCGTTGGCAAATTCATCCAAGTTTCTACGTGGTTATAAAGCGCCGTAGCTGCTAAAGCCAATAATAGGCAGCTACCCATCACAATGTAGGTCTGCTTGACCCAGGGCTGCCAAAGTGGTTTTATGGGTCGTTGCTGCCCTTCATTTTGTTCCTTTGCCAACCAGCGATAGAGTTGATACAAACCAAAGATTTCTAGCAAATAAATTAAGAGGCCAAATATTACTTTAAAGACATTGTTCTGGGTTCCAACGATAATAATTGGAAATTCTAAAAACATACCCACAAACCAGGCCATGAAAATAATTGTGGCACTGTTCTTCAAAAAACCTTTTAAATCTTTAATATTGATGGTGATACCCTCCGATCTTAAACCTGTGAACCTTTTTCAAAGACGGATCAGCAGTTTTGATTTTCATTAGAAATTCTGTGAATTTTATTATACCTGATATGAACTAATAATGGGACAGTCAATATTGAGCGGCCTACTTGGCAGCAACATCATTGCTACATAAAATCAACTACAAGTCCCCATTTTTCCCCTCTGCCACTCAATATCCTGCGTTTAATTACAAAAACCCGGCGTTCATGACAACTTTCCCCTTTTTTGTTGGATGTGTCGTATAATATGCACAAGATGTGAGGCGGCTAAACTTGTCGCTGCACTTAGTCAATCACAACAGACTTACCCCCCAAAAGGAGGCCCTCATCATGGATGAAAAAACAGCTGAAGTCTTTGACGCCATCAATACGGCCTATGCTGATGTAGAGGTGCAACATAATGCCGAGTTAACAAGACTGCTACTGAAACACCGTCGCAGCCTTGAAAATGGTCTGGCCTACAGAGCCACTTGTGAACAACTCACCACGGCCATCTCCCAATACTTATTATTCCATCAATTGAGCGCCCCGAAGGCCTTATCTGAGCTTTTTGAAACCATCAGCAAATACACGGCAAAAACTCAAACTATTGATACCCATAATATTTGGATCGATGATCTCCACTTATAGTTAGGAGCGGATTCCAATGACCGAAAAACACCAAACGCTTTTTAACCGAATTATCAGGGTTTCATCACAGCGATAGCCACGAACGGCGAAAGATAATTTAACGTATCCGGTATGTAAAACAACAGCACATTTGTAATCTGGCTTTACCGTAGGAGGCATGCCATCATGGAAGAGAAACGCCAAGAATTCTTTGATTTAATCGACAAAGCATATAACACCCCGGCGGCACCGAAATTTAATGACCTGAAAAATAAATTGTTGAAATACGCCCAAGAGTTAAATGCTGGCGATGACTATATCAAAATCATGTTATCTTTAAGATACGATTTATTTCACGCTGATCCGGATTTGAATTTGGTCACCCGTATTTCCGGTTTACCCGACCAATTCAAAGCAGTCTTTTATTTTATTGAACCTCAAGTTAAGAAAATTGATGAAAAGACATTGCGTCAATATAACCTAGCTTATGGCTTGATGATGATGCCAATTCCCTTTGGCGGCATCATCGGCTAATCACAATAAACTCAAAAACGCTTGAAGAGATTGCATTAGGCAGTCACTTCAAGCGTTATTTATTTTGACATTCATCACAAAATTCCCCCGAACTTCCCCGATTAAGTTATTTATTTAGCCCGCATCATGGTTAGATTATGATTCGTATGGGACCAACTGCCCTGTTTGCCAAAGGTCAATAAGCCGGCGATTTGGTCCAAAAGATATGTCAGTGAGAACCAATACATGGCCAGGACGGTCCAGGGCAGCAATAATAGTTTCCGATGGGTGTGGATCTTCGCGTCATAGAGATATCCGGCGATCATGGGCAAAAAGCCTTCCAATAAGATGACCCAATTCACGATGGTCACCGGGATAAAGTAGCTTTGGGCCACATCCCCCAACTCCACCACTAACACCGGCGCCAGTAGTTGAGGCGTGAGGGACGCCACCAGCCAAAAAATGAAGAATAGCAAGGCCAGCAACAATTGAAAATTCTGACGCATAGAGAACAGATAACTGATTTGGTCTAAATACCGGACGTCGCCACTTTTGAAAAAGCCTTTCAGCAAGGGGCCTAGGTTATGAAAAGCGGTATACCAGTGGCCTTTGCTCCAGCGGTAGCGCTGCACCATGCTGGCCCGGATGTGCTCGGGCTTTTCATCATAGATGCGGGTGAAGTGGTTCCAGCCCACGGTGCCGCCGCTGCGGACGATGCGAATTTCCATTTCTAGATCCTCGGTCAAGCTGCTGGAGCGAAAGCCGTTGTTGGCCAACAGCCACTTGGTTTCCACCACATAACCGGTGCCGCCAATGCTGTTATCTAGCCCTAAGCGATACTTGGATAATTGGAAAAAGCGGTTCATGGTCCAGTAACTGGCGGCATAGCCCAGGCTTAGGAAGGCTTGATAATTCTTACTATCTAAATAGGCTTGGATCGCCGTAAAGTGCTTGGCCTGATACTGGCTGTCCAGTTCCGTTAGGATGTTGGGGGCCACAAAGTTGTCTGCGTCTAAGACCATGACCATATCGTACTGGCTGAGATCATCATGAACCTTCAAATAATCCAAGGCATATTGTAAGCCCGCGGGTTTACCCACCCCATGGCGTTCATAGGTTCCCGCACTGGTATCCACCACCAGGTAACCCAGGTCCCGTCCGATTTTAGTGGTATCATCACTGGAATTATCACTGACCACCACTATTTTATATTTATCCTGGGGATAAGTCATTTGGCTCAGGTTATCCAATGTGGCGGCGATGACTTGGGCCTCATTGTGGGCCGGAATCATGATCAAAAACCGGGTCTTGGGGGCTTTGAGGGTATAATCCCGCTTGGCCTTACCAAAGCCAAAGGTGGCTAAGAAAATATAATAGGCGGTCAAGACCAAGGTCCAGGTGCTGATCACGATCACTGGGATAAAAATCCACCAGCTCAGATTTTCAATAAACGGCCCAAAGGATGCAGAAATACTGTGAAGCACATAAATCGGCATCAAGATGACTAAAATCACAAACCAAATGCCGGCAACAACGCGTAACTTGTACTGATCCATTCAAAAATCCTCCGTTCTCTACTAAGCACCTAGGATGCCTAGCCAAACCTACCAACAATTTACGTTTACAACTATAAACTGGATTGATTTCCAGCACCTGTCGATTTTTGAGGTGGAATGTTAGGCGCCGTGACTGTTATTTGGCACAAGCTATATGTATACCTGGAAATGAGGGATATAAGTATAAATTTATTAAATTATAATTTTCTAATATTAAAAAGTCAGACGGTAATTTAGACATTTTTTTGCAAATGTAAAAATTTTAACTGTCAACAAGCAACCGCTTCCGCCGATATTTTTTAGACAACGTGAGACATTTCATTTGTCACCGGCGCCACTTCCTTGGCTAGCCGGTCCTTCGCGAAATTAATTTTGACCGTTAGACCGGTCCTACCGCCCAGATTCGCTGGGATTCTTTTTGACATTTTCAAAGGGTTGTTTAACAATAGAACCCAGTGCCGGCCTGACTTTTATTTTAACCATGACGCGAATCGTTTCATTTTGACACTATTTCAGTGTTGAGCTTTCAACTAATTTTCATTACATTGGCTTTTAAGTCATGGGCCAGTGGGGCTGACACAATTTAAAGGAGGATCATCTTGACAGAAAAACGCATTATCGCCCACCGGGGGCTACCCACCCTGGCACCGGAAAACACCTTGGCCAATTTTGAGTTAATGCCCCAGTACGGTGTCAATTGGCTGGAGACGGACTTAGGCATCACTAAGGATGAACAAGCCGTGGTCTTACACGATGACTATTTAGACCGGACCACCAATGGCAGTGGGGCTTTGACGGCCACTAGTTTCAGGGATTTAGAAACCTATTCCGCCGGCAGCTGGTTTGCCAAATCCTTTGCCCAGGCTAAGGTGCCAACTTTAGACCAACTGGTGCAATTTTTGAATCGGACTAAAATTAACGCCAACATTGAATTAAAGGCCGTGATTGGTCCCAACGCTAATGCCTTAGCCGACCGGTTAGTGGCCCAATTCGCCTTAGCCATCGATGCTTTGGACCCGGGGATCGATTTGATCGTGTCATCCTTTAATCCCATCATGTTGTTAAAATTAAAGCGGCTGCGGCCCAACGTGAAATTCGCCGTGCTGTTTGAAAATCATACTTTCTATGAAGATTGGACCTTGATCATGCAAGCGGTGGGGGCTAAAATCATTCATCCCCAAAACGAAGGTTTAACCAAAGCCACCGTTCAGGCCATGAAAGCTTATGGCTATGAAGTCAATGTGTGGACTGTGGATCGAATCGACCGGGCCAATGAATTATTCAACTGGGGGGTGGACAGTATCTTCACCAACGTGGCCGACCAATTCAGCGCTATCCAATCCGGAGCTAAGGAAAGGACTGAAGGTTATGGCCACTTCCTCACCACATGGTACTGAGCATCACCTGCTGGCTAGGTTAGGCTTTGATTCGACCCATCAGTTAGGTGGTTTCTTAGCCGTGGTCATGTCTGGGCAAATTATTTATTCCGCCTTTGAAGCCTTTAAGGGCACCTTTTACAACTTGCTTTTAAAAGTTCTGGGCGTAACTAACGGTCAATTAGGGGCAATTTTCACCTTGATCGGCATTTCCGTGTTCTTTTACATACCCGGCGGCTGGATCAACAATCGTTTTTCCGTACGTTCAGTGTTGATCACTGGCTTGCTGACCCGCATGCTCACCATGTTTGTCATTATCTTCTTCCAACCTAGTTTCGGGGTGTTACAAGTCATTGCCGTTATTTGGGGCTTGACCGACGCCTTCTTTTGGCCGGGGGTTTTAAATGGCATCGTCTTGTTGTCCGACCAGGCCCATCGGGGATTAGCCTTTGGACTGCTGGAATCCATTCGCCGGGCGGCTGAAATGCTGATGAACCTCTTATTGGTGGGGGCCATGGCCTTATTTGGGGGCATTAGTATCTTTAAAACGGGGATGCTGGTATATAATCTCTTGATTATCCCCGTAGTCTTTTGCATTCTTAAATACGTCCCTAAAAATGGGATTGCCACCCAAAAGACGACTTCTAACGGCGCCAAAGCCTGGGAAGCTTTAAAGGGACTATTGAAAGTATTGACCATGCCGAAAATTTGGCTGGCGGCCATCACCGCCTTGACCATCTACTGGTCTTACATCAACTTGATTTATACCGTGCCTTATCTCCAGGCGGTTTTCCATATTTCCCAAACCCAAGCTTCCCTGTTTGGCATCATCAATACCGGGGGGATGGGGGTCTTGGCCGGGGTCATTTCTGGAAGTTTATCCGATTATGTCTTTAAGTCTTCTACCAAGATGATGTTTGTGGCCCTGGGCCTGACCTTAGTGGCCCTGTTAGCCACATTATTGTTGCCCAAGGACGCCAACATGCTGTGGCCCAGCATTTTATTGCTATTAGTCTTTTCCTTTGCCATCTTCTTGGCCAAAAGTATCATGCTGACCCCCATCACCGAAGCCGGCGTGCCCAAAGACTACGTGGGTTCTTCCATGAGCGTGGGTTCCTTTGCCGCTTATGCCCCCGTATTTTGGGCGTATAGCTTAAATGGCCACATCATCGATGTGAACAAACCTGTAGCTGCTTACCAACGGATCTTCTTGATCAGTGTGATCGTTGCGGCTGTTGGGGTGGTGGCAGCCTTTGTTTTGATGCTGGTGAGCCGTCAGAAACCAACCGCAACAACAAAATAAATTAGCAATGCAAATGACATGTGTGTCCAAGCCGGAGCTCATGTCATTTTTTGGTGGCACAAAAAAACGACCTAACTCCACAAAGGAATTAAGCCGTTTGACGTATTTATATTTAGGCGTGGTTTAAATCGAAGAGCCACCGCCGCCGGATGAACCGCCGCCACCAGAGAAGCCGCCGAAGCCACCCCCTGATGAACCGCCACCGGAGCCGCCGCCAAAACCACCGCCGCCTCCGCCTAGGAAGATCCACCATGGGAAGTCACCACCGCCACCCCGGTTTCTAGGGCCTTTACCCCCACCGCCACTATTGCGGAGAACGTATGCGATGACCAAAATGGCGATGACAAAGCCACCAATTTTCTTCCAAGTCAGCCAGCTGCCAGATTGTTTACCCTTCAAGCGATTGACCTCGTCTTGGGACAGACTGTTCTTATCGCCCTTATAGCCATAGTGGCTATCGATTAGGGAGGTGACACTATTAAAAGTCTTTTGTAGACCCGTGTTCACCTTGGCTGAATCACTAGATTTTAAATCAGCTTTATTGTCATTTAAAATCCGCCCGGAAATGGAATCAGTAATGACATCTTCCATGCCGTAGCCCACTTCAATACGGACATTGCGCTGGCCGCCATTTAAAGCATATAAGATTAAAATCCCGTTATCCTTACCGGCCTGGCCGATGCCCCACTTCTGGAACAGATCCGGGGCATAACTGTCAATGTCGTCCCCGCCGGTACTCTTGATCACCGCCACCACCACTTGGGGTTTGGCCTTGGTATCTTGATAGTACAGGTTTTTATCGCTGACTAATTTTTTCGTCTTATCATCTAATAAGGTATTGGTTTCATCATAGAAATTATATTGGGGCTTGGCCGGCATGGCCGCTTGCGCTGCCGTGGCGGTCCACAGACTGACCAACAGCCCCAAACCCACTGCTAAAAAGCTTAAGAGTTTACGGTGCTTTTCCACCCGACTCACTTCCCGTCAGTGGTATCGCTAAAGTCCACCTTTGGCGCAGTTTCAGCAGCCTTGGTTGCCTTGAAGTAAGGTTTTTGGCCCATGCCCATGGCATTGGCAAAGATATTCTTAGGGAAAGTAACCACGTTTTGGTTGTAGCTTTGAACCGCATCGTTGTAACGTTTACGTTCCACAGCGATCCGATTTTCAGTCCCCTCTAATTGCGTCATTAACGTCTGGACATTTTCATTGCTCTTTAATTGGGGATAGTTTTCTTGGATCACATTGACCAAAGTGCCCACGGATTGATCCAATTTAGCGTTGGCCGCCATCTTCTCTTTAGTGGTACCCGCCCCGGCATATTGGGTCCGGGCTTTAGAAATATCACCGAAGACTTTTTGTTCTTGTTTCATGCTACCCTTAACGGAATTGACTAAGTTCGGTACCAAGTCATAGCGCCGTTGCATGACGTTTTGAACTTGCGACCACTTGGCGTCCACATTTTGATTTTGTTTGGCTAAACTGTTGTAGGTCCCCACCCCAATCGCGATGACCCCCACCACAATAATGGCCAGACCAATGAGTATATTTCTGGTTGTATGACTTTTATTCTGATTTTGTGAATTCATTTGACTGCTCCTCTTTATAAGTGACTTATCTACATTTTATCATGTTTGCCCCAAACTAATTCAGTCTTAAGGCCGAATCTGCCGTGACGTTATTTATAATCATTCAAATATAAATCAGGACACTATTTTCAGATATTGGGCACGTTATGAAAACAGGCCTGGCAACAATCCCCTGAAAACGCCCTGGTAAACCCTTTCCTTGCCTTTTGACTGGCAATTCAGTATCATTAAGATAGTACCAAAATTTAAAATCACTATAAACTAGGAGGCTGTAAGTAATGATTGATAAACTGAAAGTATCTGGCCACGACAATTACGATTTTCCAAAAACTCGCGCCGCATTAAATCAATTAGTTGCTGACATTAGTCAATTAAGTGTGAATATCCATCAAACACACTGGTACATGCGAGGGAAGGAATTCTTCAGACTACATCCCCTCATGGACGACTACATGGACCAATTGGCTGAACAATTAGATCAAATTGCAGAACGACTCATCGAAATTGGTGGGGCCCCTTATTCTACAACTCGGGAATTTATCGATCATACTGGTTTGCCTGAAGAAACTGGTGAATTTGGCAAGTACACCTTAGAAGACTACATGGAACGCTTAGTGAATCAATATGAATATCTTCGGGATGTTTTCCAACAAGCCATGTTGGTCAGCGATGAAGAAAAAGACTGGCCAACTCAAGACATGTTGAATGGCATGAAAGAACTGACAGATAAGAATATCTGGATGTTAAATGCCTTCTTAGGCAAAGGCCCATTCGGCGACAAATAAATCCAAACTTTCGGCTCACTACTGAAGTTTGTAACCTTAAATAAAATAATAGGACACCTTTAAAATCGCCTTGGATTTTAAAGGTGTCCTATTTCATTTGAGTAATTACGTCACGTTATATCTTGATGATAAAAATTTTAAGGATCCTTGGCGTCGTCTTCAACCACCTGTTGCTCTAAAGCAGAATGCAACTGGCGCAGCTCCGTGACTTGGGCTTCAATGGAGCCCAGCATCTCTGTTTGAATCTTTTGAATTTGTAACAGATTAGGATTGTCTTGTTGGATCATGTGATCTACTTTGGCATGTAAGACCCGAATCTCTTCTTCAGACTTCAGATTCACATGATAATCATTACGGGATTCCATGCGGTCATATTCTGAAGACCGATTTTGACTCATCATAATGAGTGGTGCCTGAATAGCCGCCACCATACTTAAAAATAAGTTCAATAGGATAAAAGGAAATGGATCAAAATTCGCGCCAAACAAATGCAAGGTATTGATCACGATCCAAATGACCATCACGGAGACAAAGGAAATAATAAACGGCCAACTACCACCGAAGTGGGCAACAGCATCCGCCACCCGCTGACCAAATGTTAACGAGTTTTCCAATTGCTCACGGACATCGATGACCTGGTAAGCGTCTTTAGCTAAGACCCGGGTCAATTTCTGATTCAGCTTGTGATTTTGTCGATAGTCCTTGGCAATCATCTGGTCCATTCTACGCAAGCGATAGACGACCAGATGCTCATTACAAATAAAGTCTTGGTTTGCTGCCTTTGGATAGTCCCGACGAATCAACGCCCTTAAAGAACCATCCAAATCTTCTAGGAACACGCCCCCCACCAGATCATATTGTTTATGATCCACGAGGCAACGCGCTTTATAGCCTGTTTTTTTCATGGTGTTAAACACCTCAATCAATCAAAATTCAGCCTAAAGCCAGGCGGGTTACTTGCCCGGCCGTCTGCAGCTGATACGCCGCGGGACCATCATCTTCAATACTCGATATATGATGTTGTGACATAATAACCCACCACCTTTCCTAGGTAAACCAAGTGCTCTTACAACACATTCATTATAGGCCCATGAAAAGTCAAAAGCAATCATTTTCATTCGGCCAAATATGGCTTTGTAGCAAGGCAAAAGGTCATTATCACGCTTGGAAAATTGGCCAGTCACGCTGCAATTGGTTAGCTTTTTAGATCATGTTATCCTTTAAACACAAAAATACGCGGTCCAAAACTATCGAATTAGTTTTGAGCCGTGTATTTAATCTTTTTGATTAAGCATTAACAGCTTGGCGTGCTTGTTTGGCCTTGGCTGCTTTTGGTGCTGCGGTTTGCAGGCCGATGCCAGTCCAGCCGCTGACCAGGGAGAAGATTGGGCACAGTAAGCTGAAGAAGACAAATGGCAAGTATTGAATAGTAGGGACACCCAAGGTATTGGCGATGAAGACCCCGCCAACGCCCCAAGGAACTAAGTAGTTCAAGACGGTCCCGCCATCTTCCAGGACCCGACCCAAGGCGCCATTGGCTAGGCCACCTTTGTTAAAGGTTTGTTTGAAAGCCCGACCTGGTAAGATGATGGATAAGAATTGTTCCCCAACGAAGATATTCACGCCGATACAAGCGGCTAAGGCAGCGGTGATCAGCTTGCCATGGCTGTTTAAGCGTTCTGATAAAGGCACCATGACGGCATTGATCAAGCCGAAGTGCACCAACAGACCCCCTAGGGATAAGGTCAAGACGATCAAAGCCACGGTAGGCATCATGCTGACAATGCCGCCCCGGGATAAGAGCACGTTGACTTCATGGTTGCTGGTTTTAGCAATGTAACCGTTGGTAATGATTTGGGTGGTTTTGGCAATGCCTAGGTTGGGATTGTTGAATAACATCATCCCCGCCGTGACGAAAATATTCATCAACATGGTGGGAATAGCGGCAATCTTAAAGGCGGCACAGACAAAGACTAAGATGATGGGAATTAAAGCCCAGATAGAAATATGGAAATCGCCGTTCAAAGCCGCAACGGTTGTGGTGATTTTACTCATGTCCGCATGGTTGTGGCCCATGCCAATAATGGCAAAGGCAATGGTTGTGACCAACCCAGCTGGCAGGATCGACCATAAAATTGTTTTCATATGGCTGAACAGATCCGTGTCCACCACGGCGGCGGCTAAGTTGTTGGTTTCAGATAATGGGGATAATTTGTCCCCGAAGACGCCCCCGGAGATGATGGCCCCGGCCACGATGGCAGGGTTGAAGTTCATAGTGACACCGATGCCGAAGAAGGCAATGCCCACGGTGGAAACCACGGTGAAGCAACTGCCCACGGCTGCCCCAACTAGGGCGCAGACTAGGAATACGGTGGGCAAGAACCACTGGGCGTTTAAGGCGGTGAAGCCATAAACCATTAACGTGGGGATAGTGCCGGCGGCGATCCAGGTACTGATCATGGCCCCAATCAAGATGAAAATCACGATGGGAATAATACCCTTATCAATACCGTCTTTGATGCCGGCGTTGATTTCTTGCCAGTTAAAGCCCCGCAATTTGGCCCAGAACATGGCCACGGTCATGGCCAGCAGCACGGGTACTTGTGGGGACAGGCCAAAGCCGATGACCCCCACGCCCATAATAGCTAAAATCACTAATAACACAATAATTGCTTCGCCTAATCTAATCTTTTGAATCTTTTGTTTGGTTGTCATAATATAATTCGCTCCTCTAATTGCCAATGTGTGCCAACTGCTTGGTGTTTATCAGATTGAATCAATATCGGGCAATGCCGCCATTCGTTGTTTTCATTATCATTTTTCTCCTTCTTGGTACAAAAAAATCGCCCCTACTGTAATTAATTTACAATAGGGACGATTGACTTAGACCGTGGTACCACCCAGTTTGTGTACGGCAAATAATGCCATACACCACTCACTAGAAGATAATGGATTCTAGCTGTTAACCATGGCCGTCAAGTTATTACGGTATTTCGTTAACTTTATCCTGATTGGTTCGCAGCAACCACCAACTTCCTGACCCACAGATAAAGCACTACTTGATGTAAATCCGACCTTAAATATTATAAATTGATTATAAGACGCCTAATTTGAAATTGCAAGGCTTATTTATAATCCAGTTCGAAGTCCGTACTTTTGAAGAAGTTTTTCTTAAAGATATAATTGGAAATCAGTCCCAGGGCCACCGGGGCTACGAAGAACATCAACACTAGCATCAAGATGTAGCCGGCACTGTGGTTGGCACTGGTCTGCCAAGCGGCCATGGGGCCAATGAGCCCGGCAAAACCAAAGCCCGCACTCATGGGCGTGCCTTTGATGCCGATGAGGGCACCGGCCGCGCCTAAGATGGCGGCGTTGATGCAAATGGGTAAATACAACTTGGGTTTAGCCAGCAAGTTGGCCATTTGAATCTTGGGGGACCCCAGGAAATGGGCCAACGCTGTCCCGATGGTATTGCTGCGCCAGCCATAAATGGCTAGGGCAAATCCGGCGGCGGTGATGCCTAAATTGGCCGACCCAGAGCCTACCCCTTGGAGGGTAATGGCCGTGGCGATGCCCACCGACGAGATGGGTGATAAGATCAATAAGGCAAAGACAATGCCCATCACCGCCCCCATCAATACCGGTTGCAGGGTGGTCAATTGGGCCACCCCCAAACCAGTGGCTTGGGTGATGTAGCCCACCGGTGTGAGCAGCAAGTGCCCCAGCCCCCCAGCAATGATCAAGATCAACGCTGGGACCAATAAAATAGTATAGGCCTTCAGGCGTTCCCCGAAAACCAAAACCAGGATGTAGCCTAAGCAAAGGGTGATGAAGATATTGATCACATCCCCGGTGCCTTTAACCACAAAGCCAGCTTTGGTGACTTGCATATTCCCTGCCCCAGCCATGGCGGCCATGGCTAAACCGGCTGTTTGAATGGGGGTGAAATGACTCAACATACCCACACACACCCCACTTAAAACCGGCAACAGGGTCATGACGAAGGTGGTGATCATCACGATATAACTGGCCGGGGCGAATACCCCTTCCAAGGCCAGCATCAGCTGACCCAACAGTGCGCCCGGTACCAAAGCGACGACGACCCCAATTGCCAGGCCGTTTAAAACATTGAGAAACATGGTCTTAATGGGGCCATTTTTCTTGGGTAGTGCTTTGGCACCCTGTGCATTGACTGATTCCATTGGCAACTTATCCTTTCACTTCGTGTAGTGCAGATTTCCCCTGCAAAATGCGCAAAGCATCGTCTAAAGCAATATCCACCATGTTCCGCACCGCGGCATCGGTGTAAAAACCAATATGGGGCGTTACAGAAACATTGGGCATTTGTAATAATTGGGTCAGTTCTGGGTTTTGATAGTCCGCGCCGGTGCGGTCTTCACCAAAAATCCCGGTTTCGCCTTCAATGGTGTCAATCCCCGCCCCGGCAATGTCTTTAGCGGCCAAAGCTTGGATCAAAGCTTTGGTATCTACGACTGGCCCTCTGGAACAGTTGATCAAGAAAGCGGTGGGTTTCATGAGTTTCAAGGCTTGGGCATTGATCATGTGCTGGGTTTCTTCAGTCAACGGTGTATGACAAGTGACCACGTCTGCCGTCTTTAACAGGGTTTCCCGGTCAGTGTAAGTCAACACATCGCTTAATTCAGGGCGATGGATTGGGTCCTGGGCAATGACGGTAGCGCCCAAAGCGTTAAACAAGCGGGCCACGGCACTGCCGATTTTACCAGCGCCGATGATACCCACGGTGAGGTTATGAATTTCTTGGGCTTCTAAGCCCCCCCAGCTGAAGTCCCCTTTTAATTCCCGGGCCCGGGTGTCACCAATGTGGCGCAGTAAGAACATAGTATGGGTCAAGGTCAACTCCCCAACCGAACGGGGCGAATAAGCAGGAACGTTGGTGATGGTCAAAGCATTTTTAGCGGCTTGGTCAAAATCGATGATGTCATAACCCGTGATCCGCAAAGAAATTTGTTTCATGCCATAGTCTTTTAAGGTGCTGTAAATCTTTGGATCGGCGACTTTGCCGTGTTGGGCGATGACGATGCCGTCAAATCCCTTGGCTTGGCTGACGGTGTCAATGTTAAAGGGGTCTTTGGTGGTGCTGACTTCAGTGTTGTTGGCTTTGGCCCAAGCTGCCACATCAGCAGCTTCGTCGGGACGGGCACTGTACATTAAAATTTTCATAAGTTAAATTTCCTCCAGTTATTGGTAAGTTAAGTATTGTGAATTATTGGGCGGTGACTTGGTTGTCGGCCACATAAGCGCCGATGCGGGTCACGGCTTTTTTCAGGTTGGCTAGGCTGGCAGCGTAGCTGATCCGCACGTAGCCTTCACCGCCAGGGCCAAAGTTGGAGCCGGCAATCAGGGCGACTTTGGCTTTTTTAGCCAAGTCATAACAGAAATCCGCACTGTTTTGAATCAAGCCGGCCGGAATTTTGGCAAAGAGGTAAAAGGCCCCATCTGGTGCCGCGGAAGTGAAACCAATATCACCCAGCGCTTTGACCAGGTAATCGCGGCGCTCTTGGTAAGCGGCCCGCATTTTCACCCCGTCGTCGGGGCCATTCTTGAAGGCTTCTAAGGCGGCGTCTTGGGCATTGGCGGTGGCACAGGTGATGCAGAATTGATGGACTTTGCCGATTTGAGTCACCACGGCTTTAGGCCCGCAGAGCAGGCCAATGCGCCAACCGGTCATGGCATGGGATTTGGACACCCCATTTAATAACAAGACTTGGTCCGGCAGCAATTCAGCCAAGGACACATGCTTGGTGCCGTAAGTCAGCTCACTGTAAATTTCATCACAGATGGCGAAGATGTCGTATTTGGCAATCACGTTCGCCAGTTTCTGCAAAGCTTCCCGGTGGTAAGTGACGCCGGTGGGATTATTAGGATAATTTAAGACAACGGCCTTTACATTAGAATTGGCTTGCAACACCTCATCTAATTTGTCAGCATCCAGCACAAAACCGGTATCAGACGTATCAATAAAAATTGGTTTAGCCCCATTTAAGATGGTGATGGGTATGTAAAGTGGGAAGATGGGTGTGGGAATCACCACGGCATCCCCAGGATTTAAAATCGCGGTCAGCGCTGAATAGATGGCCTCCGTGGCCCCGGCAGTGACCAGCACTTCAGATTCCGGATCGTAGTGGACGTCGTATTTGTTAGCCAGAAAAGTGGCTGCGGCTTGACGTAATTCTAATTCACCGGCAGAATTGGTATAGTGACTATGGTCGGCTTCAATACTGCGAATCCCGGCTTGTTTCACATGTTCCGGGGTATTGAAATCTGGTTCCCCTAGAGTTAATTTCACAATGTCCGGGATCGTGGAGATTTCCTTATTGAAGGCTAAGATGCCTGAGGGTTGTAACTGGGCAAGTTCAGTTTTCATATGGGTGCTTAAATCTTTTGTCATATTATTCCTCCTAAATATTTTGGTAGCGCCAGATAGGGCGCTGTTGAAACGCTAGTCAGGTAGCAAACGCCTCCGCTTAGCTACGTCAGGCGTATTGCGCTTTGCGCAATCCCCCTGGTTAGGCTATGCTCGGTGCCAGAGCGCTTGCTTGGTTCTGACTTCGGAAACGCGTTAAAAGTAGCTGGCCCCTCCGCTTAGCTACGTCAGGTGCATTGTGCTTTGCACAATCCCCCTGACTAGGCTATGCTCGGTGCCAGGGCGCTACTTTTAGCGCTCTGAATAAAAAAACCCCCACAGCTGTTTGTACAAACTGTGGGGGAAAACTTACCCATTACGGGATTTAGCCACACAGTTTGCTGAAAGCATCTGTGTGACCCAGAATTTTAACAATGCCAAAATCTTCTGGTCTTCACAGATGCTTGTGAAAAAACCAAAAGTAATAATATCGATTTGCATGAGATATTAGGGTTGTTGACATTATTAAAAACTCCTTAAAATTATTCTTGAAACTATCATAGCATTTTAACTTAAAAAGTCAAAGCATTTTTTTAGAAATAATTAATGCCAATGGCATCCCGGACTTCTTGCAGGGTTTGGTTGGCCACCACGTTAGCCTTTTCACTACCCTTTTTCAAGATTTCCATGACAGCTGCGGGGTCTTTTTCAAACTCAGCTCGCCGGGCCCGGATGGGATCAAAAGCAGCTTGTAAGACCTCGTTTAAATAACGTTTTAATTTCACATCCCCTAAGCCGCCCTTTTCATATTGGGCTTTTAATTCGGCGACTTTGGCGGTATCTTCATCAAAGGCATCTAAGTAAGTAAAGACAGTGTTGCCTTTAACTTGACCTGGGTCCTCAACGTGAATATGATTAGGGTCAGTATACATGGACATGATTTTCTTTTGCATGGTGTCAGGATCATCGGAAATGTAAATCGCATTGCCCAAGGACTTGGACATTTTGGCATTGCCATCTAAGCCCGGCAGGCGACCTTCACCTTTGGGTGGGAAGACCCCTTGTGGTTCCACAAGAATATCTTGTTTGTAAATACTGTTGAAACTGCGGACGATTTCTCTAGCCTGCTCCATCATAGGTTCTTGGTCGTCCCCAACTGGGACTGTATCTGCCTTAAAGGCCGTAATGTCTGCGGTTTGGCTCACGGGATAGACCAAAAAGCCGGCGGGGACACTTTGGCCAAAGGATTTTTGGCGAATTTCCGTCTTAACGGTAGGGTTTCTTTCCAACCGGGAAACGGAGACAATATTCAAATAATGGGCGGTTAACTCGGTCAAAGCCGGAATTTGGGATTGTACCAAAATCGTGGACTTGGCTGGGTCGATGCCCACCGCTAAATAATCCAAGGCGACTTGCATCAGTGAGTTGCGGATCTTTTCAGGATCCCGGGCGTTATCAGTCAAAGCCTGCATGTCGGCGATCATGATAAATGTTTCATAATCCCCGGAGTTTTGCATGCGCACGCGATTTTTCAATGAGCCGATATAATGACCAATATGTAGTTTGCCAGTTGGTCTGTCACCGGTTAAAATAATATGTTTTTTAGACATTGTTTTTCCCCTTTATATATAGTCCTCAATGATATTTAGTCTAGCGATGAAAACGCTAAAAGTCAAAGAAAATTCCAAGCTGCACTACTTTTTAAATAACGCTTGGCGGACTTGGCTTTACAAGCCCCACAATTCAGCGTAAACTATTCTGTTCACGTCTTTTAGATACACGTCAGGAGGTTTTTCAATGAAACAAGTCACCACTGATGAACAACAACACCAATTAGAACAACATGCCGAGCAACAACGGGTGGATAAGGTCACCACGGAAATTTCCCAACAATTGGCCGACACCACCGATAAATTAGCCCAGGCTCATCAAGAAACCCATCGCATCGAAGTTAACTACGGGGACAATACCAAGGTCAACGTCACTGAAATCGATGATAAAATGGAAACCAACGCCGCCGTCCAGCAGCAAAAAAATCTGGTGGAAAGCGCCGTTGAAACCGAAAAAATCCTGGAAAGCCAAGTCACTGTCTTAAAGGACTTGGCCGACTCCCCTTACTTTGGTCGCATTGATATTGACGAAGATGGGGACAAGGATACGCTATATATTGGTACCGCCACCTTACAAGACAATCAGGAAAATTTCTTGATCTACGACTGGCGGGCGCCAATTTCCAGTATTTACTACAACGGTACCTTAGGGCGGGTCACTTATGACACCCCAGGGGGCAAACAGGCCGTTGACCTGGAAAAGAAGCGCCAATTTCTCATCAGCCAAGGTCAAATCTTGAATATGTTTGATACCAATGAAACCGTGGGGGATGAAATCCTCCAAACGGTTTTGGGTCAGCAAAATGATGAAAAAATGCGCAATATCGTGGCCACTATTCAAAAAGAACAAAATGATATCATCCGCAACACCACCGCGGACCTTTTGGTGGTCCAAGGGGTGGCCGGCAGTGGTAAGACCTCGGCGATTTTACAAAGAATTGCCTATCTGCTTTATCATTCCCGCAGCCAACTGGATGCGGATCAAATTATTTTATTCTCCCCCAACCGGCTATTTTCCAACTATATTTCTGCGGTCCTGCCTAGTTTAGGTGAAAAAAATATGCGTCAGGTCACCCTTGCGGAATTTTTGACCCAGCGCTTTAGCGGCCTCACGGTGGAAAGTTTATTTGAACGCTTTGAAAAAGACCAACACAGCTTTCCTGCTGTGGCTAAGCAATTGCGGCTGTATAAGGAAAGTGCCGCTTTCATGGACCGGGTCAAGGCTTACGTGAAAAAAACCGATGGTCATATCTTAGCCTTTAGTAGTATCTACTTTGAAGGCAAGCCCTTCTTCAAAAAATCAGAAATCCAGGACATTTACAGCAGTCTGCCAAAATTAATGTTACCGCGAGATAAATTTTTAAATACTAAGAACACCCTGATCAAACGCTTGAAGCGCCGGATCAAACAAGACGCCCATTCCGATGCGGTGCAAGAGGCGGTGAGTTTGTTGGATGAGTACCAATATCAAAGTCTCACCAACCATCGCACTTTTACATCGGGGGATGACGAGATTAATTTTGTGGCCCGGGCTTTGGTGCGCAAGCGCTATGAAGTGATTTACGATGCCATTTATAATGATTACTTCATTGATATCTATGAGGAATATAGTAGTTTCTTAAAGGATAATCGCCCGGCCGATATTGAACCCAAGCTTTGGGACACCATGATCCAACAAACGGTCAATGATGTGGAAGCCCATAAGATTCATTTAGAAGACGCGGTGCCGTTGCTTTATTTACGGGACTTGCTCACGGGTAGCGGTCAAAATCATAGCATGCAATATTTGTTTATTGATGAGATGCAGGATTACTCCGCTGCGCAATTGGTTTATGTGAAACATGCTTTTCCGAGAGCGAAGTTGACCTTATTAGGGGATAGCGCCCAGGATGTGTTCACTGCGGAGTACCATCCCAGCGATTTCATCCATGAAATTGAAAATATCTTTCCCCATAATCGCATCGCTTTGTTCACCTTGTTGAAGAGCTATCGCTCCACTAAGCCCATCACCGACTTTGCCAAGGCCATGTTGCCGAATGCCCAAGATATTGAGGCTTTCTCTCGAGAAGGTTCTAAACCGGCCTACTATTTGTGTCCCAGCGAAGATACGGCTTTGACCCAAATGACCCGTTTGACCAATGGACTCCTCCACAGCAACAAAACGGTGGCGGTTTTGACCAAGACGGAATACCAGGCTAACAAACTCTATGCGTCTTTGCGGGTGGATCATCCGGTGACGTTAATGTCCGACCGGGACCGTTCCATCCCCAATGGCATCTTGATTTTACCCATCTATTTGGCCAAAGGTTTGGAATTTGATGCCGTGATTGGCTACGATGTGTCCAACAGCAGCTATCACGAATCCGGGGACCGGGATATCTTGTATACCCTAGCCTCCCGGGCCATGCATGATTTGCAACTGGTGGGCATCAAAGCCCCCAGCCCGATTCTAGAAGAAATTCCCCAAGACTTATTTGACTATTACCAAGTCACTGAAGCCCAGGAATTGATTGCCAAATCTGTGGAATAAGCGCTGAAAACAAAACAGGCACGCAACTTTGCTATCTTAATAAGATGGCTGGTTGCGTGCCTGTTTTTATTTGATGCGATCCACTTTGCGGTTCATGTAGATGACGAAACTAATTAAAGGTATGCCGACGATTAACAGCACTGCACCAACTGCCGCCCAGGATTTATTGTTATTCAGAATCCAAAAAACTGGCAGTAATGACGCATCTAGAAAAAGAATATAATTACCGCTGAGTCGGCCTAACACACGTTTTTGTGGCTCAGAATATTTTTCAGGCGCATAACCAGCCAGCAAATCTAAGCCCTTGCCATTTCTAACCAGCAATCCGAACACCGCGATCGCCACAAATACCACCGCTGCTAAGATACCGAGAATCGGAATATTTTCCATGAGAGCTCCCTCACTTTCATTTCAAAACGCACTTAGTTTATTGAGATATCTGACTTACAATCATTTGAAGTGATCCATTTTGTAATTAACGTAAATGAGAAATATAAGCATGGTCAGCACAACGAATAGCAATGCACTGAGAATCAGACCAATCTTACGTGTAGTCAATGTAATCCAAAAGAGCATTAGCATTGATGCCGCAAAAATAAACATGTAGTTGCCAGTGACCCGGCCCGCCCACTGATTTTGGGCTTTGGAATATTCTTTGGGATCATAGCCTGCTAGCCAAGACAAACCCTTACCTTTTCTCAAAAAGAAGCCATACACAACAATAAGTAGCTCAGCTACTGCAATCACAATGCCCGCCAGCCATTTACCATTCATCATCGTTACCTCGCCTTCTTAAAAAAACAACCCAAGACGAATCGCTCATTAATACACAATACTATATAAGTTAATTCTACCGCGAAATTTATTTATCTCAAGGAAAATGACTGCGGTAAATTAAAATTTATCTAATGTATTATAGGCCCGATGAACTTTTGCTTGGGCCTATCAAAAGAAGTGCCCGCATTAAAGACTAATTAAGGTATAATGAATTACACATCATTTTGCCATATTGTCATTGGCAATTGATACCGCGTTCTTGGTGCCAAAGTTCTTATTCTTAAAGAAGTGAGTTGTTGCGTAGATGTTGACCAATTTTTTAATCGTTTGTCCTCTAGTTTTTTTAGCCGGTTTTGTGGATGCCATTGCCGGGGGTGGTGGGCTGATTTCCCTGCCGGCTTATATGATGACCGGCCTCCCCGCCCACTTTGCCATTGGCACAAATAAATTATCCTCGGCCATGGGCACCTTCGTCACCACCGTGGAATTTGCCCGCAGTGGGTATTTGCGGCTACGCTTGGCGTCAATTGCCATTGTGGCCGCCTTGATGGGTTCTTTTTTGGGAGCCAAAATCGCCCTGCAACTCACGGATTTTTTCTTCCGCATATTATTACTGATCATCCTGCCGGCCACTGCTTTATACCTCATGCTCAATCGCCACGCCCTACATAGCACTACCCTGCGTGTCAACAAGTTAACCAAGTCGCAAATTAGTTGGTCTGTGGTGATTGCCTTTTGCTTGGGGATTTATGACGGCTTTTATGGCCCCGGCGCTGGGACATTTTTACTGCTCCTGCTAACCGGCCTGGCCCACTTACCCATCAATCTAGCAGCGGGAACCACCAAAATCATCAATTTGACCACCAACATTACCGCCCTGGTAGTCTTCTTCACTAATGGCAAGGTCCTATTGGTACTGGGGCTGGTGGCGGGTATTTTCAGCATCATTGGCAACCACTTAGGGGCACTTTACTTTAAAAAATATGGCAGTCGTATTGCTAAGCCCATCACCATCGTGGTCCTGCTGATCTTTTTGACCAAAACTATTATTGATTTCTTGGCTTAAGTGACTTGCTAAGAACGGGTCACTTATTTAACAGTTGTGACCTGCTTAAATAGCCAGCTCAAAAAAGCGATCCATGGCCGAGTGCTCCCCATTGTTTAAAGGTTGATCCAATTCAGAAAAGCCATATTGTCGATATGTATGAATAGCCGCCTTTAAATTATGATGGGTCTCTAGATAAATCTGTTGATAGCCGGCCTGCTTGGCAAAGGCCACGGCCGCATCTAAGAGTTGGTAACTCAAGTGATGACCCTGGGCAGCCGGGACCAAGTACAGTTTTTGTAACTCTGCCACTTTATTTACCAAATCGTATTCCGCAATACCGGTGCCGCCCCAAATAACTCCCTGGGCTGATTTGGCCACAAAGTATTGACGTTTAGGACAGGCTTGGTAATAACTGGTTAAGTCTGTCAGTTCCGGGTCAAAGTAAGCCGTGCCCGGAATCGCTAAGTCATTTGTCTCTAAAGATTCACGGATAATCTGGCGAAGCGCTAGATTATCACCGCTTTGAATTGGTTTGATTTGTATCATATGCTTGCCCCCATATATTTATCTTATAGCATACGCGGTGGTGTCATTTTTTGCATTAGTTTATTTAATTATTCATCCCAAAAATTTACCCGATGAGGAGTCTTTAGTATGCTAAAGAGTTATGTTGTAGATGCTTTTACCGATACGGTCTTTAAAGGCAATCCAGCTGCCGTCTTATTTCTGCCCCAATATCCCAGTGACCAGTTGATGCAAAATATAGCCATGGAAAATAAGTTGTCTGAAACTGCCTTTGCGGTGCAAAAGGATAGTACCCATTATGATTTACGCTGGTTTACCCCGGGGGGTGAAATCGATTTATGTGGTCACGCCACCTTGGCCACCGGCTTTTTAGTTTTCAAATATGCTACGCCTAAAGATAGCGCCACCGTCACCTTTCAGACAAAAAGTGGGAATTTGACGGTTACCCAAAAAGGCGATTTGTATGAAATGAATTTCCCTTCCTACGATTTAAAACCCCTGCCAGTAACGGCGGCGATGACGGCCGCTTTTGGTGCTCAACCCGAAGCTGCCTATCTGGGCCGCGATTTACTGTGCATTTTCCCTGATGGCACGGACTTGACCCATTTGAACCCGGACATGACCCAATTGAGTCAGTTAGACGGGCTCCTGCAGCATGCCACGGTGGCTGGTGTGGACTATGATTGTGTTTCCCGGTCTTTTGCCCCTAAGCTAAAGGTGTCCGAAGACCCGGTTTGTGGTAGCGGTCACTGTCACATTGTCCCCTATTGGGCCAAGCGTCTTGGCAAAACTAAAATCAAAGCCTATCAAGCCTCACCCCGTTCTGGCGTATTATATTGCGACTATCAGGGCCCCAGGACCCGACTCAGTGGCCAAGCCGTCCTTTATTCAACTGGGGAAATTTACGTGTGACCGGTCCAAAAAAGCACTAACCGCAATCATTTTGCCATGATGACGGTTAGTGCTTTTTGAATGCCTTTGGCGCTGTCTCAGCGTGTCAGCGGTATACCAACTAAGAATATAACAATACAAATATTAAACTGCTGATGGTTTGAATTAAAATCGGGGTGGTGAGATTTCTGGCACTGAGGTAGCTGAGACCCAGCAAGACGCCAATCAAGATTTGAATGATCAACATGGGGCCAAAAGTCGTCCCTGCAAAGAGGCCACTGAGGATGGCTACTAAAACTAAGCCGCCAAAATATTGGCCCAGGCTGTGGCCCACAAACAGTTCGTTGAAGGCCAAGCCGTTGAAGAGACCTTGCTGGATAGCGGGTAAAAAGGCCACCATGAAAATCCGAACCGCCCATAAATTCACGCCAGATTGTTGGGCCATGGCTTGTTGCAGGTCAAAGGTCCCTAATAGGCCCTTAGTTTGCAGCCAGGCGGTGACTAATTGGATGCCGGCGATGAGCACTAAGAATAATAGCATGTAATAATAATGGGGGGCATCCAAAAAGGCAGTTTTATAATAGGGAGGTCGAATCCGGTGGACGGCAACTTTGTAATAATTCACCACCAACCCCATCAATAATAACCCGGCAACTATGTAGAGCAGGGATAAAAATAACGGGGTGGCATTGGTATTTAAGATGATTTTGCGCTGGAAAAAGATTAATAGGCCAAAGAGCACGAGTAAAATGACAGCGATGGTCCGGTGCTTTTTCCCGATCACTTGGGTTGATTGCATAGAATTTCTCCTTACTTTTCTTTCGTAACCACTCCCATTTTACACAAAAAATCATTAAAATACTGCTGTTTTTGGTAAAACTTAAATAAAGCCGAATATTTCAACCCAATCGTTAGGAGTAAAACGGCGTCATTGCGAATTTTCCCAACATAAAAAAAGCGAAAAAATAGCGCTGTAAACGTCATGTCTACAGCGCTAAAATGCCCGGTTAACTTACTATCAAGCCGCTTGCCGGATTTGAACCGGCGACCCCCACCTTACCATGGTGATGCTCTACCTGCTGAGCTAAAGCGGCAATTACCGCAAGAAATAGTATAGCAAAAAAAGGGGTGGCCTGGCAAGTACTTTTCTTTGAATTTTAATAATCAACGTAAGTCCGGTTATAAAAATCTAGGCGTAACTCTTCAGTGGGCTTTTGGCCCATATCAAATTGCACCACACCCACATTGGCGATTTGGCCAAACTGTTGCACTTGGGCCACCCGCATCAATTCAGCGGTCATGGCCCGAATGGCTGAACCGTGGGAGACGAATAACACGTGGCCGTCGGGATTGTTATTCAAAGCGTCATAAGCAGCTTCACTGGTCCGCTGGCGCACAGCTTCATAGGTTTCCCCATGGGCAATGGTCACATATTCCGGCAAGATCAAACCAAATCGGTCAAAGCAGCCGGGATATTCGGCCTGTAAAGCCGGAATACTTTGACCTTCCCAGTCGCCAAAATCCATTTCTTTCAAGCGGGCATCGGTGTCAAATTGCACGTCCGCCCCTAATAAATCTTTGACAGTTTCTAAAGTCCGAATCATGGGACTAACAACGATTTCATCAAAGGTTTGATTTTTCAAAAATGGTGCTAGGGCTTGGGCCTGGGTATGGCCCACGTTATTCAAAGGAATATCACTGCCCCCACCTTGAATAATATGTCTAATGTTGTAATCGGTTTCACCATGGCGTACTAAAGTCAGTTGCATCTTATTAAATTCCTCCATTGACTTGCATTTGTTGGTACTCTATACAATTTGGGTCCTGTTTATCGCTTCAAAAAAGTTTTCAGAACGTTTATACTTGTATTATCGAGACTTCAATAATACAATACTTTATATTCTCTGAAAACGAAAGGAACGACTATGTCTCCAAGTAAAGAAAACTATTTGAAGATCATTTTCGAATTAGAATATGATCATCGCAAAATCATTAATAAAAATATCGCCGACATTATGGGGGTCAGCGCCCCTTCCGTCAGCGAAATGCTGGCAGCTTTGGTCAAGGATAAATTGGTGGAGCACTCCCCTTACAACCAAATCACCCTGACCGCTGAGGGCCATAAATTGGCAAAGGAATTGGTTAAGAAACACCGGCTTTGGGAAGTCTTTTTAGTAGATGACTTGGGCTATACCATATCCGATGTCCATCAAGCCGCTGACACTTTGGAACATGCCACCAGCGGGGATTTGATCGACCGTTTGAACAAGTTCTTAGACTACCCCACCCATTGCCCTCATGGCGGTATTATACCAGATAACAGTCCTGAACAAAACGATAACGCTGTGATGCTGGCAGACTTAAAAGATGGCCAAACAGCCACGATCAAGCGAGTCATTGATAACCACGAATTTTTAAACTATTTTGCCCAACTCCACTTGGAGTTAGGCGATCAGCTTAAAATCGACAGCCGGGCCCCCTTTGACGGCCCCTTGACTGTTACTAAAAACGGCCAAGAAGAACTGCAGATCGGTTTGAATGCGGCGACTTTTATTTTCATGAATCCACCAGAGCCATAGCTGTTGGACCTGATTAAAGACTTAAAACGTCTTTTGATCAGGTCTTTTTTTGAGGGCTGCACAATTACTTTGACAGACACAGTAATGTGCTGTATACTACTGTGTATCAAACAGTAATAACGGATTGTGAGGCACATGATGGCAAAAGATATATCCAAAGAAATGATTCGCGGGGCCACCGATGGCATTGTCTTGAATATTTTGGCCCAGGGTGACTCCTACGGCTATCTGATGGTCCAACAAGTCGCCCAACTGTCAGAGGGCCAATACCAGCTCAATGAGGCCACGTTATATACGGTCTTTAGACGCTTGACCAAAAATGGCTGGGTGGACAGCTACTACGGGGACGAAAGCCAGGGCGGCCGGCGGAAATATTACCGTATCACTGAAAGCGGCACCCAACAGTTAGCTGATTTCCGCCAAGAATGGCACTTTGCCAAGGACATTATTACCAAACTAGTGACGGGGGAATTAACACATGATCAATGGAATAATTATTGATGACGCCCTACAGCGCCTATTCAGCGGCTACCCTAGAACCGCGGAAATTATGGATTTCTATCAAGAAGTTAAAAATGACGTCTCTGAACATGCCGAGGACCTATTGATCGCCGGCACGGCCAAAACCCCAGAGGCGGCGGTAAAAGCTGCCGTGGCGAGTTTAGGGGATTTAAATGAAGTTTTACAACTCATCAGCCAAGGTAAAAGTCAACCTACCACCCCTGAATCAGGGACTAATGCAACAAACAACGGCCAGCCGGCTTTTACCCAAAGCTTTGCGATCGCCGCTGTCCAAAACCTGGCCCTGGCCATTGGTTTTGGCACGGTGAATTTTCAGCAAAGCCCGGATAACGCCCTACATATCCGCCAAGACCAAAAACCAGAATTAGCCGCTTATCGCTTAGCCATCCTTCAAGATGGCCCCACCTTACATTTAAAAGTGGCCAATGTCAGTTGGCTCCACTATCTGACTCCCTTTGGCCATCCCCATTCCACGGTGACCATCGCCCTCCCTAAAGCATTTGCCGGCGATATCAGCGGCCAAGTCAGCGCTGGGGTGTTAAACTTTACCAACTTTCAAACGCAAGCCAATTTTGACCTGACCATTAAAGCCAGCAATACCAAAGTTGACCACATCCAGGCCAACAATATGAATATCTTGCTCAGTGCCGGTAATTTCAAGGCTGATGGGTTGATCACGACCACCTTGACCGTACATACGAAAGCCAGCAACATTCGTTTGAACGCAGCCCAAGGCCAAATGGACATCGCCGCCCACTCCGGGACCATCAAGGCCCAAGATCTCAGGGGCTTTGGCAGTTTCTCCGCCCATTCTGGCACCATTAAAGCCGACTGGACCAAGGTCAATGGCGACCTGCACTTTTCTGCCCACTCCGGCACCGTCAACGTGCAAACCCCCGCAGATGCCGATTTCAAGTTTAACCTTCAAGCCCGTTCCGGGGCTGTGAAGTTAAAACGGCCGGCCCACTATGACCTGCAAGTCACCGGGGCCGCCATGGGAACCACCACCAACGGCAATGAACCAATTTATCAATTGACCGCCACCGCCAATTCCGGCACCGTGGTCATCGCCTGACAAAAAAGCATCCCAGACAAGCCTAAACTTGTTTTGGGATGCTCTTTTAATTGCGTTGTGGGAGCTTATTGAACTTTCACGATCCAGCCTTCTGGGGCTTCAACGTCCCCGAATTGGATACCGGTTAATTCGTCGTATAAGCGTTTGGTAACCGGACCGACTTCAGTTTCACTGTAGAAGACATGTAAGTGGCCTTCATATTCCAAACCACCGATTGGGGCGATGACAGCGGCAGTCCCGCAGGCACCGGCTTCAGAAAACATGTCTAAGTCGTCAATGAAGATTTCAGTTTCTTCAGTTTCCAGACCTAAGCGTTCTTTGGCCAAGTACAAGAGTGAATATTTGGTGATACTTGGTAAAATAGATGGGGATTTTGGTGTCAGGAATTTCTTGCCACCCTTAGTGATCCCAAAGAAGTTGGCAGAACCGATTTCTTCAATGCGTTTGTGTTCAACAGGATCCAAGTAAACCGCATCGCTGTAGCCATGTTCGTGGGCATACTTGCCGGCTTTTAAGCTGGCCGCGTAGTTCCCACCGACTTTACTTTGACCAGTGCCTTTATGGGCAGCCCGGTCGTAATCCATGACGATGAAGTTGGTTGGTGTTAACCCACCCTTGAAGTAAGGGCCTACAGGCATACAGAACATGGTGAAGATGTATTCATCGGCTGGTTTAACCCCGATATTGGGGCCAACCCCGATCAATAATGGCCGGATATATAAAGTCCCGCCAGTCCCATAAGGTGGCACATAATCAGCGTTAGCTTTAACTAGTTGTTTAGCAGCGTCAATGAAATCATCCACGGGATATTCAGGCATGAGCACCCGATCAGCAGAATCTTGCAGCCGTTTGGCATTGCGATCTGGTCTGAATAATTGAATTGAGCCATCTTTGGTGCGATAAGCCTTCATACCTTCAAAGGCCCCTTGGCCGTAATGTAAGATTGGTGAGCCTTCATTCATATGTAGATTAGCATCTTCAGTCAATTTGCCTTCTTCCCATTTGCCATTGCGATAATAGGCAAGATAGCGGTAAGGTAATTGCATATAATCAAAGCCCAAGTTATTCCAATCGATATCTGAAACTTTTACTACCATTTGTAAATTCCCCCTTAGTAATTTCTATCATAATAACGCAAATTATGACAAAATGCTATACTTGTTTTAATTAATCTCTAATTTTTAGCAATTTTCAGAAAGGCGGTCCTTGTGACGACAACTCATTTACCCCAAAACATTTTAGTCCACGATGCGTACATTCATAATTTAAAACATATCGACGTGGCGATCCCTTTAAATAAATTTACAGCGATTTCTGGCCTCTCCGGCTCGGGGAAATCTTCTTTGGCCCTGGGCGTGTTATACGCTGAGGGTTCCAGGCGTTATCTGGAGGCTTTATCCACCTATACCCGCCGGCGCATCACCCAAGCCCCAGCCAGTGCGGTGCAATCTATTCAGTACTTACCCGCCGCCATTGCTTTAAGGCAACGCCCCAGCGTCCCTAACATTCGTTCCACGGTGGGCACCATGACCGAAAGCTTGAATATTATCCGCTTAATGTTTTCTAGATTAGGGTCCCACCGCTGTCCCAATGGCCATCAAGTGCCCCCCACCATTGAAGTGGCCCGGGCTATGGCCAAAGAAGGTGCAGAAATGGGTGAAATCACCTGTCCCACCTGTGGGGTGAAATTTAGAGTCCCTGGGGCCGAAGACTTTGCCTTTAACTCAACGGGAGCTTGTCCCACCTGTGGCGGCTTAGGCCGGGTGCGCCAAATTGACCCGGACACGTTGATCGGCGATGAAACTAAGTCCATCCAAGACGGGGCGGTGGCTGCTTGGCGTCTACCGGGACGTAATTTCATGCCCACCGTGGTGCAACAGATCGGTGTCCGCATCGACGTCCCCTATAAGGACTTGACCCCACAGGAAAAAGATATTGTCCTCCATGGCCCCAAAAAGCAGTATAAAATCTCCATCCCCAGTTCCACCGGCCGGGTCTTTAACATGGATCATGCCCTATATGAAAATGCCTTTAATGCCGTGGAAGACACAGCCCAAAATACCAGCAATGAGCGCACCTTAAAACGCCTCGACCGCTTTTATAACTTTGGCGTCTGCCCCACTTGTCACGGCAGCCGCTTTAACCCCAAGTTGCTCACCAGCCTGATCCAAGGCCAAAACATCGCCCAGGTCAGTCAAATGACCATTGGTGAATTATTACCCTTCAATGCTCAAATTTTACCGGCATTACCTGCAGACATGCAAATTTTAGGCCAACGGTTGACGGTGGAATTGGCGCAAAATTTACAACCCTTAGTGGATTTAGGCTTGGATTACTTGACCCTGGACCGGGCGGGGATGACGTTGTCCACTGGGGAATTGCAGCGGATCCAATTGACCAAGACCATCCATAACGAAACCACCGGCGTCTTATATGTGCTAGATGAACCTTCTGTGGGCCTACATCCCGATAACGTCCAGGGCCTCTTGAAAATTTTGCGGCGCTTAGTGGCCCTAGGCAATACCCTAGTGGTAGTGGAACATGATCCCAGTATTATCGCCAGTGCCGACCATATTTTAGAAATTGGCCCCGGGGCTGGGGTCAAAGGCGGCCGGGTTTTGACCCAAGGCAGTGTGGCCGCTGTTGAACACGATCCCAAATCCCTGATTGCCCCCTTCTTAACTGGCAAAGCCCAGTTGATCAGCCGCCAACAACACACAACCGATGTCTTTGCCCAGGGCAAAATTGGGCTACACATCAAGGATATTTTCAATCTCCACGACTTACAAGTGGATTTCCCTTTAAATCGCCTCAGCGTGGTGTCTGGCTTTTCTGGGGCTGGTAAGACGACGTTGATCTTAAAATCCCTGATTCCGGCCATAAAAGCCCAAAATAAGCACGAGCAACTACCCCAGCAGGTGGCCAGTTTGACCAATCCCAAAATTCGCCATATTCAAATGATCGATTCCACCCCCATTGGTAAAACCAATCGTTCCACCGTGGCCACTTACTCGGGGATTTTTGACCGCATTCGGACCCTATTTTCCCAAACCCCTGGCGCCAAGGCCCAAAAAATGACCGCCAGTACCTTCTCTTATAATTTGAAGGGTGGGGCTTGCCCTACCTGTGGGGGGACCGGGACCATTGATTTAGACATTCAATACTTACCGGATATTGAACAGGTCTGCCCCACTTGTCACGGTCAGCGCTACAATCCCCAAGTCCTAAAGATTAAATGGCAGGGTTATTCGATTGCCGATATCTTGGCCCTGTCGGTAACGGAAGCTATTCCCGTCTTTGCCCAGGACAAAGCCATCACCGCCATGCTCACCACCCTGGCGGAAATGGGCCTGGGTTATTTGGCCCTGGGGGAAGCCACGCCGATTTTATCCGGTGGTGAAGCCCAGCGTTTGAAGCTCACCACCCAAATGGGCCGCCAGCAAAAAGACACCCTGTACGTCTTTGACGAACCCTCCGTGGGCTTACACCCCAAAGACATTCAAACCCTTTTAAAGGTCTTTGACCGCCTACTAGGTCAAGGAGCCACGGTGATCACCATCGAACATGACTTAAGTATTATTGCCAACGCCGATTATTGCGTGGACATGGGGCCCAGAGGTGGGAATGCCGGTGGTCAGATCCTAGTGGCTGGTAGCCCGACAACCTTGGCCAAAAGCCCCAAGAGTATCACCGGTCACTACTTGGCACAAGAACTACAGCTCTTTAAAAAATAGCCATCAAAAAGCGCGCCTAGCCCCCAAATCAGGGGTCAGACGCGCTTTTGATTGTTTACATTAGGCTTCGGATCGCTTTGGCATTGGTTCAGTGGCTTCTTTGAGGAAGTGGCGGAAGTTCACCACAATCCGGTGATTGAGTTCTTCCACGTTCAAGTTATCCACTTTAGCATTGAAATCCGTAATCGTTAATAAAGCTGAGTTCTCATAGAGCTTTTCAACTTTACCAACAAATGGCGCATCCATGTCTTCTTTGACTTGGCATTGGTATTGTTTTTCTAATTGGACCGCTTCTTTTTTCATCTTGATCACCTATAACTACTTTCATTTGGTGTCACCACTATAATGGTTTTAAATGCTAAAATCAATACAATATTCGAATATTTTTTAATTAATATCTTAAATTATTATTGTTTAATGCAATATAGGTCATTCATATTGGCATTATTATATTTCGTCAAAAATTGCAAAATTTGATTTTCAGGGCTAGAATTGAGGTATAGGAAGAAACTGAGGTGAGAAAATGGCTGATAAATTTGTAAAAATTGACCAATTGGCTAAAGAATCTCAGGGCCAGGCGGTCAAAAAATTCATTGAATTTTATTTGGGACTTTTCAAAAATCGTAACTTAGATGTCATCAGTGAACAAGATCATCAAGATATTATTGTCGCTATCAATAATTATATTTTTGATAACATTAGTTTTACCCGCGAACAACTAGCAGACCGCTTATTTGCCAATCGCTATGCCGAGTTTGTCATCTACTTAACTGAAATTGACCAAACCTATACCCAAGATGGTTTAACCACCAAGCAAAGCTGGCCAGATTGGTTAGCTGGCAAGGAAAAACATATTGATACCAAAGAAGCTTTGTCTTAAAAATTAGTAAATCTGTGTAAAAAAAATCACCTGCAGCCAAAAGGTTGCAAGTGATTTTTTTAAACGGCAGCTGGTTTTTTGTTGCGGCTGACGATGAAACCGATGATAAAAGCGATCACAGCTGGCAGGACCCAGGACAAGCCATAGGTGGCCAGGGGCAAGATATCCCGAATTTGTAATAACCAAGTCACGCCCCCGCTTTGGGCAATGGCCTTGGGGGCATTTTGCAGCCCATCTAAAATTGCTGGGATAATAGTGAAAATCACCGGCAAGCGATAAAACCACGGATTGGTAATATGCATTAAAGGTGCCAAGATGCCGGCGATGATCAAGGTCATGGCTAAGGGATAAATAAAGAACAAGACCGGCATGGAATAGGCGATAATCTGGGTCAGGCCCACATTGGCAAAAATCATGGGCAACAGGCTGGCCACAATGATAATGACTTGATAAGACCAGCTGGGGAACAATTCCTTAAAGGTTTCCCCAAAGGACGTGATCAGCCCAATGGCGGTCTTCAAGCAGGCTAAAATAACGATGGCCGCTAATAAGATACTGCCTAAGCTATGGAAGTAATAATTGGCGGTCTGGGCTAAAATCACACCCCCGTTGGCGGCCAGGGGGAATTTGGCCAAGCTCATGGTCCCCACGATGGTCATCAAGGTATAGATAATGCCCATTAAGACAATACTCAAGACCCCGGAACTCAAGGTGTCCTTGGCAATAGCCTTAGGGTCTTTGACCCCCAGGCCCCGAATAACGTTAACCACCGTGATCCCAAAGGCTAAGGCGGCTAAGGCATCCATGGTGTTATACCCTTCGGTGAACCCACTGATGAAAGGCACACTCTTATAAGCAGTTTGGACGCCATGGTTTAAGCCCCCCATGGGTCTGAACAGGGCCACTAAGATAAAAATAACTAGGAATAATAAAAATAGCGGGGTCAAGAATTTACCCACGTAAACCATGATGTTACTGGGTTTACGACAAAACCACCAGGCCAATACATAAAATACCACGCTGAAAATAGCCAGGGCTAACACTTGTTGATGCCGACCCACAAATGGGGCAATCCCAATTTGATACGAGGTGGTGGCTAGCCGGGGCAAGGCGAAGAATGGGCCGATGATCAAATACAGTAGGATCGTGAAGAAATAGGCGTAGATTTTGCCCACGTGCTTGGCTAAATCAAAGACCCCTTCACTGCGGCTGATACCGATAGCGGCCACCCCTAATAAGGGCAGCCCAATCCCAGTGACCAAAAAGCCAATGATGGCCGGCCAGACATTACGCCCGGCTTGTTGGCCCATGAAGACGGGGAAAATTAAGTTCCCCGCCCCAAAGAACATCCCGAATAACATGGTTCCTACAAAAATACGATTGCGTAAGGTTAATTTCTTCTCCATTAGTTCTCCTTTACTAACACAGCATAATTACATGCATCATTATACCCAAATGCCCATAAAAAAACACTTTAAACGTCGCTTACAGTGCGTTTAAAGTGTTTTTTAGTTTATTTACGATAAGTATAAACACCTGATAAGGAATTCCCAGGGTAATAATAGGCATCCACGTAAGTCCCATAATAAGCGGCCGTGACCTTCAAGCGTTTAGACTTGGATTGGTTTAACTGGGCCAATACTTGGGCGCTGGGTTTAAAAGTAGCTTGCCAGTCTTTTTCATAAGACCGGGTCTTCACTAACTTGATCGTGGGGTCAATGGTGACTTTCTTGCCATCAATGGTGGCTTGGTAGCGCAGCGTTGGTTTGGTAGCTGAGCGCAAGGTTTCAAAATTGACTTGTAAACTATTGGGATGAGCTTTCAGCCAGCTGGCCGGCAGGTCTAAGTTAGGGGCCTTGGCCAGTTTCTTAAAGTCATTCTTCTTGAACTTACCGGTACGCATGCCTTGGTTTTGAATTTCAAAAGGCACGGTTTGACCGGCAAACGGGGCTAACTTGGGGGCATCTTGGAGTAACTCCCCTTTTTTGCTAACGTTATAACCCACGATGACATTCAACTTCAAACTACGCTTGTTATGTTTCTCGGGCAAACTGATGTTGATATCGGGATACCGAACCAAATTATCAGTGCCGGCCAAAAGATCTAAACGAAACTTCGGTCCATGGGACAGACCAAAGGGTGCGGTTAAATTAATGACGGTCCCCTTGGTCAAGGGCTTTGGCAACGTCGTTTTGTTGACGTAATCATAAGTCACCTGCCGGGAAGTATCCACCACATAAGCGGTGGCGGGGACATGTTTCTTTTGTTTGGTACTCTTAAAGGTCAAATTAGATTGCAAACGACTGCGGCCATAGTCGGTAAGATAAACATAGCGATTTTTACCCACCCGTAACTTACCGGTCTTGGTAATGGTCGTATACATCTGGGCGATTCGCTGCCGTTCAAAGTGTTGCTTCACCATTTTAGTGGCTTTATAGGCGCCCCCTAAAATGACAAAGGCCACAATGAAAATACCCAGTATTTTTGCAATCTGTTTCATAAACTTACTCAAAAAACTGCACCACTCTCGTTAAATTGTTTATTGTTCTTGATCCTTGTCTTTGTTGTTGACGAAGATTTCAGAAGGCACACTGATGAGGTAGTAATCCTCAGCAGAATTGCCCACGTGCATCCCCAGGCCATTGATAAACGTTGGCCGATAAGTGCCAGATAATTGGGCCACAAAAGCGGGCATATCCCGGCTGACTTGTTTAATGACCTTCTTAGGCCAAGGTAACCCGGCCCCATTGACGGCCAAAGGGTCACCGCCTGTAGCCACCCGGGCGTGGTTAGAGTTGACCTCATAGCGAGCCCCTTCTACCCAATACGTGAAATATTGGACAGGCTTTTTCCCATTGCCATTTTGCACCTCAACGTAATACCCTTGGGCCCCATCGGTTTTTAAAACCAGGGGTTTATATTGATAGCTGAGTTTAACTTGGCTGCTATCCTTTAGATTAGGCACCCGTAAGAAAGTGGTTTGGACCATAAAAATAGCCATGGCCAAAAATACGACAACTTCCACAATATCTAAGCACAGATTTCGCCAGGTGAATTTCTTATGATCTTTGATGATCATCTTCAAATGCCGTTTGCGGGTGTTCAGTATTGTAAAAATCAACCAGGCCAGCACAATCAACCAGGCCAAAATGCCAATGAAATTCCAAGCAGACATAATAATACTCCCATCTTTGTATGACTAGCCATATTATACATGTTTCAGGCCTATATTGGAAACCGTGTTGGCCAATTAATCCAGAAATTCCGCCCCATACCGGTTTTGCAAATAGGCGTGGATTTCTTCTAACATATGCCGAGTTGCTGGGGATTGGGCCTGGATTTTATTGACGATCAAACATAGGGTTCGGTTAAAGGCTTCAGAAAATGGGTAGTGGTTCACCGCCCCAGTCAACTTCTGCAGGGCAAGTTTAGGTAAAATCCCCAAGCCCAGGCCACTTTCTACCATTGAAAGGATGGATTGGTCATCAATGGAATAAGAAATGGAATTCGGGGTGACGTTATACCGGTCTAAGGCTTGCTTGGTATCTTTATCATAGTCCCCTTGTTGCAAGATGAAGTTGCGTTTACCAATGTCGCTATCAGTGACGAATTTGCCATTTTCCGGCTGAAATTCTTTCGGGGTGATGCAATAAATGGGATCTTTGATCAAAGGCGTCACCAGCAGTTGGTCTGATACCGGCAAGGAAGAAAAACCGATATCAATACTGCCGATGCGGACCTGTTCGGCAATGTCGTTAAAGGTCCCTTGAATCAATTGGATCTCGATTTGGGGATACTTTTTGTGGAAACTGCGAATGATATCGGGCAGCCAATTGATACACACACTACTAAAAGCCCCAATCCGCACGAGTCCGGCATTCAAGCCCTTGATATCATTGGCTTCTTGAACCAGGCGATTTTCGGTATTTAAAATCTGTTGCACAATGGGCAAGATCCGCTGGCCATCGGCGGTTAATTGCACACCGGTGCGGTGACGAATGAAAATGGGAAAGCCCAGATCCTTTTCCAATTGATTAATAGAATGGCTCACGGCACTGGGGGTCACATTTAAGACCTTGGCCGCCGCAAAAAACGTCTTTTTTTCAACAACAGTTGTGAAAACTTCATAAGAAAAACTAGCCATAAAACCCGTCCTTACTGTATCGTGAATTTTCTTCATGTAATTATGAAAAAGTTGAATTTTACTGTTTATGAAAACAAGTATATCATAACCATTAAGAAATCAAAGCACCAATCAAAAAACTTTTTCAGGAGTGTGGATAATATGTCAAAGAAGAGATTAGCAAGTCGCGTTCAAAGAACTGCCCAATCCGGTTTGGGTAATATTTTTGCCAATGGCCAAACCGAGTTGATCAGTTTCGCGGCGGGGCTACCGGATACCGGCTCTTTTCCAAAGGCGGCTTTGAAGCAGGCTTTTGATCAAGTTTTCGATAGTGATAACGGTGAAACCTTGCAATACCATGACAGCCTAGGCTTATTGCCTTTAAGGGAAAAATTGGCCCAACGCTTGACTAAACAAGGTACACCAACCAACACGGATGAACTCATGTTGACCCAAGGGGCCCAACAAGGCATCGACTTAGTAGCCCGCTTGGTTTTAAATAAAGGTGATGGCTTGGTGGTGGAAGCCCCCACTTATATCGGAGCCTTGGCCAACTTCGATGCTTACGAACCAACTTACCATGAAGTTAACATGGAACCAGATGGCATGAACATCACCCAGTTGCAAAAAGTCTTGTTGCAACATGATGTGAAATTAGTCTATACCATCCCCGATTACCAAAATCCCACGGGTGCCGTGATGTCTTTAGCTAAACGCCAAGCTTTGATTGAACTGGCCAACCGCTATAACTTCATCATCTTAGAAGACTCCCCTTACCGGGAACTGTGCTACAATGGCCACTTACTACCAAGCCTGCGCAGTATGGATACAGAGGGTCGGGTCATTAGCTTAGGCAGTTTCTCCAAGATTCTAGCCCCCGGCCTGCGTTTGGGCTGGTTGAACGCTGATACTGACTTATTCCAAGAAATCGTGGCTTTAAAAGCTGGCTTAGATGTGGAAACCCCTAACTTGATCATGCAAGGGGTCAACACTTATCTAGATAACAACAACTTAGACGCGCATATTCAAAGTATCAACAAAGTTTACCAAGAAAAAATGACCTTCATGTTGCAATGCTTGCAACGGGAATTACCCGCTGGGGTCACTTATACCAAACCCACCGGTGGCTTCTTCATCTGGCTCACCGTGCCGGACAACATCGACTTAGGGCAATTGTTAACGGACCGTATGCTGCCAGAAGGTCACGTGTCTTACGTCCCTGCTAAGAACTTGTACCCTTCTAAAGCCGTCCATAACCAAGCCCGGTTGAACTTCACCAATCCAAGTCTCGCTGACATCCAAACTGGCATTCACCGCCTGAGTCAAATCTTAGGGGATACCATTGCCAGCAAGCAACCTAGCTATGCTTTTTCCAACAAATAAGCTTTAATCTAAACAGCACCGGCCTTTTGGCTGATGCTGTTTTTTGGTACTTTGATTACATTAAATAGGTCAAATCACTGGCGGCCGTGGGATATGCAAAGATCATTTCTTGGATTTGCGTGTTGGATAATTTCAAGTTCATGATCAAGCTGAACAGATTCAACAACTGCTCCCCGGCGGTGGTGAAGGCTGCAAAACCCACCACTTGTTGGGTAGCCGTGGCCCGAATGATCAAGGCTTGGGCCACGGGGTCTTTGATGCGGTTATAGGTATACCAATGGGTCAGATCTAAGGTGCTGATTTGATAGGCTTTGGGATGATTTTCGGCGGTTTGATAGGTCACCCCCACTTGGCTGACTTCAGCGGTGCCAAAGAGGATCTGGGGAATGACGGGATAATCGATGGCTTCGGTGTTTTGCCCGGTCAATAGCTGGGCTAAGTATTGGCCTTCATAAACGGCCACGGGGGTCAATTTAGGTTGGGGTTTGGCCATGACATCCCCTAGGGCATAGATATGGGGGGTGCTGGTTTGTAAATGATCATCTACGGCAATGCCCCGCTTGGTCACCGTCACCCCACAATTTTCCAACTTCAAGGCTTCGGTGTTGGCGATCCGCCCCACGGCAGCGACAACGTAATCGGAGGACAAGATACCTTGGTCGGTGGTCAACTGATACCCACCGCTTTGTTTGGTGATAGCCGTCAGGTTGGTGTTAAAGTGAAAGTGAATCCCGGCACTGGCCATGCTTTCCACCAATTGGGTCACCAAGGGCGTGGGCCATTCTTTCAGGGGTTGGTCATTGTGGTGTAAAATATCCACCGCCACCCCAGCTTGGTTGGCAATATTGGCCAACTCCATGGACACTAAGCCGGCACCCACAAAGGTGATGCGTTTGGGTAACGCGTCTAGATCCAAGAAATCGGTGCTGGTTTTGAGATATTCTTGACCGGGGATGTCCAATAACCGGGGACGCCGACCGGTGGCCAAAATAAAGTCGTCGCCGCTGATGATGGTCTTATCGGCTAATTGCACATGTTGCTCGTCTAAAAAGCTCACTTGGCCGTGATAGGTGGCAATGCCGGCTTGTTGCAGGCCGTTTTCGGTTTCCTTGGGAATTTGGCTGGTGTACTGGCGTTTAAAGGCCATCAAATCCGGCCAATCAATGGTGGGGACCCCCTTTAGGCCGCTGCCTTGCAAATTAGTGGCCCGCGCCTTGGCTTGAACAGCTGAATACAACATTTTCTTAGGATCACAGCCCCGGTTGGGACAGGTCCCACCAAATAAGTCATTTTCAATGACCAAGACTGACTTTTTGTGAGCCACCCCATAAGCTGCGGCGGTGCCTCCCGGTCCGGCGCCAAAAATAATCACATCGTAATGCTTGTTCAATTCCAATCACCCTTTCATTTTTAATGGTGCTAGCCTAATTGTAAGCCTCATTTGTAAAAATGCTGTATCGTTGGCTTAAAAAAATCGAATTTGTGTTGTTTGAATTCAGTTGTATAATGGTGGCTAGTCTTTTAGGTAACCCCTGATACGGAGGTGGTAAGCTTGTCCAGCACTGGATTTATTCATTTTTTCACGGCCAATGCGAAATTTTTCAACGCCTTAGGCCAACATATTTACCTGACCTTGATTGCCTTGATCTTGGCTATTGTCATTGCAATTCCCTTGGCAGTTTTTGCTAGAAATCATCCTAAGTTTGCCAATGTGGCGCTAAGTGGCACCTCAATTTTGCAGACGATCCCTTCCTTGGCGGTGTTAGGGATTTTGATCCCCCTGGTGGGGATCGGCAGTACCCCGGCGATTATTGCCCTGGTGTTATACGGCATCTTGCCCATCTATAGCAATACATACACCGCCTTGACCACTATTGACCCTAACCTTGAAGAGGCCGCCGAAGTTTTTGGCTTGACCAAATGGCAGCGCCTAGTTCGCATTGAATTGCCCCTAGCCAAGGCCAATATTTTAACAGGCATCAAAACCGCCACGGTCTTGATCATTGGCACCGCCACCTTAGCGGCTTTAATCGGAGCTGGGGGTTTGGGGACCTTTATTTTACTAGGTATCGACCGCAACGACAGCACGCTCACCCTTATCGGTGCCGTGGGTTCTGCACTGCTTGCGGTGGGCTTTAGCTGGCTCATCACCCAGTTCGGCCACTTGAAGGCCAAGGGGATGCTGGTGGCCACTGGGGCGGCGCTGGTTTTGTTAGGGGTCGGCCTGGCTGCCCCGAAGATTTACAGTGCCACCCAACCGGAGAAAATCATCATTGCCGGTAAAATGGGCTCGGAGCCAGAGATTTTGATCAATATGTATCGGGACTTGATCCTGGCTCAGGATAAAAACGTCCAGGTCACGTTAAAACCGAATTTTGGCAAAACCAGCTTTCTGTTTTCGGCCTTAAAAAATAAGCAAATCGATATTTATCCGGAATTCACCGGCACAGTTTTAGAAGATCTCCTGCCCCAGTCAGCCCAGCAATTGAACAATAAGTCTGCCGGGGCCATATATCAACTAGCCCGGCGCCAGTTAGCCCAAAAAGACCAATTGGCTTACTTGAAACCCATGGCCTATAACAATACCTATACCCTGGTCACCACCAAAGCCAATGCTCACGCCCACCACTTGCGCACCATCAGCGACTTGCAGCCCGTAGTGCCGCCAGTGCGCAGTGGTTTTGATTTAGAATTTATGAATCGCCAAGATGGTTATTTGGGCTTGGCGAAAAAATACCAGCTAACCCTGCACAATACCGACCTGGATCCCGACCTGCGCTATCAAGCCCTAGTAGCGGGGCAGGTACAGCTCACCGATGGCTATGCCACCGACGCCCAAATTCGCCAGTACCATTTAGTCACTTTACGAGATGACCAACAATTTTTCCCGATTTACCAGGGCGCGCCTTTAATGACCCAGACCTTCGCCAGACAACATCCGGTGATTGTCCGGCAATTGAATCGCTTAGCTGGTAAAATTACGGCGGCGGACATGCAGACCCTGAATTACCAGGTGACCGTTAAAAAAATCAGTGCCGCTAAAGTTGCTAAAACTTATTTACAAGCCCATGGGCTATTAAGGAAGTGATTGGATGGCAGTTGTTATTAAATTGGACCATATTTCCGTGGCTTTCGACGGCCAAACTGCTATTTCTGATTTATCGCTAAGTGTTGCGCCCCATGAGATTTTAGTCTTAGTGGGGGAATCCGGTGGGGGCAAAACCACGATTTTGCGTACCATCAGCGGCTTGGTGCAGCCAACCAGTGGCACGATCACGGTGAATGGCTTAGCCCTCAACGCCGCGAATTTGCGCCAAATCCGCCTGAATATGGGTTATGTGCTGCAACAGATCTCCCTATTTCCCAACATGACCATTGGCCAAAACCTGACCCTGTTACCAGAAATCAAACATCAACCGAAAAAACCAACCCAGCAGCTCATCCAAACACTCATGGCGGCGGCCCAATTGCCCTTGGCCTATCTGAGCCAATACCCCAGTGAACTATCCGGCGGAGAACAACAACGGGTGGGCATCATTCGGGCCTTCTTGGGCCGGCCGGCGTTGATTTTAATGGATGAACCCTTCAGTGCCTTAGACCCAGTCTCTCGGGAACAGCTGCAGGATTTGACCCTGGCCATTCATCAGCGCTTTCATACCACGATTTTGTTTGTGACCCACGATATGAATGAAGCTTTGAAAATGGGCCAGCGCATCGGGGTGGTCAAAGCCGGGCAATTTTTACAGCTGGGCACCCCTGACGACCTTGTCCGGCGGCCCAGTGACCCTTATGTGCAAACCCTGTTCAAGGGCAGCGAAGCCCGGAAAACCGACAATATTTACATCCGCCGGCTTTTGCTGGCGGACTACGGCCAAAGTCAGCCCTATCCGGATTTGCCCATGGTCACCGTTGCCGGGGATACGACTCTAGGCGCCTGTTATGCCCACTTGGCGGCCCAGCAACAATTAGCCATCACCCAAAATGGCCAAATCTTAGGTTACTTAGATAGCACCAGCGTTTGGCGCTTTCTAGCCGCCAAAGCCCAAGATTAACCAATTAAACAGGCGCTGTTCCGTAAAAATAGGGAACAGCGCCTGTTTAATTGGCGACCTTACGAATTGATCACGACGACTTTGCCAAAGCTAGTCTTTTGATCCAAGGCGCTTTGGGCAGCTGCGGTATGGGCCAGGTCAAAAACTTGCACCGGCTGTACGTTGATATGGTGAGTTTCGATCAATTGCAGCAGATCATTAATGGCCTGGGCATTGGCGGCCTCAGAACTGAAATGGGTCAAATAAGCCCCAGCGGGAATGCCAAAGGGGTCAAAATCGGCAACGGTCCAGCGGGCATCGTCCATGCCGCCTAATTCCCCGGTGAAGCAAGCATAACCCCCCACCTGCAAATGGCTTAAGGAATCCATCAGGGTATCTGGCCCCACCAACTCCAAAATGGCGTCAAACTTGGCCGTCGTCTGCAAGTGGCGGTGGTCATCTAACACGGTATCCTGAAAGCCTGCCCGTTGCATCACCGCAAACTTCTGGGGCTCTCGAGTACTGCCAGTGACTTGCAAGCCAGGTACCAGCGCTTGGGCTAGTTTCATGGCGGCCACCCCCACGCCGCTGGTGCCACCGCGCACCAGCAGGGTCTTGGCTTGTTGAATCTTCAGGTTTAATAAAGACCCATAGGCAGTGTAATAAGTTTCCGGCACAGCGGCTAATTCTGGCCAGGACAATTGGGTGTTGACGGGGTAAATACTGGCATTGGGCAGCAAGGCATACTCGGCATAACTACCGTCAAAGGCCCGGCCCATGCCATGCATCAAGCTCACAACTTTTTGGCCCACGGGTAATCTGGTGGCATCGGTGGTTTGGGCAATCACGCCCACCCCCTCGATCCCTAGGATCCGGGGAAAAGTCACCGGGGAATAGCCCAGCCGGGTAAAAATTTCGGAACGGTTGATACCAAAACCTTTGATCTGCACCAAACTCCACCCGGGTTTCGTGGTGGGCGTGGGTACTTCTTTGAACTTTAATTGTTCCGGGCCACCGGGGTCGTCAATCACGATTGCTTTCATATATAAAGCACTTCCATTCTTGTAATTTTTATCACAAGTACATCATACGCTTTCATAGCTCATTTTTTTATTGACTTTTTGTAAGTCCTGTGATTTATCCCTTATTTAGATATTTTTTAAAAATCAGACACTATATATTGTGTTTATCCCCTGAGCATGCTATTATGAATCTTGTAAACAAAACGAACGCGAGCGGGTATTTTCAAACTAAAAGGTGCATCACACCGCGTTATTCGGAGGTAATTTATATGAAAAATGTTGTTATTTATACTAAAAACGGCTGCATGCAATGCAAGATGACCAAACGTTATTTAAGTGAGCACCAGGTGGCTTATGAAGAAAGAAATATTAACGAAGACCCCCAATATGTAGATTATTTAAAAGAACAGGGCTTTAGAAGTGTGCCCGTCGTGATGGCTAAGGAACAAAGCCCAATCATTGGTTTCCGGCCTAGCGACTTAAAGGTTTTGGTGGGCTAAATCAGGTCTTTGTAAATTAGAGCTTGTAATGATGACGACATGTCTGATGACGTCATCTATTTTTTTTCAGTTTTCAGGTTAGATTGTCTGCAATACATTAGAAAGTGGTGCGTGCACATGAGTTTAAAAGAAATCAATATTAGTGATGTGTCCTATTTTAAATTAAACAACGAATTGAACCGGCCCGTGGACGGTAAAATTCCTTTAAATAAAGATAAAGAGGCCTTGGTGGCTTTCCTCAAGGAAAATGTTGAACCCAATACCAAACGCTTTGACAGCCTCAAGGCCAAATTGGCTTACTTAGAGGCCAATGATTATTATGAAACTGGCTTTTTGTCCAAATATTCGGATGAATTCTTAAATCAGATCCATGATTACTTGGCCGACCAAAACTTCACCTTCAAGTCCTTTATGGCGGCTTATAAATTTTATAACCAATATGCCTTAAAGTCTGACAACGGCGAAGAATACTTAGAATCCTTTGAAGACCGGGTCATGGCCAACGCCTTGTACTTCGCCAATGGGGATGAAGCTTTAGCCTTAGACTTAGCTGATGAAATGATCCATCAACGTTACCAACCCGCTACCCCTTCTTTTTTGAATGCAGGTCGAAAACGCCGGGGCGAATTCGTCTCTTGTTTCCTGATCCAAATGACCGATGACATGAACAGCATCGGCCGGGGCATCAACAGTGCCCTCCAGTTATCTCGAATCGGCGGTGGCGTGGGCATTACCTTATCCAACCTGCGGGAAGCCGGCGCCCCGATCAAGGGTATCGAAGGTGCTTCTAGCGGTGTGTTACCGGTTATGAAGTTACTAGAGGATAGTTTCAGCTACAGCAATCAATTGGGCCAACGCCAAGGCGCTGGGGCCGTTTATCTGAACGTCTTCCATCCAGATATCATCAACTTCTTATCCGCTAAGAAGGAAAATGCTGACGAAAAGATCCGGGTCAAGACTTTATCCCTCGGGGTCATCGTCCCTGATAAGTATTATGAATTGGTCCGTAACAACGAAGACATGTACTTATTCAGTCCTTATTCCGTGGAACGGACTTACGGCGTGCCTTTCTCTTATGTGGACATCACCAAAGAATACGACAATATGGTGCAAAATCCTAAGATCAAGAAGTATAAGATCAAGGCTCGGGATTTGGAAAATGAAATCAGTAAGTTGCAACAAGAATCCGGCTACCCTTATATCTTGAATATCGACACCACCAACCGGGCGAACCCTATTGATGGTAAGATCATCATGAGTAACCTGTGTTCTGAAATTCAACAAGTCCAAACCCCAGCTTTATTAAATGACAAGCAAGAATTTGTTAAAATGGGCACCGATGTGTCTTGTAACCTGGGGTCTACGAATATCTTGAACTTGATGGCTAGCCCAGACTTCGGTAAATCTGTTCGGGCCATGACCCGGGCGTTGACCTTCATCACCGATGAATCCAACATTGACGCCGTGCCAACTGTAGCCCACGGTAATAGTTTGAGCCACTCCATTGGCTTAGGAGCCATGGGTTTGCATACCTTCTTGGCTAAGAACCACATTGAATATGGCTCTGAGGATTCTCTGGAATTCACCAGCACTTATTTCATGTTGCTCAACTACTGGACCCTGGTGGAAAGCAATCAAATTGCCAAAGAACGCCATGAAACGTTCCATAATTTTGACAAGTCTAAATATGCAGACGGCACTTACTTCAAGAAATATACCGAAAAATCCTTTGCTCCTAAATCAGCGAAGGTCCAAGCCTTGTTCGAAAATGTCTTCATCCCTGAAGAAAGCGACTGGGCTATCTTACAAATGGCTGTTCAAAAAGACGGCTTGTATCATCAAAACCGTTTAGCCGTGGCCCCAACTGGTTCTATTTCTTACATCAATGATACTTCTGCCAGTTTGCATCCCATCACCCGCTTGGTGGAAGAACGGACTGAAAAGAAAAACGGGAAGCTCTACTTCCCAGCCCCATTGCTGGACAATGGTACCCTGCCTTATTACAAGTCCGCTTATGATACGGATATGCGTAAAGTGATCGACGTTTACGCCGCTGCCCAAGAACACGTGGATCAAGGCATGAGTTTGACCTTATTCCTGCGGGCAACCTTGCCAGAAGGCTTATACGAATGGAAACATGAACCTGAACAAACTACTCGGGACTTAAGCATTCTGCGTAACTACGCCTACTATCAAGGTATCAAGTCCATTTACTACGTCCGTACCTTCACGGATAACTCCCAAGAAGTCGGCAGCAATGACTGTGAAAGCTGCATTATTTAATAACCCTGTTTTAAAAAGAAAGGTTCGAATAAAAATTGGCAGATAAAACCTATTATAAAGCAATTAACTGGAACGCCATCGAAGATCAAATCGATAAGTCCACCTGGGAAAAACTAACGGAACAATTCTGGTTAGATACCCGGATTCCTTTATCCAATGACTTAGATGACTGGCGTACCCTCAGCCCCCAAGAAAAAACCGTGGTGGGCCACGTCTTTGGTGGCTTGACTCTGTTAGATACCCTGCAATCCCAAGATGGCATCGACCAACTGCGCAAAGATATTCGCACACCCCAAGAAATGGCCGTGTTCAACAATATCCAATTTATGGAATCCGTCCATGCTAAGAGTTATTCTTCGATCTTCAGTACTTTGAATACTTCTGAGGAAATCGATGAAATCTTCGACTGGACCAATAGCAATGAATTCCTGCAAAAGAAAGCCGAAATCGTCAATGATATCTATCAAAACGGCACGCCTCTGGAGAAGAAAATCGCCAGTGTGTTCTTGGAAACCTTCTTGTTTTATTCTGGTTTCTATACGCCATTGTATTATTTGGGCAATAACAAATTGGCCAATGTGGCCGAAATCATTAAGTTGATCATCCGGGATGAATCCGTCCACGGCACTTATATCGGCTATAAATTCCAATTAGGCTTCAATGAATTGCCTACAGATCAACAGGAAAAACTCCAGGAATGGATGTATGATTTGTTATACAAATTGTATGACAATGAAGAAAAATACACCGACATGTTATATGGGGAAATTGGTTGGACCGAAGAGGTCAAGACCTTCTTGCGTTACAATGCCAACAAGGCCTTGATGAACTTGGGTCAAAATCCCCTGTTCCCCGATACCGCCGATGATGTGAATCCCATCGTAATGAACGGCTTGTCCACCGGGACAGCCAACCATGACTTCTTCTCCCAAGTGGGGAATGGCTACTTGTTAGGCCACGTTGAAGCCATGAGCGACGATGATTATAACATTGGTCTGCACAAATAAAGTTTAACCACTGAAATACGCCCCATGAAGTTCTCAGGTTCAACCTGAACTTCATGGGGCGTATTTTTAACCCTGATTTTTACTTCCCGAAATACCCCACAACCATGGAAACCCCTAGGATGATCAAGACGATGGTGGTAATCACCACGTAGAGATAATCGGATTCCTTGGCAAAGGCGTAAATCGACACCACCACCCGCAAAACCGGGGTGAGGATCAATAAGAAAATACCAAACATCATGACAGCAAAGGGTTTTAAAGCAATGACCCCCTGTAAAATCACACTGGGCTTATCTGGAAAAACATCGCCAGGATAGCCGCTGGTTTGGGTGAGCATCAATAAAATTAAGCCGAATAAAATGACTAGGGCTGAGATAATGACCCCAATCCGTAAAATTTGGCCGATGAGGATTTCCACGTCATGCATTTCTTTGGCTTTGGTTTCATTAGACTGTTTCATCCAATTTCCACCCCAAATCCTTGTAAGACCATTTGAACACCCATGTATAAAATAATGGGAATGAAGATCATGCGGATCACTCTAGCCCGGAGATGTTGCATCAAGCGTGAACCTAAGGTGGCCCCCACTAAAATACCCAGCGCTAAGGGGGCGGCAATTTCCGGTTTGATGGAACCATTGAAGAAATAAACCGTGGCACTGGCGGCCGCTGTGACCCCCATCATCAAATTACTAGTGGCACTGGAGGGTTTTAAAGGCATCCCCATGATCGTATCCATGGCAATGACTTTAAAAGCCCCAGAACCAATCCCTAACAGACCACTGGCAAAGCCCGCGCCAAACATCATGGAAAAGCCCCCCGGGACGTTTTTAACATGATAAGGGACTTCTTTGTCCACGGCCTTGTCGTAATAGACCCCGTCTAGTTTTAATCTTTTGGACAGGTCGTCATCTTGCATGTTCACCACACTGTCACTTTTCCCCCGGAGCTTGCGGATCATATTCCAACTGGAAAATACCAATAAAGCCCCGAATAGGATAAACAAGAAGCTGGTGGGGGCCACCCCGGTGAGTAACGCCCCGATGATTGCCCCAATAGACGTGGCAATTTCCAAAAACATGGCCACTCTTAAATTCAACATTTCATCTTTAAGATAAGCAATCGTGGCCCCAGAGCTGGTGGCAATGACCGCGATGATACTGGCCCCAATGGCATATTTGATATTGACCCCCATGGCTAGCGTCAGCACGGGGGTGACGATCATACCGCCACCGATGCCTAAAATAGCTCCCAACACCCCGGCAATGAAGCCGGTAGCTGCTAATAGTAATACATCATTTAGCAATTTCCTGCGCTCCCCTAGTTAGTTGTTTTCTTAGCGGCAGTGGTCCGTCGCGTTGTGGTGGTTTTCTTAGCAGTGGTGGTGCGTTTAGCAGCTGTGGTTGTTCTCTTAGTGGTAGTGCGTTTAGCAGCCGCCGTAGTGGTTTTTTTAGCAGCAGTGGTGCGCTTAGCGGCCGCCGTAGTTGGTTTCTTGGCAGCAGCAGTGGTTTTGCGAGCAGTGGTAGTCTTGCGCCGGGTGGTGGTGCGTTTGGCTGGCGTCTTTTTGGCCGGGGTTTTCTTAGCAGCAGCTTGTTTGGCCTTAAAGGCCGCGGCAGCTTTTTCTTTAGCCGCAGCGACTTCCCCTAAGTGGGCATTGACATAGGTCCACTGTTCACTAGCCTGGGCGTTGACTTTAGCCGCCACTGCGGCCTCATTGGTCATCAGGTCGTCAGCGGTCCCCATTTCATCAATGCGAAATCCGGAAGCGTTCAAGTCTTCGGCTTCAGTGATCAGATAAATCCGCACCGGCACCGTTTCTTCTAAGTCATAAAACTGAAAGACCTTTTTTGTATTTTCAAAGGGCAGATTCACCACGCCGGTCTCCAAGCGATAGACCACGTTGGCTTTGCCGGTGAGGACTAGCTTGGCTTGGGCCAAATGCCCGGTGGCCACGGCTTCGCTGATTGCGGCCAAAGCAGGTGTTAACAAGGCTGCAATCCCGTCTTTGTTGGCGACCGCGTCGCTTTTAGTTGCTTCAAAGTGGGTGTAGGTATTGGCTTCAATACGATCCACAAAATCCTGTACTTTTATATCCATCGTCAGTCTCCTAATTTTATTTGATTACAATCAAATCCATCATAACGTACTGACCAGCTTTCATCAAACAGATTTCTTAAAGATAGCGTTTACCCTACAGTCATCTGTTATAATAGCCCCTGTGGAGGAACATACCATGGCTAAAAAATTAATCGGTGTCCGGACCATCGTGGAATTTGAATTAAAGTCCGGCAGCATTGACCAGCGGACCACTAGCTCGGAACACTCCGCTTTAGAAGGCACCCGCATTCATCAAATGCTGCAAAAACGTGCTCCAAAAAATTATGACAAAGAAGTCCGGCTGCAACTGCCCTATACCCTCAGCAATGGCACGGAGATCACCATCGACGGCCGGGCGGATGGCATCTTCCAAGACGCCAAAACCAAGGCCTATACCATTGATGAGATCAAAACGTCCGAGACGTTGTTTGCCCAATTAGAGCCGGGGACCTTAGCCTTATATTGGGGCCAGGTGAAATTTTACGGCTATCTTTTCTTAGCCACCCACCCGGATTTAGACAGCATCACCCTACAGCTGACTTATTATCAAACTTTAGATAAAGACATCACCCGCACTAAAGAGACCTATACCCGAACTGAATTAGAAGCCTTTGTCCTGCCGATCATTGCAGATTACGCCGGCTGGCTGGTCTTTGAAGCCAACTGGCAAGCCAAGCGGCAACAAGCCGCCCAACAGTTAAAATTCCCCTTCCCAGCCTTTCGCAACCAGCAGCGCAGTTTAGCCACCAGTGTCTACAAAACCATTCTCACCGACCAAACCCTGTTGGTGGAAGCCCCCACGGGAACCGGTAAAACCATGGCCACCCTGTTTCCCACGGTGAAAGCCCTGGGAGAATCAGAGATCAACCGGATTTTTTACCTTACCGCCAAACAAAGCACCCGCCACGTGGCGGAAAAAGCTTTGGTGAAAATGGCGGCTAAAGGGGCCCAACTAAAGGCCGTCACCTTGACCGCCAAGGATAAAATTTGTTTTATGGATGAACGAATCTGTACCCCAGAACATTGTCCCTTTGCCAAGGGGTATTTTGACCGCCGTAAAACTGGCCTCAAAGATATATTAGATCATGAAAATCAACTAGATCGACCCACCATTGAACAGTATGCCCGCAAACACCAATTATGTCCCTTCGAATTTGCCTTAGATGCCAGTTTGTTTTGTGATGTGGTGATTTGTGATTATAACTATCTCTTTGATCCTATGGTTTATTTACAGCGCTTCTTTGCCGATAAAACCCCGGACAGTGTCTTTTTGGTGGACGAAGCCCACAACCTGGTGGAGCGGGCCCGGAGTATGTATTCCACCGCTCTCACGGATGGGGAGATTGCCCCCATCTTAGAAGATTTAGCGGCCTTGTCCCACTTAAAAAAACTGGATAAGAAATTGCAAAAAAGCCTCAATCAAATCCTAGACGCCTTTACGACGTTGACCGTGAATCAAAAGCAACCCATTATCCAACCTGACCCGCCTTTGGACTTAGTGGATGCTTTAGGGCGCTTTATTGAACGGGCCCATGACTGGCTGAAGGAACAAGGAGACACCCCCTTGGCTAAAGCGGTGTTGAATTTTTATTTAGGGGCCATTCGCTTCACCCGAATCTATGATTATTATGATGACACCTTTGCCACGGAGATCAGCCCAGGAACCCCCAATGTGGTGAAATTGCTGTGCTTTGATCCAGCCCAGCACGTGGCCGAATCCTTAGCTAAGGGCAAGGCCAGCGTGTTATTTTCCGCGACCTTATCCCCTATGCCCTATTACCAAGAAGTCTTCGGGAACACGGAGAGTCTGGTGTATCGCTTGGCCTCACCTTTTCCAGTGGCCCACCAGCGTATTTTAATTCCCACTTATATTAAAACTACCTATCAAGCCCGCCAACAGAATTTGCCTAAAATCGTCGCGGGGATCCACACCCTAATCAGTGGCCAAACGGGCAATTACCTGGTGTTTTGTCCCTCTTATGCCCTCTTGCAACAAGTGGCCGCCGATTTTAAGGCCGCCCATCCCCAAGTAACCACCATTGAACAGCAAAGTAACATGCCGGAAAGCGCCCGGCAAGCCTTTTTAGATGCCTTTCAAGCCGCCCCTACGAAAACACTAGTGGGCTTTGCCATCTTAGGCGGTATTTTTTCTGAAGGCATCGACCTAGTGGGCCAGCGCTTGATTGGCGTGGCGGTGGTCACGGTGGGGCTGCCGGGTTTATCTTTGGAAAAGAACACCCTGCAACAATATTTTGATGCCAAGAATCACCAAGGCTTTGCCTATGCCTACCAACTGCCGGGGATGAACCACGTGCTCCAAGCTGCCGGTCGCTTGATTCGTCAAGTCAACGACCGAGGTATTGTCTTATTGCTGGATCAGCGCTTTTTAAACCCCAGCTACCAACAATATTTCCCGGCCCATTGGCCCGCCCAAATCCAAGTGATCCATAATCCCAGCCAATTGCAACAAGCCGTGACGGCCTTTTGGCAACAACCGGCTAAGGCCGATCACGAACCAGCCTAATTTTAGTTAGCCGAAATAGACAGGAGGACGTTATGCCAATTCAACTGATCGCCATTGATATCGACGACACCTTGCTCAGCACCCACCATCAAATCCTGCCCAGCACCGTGAGCGCCATTGCACAAGCCCTGGCCCAGGGGATCAAAATCGTTTTGTGCTCAGGACGGCCCTTAGCGGGGGTCCAGCCTTATTTGACCCAATTGGGCATTGCCGGCCCGGATCAATACGTGGTGACCTACAATGGGGCGGTGGTGGCCCAAGTCAACGGCGAAGTCCTGATCAAGCAACTATTACCAAAAGCCGTTTATACCCGGCTCACGGCCTTTGCCCAAGCCCAGCATATCCCCTTTAACGTTTTGGATGAACACAGTACCATTTATACCGCCGATCGCGATATTAATTTCATCACCGCCGTCCAAGCCGTGGAAAATCGGGCGGGTATCTTAGTCCGCCAACCCGCTGAACTGCCCGGGGATTTCGCCATTGCCAAGGGCGTCTTCGTGGGGGACAAGCCCTTACTGGATCGGGTTGAACCAGCGGTCATGGCGGCCTTTGCCCCGGAATTCTCCGTGATTCGCGCCGGGACCAACTTCTTGGAGGTCATGGCCCCGGGGGTAGATAAGGGCTTTGCCTTGGCCCAACTGGCGGAAAAACTGGACCTGCCCGCTGCTGCCGTGATGGCCGTGGGGGATGCAGGCAACGACTTGGCCATGTTTGCCTTTGCCGGCACGGCGGTGGCCATGGGCAATGGCACAGCGGTTGCCAAAGCCCATGCCGATCATGTCACTGGCACCAATGATGCCGGGGGTTTAGCGGCTGCCATCCATAAATTTGCCTTGAATCCCACAAAGGAGTAAGTAACTTAACCGATGAAAACAATTGAAACTTTAGATATGGAACGCACCCTTTATTATTACTGCCGGGCTTTAAACCAAGTGGTGGTGGAAGAAGTCAAACTCCCCGACGATCTGGGTATCGTGGACACCTTAAGTCAAGATTTGGACCAAGCCTACACTTGCTTTGAATTGAAAGTCACTAAAAATGATTTTCACTCCAAGGCCAAACTATCCTTTGTGGGCCACTATAATTACTTTGTCTTCCCCCGGCATTTATTAGATCAAGTGCTGGCTGAAGTGCCGGCCAATATTGGCGTCTTAGTTTTTGACTATTATGCCCCAGAACTGCGGCAAACTCGGCGCCTGCCGGTACCGGGGACTTTAACCATTTATAAAAAGGCCCCTAAACAGGCACTGGGTTTAGATGAAACCAAGTTAGCCCAGCATTTTCTCCGGAGTTTAAATCGAGAAGTTGATAAAGCCAAGCGCCTGACCAATGGTTTGAAGAACTACAATACCCAACAACTCCTCACGGAACTCAGCAAGCGCCGGGATCAAGGCCGCCTGGACACTTTAACCCATAACAGTTATCAACGCTTTTTAGCCGATAGCCTGGACCAAAGTCAAACTGCCCAAGCTGAAGAAATTGTGGCTTTAAAAGCCGAAAATATCAAACTGTTACAACAAGTCTGGGCGCTTAAAACCCATCAGCCCCTGTCGTTACCAGGGGGGAAGCCATGACCTATGATTATTATCCCATTTTACGGGGGCGCCAATACGACCTGTTGGCCCTGCAGGCAGTGACCCAAGTGCCAGCTTTGACCCAACACCTCTTCCCCATCATTGAACCGGTGAAGGATATCAGCAGTCTCAATAAAAATTTAAGTCTGTGGTTAAAATTGCGGCCCTTGGGGGTCATCACCAATCCGGTGGTGGGGGATTATGCCCTGTTGACCGTCAAGGCCCATCCCCTGAAAGCCAGCATTTTGACCCATCCCAATTTTTGGCAGTTTCAATACTTCGACACTACGACAACGCCCAAAACCCTGGTACAAAGTCCCAACTACGGCCTAATTTGCGCCAATTACCACTATTTAGCCAGCCACCTGGCCCAATTGCGGCAACTGGCCCCAAAGCGTTTGTTGATCCCAGATGAAGCCCGTTTTCGCGCCCTGGTGACCCCCTTGAACTTGCCCACGGTGACCTACAACGATCCCTTTGACTACCAAGGGGACTTTGACGTGTACTTAGTGGAACCAGAAACCAACTTTTCAAGCTTACTGACCCTGGGCCAACTGTATCCCGGAGCTGTGGGCTTTGGGGACTTTTCCATCATGGGTAGCTACTATTCCGAATATGGCGCCCCCCAACGCCGGCAAGTCTTGCACTTGATGCTGCTGACCGCTACGGGAACGCTAAACCTGCGCCATTTTGTCTCCTTTGACGACGGCAGTATGGGCCATCAAAAAGAGAAATTTCTAGATGCTTTGGCCAAACTCCGGGGCTTTGTGGCCCACTACCCCCGGGAAAATAGTTTGACCCCCGCCTTAAAGACGTTGCTGACCCATTTTGAAATTGATAAAAATCCGGGTTTTGGCACCGTGAAAAAACTATTATTAGCCCATCACTTTGAGCTGGTGAGTCGTTTCTTACAAACACAAACAGCGCAATAACTTACAATTTTACTTGTAGGTCATTGCGCTGTTTTTTGAATGGTTGTTCACGTTGATTTTACAAAACCCGAACGGCAAAGCTTGGGGCAAAGTAAGGTGAGATCGAATCGATCTCAACATTCTTCCCAGGGACGGGGGCGTTAATATATTGGCCATTGCCAATGTATAAAGCCACGTGATAAGTACTCCCCTTATCACCCCAGAATAACATATCCCCTGGTTGTGCCTGGCTGACAGCAATTTGCGTGCCAGCTGACTCTTGGGGTACCGTCCAGCCGCCCACATCAATGTTGGCCGCATTTTTAAAGACATACTGCATCAACCCAGAGCAATCAAAGTTAGCCGGGCCTTTGCCACCCCAAACATAGGGTTTGCCAATTTGTTGTTCCGCTAAGGCAATTACTTGTTGTGCCTTCGTTTGATCCGTGGTGCCAGCACTTTGGTCAGTTGCCGGTGTTTGTGTATTAGTTGGTGTTTGTGGTGTCTGTGTATTGGTGGTGTTTTGTGTTTGTTGATTATTTGTTTGTTGATTATTAGATGGGGCAACCTCAACGGGTTTAGGCGCTTGTTCAACCGCTTGATTGTTCAAACTAACATATTCAGCGGGAATCCAAGCATTGTCGCCAACTAAATACCAAGTGGTGCTCCCCACAGTCTTAGAGCCATAGACATCAACTTGTTGTTGATAAGAAACATAGCTCTTCGGTTGCGTGTAATCAGTGGATCCCCATACAGTGGTCCCACCGTCTTTATAAGTGATTGTTGCGGTTTGTGTCGCAGCTTGTGCAGTATCTGTTTGCCCTGCAGTAGCTAAAGCAACACCTGCCAAACCGGCAATACCTGCGGAAACTGTCAAAAGTGCTCTTTTATGTGTCATTAATTATCCTCCCCAACAACAAGTATTATTCGTAAGTGTAAATCTTAAAGAAATTGTAAGTTCTTAACGAATTCATAACCATTTTAACACATTCTTAAGAATTAAGTCATATTTTATAGCTTTTTCGGTCATAATTAAGTGTTACTTTGTTAAAGTAGCCAACGCTAAGCCTGCCATTGTGCCAAAAGTCGTCTCCCGCTCAATCGGACTCGTACTGGCCCCGGTGATGATATGATTGCTAATGGTCAAAATGGTTAAGGCCTGACAATGATATTTAGCCGCTAACAAATAAAGGGCGGGTGTCTCCATTTCAGCCGCTAAAATGCCATAATCGATTAATTGTTGAAAATTAATTTCATCATCATAAAAACGATCTTGTCCTAAAACATTCCCCACATGGACATTAATTTTTTGAGCAGTTGCTTGCGTATACGCTTTATGTAAGAGCTCAAAGTCTGCCAAGGGTGCAAAGTTAATACTTGGGCCAAAGGTATTTTGGATCATACTGGAGTCCGTACTTGCCCCTTGGGCCAACACGATATCCCGCAGCTTTAAATCTGGGGCTAAGCCACCAGCCGTCCCCACCCGAATTAGCCGCTTGACGCCATAGTCTTGCATCAATTCGGTGGCATAAATCGCCAAAGAAGGCATCCCCATGCCCGTGGCCTGTACGGAGATCCGCTGGCCGGCATAAATGCCGGTGTAGCCTAATTCATTTCTGATCTGATTGTACAACTGGACGTCACTTAAATAATTTTCAGCAATAAACTTGGCCCGTAATGGATCGCCGGGCAACAAAACACTGTCGGCAATTTCCCCGGCACTGGCTGCAATATGATTGCTCATTAAAATCCTCCCCGTGCATTATACAGAATAGACTATCTTTTCGGTTAAAATACCATTAAAATAAAAGCAGGAAAATATCATACAGAGGGACTGAGGTATCTTAACTTTAATGAAAATACCTTAGTTAATTCCTAGTATATCAAATCTAAGGTTAAGAATTAATTAAGACTGTTGTATTTTTGTCTATATTTTTAATCACAGTGGGTGTCAAGCGCGCCGTTATGATATTTATGGACCAACAAAAAAATAAAGGAAGTTTTGGCCATGGCAAAAAAGACAGTTGCCCAGTTAATGGTAGATACATTAAAAAACGAAGGGGTCCAATACGTTTTTGGCATCCCCGGCGAAGAGAATATTCATTTCGTCGATGCCATCGATAAAGCAGATGGTATCGAATTCATATTGACCCGGCATGAACAAGGGGCCGCATTTATGGCCAGTGTTTATGGCCGGCTGACAAATACGGCGGGGGTTTGCACGGCAACTTTAGGCCCCGGGGCGATTAATTTGACCCTGGGAGTGGCCGATGCCCAAACCAACTCCACGCCCTTGGTGGCAATTTCTGCCCAGGGGGGCTTAAATCGGATCCATAAAGAGTCCCATCAAGTCATTGACCTGGTGAGCATGTTTGCCCCCATCACCCAGTGGTCGCAAATGATTCTCTCCCCCCAAGCGGTGCCCGAAATGGTCCGTAAAGCATTTTCATTGGCTGAAAGGGATCGCCCCGGGGCAACTTATTTAGCCTTGCCCCAGGATATTGAGAAAATGACGGCCCCAGAAGAACTCCAACCCCTACCCATTCCGCCGATTTCCGTCACCGAACCCACCCAAGAAGATATCGCTGCCGCCGTGGCCCTGATTGCCAGTGCGAAGCATCCCATTATCTTGGCAGGTCATGGTGTGGTCTTAAAGCATGCGGAAAGCCAGCTCTTAGCCTTCAGTGAGACCTTCAATATCCCCGTGGCCACCACTTTCATGGCTAAAGGGGCCATCAGTGACCGTAACGCCCATGCCCTGGGCGTTGTGGGCTTTATGCGCCACGATTATGAAAACTACGCCTTTGATCAAGCGGATCTGATCATTGCCGTGGGCTTTTCCATTCAACAATTTGATCCCGTAAAGATCAATCCTCACGGTGATAAAAAGATTTTACACATCAACATGTTCCGGGAAGATCCCGATACCCATTACAATACGACCTTAAATATTGTGGCCAACATTCCCAAGAGTTTGGAACGCTTGACCCACGCTTTGGCCCAAGAAAATATGCACTTCCCTAAAACTAAACTACCCATCAAAAAAATGTTAACCACTGAATTAGAAGCCCACAGTACGGCCACTGGTTTCCCCATGACCCCGCAAAAAATCGTGGCGGACACCCGGGCAGCCATGAAAGATGACGATATCGTCTTAGTGGATACCGGCGCCGTGAAAATGTGGATGGCCCGGCTATTTCCAACTTATTTATCCAACACCTGCCTCATCGATAACGGCTTGTCCACCATGGGCTGGGCACTACCAGGCGCCATTGGGGCCAAATTAGCCGCCCCAGAGCGCCGGGTATTGGCCGTGATGGGGGATGGTAGTTTCATGATGAACGTCCAAGAAATCGAAACCGCCGTACGGGAACATATCCATATGGTGGTCTTAGTTTGGCAGGACAATGCTTATGGCCTAATCAAATGGAAGATGGATATGAGTTTGAAACACCATTCCCAAGTGGATTTTGACAATCCTAATTTTGTGGAATTAGCCCGCAGCTTTGGGGCCATTGGCTATCAAATTGAAAAGTCTGAAGACCTCTTGCCCACCTTAAAAGCGGCCCTAGACGCCGCTAAAGGGGTGCATATCATCTCTGTGCCCGTGGACTATTCCGAAAATATGAAACTGATCAATCGCTTAGGTAGCTTGACGATTAAATTATAAATGTTATCAGGATAGGGGATCATTTTATGATTGCAAAAATCAATCATCTCATCACCTTTGGTTTGAATCTCAGTATTCGCATCAAGCAGATCAAAATTTATGAGGCTATTCGCCAAACCTTCTCCATTTTGTTTCCCTTTGTGGTCATTGGCTCCATTATTCGCAGTCTGAATCTGGCGGTTTTTACCCCCGACGGCTTCTTTGCCAATGTGTATAAGATTCCCCAGTGGCTGCCCCACTATAATGCCATCCGACAACCACTCTCAGCCATTACCAATCTCACCATCAATATCATTGCCTTATTGAGTGTATTTTTTGTGACGAAGTATCTGGCCCAAATGCTTAAAGATGACGACCATATCGTGGGGATTTGTGGCTTTTTATCATTTATGCTCTTAAATTATAATTTCAATGCTAGACGGGCTGCTTTAGATAATTTCAATAACTTGGTCAATTTCAATAATTTTGGCTTCAAAGATATCTTCTTAAGCATCCTCGTGGGGATTGTAGTGGCCTATAGCTACCACGGTCTGGCCAAGTTAAACCAGCTTTATTTAAAACATCACAAGCCTAAACATGCCCCAGATGTGAATAGTTTTACCAACCGGGGCATCCGGGCCATTTTCCCCGTGAGCACGATTTTACTGGTGATGACCTTGTTAGGTTTTTTAATCAGTTTTTCCAAGCAGCAAAACTTGAGTGGGCTATTGTATGACACTATCTTAGTGTCCCCTAATCACTTTACCCACCGGACCGTGTTGATCGTCATCATCACAGTGTTGAATAATTTCATGTCCCTGCTGGGTATTTCGGGGCCCTTGAACTTCATGGCCCAAAATGTCAGTAATACCATGGGGGCGGCCAATTTGAACCACGCCTTGAGTACCAAAAACCTCTTCAGCGTGCCCAATCCCGTGACCCTGCATACCTTATATGATACTTATGGTAATTTCGGGGGCACGGGTATGACTTTAGCCTTGATTATATGTATTTTGCTTATCTCAAAAAATACAAATTTAAGACAAGTGGCGAAGTTTAGTATTATTCCCGGCTTAGTGAATATCAATGACACCATGTTACTGGGGGTCCCCATCATGTTCAGCCCCATCTTGTTTATCCCTTATTTGATCTCACCGCTGATTTCTATGTTCATTGCCTGGATCTTCATCAATTTCCAATGGATGCCGCCAGCTGTTTACCAAGTTCCTGGCACCACCCCCAGCTTCTTATTGGGGTATTTGGGAACCAACGGCAATATCGTGGCTCTATTGGTGAGCTTCTTATGTTTAGGGGTCTCGGTCATGGTTTACTACCCCTTTGTGGTATTATTGGAACACATTCGCCAACAAGATATTGAACTGGCCTTAAACCAACCCCTAAAGCAGGTGCTGACCCATGACTAAATTCAAACGTCTAAAGTGGTTTTTAGCCCTGGGCTTGACAGTGCTTTTATTCTTCGCTTTGATCATCCCCAGTGCCGGCTGGATGAAAGGCAATGTCACCAATGCCCGGATTGTCCATAACTCGCAAATGTCCCCGGTAATCTTTGTCCCCGGCAGCAGTGCCACCCAAAACCGCTTTGATGAACTGATTGATCTATTAAACACCAATAATCGTAATCACAGTTTGTTAAAGATCACCGTTAAAAAAAGCGGCAAACTCAGCATCACCGGTAAGCTGAACCGGCGGGACCGCCAGCCTTTTATTGTGGTGGGCTTTGAGGATAACAAAGACGGCTATGACAATATTAAATTGCAGGCCTCTTGGTTTGATAAGGCCATGACCTATTTGGTCAATCAATACCATTTCAATAACTTCTCTGGGATTGGCCATTCCAACGGTGGTCTGATTTATACCTATTACCTGGAACACTATTTTGACGCCAATGACCTGACCATTAAGACATTAATGACCATTGGCACACCTTATAACTTCAGTGAAAAACAGGCGAAAAATCGGACGCAAATGTTAAGTGATTTTATCGCGGCTAAAAGTAAACTGCCTAAGGATCTGACCATGTATTCCGTGGCCGGGACGGAGGATTATAACGATGATGGCATCGTGCCGGTGCAAAGTGTCCAGGCCGGCAAGTATATCTATCAAAACACCGTGAAACACTATACGGAGGTCACGGTGACGGGCAGTGAGTCCCAGCACTCCAGCTTGCCCCAAAATCGCCAGATCGTCCAGTTGATCACCCAATATGTTTTAAATAACGACCAACAAGGCGGCAACAATCCTAATAGTCCCAACGGCGCTGGGGGTGGTAACCAAAACGCCCCCAGCAGTAGCGGTTCGCGACCATAAAAAAAATAGCCCTTTAGTCAGGTCAAACCCGACTAAAGGGCTATTTCAATGCAGTACGACCCACAGGCCGTAGCGTCAGGTTGCTCCACAACAACGTTGACACAGACACTACTCAAAAATCCGTTGAGTGTTGGACCATAAAGCCCAACGCGTGCCCTGCTACTCCACCCGCTCTCGCGGGTAACAGCTCATCGCAAGTATCCAGTATGACATGCTTACGGTGTTCTGTCAATTTTCTTTTGTTCCACCGGATGTAAAAACTGCCCCAGCATTTGGGCAATCATGAAACCGATGGAAATCGCGCCGATGACCATAATGACCGTTAACAGGTAGGCAAAGGCCGCTTCTGACTTACCCAATACAAAGTAACGCACGGCTTCAAAGGCTGTGGCCCCGGGCACTAAAGGGACCAATGCGGGGATGTTAAACAGCAAGGTCGGTGTTTTTTTGATAGGCGCCATGATAATACTGACAAAACCAATCATAAAGGCCCCCACCACGTTGGCGATTAATTTGCCACTGCCCAACTGCCATAGGGTCCAATAGGCCAACCAGCCCAAACAGCCGATCCAAGCACAGGTATTCAAACTGCGCCGGGGAATATTTAAAATAATGGCAAAGGTCAAGGTGGATAAATAACTAAAGCTACTTTGTATCAATAAAACGACCCAAATGTTCATGTACACACCTCACTGAATAAAATGGATCACCAAAGCGATCCCCGTGCCAATAGCCCCGGCACTTAACAAAGCTTCCACCCCACGACTCATGCCAGACATTAAATGACCCGCTAATAAGTCTCTTAAGGCATTGGTCAAGGGCACCCCGGGCACCAGGGGCATCACGGCGCCAATAATAATATTGTTCATACTATGGCCGACCCCTAAGCCCACCGACCACACCGCCAAGGCCCCAATGACCAAAGCCGCCGTGAACTCGCTAATGAACTTGATCTTGATCAGCCGATCTATGTAATAACTCACCATAAAGCCTAACATCCCAATCAAAAAGGCCATGGGTAAATCAAACCAATCATATTCCCCAGAAAACAAAATCATCAACGTAGCACTGACCACGCCAGCACTGAGAAATTGCAGGTAAGGGGGAAAAGTCGGGGCATGCTGGTCAATTTGGTGGAGGCGTTGGATCAAGTGATTTAAATCCAAGGCATCCGCGGTATAAGCCCTAGAAGCCGCATTGACCCGGGCAACTTTCTCCAAATCCAAAGTTCGGCTTTGAATTTGAATCAGCTGACTATTCGCCCCTTGAATGGTCCCCATGGTAATGACCGTGGTGGTGGTAAATATTTGCGCCTCTAAGACGCCACCGTGGCCAGCAATATGGCGCATGGTGTCTTCCACCCGGTACATTTCTGAACCACTTTCAACCATGATCTTCCCGGCCAGTAAGCAGGCAGCAAATAATTCATTGGTGTTGGCTAAGTCTCCTCGGGCCAATTGTTCTTCAATCACACTGGGGCCCTCCTTTTTTGTCATATACTTCATTATAGCGAATTTTAGCGAAAAAAATACGGAAACCAATCGGTTTCCGTATAACTTATCAATTAGCGCGGCGACTTCCTACCCTCGCAGGCAGTTTCCCACCAACTACGCTCGGCGTAAAGAAGCTTAACTTCCGTGTTCGGCATGGGAACGGGTGTTGCCTTCTTGCTATCGCCACCGCACTATTTTATTAAGAGAACTTTGTGCTCTCAAAACCACATATCATGATCAATCTATATCTTTGAATCTTGTGTACCATCATTTGGTCAAGTCCT
>JAKVKU010000016.1 GCA_022484695.1 Lactobacillus sp.
GTCAGGGGGACAAAACCTATACCAGTTGGATCCAATCCAATAGACAACTAGAGAATATCACGCAGTGCCCGAAAACAAAACGAATTTTAACGGACCAATTTATTGGTTCTAAACTTAATATACGAGGGGATAACCCATGAACACCGCAGAATTCAAACGTTATGTGCAAGCCCAAAGCAATATCGAAACGATTTATCTGGCCAAAGTCACCGCAAAATTGACTGAGCAAAATGACAACCGCAAAGAGCGGGTGCAGCTAACGCCTTACAAGATCCAACAAAACGCCGAGAAATTATACGATGGGGTCATCACTGACCTATATCAGAAATTACAAGCCAGCATCAAAAGTGACCAACGGGATGCTTGGATCACGTATTTAAGCGAAAATGAAGTCTTAGACAACATCGAGTTGGAAATGAACGAAATGAGTTTGGATGATGACTAACCAGCGCGCATAAAAAATCCAGGAACGTCGGAGGAGGCGTCCCTGGATTTTTTGGTATCAATAGATATTCGTTACTGAATCCATTAATTATTTAATTGTAATCTAGGTGAGATTATTGAATCTCGATATTCCCACTGCCTTGGACGTTAGTTGTCTTAGGCAAAGTAACTTTCAAAACACCGTTGTTGAATTCAGCGGAGATTTGACTTTGGTCCACATTAGGCAAACGATAACTCCGGCTCATGGACCCAGAAGTCCGTTCAGACAACATCAAGTTGCCCTGTTTATCTTCGTGATCCGTGAAGTCATCTTTCTTGCAGCTGATGTTCAAAACACCATTCTCATAATTCATATGAATGTTCTGCTTGTCCACGCCAGGTAAATCAATCATAGCGATATAAGCTTTATCTGTATCTTGAATATCAGTCTTTAAGTCCTTTTGTTGCATCATTTCTGGCATCATAGAGCCTAAGAAACGATCTCCTAAGTTCTCAAAGAATGGATCCATACCCCAATCTAAGTTACGACGACGCATCATTTCATTAGCCATAGTCCAAAACTTCCTTTCAAAAATTTCTTTGTTTGGCTAAAAGGCGGCTGATTGACGACGGGGAACTGAGGCTTGACCTCTTAGTTCCTGCTCTCTTTTACAACTACATAATAACACCATTTAGCACTCGTGTTAAGTGAGTGCTAAATAAATTTCATAAAAAAACCCTTGCAGCCTGACTGGCCCAAGGGTTCATTTGTTACGCGATAACTTTTAAAAATACGGTGATGAGCACTAGAGCCGACACCACTTGCACGCTGCCCACACCCAGGCCGTAAATGGCAAACCGCTTGCCGGCTTTTAAGAAGGCAGCTAGGTTCAACCGCAAGCCAATGGCGGCCAAGGCGATAATTTCAAACCAAGAACTCAATAAATGGGCGCCGCCGCTGAGGATAGCCGGCATATGCCAAACACTGTTCAACACGCATAAGACTAAGAAGCCAGCCACGTACCAAGGCAACCAATGGCCTTTGGTGCGGTTTTCACTGATTTTAGCCCCAGCTTCTAATTCACTTTGAATGTTGTTTTGATGCAAGCGGCCAAAGATGAAGACCACCACCACTAACATCATGATGCGCATGATTTTGAACAAAGTGGCAAATTGCACGGTGGTTTGGTTCACCATACTGGCACTGGCCACCACTTGGCCCACGGACTGCAGGGTCCCACCGATCAAAGCCCCCCGTAATAAGAAGTTGCTGCCGAACATGGCCAAACTAATCACTGGCAAGGTCAGCATTAAAACCGTTCCCATGAGGTTCACCAAGGTGATGACCATCCCCTTATCCTCATCTTCGGCTTCAATCACCGGGGAAATGGAGGCGATGGCACTGGAGCCACACACCGCGTTGCCCCCGGCCATGAGTAAGGTGATACCTTCGCCGAAACCTAATTTCTTGCCAATGAAGATGGCCCCTAAAATGGTGATACTCATTTGTAATAAAATGAAGAGGACACCTTGCCAGCCGATATGGCTGATGGTTTGAAAGGTGATGGTGGCCCCCAGCAACATGACGGAATATTCCAGTAACTTACTTTCTGAAAATTTCGTCCCGGCTTGCAGGCCTGGTTGTTTGAAGAGGGTGTTGCCCAATAAGATCCCTAGTAGAATAGAAATGGTAGCGGCCCCTAGGCTGGGGATGAAGCGGCCGATGAATTGGGCGATGATGGCAATGACCAGACTCAACCCCAAGCCTGGCAAAACGTTTTTGACTTTTGACATAATAAACCTCCGTTAGCTGATTGTTTCAGTCTATCAGATGGTTTACTATAAGGAAAATAGATAATTTTGATAATAACTATTATGATTTCTGATGAAAGCGGTGCGGTATGTTTACACAACTAGCAACTTTTAAAATGGTTTACGAGGTCCAAAACTTCTCCTTAGCGGCCCAGCAATTGTTTATTGCCCAGCCCACAGTGTCCAGTCACATCCAACAGCTGGAAAAATATTTCGGTCAAAAGCTATTTCAGCGCCAAGGCCGTAAGGATATCCAGCCCACAGAAGCGGCCAAGGTATTGTATCGCCAGGTGAATCAGTTGCTAGATGACTGGCAAAGTATCACCAATACCATGAGCCAAACCATTCCTGAAGCCCGGTATCAGGTGAAAATCGGGGCGTCGCAAACCTTTGGGATTTATCGTCTGCCCCCAATTATCCAAGCCTTGAACCAACAATTTCAAAACGGCGATTTCAACATCACCATGGACAATTCTGAGGCGATTTTAAAAGCCCTCAGTGCCCACAAATTAGACTTTGGCTTCATTGAAAAACCCATTGCCACCAGTGGGGTGAGCCGCTACGAGTACGGGGCCGACCAATTGGTCCGGTGCGGGGATTTGACCAGCGGGACCTGGTTGATCCGCGAACCCGGTTCTGGGGTGGCCCATTACACCAAGATGTATTTGCAAAGTGCCAATATCAAGCCCGCCAAAGTTTTACAAGTAGCCAACAATGAATTGATCATCCAACTATTAAAGCTAGGCTTGGGGCAAACTATTCTTTCAGACCAAGCCAAACCAAAGGGCGTCCCCCATGAAGTCTTACCGCCCGCTTACCTGCGGCATTTTTACTTCTTAAGTCGGGATCACCTGAGTGCCAATTTACAGCAAGTGGCTGCCTATTTACTGAAAAGATCCCAGGTAAACTAAGTTGGTAATTGCTGCAACTGACCATTTTGGAGGCTTAAAATCCCGGTATAGGGGTAGGGCCGTAGCTCGGTTTCGTGGCTGATCAAGATAATCAAACTGGTCCGGCTAGTTTGCAACATTTGGGCCATTAAAATACCGGTGGCCTCAACGTCGACGCCGTTTAAAGCTTCATCTAGAAATATTGTCTTGGCCCCGGATAACAAGCCAGCGATCAAAATCAATTTTTTACGCATGCCTAAGGAATAAGTGATGATTTGATAATCCAAGGCGTTGGCTAAGTTTGTTTGGGCACACAGTTGCTGGGCGGCGGGCAAGCGGTCAAAGACGTGTCTGGTTTTTAAAATCAGTTCTAAAAATTCGCCACCCGTCAGATAATCATAGAAAAAAGGCTCGTGGGGCACGATGAAATAATCTTGGGCGTCATTGGTAAAGGTGATTTCCCCAGCATCCGGGACCAAGGTGGTGGTCAATAGATTTAAAAGGGTGGTTTTACCAGCACCATTGGCGCCGGTGAGCAGGAATAGGCCCGTATCGGGGAAGGTCCAGGTCAAGTTAGTGAAAACTGGTTTATCGGCGAATTGCAGGTGAATATTGTTTAAACTAATCATGATAGTTTTCCCCCAATTACTGATGGTCCTGGTGGCAATATTAAAGGACTCAAGGGGGTTGGTTGTGGACGAAGTTGAAACACAGCCACAATAAGCGCAGCCAGGATAGGCCAAATAAGAGTTGGATGGCACTTGGATAAAAGTGACTAAACATGCCCAGCAAAGGTAGACCAAAGCCAATACCAATACCCACAATCAGGCCTAGTAAACGCCACACATGGCCTTGGCTATCGTGGCGCTGACAAATCCCTAAGATAAGGCCACACATGAGATTTGCCAGTACCAAATAGCTCACCATGATTAAGGTGAAAGATAACCTGGTCAGAACATGGGGGTCGTAAAAGACCAGTAACACCAACGACCAAGGCGGGGTTGAACTCAAATGTCTTAGGGTGAGTAGCGCTTTAACGGTTGCCTTATTACTGGTCTGAGTATTGGTTGGAGCCATTAATAAAAAGCGGCTGCCAAAAGTGGTGAGGCTAATTTTCCCCAGCAGCAATAACAAGGTCCATAACCAAACGGTGATCAGCGCCTGGAAGTCATGGAGGCAGAGGACACTTATACACCCGATAAGTAGGATTTCTAAATAGTAGGCTAAGAAGGCAGCAGTTATTTTATGCCGCCATAGGGTTGCAAGTTTTAAGTTAGGCCATAAGCGCAATTCTGACAGGCTGAATACCAAGGGACTGCCTAGTTTAAAGTTGGCATTGGTGCCAGCTAAAAGACCCAAAATCCCGATGAAAATTAAGACAAATCGGGATAATGGATCGACAAAGCGGGTGACTACTATTAACAGTAGACTGGCGAAACTCAGAACAAACAAGAGCGTTTTACCCCGGGCAAATTTGGGATCTAAAAATAAAGTGGTTACATAGGTATAAGTTAAATTCAGATGTCGGTGTAATCGCTTTAAAATCAGACCATCCATGACCATTGGCACGGCGCTTACGGTGACATGTTGTTGGCCTTGGTGAGCATTTAAAACCGCCAACAGATAACCTAGGGTGACGATGATGCCAAGGGCAAGTGAGAGTTTAAGTAAGGCCCACAGATCCCCGTACAAGGCCACTTGCAGGATCATGGTGCCGGGATACCAGCTGTAAAGACCGAGACTGGTAAAATCGGTACCCTGGACAGCGCTTATTAAATGGGTGCCGAAAGTGTTGATGGCAAAGGGCTGGGTAATGGTGCCGTAGTCAGTACCCAAGGCCAGACGTAGGATGATTATGATAACCCCCAGCAAAACCATGCCATAGAGGCGTAGGCTAACTGAGCGATGGCGGGCTTTCACCTGACGCATCGTCATAAGACCTTGTTGCAAACCCAGGTCTAAAAAGATGAGGGCAAAACGTAAAACCTGGCCGATACCAAAAATAAATAAGGCCAATAAGACGGGGGTTTTCAGTACCAGCGCACAGCCCAAGAGCATGACCGCATCGGCCAAGGCAGTAAGATATATCGTAAATTCCATATAATAGGCCAAGGCCACTAGGGTCAACTTTGCACCGTGAACCCCTAGCGTAGACTGTAGCAAGGCATATTCGCCAGGATTAATTTTGTAACTGACCTGTTTGCTATCCAAGATTGGCCCCAGGACATAAAGCAAGGTGATATAAAGCAGCCAACTTAAATCAGTCGTTAACCCCAAGATATGATGGCTTAAGAAACCAATGCCCAAACCCAAGAGCAAAGAAAGGGCCAAACCAATTAGCCTAAGCCCCAATCTGGACAAGACCAGCAATTTACCTTGAACGGTTTTACCGCCGATTTTAAAGCCCTGCCAAGTTGCACGATAGTCTGCAAGCCATTTATAATGGAGCCATATCAGGATATTCATGATAAATCACCTCTTGTCAAAGGCAAGACCAGTAAACGTACTTTAATAAAATGTGTCTTATGCAATTTCACCCAAAGCGTAAAACTTTTTATCGGAAAACACAAGTGAATCAGCTCACAAAATGAGACAAAATTGTTTTCAAAACTAGGCCGATATCAAGCCGTTTTCAGAAGTGATTTTGGCCCGGTTTGACCAAGCAAATAAGCACGGCCAGTTAAGATCCGCTGAAGGGTCAACTAGCCGTGCTTATTATTTACAATCCAAAATTAACTTGGTTTTTAAGGCAAATCATTGCCAGCGGCAAAGTACAAATCATACCACTCTTGGGCGGTGAGCTTGACCTTGTCAGCTTCGGCAATTTGTTTCAAACGCTTGGCATTCATGGTACCAGCGATGACTTGCATGCTGCCAGGGATTCTCAAGATCCAAGCAGCGGCCACGGCATTTTTATTAGTATCATATTTCCGAGCCATTTTGTGCAACACTTCATTTAAGGTTGGGAACTTGGCATTATCAATGAAGGTGCCAGCGAAGAAACCATATTGATAAGGACTCCAAGCTTGAATGGTCATGTTCTTCAGGCGAGAAAATTCTAAAATACTGCCGTCATGGTTCACTGAAGCCGGGTCAGTCATATTGGTATGCATACCGAAATTGATCATCCCCGTGTGCATCAAACTCAATTGTAATTGGTTGGCGATCAGCTTGGTATCTAAAGCTTGTTGCACCAATTGTACCTGCATCGGGTTGAAATTAGACACCCCAAAGCGCCGGACCTTGCCCTCGTTTTGCAAGGTCTTAAAGGCTTCGGCGATTTCTTCAGGTTCCAACAAAGGATCAGGCCGATGTAAGAGCAAAATGTCCACATAATCCAGGCCCATCCGTTGCAAACTGCCATTAACGGCTTCTAAGATATGTTGTTTTGAAAAATCATAGCGAATATTTTCACTGCCATCAGAGACAATCCCCACCTTGGTTTGGATGACGATATTGTCGCGGGTCAGGCTAGACTTCTTTAAAGCTGCGCCAAAGCGTTTTTCAGCTTCACCATTGGTATACACGTCAGCATTGTCAAAGAAATCAATGCCAGCATCATAGGCCGTATCCAATAAATCAGCCACTTCTTGGTCGGAATGTTCCGGCGAACGCATCAGCCCTAAACCAATGTTTGAAGCCTCAATATTACTATTGCCAATATTTACTTTTTTCAAAAAAAATCACCCCTTATTACCTTATTGTATCATGACTGACAAGCAAAATTTTTTGTAGACCAATTCTCATTTTTTTTGGTTTCTCGTGGTAAAATAAGAATGCACGGCAAATATTATTTTACTAAAATATAAAAACGCTTCAAAGGGGGATGTATTCAGTGGCTCGTAAGCAAAAACTCATTGCGGTAGTGGTCATCGGTGCCCAAAATATCTTTTTACAAATAGCCGATATAACTAGCCGCCAGATCATCGAAAGTGTGCATTATGACATTGATCTAGGGGAGGATATTTTTTCAGAAAGAACTATTCATAGTCAAACCGTCAATGAAATCAGTACTGCCTTATTTTCAGTGCAACAATTATTAACCGATTATCAGGTGTCTGAAATTCAGTGTTACGCCACCCATTCGTTCCATGAAGCCGATAACGGGGAATTTGTACGGGACCAAATATTTGAACGCACCGGCTTTCAAATCACCTGGCTCAGCCAAAGCCAAGAAGCCCTATTCCGCTCCCAGGCCACCAATGCCTATATGGGGGATTTTCCAGAAATCATCGCAAAAAATGCCGTCTTGATCGATATCAGTTCCGGCAGTGTGGAGCTGACCGCTTATAGCAGTGGCAAATTCATCTTTTCCCGTAATTTAAAACTAGGACCACTGCGGGTTTATGAAATCATGCGGGATGTTAAAGCCACCGTCACCAATTACGTGGGGGTTTTACGGGATTACGTGGCCAGCCAATTGGTGGACTTCATTCGCCTATTACCGGATTTTGGCGAAGTGCATAACGTGATCCTCATGGGCTCCTCAGTTTCCATTTTTGAACCCATGATCAAAGGCGACAATCGCACGGTGAAATTATCCATTGAAGAATTTAAAAAGATGTATGCAGAAGTTGTCCACGGCAACGATCAATTTCTAGTGGACCGTTATGATATTAATGAAGATGACGTGCCCCAAGTGCTGCCGGTGATGATTTTAGTGGATCAGCTCTTAAATCACTTTAAAGTGCAGACCTTGTGGGTAGCTGCATTGAAGCTCATCGATGGCATTATTGTTCAAGCCGTCAATGAACGGGTCAATCCTAAATCTTTGGCGCTACAAGAAGAACAGATGCTCACCTCAGCTTATAATTTGGCCGATCACTATCGGGTCAATCGAAAACACCAGCAGTTTGTTGTGAATTTCAGCCGGCAATTATTTGACCGCTTGAAAAAAATCCACGGCATGGGCAAAAAAGAACGCATCTTATTAGAAATTGCGGCGATCTTAGATGATGTGGGTTCTTATGTGAACAACCACAACCATACCGCCCATTCCGATTATATTATCCAAAATTCGGAAGTCTTGGGCTTGTCGGATGTGGAATTGAAAATGGTGGCGGCCGTGGCCCGTTACCACAGCTCCAGCACCCCATCCAATGAATTGAGCCGTTTTGACGAACTGCCCATCCAACAACGGATGACCATTGCCAAATTGGCGGCCATTTTGCGTTTGGCCGATGCTCTAGACGCCAGCCGCCAACAAAAGATTCAATCCATTCGGGTGTCTTTAAAGGATCCGACGAAAGTGGTCATCCAAGCCACGGCTAATGATGACATTGAATTGGAACGTTGGACCTTTGAACGTAAGGGTGAGTTCTTTGAATCAGTCTTTGGGGTACAACCTGAATTGAAAGGACGGTTAAAACTATGAACTTTGAGGAACCAAGTTATTTTAACAACCGGGAATTAAGCTGGTTAGATTTTGATGATCGGGTATTAGAAGAGGCCCGGGCCAAAGAAAATCCCCTGTTGGAACGGTTACGTTTTTTGGGGATTACCCAAAGCAACCTGGATGAATTCTTCAATATTCGGGTGGCTTCCTTGCATAAAATGATTTCCGTAGATTATAAAGGCACTGATGCTTCCGGGTTGACCCCGGCGCAACAGTTGAAACGAATTTCTGAAAAAACCCATGTGATGGTGGAAAAACAATATAATACCTTACTGCGTTCTTTAGCGCCGAAGTTAGAAGAGCAGGGGATTCATTTGCTGAAAATGGATCAATTATCGGAGAAACAAAAGGATTACTTAGATGATTACTTCCATCAAAACTTATATCCAGTTTTGACCCCCATGGCCGTTGACGTGTCCCGGCCGTTTCCGTTTATTGCCAACAATACGTTAAATATCGCCCTGCGCATTAGCAAGCCAGGAGATAAAAAAGAACGTTCCTTTGCCACCGTCCAAGTCCCTGGGGTCTTCCCCCGGGTGATCAAATTGCCGGATGCTGAGAATAATTTTATTTTACAAGAAGAAGTGATCAAGCACTATATCGGCGAATTGTTCGTGGGCTTTGATATCAAAGAGACGGCTTGTTTCCGGGTCATTCGCGACATGGATATGGACGTGGCCGATGAAGATGCCTCTGATTTAATGAAGGAAATTGAAAGCGAATTGAAGAAACGGGAGCGGGGCAAAGCCATGCGCCTGGAAATTGAATTCGATATGAGCAAGCACCTGCGCAAGCGTTTGGTCAAGGAACTGAGCCTGGCCGAAGATGACATTTATCCGGTGAAGGGCCCCATTGATTTGACCTTTGTCAGCAAATTGGTCAAACAGGTCCAAGGCCACGAAGACCTATTGTACCCACCTTTTGAACCCTATTATCCTAAGGCCATTCGCCATAAGAATCTTTTTGACGAAATTGCCAAGCGGGATATTTTTGTGGACCATCCCTATGATTCCTTCCAACCCGTGGTAGATTTCATTCGCCAAGCCTCTGAAGATGAAGCGGTACTAGCCATCAAAATGACTTTGTACCGGGTGTCTTCTAAGTCGCCCATCATTACCTATTTGAAACAAGCCGCCCAAAACGGCAAACAAGTCACGGTATTGGTGGAATTAAAGGCCCGCTTTGATGAAGAAAACAACGTCCACTGGGCTCAAGAGCTGGAAAAAGCCGGCTGTCATGTGATTTACGGTTTAGTGGGGTTAAAGACCCACTGTAAATTAACTTTGATCGTCCGCCGGGAAGAAGACGGCATCCGCCGCTACATGCACATGGCCACGGGGAATTATAATGATGTCACCGCCCGCCTGTACACGGATATGGGCCTGTTTACCGCCAATCCAGAAATGGGCATCGACGCTTCTAACATCTTTAACATGTTGTCTGGCTTCTCCGAGCCCCCATTCTTCCATAAGCTGGTCATCTCCCCAGAAGGCATTCGGGATTTCTTGATCGACCGGGTGGATGATGAAATTGCCAATGTGAAAGCTGGTAAAAAAGGCTTTATCCAAATGAAAATGAATTCCCTGTCCGATACCAAGATGATCAAGAAGTTTTATGAAGCCAGCGCCGCTGGGGTCAAGATCAACCTGTTGATTCGGGGGATTTGTAATTTACGAGTAGGTATCCCAGGCATCAGTGAAAACATCACGGTGCATTCGATCGTGGGTCGCTTCTTGGAACACAGCCGGATTTATTATTTCTATGCTGCCGGTGAGGAGAAGATCTTCTTATCCAGTTCCGATTTAATGAACCGGAACCTAAGCCGTCGGGTGGAATTGTTATTCCCGATTTTACAAGACAATATTCGCAAACAAATCATTCATATTTATGGCTTGATGTGGGATGATAATGTGAAGACCCGGGTCTTGCAAGCAGATAACACTTGGGAACATGTGGATCGGCGGGGTCTAGACAGCCTAGATGTGCAAGCCTATCTGCTGGACAATAGAGAAGAAATCGCCGATTATTTATTTGAACACGAAGCTACCACAGATACTACTGAACCTAAGCAAAATACCAGACAGTTTATCCCGATCACCAAGCAGCCAGAATAGAGGAGTTTTTCGCAGATGGAACATTTCGGTGTAATAGATTTAGGTTCAAACTCGGTGCGCTTAACGGTCACCAGAATTGACGACGATGGGGCCACAGAAACCGTCCTGGCTGAAAAAGAAGCGGTGCGGCTTTCTGAAAATATGGGTCCAGAGAAGACTTTGAAACAACCAGCCATTGACCGCACGTTAACGGCCCTGGAGAGTTTTCGCCAGTCTTATAAGAACTTAGAGAACTTAAAGATCCGGGCGGTGGCCACAGCGGCCACCCGCATGGCGGTGAATCAAAAGGAATTTTTGAAGCTGGTTAAAAAAGAAGCCGGCATCAGCTTGGAAGTGATTCCCGGTAGTGCCGAGGCCCACTATGATTATTTAGGGGTCATCAATTCCTTGCCGGTGGTCAATTGTGTCATTATGGATACGGGGGGCGCCAGCACGGAGTTGATTCTAGTGCAAAACCGCCGGGCTGTGAATATGATGAGTATTCCCCTGGGATCGGTAAATTTGACCGAGGCTTATTTGGAGCCGGACGTGATTTCTGCCAGTGGCTTATTTAGATTATTTACGGCCATGGAAAATGTGTACAACGATCTTTGGTGGTTAGACCGGGGCAAGAATATGCCCATCGTGGCTTTAGGGGGCTCTAATCGCACCCTGGCCAAGATTCAACGGCGCCGGGATCACTTTAAGCAATTTTGGGATATCCATGGCTTCCGCATGACGGCTAGACAGGCCAATGAAATTTTTGATGAGATTTTATCCACCAATTTGGCCGACCGCAAGAACATCCCCGGCCTATCTAAAGAACGTTCCGACATCATTGCCGGGGGCTTATCCCCACTGGTCTTATTGACCCGGCATTTGGATTCAGACCGCCTGATTTTCTCCCGCCAAGGTTTGCGGGATGGGATTTTGTATGAGCATTTGAATGATTTGGAAAATGATGGTGTGATTTAAACACTAGCTATTATGTGTAAAGAGGGACTGACATGACCGTAGAATTTGCAGATCAGTACCAATTTACCCCTGAAGAGAACAAACGCTTTGCCAGATCAAATTTCACGAAACTCGTCCACACGAGTGCCCGGTTTGAAGGCGTGACGACAACCTTGCCCCAGACCCAAACCATTATGGATGGCATGAGTGTGGCCGGGGTGCCAGTTGCAGATGTATTGACAATCGTGAATTTGAAAAGAGGCTGGCAGTTGATTACCAGTCAAACGCAGTCTTTAAGTCTTGATTTGGAGAAAAAAATCAATGCCGTCGTGGCGGCGGAAGATTCTCTAGACCCAGGCCAGTTAAGGACTGGGTCTGGGGGGGTTGATTTGGGTGCTGGCGACTATTTTGAACCGCCCGCAGTGAGCGAAAAAGACGAGGCCATATTTTTACAAAACCTGCTAGCAGATGCGCAAAAAACCACCACGGATAAGGCGTTAACTGTGTTATATCACAATATGCGCCAACAGATTTTTTGGGATGGTAATAAGCGAACGGCCACGTTGGCTGCGAATAAAGTTATGATCGATGGTGGCGCTGGTTTGATCAATGTGCCTTTAACCAAATGGGCAGAATGGAACGAGCTGATCCGTGATTTTTATCAAACTGGTGATATGACCACGATTAAGCAGTGGACCTATGTCCAAGGCATTCAAGGCATTAGCGTGCGCGCTAAAGCTGACCATAAGTAATTTAAGTTGGGGCTGAATTGAGTTTTTTAAACTTGATTCGGCCTTTTTATGACGGCCGTTATTTAACATCATTAGTCTGAAAGTGTTGCGGTATAAGGGTTTATGGAGGATAGCCAATATTTTGGGCGGGGTTTTGCTACAATTAAAACAGCAACAAAATATGGCTTAAGAGGTGTCTTTGTGAAATTCAATAAAAAAATTATGCATCGTTTGGTAATTGCCGCCGCCCTGCTTTTGAGTACCGTCACCATTAGTGTGCCCCTGGCCACCACAACCGCGGCTACCAGTGTGGTCCAAGCCGCCGCGAGGCCCGATCAAGAACCAGTCAAGGTTTATCCTTTGTCCGGCCGGTTGCTGACCGCAAAAAGTGTCACGCTATTTGACTTAGCCGGCAATATCACGGGTGTTGCTAAAGCCGACACGGCCTATCCGGTTTACGCCGTGGCTTATGTTAATGGTTTACAATTATTGAAACTAGGCACCGATAGCCAATGGATCTTGGCCCGGGAGGGGACATATTTTCCAGGTGAATTGGCTTCTTAAAGCAAATAAGTCCCTGCCCAGGATGGGCGGGGATTTTTTTGCTGGGGCGTGTTATAATAAACATATGTTCCGATACTATAAACTAACACGCCAATCATTTAGAGAAGGTGTTTTGCTTTGAAACAAGAATCGTTATTTGCCGCTAACAATGCCCATAATGAACCCTTAGCCAGCCGGGTGCGGCCCAAGACGCTAGCCCAGTTTGTGGGGCAAAGTCAGCTGTTAGGTCCCCACAAGGTGTTGCGGGAAATTATTGAAAGTGATCAATTACCCTCCATGATTTTTTGGGGCCCACCGGGTGTGGGGAAGACCACCTTGGCAGAGATCATTGCCCGCCAGACCCAGGCTGACTTTAAAACTTTCAGCGCCGTGACCAGCGGCATCAAAGACATTCGCGACCTTATGAAAAATGCCGCGGCCAGTCGGGCAATGGGTGGGAAGACCATTGTCTTTGTGGATGAAATCCATCGTTTTAACAAGGCCCAACAAGATGCGTTCTTGCCCTTTGTGGAGCAGGGCAGCATTACCTTAATTGGGGCCACCACCGAAAATCCCTCATTTGAAATCAACTCAGCGCTTTTATCCCGGCTGAAGGTTTTCGTCCTGCAGCCCTTGACTGCAAACGATATTGAACAGTTGTTAAAACAAGCCTTGGCCAATCCTCAAGGTTTCCCTAAATTAACGGTGAAATTGGCCCCTGAAGCCCTTCAAGCGATGGGTGAATTTGCCAACGGAGATGCCCGGGTAGCTTTGAATACGTTGGAAATGGCGGTGAACAACGGCCAACGTCAGGGTCAAACCGTCACGGTGACCCAGGCGAGTTTGGAACAATTGATGAATACCCGTTCCTTTCTTTACGATAAACATGGGGAAGAGCACTACAATATTATTTCAGCGCTGCATAAATCCATGCGCAATAGTGATGCCGATGCGGCTATTTACTGGCTGACCCGCATGCTCAGCGGCGGTGAAGACCCCTTATACATTGCCCGGCGCTTGGTGCGTTTTGCCAGTGAAGATATTGGCTTGGCGGATACCAATGCCTTGAACGTGGCCATTAACGTCTTTCAAGCCTGTCAATTTTTGGGGATGCCGGAATGTAACGTGCACCTCACGGAGGCCGTGACTTATTTGGCCCTGGCCCCTAAGTCCAATGCCATTTATAAAGCCACGACCCGTGCTGAAGCAGATGTAAAACACACCATCAATGAACCCGTACCCCTGCAATTACGCAATGCCCCCACCAAGTTGATGGCTGACCTAGGTTACGGGGATAATTACCAATATGCCCATGATACCCAAGACAAATTGACCAACATGCAGACGTTGCCCGATGCCTTAGTGGGCCATGTGTATTATGAACCCACCGAACAAGGTCATGAAGACCGGTTCAAGAAACGCCTAGCCCAGATCAAAGCTTGGCAGGCCAACCATAAAGCTTAAAAAGACCAACCGCAGAATTTCTGGCGGTTGTTTTTTTAGACTAAGGCGAATTGAATAGACGTAATCAGTAGAATTTCGATAATAATAGGTGCGTGTTGGTATAGCAGTGGCAATTTTGGAAAATACCCGTTAGACTTAGGTTAACGCATCATATAAGGGGGTTGTTTGAATGACTGCAGAAAATGACTATCAGGAATTATATCAACAGGAATTTGACAAGTATTGGTGGCCCTTTAAAATTAGCATGGCTTACGAGGAATTAGCCCATCAATTCCCAACACTAACGGATGCCTTTCAAATCGATGTAGAATTAATCATTCGAGTTATTACACAAGATCGGCCAGTCCCTGTCACACAGTGGCGCTTTGAAGATGTTGAAAGTGGTATTCATCAGATTATCAGATTGCATCAGGAAAATAAGGCATCAGGTCTAATGGCATATTTGCCAGAATTCTTGATGGTATCGCGAAGCTGGTTTGAATGGCTAGTGGAGATTGAGGCTAGTCCAATCAGTATTGTTAGCATCAGTAAAATTTTTCAGCCGTTATTTGTGAAATACCAAAGAATATTGACTGCTGATAAAAGTGAAACTGAGCTAACATCAGTAGCTTTAGTGGAGAATGAACCTAGCTATGATTACCAGGCGGAAGCCCGTCAGCGCGCCCAGACAACTTTTAATGCAGAGCTAAAGCAGTGGGTTACAGAATTTAAAGCTGCCCCCACTTGGCGCGCTTCCAACAAACAGCATTCAGTTGAATTTATTCAAACGTTTATCATCACATTGGCGAATAATATTTACGCGACATATCATAAAACACCTCGGACTTGGACAAAGACGGCTATACAAGGCGTTTTGAAGACTGATTTTGTGACAACGATGCCCTACCAAGCCGATGAAGTACCTATGTTGGCACAATTGTTACAAGACTTTTTAAGTTTTGAAGGGGCGGCTGGTTATTTACGTCAAGATTTAGTAGTTCGTTTAAAACGGGCTGTGACCGAAATTATGCCTGAGGTTAAACAATTGTATGCCCAACCTGGTAATTTTGAAGCCGATAAACGATTGGTTATTGATATGATGGCCGCTGGGGTTGATTTGAGTGATAAGGCGGCCATCAGTAGGTTTGTAGCCGATCAGAGGCTATCACAACAAGCGGCTCGGGCTGCTGCTGGGTTCCCTGGAGAATATAAGATGCTCTATCACCCCAAAGCAAAATATCAAACCCTAAAGCATGTTGCCAGCACCAAGACGGGAAAATATAGCAAAGCAACCGCAACGCGTGTGCACAACGAATTGGTACGTTTAGCTTGGCGGTTATGGAGTGAACGTCCGGACTGGTATCATGATTTTGAACAACCAGAAATAATGGATATTATTATAGACTTTGGAGATTTACTATACGCGCAACATTTATTGACCATCAAAGGCTGGCAACCGGAAGTTTTTAGAGTGGAAGTACCTAGATTTTTAGCTGGTAAAGGATTGGTTGAAAAATCATTATTTCAGATAGTTTGGGGCGCCTTAATAGAATCTATGTATGAAAAGGGTAAAATTGATCTGACATTATATGCGACACTGATTACTACCATCGGAGGTAGTCTAAGCGACCAACCGCCGTTAACTGGTGGTAAAAAAATCGGCTTAAAACACTGGCAACGGCAGAAAAAGTCTAAAAAACGTAAACGGCGTTAATTGTAGATAAGTTACCAAAAAAGACCAACCGCGAATTTCTGGCGGTTGGTCTTTTGGCATTAGTGGCCCTGATGTTTGGCCCGGTGTTTAGCTTGTTTTTTCAAGCGAACAGCCGCTTCATGGGCTTGTTTGTTAGCCCTTTGGCGTTGCTTTTTTAACACCAAGTTACGCTGATGTTCTAGCTTCAACACTGCTGTGGCTTGCTGACGTTTGTTTTTGGCCACAGTTTTGCGGGCTTGACGGCTGCGTCTTTTGGGATTTTGCGCGTCAGCCTGGTTTAACGCACTGCCGTTGCTGGGCTTGGTCCAATGAAGCTGGGCCCAGCGCTGGTTAACCAGGCGCAATAAATCATTGACACTTGGTGCTTGGGTGCCAAAGGTGACTTTGGCCACCTGATACGTTGACCCAATGGTTTGTTCCAGAATGCCTTGATAAAATTGTTGATCAAAATAAACTGTTAGTTTGCCGGAAATCGTCACAACTAACCCCTCCTTAATTTCATATCACCGAAATAAGGACAACCAAGGAAGGCAGATTACTGACGGCCATTGCCGCGTCTGGACTACCAACCAGACCGTGTTTTTAACTCCGCGATTACATCTTCCAACGCTTCTGGGGCGTTGTCAAGGCAATTATTGATATTTATCAGATACAAGTGAGGTTCGGCGATGGCCTTGACTTGACAGACGAAGCCTGCAATTACTAGACTAAGATAACTTATCTATTGGGGAGAGATATTGATGAATAAATCACGGGTGGAAGCTTTTACAGATGCAGTGTTAGCAATTATTTTAACCATTATGATCCTGGAATTTAAGACACCAGAGTCCATGAAACTGGCGGCGATTTTGCACCAAGTACCTTACTTGATATCTTATGCCATTGGTTATTTATTTATCGGAGTGGCTTGGTATAATCATCACTACATGTTTGCCAAGACCCATTTTGTCACTAAGAAAATTTACTGGGCCAATAATTTATGGCTATTCAGCACCTCGTTTTTACCAGTGGCCACCGCTTGGGTGGGTGAAAATTTGCGAGCCCAGGGACCCCAGATTTTTTACGCCATTTGTTATGCCTTTTGGGCCTTTGCTTATATGCTCTTAAGCTACCTCATTGCCCAAGTCAACGCGGCTAATGGCCATGAAGACGTGGCCCAAAGTATTCACGCCATGATGATTTACCGTTTTCTTAGCCACTGGCAAACAGCTAGTTTGCACGTCATTGTGACGGTAGCGGTGTTGATTTTCTACCCAGCCATTCAGTTGTTTTTAGTGGCGGCTGAAATTATTTTTATCGGCGCCCGTTCCAATTCAGATAGTGATAAGTTGTTTTAAACAAAATAAGCCTACCTCAACAAAATTTCAGTTGAGGTAGGCTTATTTTAGACTAGTGCTAGTTCCAGCCCTTCTTGCGGGCAACGTTGGTGAGCATTGGCAATAATAATATGGCGATGACGCCACCAATTAAAGCAGTGATCAGTTGCGGCAAAGAGAACATGGTGGAAATCAGTTTACTTTGCATGGCTGGGATGCCCAGCAATGGAATCATCATTTGTACCACCAATAGGTACAAGACGATGAACTTCACCACCGCGGCACTGATGGTGGCGATGACGTACTTGACGATATCTGATAACCGCAGCTTCATGACCACGAAGTACCAAATCAACACCAAGACCACATTGCCCACCATGATGCAGGGAATTAGCGGCAATAACTTGGGCCCAATCCCCAGCATGAAGGCCATGATCGGTGAAATGGCCGCCACGGTGATGCCGCTGGATAAACCGGCTAAAATCACCGTCATAATCAAGGTCAAGTTCACTAAAGAACCAGTGATCAAAGTCATTTGTAAGGGTGCAGTGACAGCTTGAAAGGCAATTAAAATGGCTAGAAAAATTGCGGTTTTGGTAATCCACTTTGCTGGTGTTTCTTTCATGATGAATCTCCTCCCCTTGAAAAAACAGACAGCGTTACTTTGAGGTGACTTCTAACGTTCGGAAGCCACGTGGTGCGTGTGCAGTAAGTGCTCAGCCGTGTTAGACAGCGGGTCACCGAGATATTCTTGATAAACCATCTTGATGGATGGGTTATCGTGGGAGAAGCGCAGTTGATCGTTTTTATCTAAGCGATACAGGGTTGGGGCACGGCGGGCAGCCATTTCCTCTCCATCATGGATGGGTTGACCGCCACCGCCCACACAACCCCCAGGGCAGGCCATGACTTCCACGAAGTCACAATGCACTTTGCCCGCCTTCAGGTTTTCAATCAACTGCCGGGTGTTAGCCAGGCCGTTGACCACAATGGCCTTAACGTCCTTACCCCCTAATTGAGTGGTGACTTCCCGACAGCCGTTTTCACCCCGAACTGCTTTAAAGGTGTCAGCGTCTGCGTTTTCACCATTGACGAAGTAATAAGCGGACCGTAAAGCCGCTTCCATGACCCCGCCAGTGGAGCCAAAGATGACCCCGGCGCCGCTGCCAATGCCCAGTGGGTCGTCTAAGCGACTCTCGGCAAAGTTTTTCGGATCCAAGTACTCACTCTTAATCATACGCGTAATTTCTCTAGTTGTTAAAACCAAATCCACATCCGGGGTGCCATCGTCTCTGGTCATGCTGGGGAGTTCAGCTTCGGCTTTTTTAGCCACACAAGGCATGATGGACACGGAGAAGATTTGTTTTGGCGTCAAGCCGATTTTATCGGCATACCAGGTCTTGGTGACCGCCCCAAACATTTGTTGCGGGGATTTGGAGGTGGACAGTTGGTCCAAGAGTTCTGGGTATTCGGATTTGGCAAAGCGCACCCAACCCGGACAGCAGGAAGTGAACATGGGTAGGTCATTTGGTTGTTTATGTTGCATGAATTTCAAGAATTCTGAACTTTCTTCCATGATGGTCAAATCAGCAGAGAAGGTGGTATCAAAGACCACATCAAAGCCGATGTGCCGCAAAATGGTGGCCAGGCGTTGAACCGTGGCTTCTTGAGGGGTCAAGCCAAACGCTTCCCCCCAAGCGGTCCGAATGGCCGGGGCAATTTGGACAATGGTGGTGACGTCAGGGTCAGCCAAGGCCTTTTTCATGCGGGCCACATCATCTCGTTCGCTTAAAGCCCCCACGGGACAATGGGTGATACACTGGCCGCATAAGGAACAGTTGGAATCACAGATGGCTTTATTTTCATGGACCCCAATGGTGCTTTGGGTCCCGGGGTATAAAACGTCCCAAACGTGGAGACTTTGAATATGATCACAGACTTGAATACAGCGCATGCACTTGATACATTTGCTATTATCCCGAATCAATGGGAAATCCATATCCCATTGATTATCCGCCCATGCTTCTTGATAGGCCGGCTCTTGGGCCCCTAGTTGGTTGGACAGGGTCTGCAGGCTGCAATTACCCCCCCGGACACAACTGGTACAGGCTACTCGGTGCTGGCTTAAAATCAATTCCACATTGGTTTGCCGGGCTTCCCGGACAGCTGGTGTGTTGGTATACACCACCATGCCCTCGGCCACATTGGTGTTACAGGCCGTGACTAATTTATCCTTGTCCTTTAATTCCACCAAACAGACCCGACAGGCGCCAATATCATTTAAGTTTTTATAATAACAAAGAGTGGGGATATTCATTCCGTGACTGCGTGCTGCTTCTAAAATGGTGGTGCCAGTGGGCACCTCCATAACTGTTTCATCAATTGTTAATTTTACCATTGGGTTTCCCTCCCCCCACGAAAGGCAGCATAGCCGAAATGATCACACCGTAAGCAACGGGCAGCTTCTTGGGCCGCCTCCTCATCACTGGTGGGTAGGGCCATGTTTTCAAAATCTTGACGGCGCGCCGCTGCCGGCCGTTCTTTCAGCGCCATGCGGCCACAAGGTACGGGATCGTTGAGTTGGGGGTCAGGTATGTCAATATCGGCATGGATATGGTGATTGAACCCTAAATAACTATCCATGTTGGCGGCGGCCACTTTCCCGGCCGCAATGGCTTTAATAACCGTAGCCGGCCCGGTGACACAATCCCCCCCAGAAAAGATACCAGCATTATCCGGGAAGTCAGTATCATTACTAGCGGCCAGGTTTTGCCATTTTCGTGGTAGGCCAGCGGCTTCAAACATGTCACTGTCCACGTTTTGACCAATGGAGACGATGACAATATCCGCGTCTAAGCGCACCGGGTCCACGGCTGCATCTCTAGGTGCCGGGCGGCCTTTGCGGTCGTAAGGACCCACGATTTGCGGTTGGACCCACAAAGCGGTGGCTTGATCTTGGTCGTCCACTTCAACTTTGATGGGCGCCATGAGTTCGGCAATGACACAGCCCTCGGCAATCGCCCCTTGGACTTCATCGGGCAAAGCTGTCATATCTTCTTGGCGGCGGCGATAGGCCACAGTGACCTTCTCAGCCCCCAAGCGAACGGAAGAACGGGCCACATCCATGGCCACGTTGCCCCCGCCAACGACAACAACTTTTTTACCGGAGAAGTCAGGCATTTTATGGTCGCCAATGCCCCGGAGTAATTCCACGGCAGAAAGCACCCCCTGGGCATCTTCATTAGGAATCCGCAGCTTTTTATCACTGTGGGCGCCAATGGCAATGTACAAGGCGTCGTTATCAGCTTGGAGTTTCTGGAAGTCAGCCACGCTGGCAATGTCATAGTCCATGTGGACCTGAACACCGGTGGTGAGGATCGAATCAATATCCCGTTGCAGGTCATGGCGGTCTAAGCGATAGCTAGGAATACCATAACGCAACATCCCCCCTAAGTGATGGCGCTTTTCATAAACGGTGACCGAATGGCCCATGAGTTGCAGGTAAAAAGCAGCCGTCAAGCCGCTGGGGCCGCCACCAATGATGCCAATTTTTTTGCCGGTGGGCGCAGCTTTAGGCATGGGCAAGATATCAATGGCCGCATTGTCCACGGCATAGGTTTTCAGACCCCGGATATTGATACTTTTATCCACGATGTTACGGCGACATTGATTTTCACAAGGATGTTCACACACGAAGGCACAGGCCGTGGGGAAGGGATTGTCCTGGCGAATCAATTGCACGGCTTCATCGTTGCGATGGGCGCCAATTAAGGCAATATAGCCAGGAATATCCACATGGGCCGGGCATTCCCGCACACACGGGATGCCTTGGTGGGGTGCGAGGCAGTAACCTTTTTCTAAGTGGTTTTCAAAATCAGGGCGAAAGGCGATCACATCCCGCAGGACTTCAGCCGCGGCTTGATAGCCAATGGCACAATCGGCGGAATTTTTAATGCTGCGGGCGGTACGTTCAATCAGGTCTAAGGTGGCCTCTGAGCCATGACCGGTCTTAACTTCGTCTAAAAGTTCGCCCAATTGGCCTAAGCCGATCCGGCAAGGGACACATTTGCCACAGCTTTGGCTGTGACACAACTTAGCATATGCGCTGGCGATTTCCACCGGACACACCGAAGTGGGGGTGACGGCCATGCGCAATTGCACCGACTGATATAAGGCTGCCGCAGTTTTCTCCGCGGCGGTGGTTGTATCCAAGGATAAACGGCTCATTTTTACCAGTTCCTTTCTAACAAGTAACTGTGGCAACTTGAACAAAAAACAGATAATAGCAACTAATTAAGTTCATCGTATCACAATTGCAATCTTTCTAACAGTCAAAACTGGCGGGGGTGATACGATATAGGCGGAACCCTTACTGGCGGTTTCTGACAAAGCGGATTTAAGCCGCCACGCCGGCGATATCGCCCATTAACCGTTTGATTTTCGGCACGAATAAAACCAAGATCAAACCGGCCACCACACTGAAGCTACCGATGGCCAAGAAGTAGTTAACTTCCGTAGCCGGGGTATAATATTTCACTAACTGGGAATTAAAAGCTTGGCCACAGGCATCGGCCAAGAACCACATACTCATCATTTGGGAGCGATAGGTGGCCGGGGCTAATTTGGTGGTGGTGGACAGGCCAATTGGTGAAATGAAACATTCGGCGATTTCCACGATCAAGGCTGACCCAATCAACCAAAAGGGACTGACCCGACCAGCGGTGCCATGGATCAAGCCCGGCAAGGCCATGAATAAATAAGAACAGCCGGCTAGGACTAAACCAATGGCAAATTTGCCCCCAGAAGAAGGCTGGCGTTTCCAGTGCTGGATCAGCCAACTAAACCCAGGCATTAACAGGGTGATAAATAAAGGATTCAACGCTTGGAAGTTAGAGGACTGCAATTTCAAAGCGCCAATGTGTAAAATGGTGCGATCCTCAGCAAACAAGGTCAAAACCACCGAGCCGGATTCTTGGATGGCCCAGAAAATAACAATGGCAATGAAAATAGGAATATAGGCCAAGACGTGTTTCTTTTCCTTCGGCGTGACTTTTTTGCTGGTGAGCATGGTGGTGAAGTAATAAAAGGGTAAAGCTAAGGCGATCACGGTGATCAATGAGATGATGGCATGGATATTTAAGCGACCCATGATATGTAAGCCCACTAAGATAGCCCCTAAAACAGTTAAGCCGATGGCCAAAAAGATGCGCAGGCGCTTGGCTTCATGGGGTGTGATGGGATTGTCCGGGATTTTGGACAGGGGGCTTAAGTGATTACGGCCCCGATAGTATTGAATCAAGCCAAAGAACATCCCAATGGCGGCCAAGGAGAAACCTACGTGGAAGCTATAGGTTTGGCCCAGGGTCCCCACAATAATTGGGGCCACAAAGGAACCAAAGTTGATCCCAAACACGAAGATGGTAAAGCCCACATCCCGCTGCTTGTCCCCTTCTTCGTACAACAGCCCTACCATGTTGGAGATATTGGGTTTTAAAAACCCGGTCCCCACCACGATCAAAGCGATGGAAATGAATAAGGCCGGGGCCCCAGAGGGAAAGGATAAGACGATGTGGCCCAACATGATCAAGACCCCACCGCTTAACACGGTTTTAAAACTGCCCAGCAGGCGGTCGCCCACCCAGCCCCCCAGCACGGCGGCTAAGTAAACCAAGGCCCCATAAATGGCCATGATCGAAGAGGCCAGGGTCTTGTCTAAGCCCAAGCCCCCTTGGGTGACTTCGTAAAACATGTAGAATAATAAAATGGCTCGCATGCCGTGGTAACTGAAACGTTCCCACATTTCAGTGAAGAAGAGGGTGGACAAGCCCCAGGGTTGTCCTAGAAAGCGACGTTCTTTCGGTTTTTGCATATGGTACCTCCTGTTGTAAAATAATTATGCTTCAATAAGTAAGCCCTTACATTTGATAGCCTATCTTATTCAGGAGATTTTATCAACAATTATTTTAGGTAAGCTAAATAATATTTAGCATCGCCCGCTAAAAAACCGGAACACCCTCATCAAAGGGCATCCCGGTGCTTGGGCTTTGGCATTAGTCAATTTGGCGGTAATTCACGTCGATTTTAGCCTCGTCAAGAATATGATCAGCCATGGCGTGGTACAGTTCATTCATCCAAAAGCCTTCTTTTAACGGTAAGACAGTGTCTAAGGCATAAACGGTTAAAGTATAAGCATGATCTTGGTCTGGTGGAGCGGGGTTCGCATAACGGGTGGTGATTTCTGGGTCAGTTTCCCCAAAAATATTACCAGCTAAGGAGTTATGACCCTGGACAAAATCGATGACGCCTGAGCGGCTGGCGTTTTCCGGAATATCCACCACATCTGCGGGAATATTGGCCACGATCCAGTGAATCCAAGGCAAGCCCCCCACGGGGATGGCATCAAAATCCACCAGCGTTAGCGCCAAGGTTTTAGTACCCGCAGGCACATCGGCGATATTGATAGGAAATGAGACGGGACCCGCTGACACATTGGCCCGCCGCCCGTACAGATCATCTAAGTAGCCTGCTTTGGTTGGGACGGAAATATGCATAAAAATAACCTCCTTTCTTCCTATTATAACAAATATTCAGTTATAGTTATTAAATACTGCCCGCCCTGCATGGTATACTAGAAGCGTTAACTTTTCGAAAAAATGAGGTAGACGCCTATGTCCAATGAACCCTATAGCCAAACTGTGGCTAATTTATTAACCGAAGTCAAAGATGCCTTTCACGTCCCAGTGACCGTCACGGTGAGTGGGAATGCCAGTGGCTTATTACTCCACGACCAGTCCCAACAAGTCGTCCATAAGGATGGCAGCATTGAAGTGAAAGTCACCGATACCACCAACGTGGATTATACGTTGTCCCACGAATTGCTGCATATGCTCATGGCCACCCGGGGCTTTAGTCAGCTGCAATTTCCCCTGACCACGGAAAATCCCCAATTAGATGAACAAATTGGGGCCACGGCTACAGCCTTATACAACAGTGCGGCCCACGTGGTGATTTTAGCCGATCAACAAAAGCATGGTTTGATCAATGCCACCATCACCAAGGAATTTTTAGACGGGGTCTATGCCAGCGTGCCGGCTGAAGACCCCAACAAGGCTGAGGATCCTTTGTTGATTTTTCGCATGCTGAGTTTGTTAGACCTGTTTGTCTTTTTGGAGGGGGATATTAATCACCTGAAAAATGACTTATTGTTGAAGTATCCGGAGAGTTATCCCTATGCCAAGGGATTGTATGACACCTTGAGCGCCAAAAAAATAGACACCGCCTTTGCTTTTCGCCGGGCAGTCATTGCGTTATTCCGCAAGTTTGCTGCCATCTTGGATAGCTTGGGTTATGTGCCTATGAATCATGGTCAATTTGCGGTCTTGACGCCGATTTTTAGTCAGCGGCAATTGCGCTTAAGTGTCAACCAAGTCATTGAAATTTTACACTCAGAGTATTTGGATCTAAAGACCAAACAACGGGCCTACATCGCTGTGGGTAAGACGGATCAACAAGCTGCCTTTTTATTCCAAGGTCTCAAACAAGACATGAGCCCGGAAGCTTTTCAGGCGCTATATGACCAACCACTACAAACCATTCTGAATCAAGAAAAGGTCCAGTTTGGCATTCGTTAGCGGCCGCCAAATCTAATTTCAAAAGCATTTGGAACTTGTTGTAATAACAACACCACCATGTGATAGACCACTACCGCTAAGATGGCGATGACCAGAATGAAAAAGATATAGCTAAGATAATATATGACTGGTTTTTTATCCAAAACGATCCCTCCCATAGAATTATAATTATATTATACATCTTTAGAATGGAGGTTTTTATATGTTTGATCTAAAAAAAGCAATTGCCCAGGCCAAACACGTGACTTTTTTAACCGGCGCTGGGGTTTCTACACCCTCCGGCATCCCGGACTATCGCTCTAAGGGCGGGCTTTATGCCGGCCATCAGAATCCTGAATATTTATTAAGCCATGAAAACTTGGTGCAACATCCCGATAGCTTTTATGACTTTGTTAAAAATAACATGTATTTTCCTAAGGCGAAGCCCAATATCATCCACGAAAAAATGGCGGCCATTTCCAATGAAAAGGGCACCATCGTTACCCAAAATGTGGACGGCCTGCATACCAAGGCCGGTGCCAAACACGTGGTGGAATTTCACGGGAATTTGTATGATATTTATTGCCAAACCTGTGGCAAGCATGTGGACTACAAAACCTATTTGACCGACTACCATCACCAAGAAGATGGCGGCATTTTAAGACCAAATATTGTGTTGTACCAAGAAGGCATTCCTGAGAAGAATTTAGAAGGGGCTGTGCGGGCCATTGAAACGGCAGATCTGATCGTAGTAGTGGGGACTTCCTTTAAAGTTTATCCCTTTGCCGCTTTGATCAATTACCGCGCTCGGGATGCCAAATTAGTAGCGGTCAATAAAGAAAAACTAGACTTTGATATGCCCGTAGAAATGATTCAAGGGGATGCCCAAGACGTTTTTGCTAGACTATAGAGGAGTTGATTTGTTATGAGTAAGCAGCGAATTGAAGCTTTTACAGATGCGGTGATTGCTATTATTATCACCATCATGGTATTGGAGTTAAAACCACCCCATATGCCAACTTTTGCCAGTCTTTGGGCTGAACGGGGTTCCATTGGGGTTTATATCTTTAGCTTTTTCGTATTATCTGTTTACTGGAACAATCACCACCATCTGTTTGCCTTAGTGCATAAGGTGACCGGTAGTGTTTTATGGTTGAATATGGTATTGATGTTCTTCTTGAGTTTATTTCCCTTCACTTCCACGTGGGTCATCGAGGGGCATATTAATGAAGTTGCCCCAGAATTAACCTATGGCATTGTGATTTTATTGGCCAACGTGACCTGGGCAATTTTGGTACGGCGCTTGATCAAAGTCAACGGGGATGATTCCTTGATTGGCAAGAGTTTAGGCTCAGATTATCATAAACCCTTGATTTCCATTGGGGTGGCCGCCTTTGCGGTCATCGTGGGGATATTCCAACCCCTGGCTGTCTTTGCCATTGATGGCTTAATGTTCTTACTCTGGGTGATCCCAGAACGGCGGGCCGAACGGACTGTTTGGACCAGCGAAAAAAATTCGAAACCAAAGGAATGATGTTTTAGTGCTAGAAGAACAACGTAATAAGATTGACGCGATTGATACGAAATTAGCTGCTTTATTAGAACAACGGCTCCACGTCTCTGAAGAAATCGCCCAAGCCAAGTATGAACATCATTTGGGCTTGACCGATCGGGGTCGCGAAGCAGTTTTACTGGAAAAAGTAGTCAATACCATTCAAGCCCCTAACTTAAAACCTTATGTCAAAGACTTGTACAAAGACATTCTCCTGATCTCCAAACAACTGCAAGCTAACACCATTAAGGCGTTACAAGACGCCGACAAATAAACAGTTTATTGGAGATGCAGTCTTGAAAGTATTAGGTATTTTAGGGGCCCATAAAAAAGACGGCTTCACCGGCCAGATGTTGGCCACCATGTTAAAAGCCGTCCCCAAGGGCAATGAAACGGAATTATTATATTTAGCAGATTATGATATTAAACCCCACACCGCCGCCCCCAATCCCACGTTAAAGGCCTTGATTGCCAAATTGGCCGAAAGTGACGTTTGGATCTTGGCGGCCCCCACTTATTGGGGGAGTGTGTCTGGGGACATGAAGCACTTTTTAGATTGTTTGCGCCCCAAATTAGTGTATCAAAAGAAAAATGGTGACACCATCCCCGGCCCTTTTAAAAATAAACATTACTTAAGTCTAACCACTTGTTATATCAGTGCCCTGGATAATTATTTCAGTGGGGCCACGGATGGGACTTTTCGGGTGTTAGACAAGGTGATGAGTGCTGCTGGCGTGATCAAAGTCGGGGAAGTGGTTTTACCCGGAACTTTTGGGATGAAGACCATTCCTGCCAAAAAAATTGCCCTCTGTGAAAAGTGGGGGCAGCGCTTAGTGACCAAGGATAGAAGGGACGATAATACTTTGAAACGCTACATTCAATTATTTGTGATGATTGCGGTGATGTCCTTGATCACCATGGCCTTACAGGGCGCTTTTGAACAAGTGCTCCCGTTACAAAACTTCTTTGTGAATTGGGGGTCATTTGTTTTAATCTTCTTTGTATTATTGGCGGGAATCTTACATTTTGTCACCGTCATGAAGCATCGCCGGCGTTAAGCCAGTGGCCTAAGCGGGCAGTGAATCCCGAAATGGGGCTTTATCCCGAGGCCAGATGGCTTTATAATTATATTATCATCAAAGTTTAAGAATGTGAGGTGCGCTATGGCCCAACGGCAATTGACCCTGGCTTTGATCATCCAGGGCAACGAAGTCTTGCTACTGAACCGTTATAACAAGCCCTACATTGGCCAGTGGAACGGCATTGGCGGGAAGATCGAACCTGGTGAGACGCCCAAAGCTGGCATCCAGCGGGAGATTTTAGAAGAGACCCAGATTCCAAAAGCTGCTTATACTTTAACAGATAACGGCTATATGGAATGGTCGGTGGCCGGTGTTTACCAAAATCGAATTTATTTATACACGGCTTACCTGACCCCAGACTACCCCTTAAAAGTACCCGTGAGTATGCGGGAGGGGTTGTTAAATCTATTTCCACTAGATTGGGCCATGGCCAAAGAGAATTACGGGGTAATTGCGGATTTAAAGGCAGTTTATCCTTACATGATCGCCAAGGAACAACATATATTTCACACCAACTTTGTTGGGGATGAATTGGTGACCTTCAACGTACAATAGTGTCAAGTCAAAAGGGAGGTGAAAGTTTATGCGATTAGATTTTTCAGTGGCAGTTCATAGTTTGTTGTATCTTCAAGCCAAGCAGCCCGAGAAAGTTACCAGTGCCCAGCTTGCCGATTTAATGGCAGTCAATGCGGTGGTGATTCGCAACACACTTTCCCTCTTACATAAAAAGGGATATATCAAAGGCACCGTGGGCAAAAATGGCGGTTATACATTGACCAAAAAGCTAGCGGAAATCAACGTGGGGGATCTTTATGACCTCACGATCCCGCCCATCTTAAGTTACGCCCGCTTTATCACCGGCGACGTGAATGCCAATGCCTTGGACCCAGATATGGCCAGTGACATGGCCACGTCCTTAACGGATTTATTCACCTTAGCTGATGATCATTATCGGGCATTTTACCATGAATTTTCCATGGCCGACTTAGCCAAGGATTTGAAACACCATGGCTATTTCAAGACCATGGCCAAGGAAAAGGGGCTGATTTAATGATCACCATTGGTTTGACCACTTGGAGCGAGCACCAAAGCCTGCTGCCCGAGAAAAAGCAGTTGACCTTGGTGGATTATGCCGGCTTTTTCCCCACCGTGGAAATTGATAGTTTATTTTATGGCTTGAAGACGCCCGCACAAGTTCAAAAGTGGGCCGATGCGGTCCCTGATGGTTTTCAGTTTATTGTCAAAGCCACCAGTGCCATGACCCAGCATGATAAAGAACCTTTGGCTGAGGCGGAATTAAGCCAGCTGTTTAAAGCCTATCGGGGGGCGATCAAGCCCTTGGTTCAAGCCCATAAATTAAAAACAATTTTGTTGCAATTTCCCCCATTTTTCAAGTTGACTCCGGCCAATATTCGCTATTTGATCCAGGTGCGGCAATTATTGCCTAAGCTGCCAGTGGCCATTGAGTTTCGGAACCCCACTTGGTATGACCAGCTTTATGTGGGGGAGATGGTGGCCTTGATGCAACGGCTGCAATTCACCCTGGTGGCCGCGGATGAACCCCAGACCCAGGTCAACAGTGTGCCTTTTTATCCCACGGTGACCAATCCGAAATTGGGGCTTTTTCGCCTCCATGGCCGCAACATGGCCGGTTGGCTGAACCAGGATAAGCAATGGCGGGGCAAGCGCACCCTTTATCGCTACAATCAACAGGAATTATTGCAGTTTGCCACTGCGATAAAGACCATGACCCAAACGGCTGCAGAGGTTTGTGTGATCTTCAATAATAATTCCGGCGGGGATGCTGCCGACAACGCCCTAGCCTTGCAACAACTACTGGGGATCGAGTTCCATGGTTTAGGTCCCAAGCAGCTAGATTTATTTTAAGGTTCAGCGAACTGCTTAATCATGCTATACTAATTACATTATTTTCGTGTCAAGATTATTCAAAAATTCAATTATAAGAGGTTTAAATAATGCAGGAAACAAAGCCCACATACTACATCACCACACCGATTTATTATCCGTCTGGCCGTTTGACCATCGGTAATTCCTACACCACCATCGCCGCTGACACCCTGGCCCGCTACAAGCGCCTGAGCGGCTATGATGTCTTCTTTTTAACGGGGACTGACGAACATGGTCTAAAGATCGAACAAAAGGCCGAAGCCCTGCAAGTTTCCCCACAGGAATATGTGGATGGCATGGCCAAAGGTATCAAAAAACTCTGGCAATTACTGGACATTTCCTATGACAAGTTCATTCGAACCACGGATGATTATCACGTCAAAGCGGTTCAAAAAATCGTGCAACGCCTGATCGACCAAGGCGACGTTTATTTAGGGGAATATGAAGGCTGGTATTCGGTTTCTGATGAAGAATACTTCACCGAAACTCAACTGGCCGAAGTTTATCATGATGACAACGGCAAGGTTATTGGCGGCAAGGCGCCTTCTGGCCACGAAGTGCAGTTGGTGAAGGAACAATCTTATTTCTTCAAGATGAGCAAATATGCTGACCGCTTGTTGCAATATTATGAAGATCATCCCCATTTCATCGAACCAGAATCCCGCAAACGGGAAATGATCAATAACTTCATTAAGCCTGGCTTAGAAGATTTAGCCATGTCTCGGACCAGCTTTAATTGGGGTGTGCCGATTCCTAGCAATCCCAAGCACGTGGTTTATGTTTGGGTCGATGCGTTATTGAACTATATTACCGCCCTAGGTTATGGTAGCGATGACCAAAGCTTATTTGATCGTTACTGGCCAGCTGATGTGCATTTTGTGGGTAAGGAAATCGTGCGCTTCCATACGATTTATTGGCCAATTATTTTGATGGCCTTGGATTTACCGTTGCCTAAGCAAGTCTTTGGTCATGGTTGGTTATTGATGAAGGACGGCAAAATGTCCAAGTCCAAGGGCAATGTGGTTTATCCGGAAATGTTAGTGGCCCGTTATGGCTTGGATGCGCTGCGGTATTATTTGATGCGGGCCATTCCTTTTGGTAATGATGGCGTCTTCACCCCTGAAGACTTCGTGGATCGGATCAACTATGACCTGGCCAATGACCTGGGGAACTTGTTGAACCGGACCATTGCCATGATCAACAAGTATCGCGCTGGGGCCGTGCCAGCTTATCAGGCCAATGTGAATCCTGAATTTGATGCAGACCTAGAACAAGTGGCTAAGACGACGATTGATAAATACATGCAAGCTATGGATGAATTCAAGTTCTCCAATGCCTTGGATGAGGTTTGGCAATTAATTTCTCGCTCCAATAAGTATATCGATGAAACTGCACCTTGGATTTTGGCCAAAGATGACAGCAAAAAGGCTGAGTTGGACAGTGTTTTGGCCCATTTGGCCGAATCTTTGCGGGTAACAGCTTTGATGATCCAACCAGTCATGCCTAATGCTCCGAAAGAAATGTTTGCCCAATTGGGCTTGGACTTCAACTCAGATGTGGACCAAGACCTGACCTTTGGCGTCTTCCCAGCAAATACTACCGTTGTGGCCAAAGGTGAACCAATCTTCCCACGGCTAGATACCGAGGAAGAAGTGGCTTATATCAAAGCAGAAATGACCAAGGAACAAAATGCGTCTAAAGCCAACAATAATATTTATGACCCTACTAAAACAGAATTGATCAATCATAAAAAAGCAATCAACTTTGAAACCTTTGACAAGAGTGAGATCCGGGTTGCGGAAATCATCAATGTGGATAAGGTTGAAAATGCTGATAAGCTATTGAAGTTTGAATTGGACGCTGGGGATGAAGGCCATCGTCAGATCCTGTCCGGCATCGCGGAATTTTACCCTAACTACAAGGAACTGGTGGGTAAGAAAGTATTGGCAGTGACCAATTTGAAACCACGGAAACTCAAGGGAGAAGTCAGCCAGGGGATGTTACTATCTTCTGAACATGGTGGTAAGATCCAATTGATTTTTGTGGGGGACAACCATGAAAACGGGGCCGATGTAGGTTAATGGCCATGAAGATTTTTGATTCCCATACCCATTTAAATGACCCCCATTATGCCGGCCATGAGGCTGAATTTGTGGCCCATGCCAAGGCATTACACGTGGTGAACATGGCCATTGTGGGGTCGGATACTGATTTTAACCAGGGGGCCATTGATTTGGCGGAACGGTTTGCCAATTTATATGCCATCGTGGGTTGGCATCCGGAGTTCTCGAAGGACTTTACCCCAGCCGCTGAAGAAGTTTTAATGACCCAGCTGCACCATCCGAAAGTGGTGGCCCTAGGAGAAATTGGCTTAGACTACCACTGGAACACTTCGCCCCAAGATGTGGAACGAAAGGTTTTTGCCCGGCAATTAGACATTGCCAACGACTTGCAAAAGCCCGTTTCAATCCACACCCGGGATGCTTTTGAAGATACCTACAACATTTTAAAGGCCAGCCAAATTCAACATTTTGGCGGTATCATGCATAGTTTCACGGGGGATGAGACTTGGGCTAAGCGGTTCTTGGATCTAGGGATGTACGTATCCTTTAGTGGCATGGTCACTTTTAAAAATGCGCCAGAAATTCAAGCTGCTGCTAAAATCATTCCGGATGATCGCCTATTGGTGGAAACCGACGCCCCTTACTTGACCCCAGTGCCGCACCGGGGTAAGCCCAATGAACCGGGCTACACCTATTATGTGGTGCAAAAATTGGCAGAACTGCGCCAAGACACCCCAGCACATATCGCCGAAGTCACGTATGACAATGCACGAAAGGTGTTTGGTTTAACTGATGAGTAAGGCAAAGCGCATTCCTGAAATAATCGTGGTGGAAGGCAAAGATGACACCAAACGCTTGCAACAATTTGATCCCCAGATCGATACCATTGAAACCAATGGGTCAGCCATTGATGGGGCCACTTTAGCCCTGATCAAGCAGGCCCAAGCCACCCGGGGCGTGATTGTTTTTACGGACCCGGACCAGCCTGGGGAGAAAATTCGCAAGACCATCCTGGCGGCCATCCCGGGGGTGAAACAGGCCTTTTTGCCAGCCTCTTCAGCCGTCCCTAAAGCCAAAGGGACCCTGGGGGTGGAACATGCTTCTAATGCGGCGATTGCCGCAGCTTTGACCAGTGCATACACCACGGCTAAAGACACGGCTTTTGTCCCAGAAATCACCCAAAAAGACTTGATCGCCGCCGGTTTGATTGTCGGTCCTAATGCCCGGCAACGGCGGATCTGGTTAGGGGATAGCCTGCATATTGGTAAAGTGAATGGGAAACAATTACTGAAACGGCTGGCTGCTTTTCAGATTTCCCGGGCCCAATTTGAACAGGCCCTAGTCCAAGTCAACGAAAGGCAGATAGACAATGACAGAACTGATTAGTTCCCCAGAAAGAACCCGTGAAATCCTGCAGGCCCATGGCTTTAAGTTTAAAAAGAGCCTGGGGCAAAATTTCTTGACCAATCCTGGCCTATTACAAGACATGGTGGCGGCGGCTGACTTAAGTGCCGTTGATCAAGTCATTGAAATTGGCCCGGGTATTGGGGCTTTGACGGAATTATTGGCCCAAAAAGCCGGGAAAGTCCTGGCTTTAGAGATCGATCAGCGCCTCATCCCGATTTTAGCGGACACCCTGCAGGCTTATGACAATGTGGTGGTTAAAAACGCCGATATTTTAAAAGTAGACTTACCCACCTTGTTAGCGGCAGAATTTGATCTGACCAAGCCCATCAAAGTATTGGCCAATTTGCCCTATTACATCACCACCCCAATTTTGTTGAAATTGGTCCAGTCCCCAGTGGACTTGGTCCAAATCATCGTGATGATGCAATACGAAGTGGCCGAACGCATCGTGGCCACACCGGGGCATAAGGCCTATGGGTCTTTGACCCTGGCCATTGCCATGAATATGCAGGCCCAAATTGTGGCCAAAGTCCCCAAGTCCGCCTTTATCCCCCAACCCAAGGTGGACTCGGCCATTGTCAGCTTGACCCCTTTAACCACGGAGGTCATTCCCAAGGCAGAAAAAGCCCAATTTAATCGCTTCATTCAAATTGTTTTTAAACAAAGACGGAAGCGATTATTAAACAATTTATTGTCGTTTTTTGGTAAAACACCAGCCACTAAAGCCACCATGGCCGCCGCCATTACTAGCCTGGGGGTGACCGTGGATGTGCGGGCTGAAGCGTTATCATTAGGGCAACTTGAAGCGCTTTTTAGATTTATATTAAAAAATCAATACAAAATATAATAATTGGGAATTTTTTCTAGAAAAAAGCTTAATAGTATGGTAAAATAGCATGTTTTCCATTTTTGTGGTATACTAGACCTCACGAGGGGTGAGTGCATGCCAATTACATTAGCAAGTATCAAACACGATCTTGATGGGAAAGTCGGACACAATCTGACTGTTGTCGCACAAGCAGGTCGTAAGAAAATTACACGTCGCCGGGGCATTTTAAAAGAAACGTATCCCGCCGTTTTCGTCGTTGATTTAAATCAAGAGGAAAACGCATTTGAACGCGTTTCATATAGTTATGCTGATTTACTAACACAATCAATTAAAATTGATTTTGATGAAGATGACGCTTAAACCAGTTAGAATTTAAGTCGGAGTTTTGGGTATTTTTTTACCCAAAGCTCTTTTTTTGTGTCTTTTGCCAAACAAATCCGCCCCTGTGCCTGGTCATAGGGAATACGGTATAATAATAGCAATAATAAAAAATTTGGTGAAGAATATGGAAGCAGGATATATGGCTCCAGCGAAGTTGAATCTAGCCGTTGATATTACTGGTCAATATCCCGACGGTGCCTTTCAGTGGCAAATGGTTTCCACCACACTGAATTTATTTGACTATGTGCGCATTAAAGTACGTGATGACCAGAAAATAATCGTAAGTGCCAACCAAAGCTATGTCCCCGCCGGTAAGCGCAACTTAGCCTTTCAAGCGGCCCGCTTGTTGCAGCAGCAATACCATGTGGCCCAGGGGGCTGAGATCGATATTGAAAAGCATATTCCCGTGGCCGCTGGTCTAGGGGGCGGCAGCAGTGATGCCGCGGCAGTATTGCGGGGGTTAAACCAACTTTGGCATTTACAACTCAGCAAGCAGACCTTGGTGGATCTGGCCTTAGACTTAGATGAAGATGTGCCGTTTTGTATTTGGTCCCAGGTGGCCGAAGTCCGGGGTAGAGGCAATGAAGTGATCCCCGTGACCAATAATTTGAACTTTTACGTGGTGGTGGTCAAACCCGACTTTCCGGTGTCCACGCGCAAACTCATGCGCCACGTGACCCTGGAGAACCTAGGACCACGTCCGGACCACCAACTGGTGATCAACGGATTGACCCAAAATAACTATGGCCAAGTGGTGGCGGGCATGGGCAATGTACTAGAAGCCGTGACCGCCCGACAATACCCCGAGATTTTACGTTTAAAACAAAAACTGTTGCAATTTGGTGCCGATGGGGCCGCTATGTCCGGCAGCGGGCCGACGGTTTATGGCTTATGTGCCAGTGAGAGCCGCGCTAAGCATGTTTTAAACAGCATGCGGGGTTTTTGCCAGGAAGTTTATTTATGCCAGCCCTACTATTTGGCAGAATAATGAGCAAATTTGGTTAAAATACGAACAATCCCATTAAAAAATGAAAAAACGCTATGATTTCTGAGAACGAACACGTATAATATTAACAGTTATTGCTGTTTTTTATAGGCTCAAGAGATAAAGGAGAATTTATGAAAGTTCGTAGAAGTAATCGTGTGATCGACATGACCCGGTATTTACTGGAACGACCACATACCTTAGTGCCATTGACGTTTTTTTCTGAGAAATTCAGCTCAGCCAAATCCTCGATTAGTGAAGATCTAACCATCATCCGCAATACGTTCGCCAGACAGGGCACTGGTATTTTAGAAACCGTGCCCGGCGCTGCCGGTGGTGTCCGTTACATCCCAACTGTCACTGAAGATGACGCCAAATCTGTCTTAAATGAAATGAGTCAACGTATTTCTGAATCTGACCGCCTGTTACCAGGGGGGTATGTTTATTTGTCTGACCTTTTAGGCGAACCCAATGTCCTGAGACAAGTGGGGAAGTTAATTGCGGCCCAATATGCCAAAAAACCGGTGGACGTGGTGATGACCATTGCCACCAAGGGGATCCCCATCGCCCAAAGTGTGGCTTATTATTTGAATAAACCCTTTGTGATCGTGCGGCGGGATTCCAAGATCACCGAAGGCTCCACGGTCAGTGTGAACTATGTGTCCGGTTCGTCCAATCGGATCGAAAAAATGGAATTGTCCAAACGGACGCTAAAACCTGGGGCCCAGGTTTTAGTGGTGGATGATTTCATGAAGGGCGGCGGCACCATTAATGGGATGGTGAGCATGGTCAAGGAATTTGATGCTGATTTAGCCGGTATTGCTGTTTTTGGGGAAAGCAATTTTGAAGGCAGTCGCAATATCCCTGAATACACCTCACTGATTCAAGTGGAAAATGTGGATACGGAAAATAAACACATCCATGCTATTCCAGGAAATTATTTTGCCCAAACCAAGTTTATTGCCCTCACCCCTAATCAAAGTAGCGGGCAAGCATAAGACCAAAGCGGTCTTGAAGTGCCATAAGACTTAGTTGCGCTAAAATAGGCGGACAGGCGTGATTGAGATACGGGCCAGATTAAGGTAAAATAATTGAGGATGTCTACTTTTAAGCACACATTACAGCATACATTTTTTTGAACGACGAAAGGGAGAAAACAGCGATGTCTGATAGATACACAATCATTTTGGCGGCGGGGCAAGGGACGCGGATGAAGTCTAAGCTTTATAAAGTACTGCATCCGGTTTGCGGCAAGCCAATGGTTGATCACGTTTTAACACAGGTTTCTCAGATCGATCCAGCACAAGTCGTGACAGTCGTAGGTCACGGGGCGCAAAAAGTTGAAGAAGTTTTGGGCCAACGGACGCAATACGTCTTACAGGATAAACAATTAGGGACTGGCCATGCGGTTTTACAGGCGGAACCTATTTTAGGGGACAAAGACGGCATGACCTTGATCGTCAACGGCGATACCCCCTTATTACAGGCGGCAACTTTTGATCGGCTATTTAAGTTTCACGCTGAAAAGAAAGCCCAGGCCACGATTTTAACGGCCACTGCCCCTGACCCCACCGGTTATGGCCGGATTGTCCGCAACAGTCTGGGCAATGTGGAACGGATCGTGGAACAAAAAGACGCCAATTCTGAAGAAGTCGCTATTCAAGAAATCAATACTGGGGTCTATTGCTTTGACAATCAGACCTTGTTTGAAGCGCTCCATCACGTTACCAACGATAATGCGCAACATGAATACTATTTGACCGATGTGATTCAAATTATCCGCCAAAGCGGTGGTGTGATCGCCGCTTATAACATTCCGGATTTTGAAGAATCCATGGGGGTCAATGACCGCTTAGCCTTATCTAAAGCCACGGCGGTCATGCAACGGCGCATCAATGAAAACCATATGAAAGATGGCGTGACCATCATTGATCCAGCGGCCACTTACATTGATACGGATGTGCAAATCGCCAATGATACCGTTATTGAACCTGGGGTCTTGCTCCAGGGGAATACGAAAATTGGATCTGGCTGTGTCATCGGCGCCCACTCTAAAATCGTCAATTCAACCATTGAAGACGATGTGGTGGTTACCAGTTCCACCATTGAAGATTCCATTATGCATAAGGGTAGTAACATTGGCCCCAACAGCCACTTGCGGCCCCAATCAGATATTGGTGAAGCAGTGCATATTGGGAACTTCTGTGAGATTAAAAAAGCCACGATTGGCCCTAGAACTAAGGTAGGCCATTTGACCTATGTGGGGGATGCCACCTTAGGCAGTGACATTAACGTGGGCTGCGGCGTGGTCTTCGTTAATTATGATGGCGTTCAAAAATTCCATACCAATGTGGGCGACCACGTTTTCTTAGGCAGCAATTCAAACGTTATCGCACCAGTGAACATTGCCGACCATTCGTTTGTGGCGGCAGGATCCACGGTCACCAGTGATGTGCCCCAGCACGCCATGGCGATTGCCAGAGCACGTCAGACCAACAAGCTAGAATATTGGCAAAAATTACCTTTGGCAAAAGATAAAGATTGGGAATAGGGCATAAAATCAATGGAGGCTAATATGACAACTGAACAAATCAACCCACATGAACTGAAACTTTTCGCATTAAATTCAAATCATCCCTTAGCACAAAGAATCGCTGAAGCCGTTGGGGTCCCTTTGGGGAAATCTTCAGTCAACCGCTTTAGCGATGGGGAAATTCAAATCAACATCGATGAAAGTATCCGGGGCTGTGATGTTTACTTAATTCAATCCACATCCCAACCCGTCAATGACAATCTCATGGAGTTATTGATCATGATCGATGCCCTGCGGCGTGCTTCAGCTCATACGGTTAATCTGGTCATTCCTTATTATGGTTATGCCCGTCAAGACCGTAAATCTAAACCAAGAGAACCCATCACGGCCAAGTTAGTAGCCAATATGATGCAAAGAGCCGGGGCTGACCGGGTGTTGACCATCGATCTACACGCACCCCAAATTCAAGGCTTCTTTGATATCCCGGTGGATCATTTAATGGGCGCCCCATTAATTGCTGATTATTTCTTAAAGAATAACCTTGAAAAAGACGCGGTGGTGGTTTCCCCAGATCATGGTGGCGTCACCCGGGCGCGGCAATTGGCGAAGTTTTTGAAGACACCTTTGGCCATTATTGACAAGCGCCGGCCAAAAGCTAACGTCGCTGAAATTATGAACATCATTGGCCATGTGGATGGCAAACGCTGTATCATCATCGATGACATGATCGATACTGCCGGCACCATCACCTTAGCAGCCCAAGCCCTAAAAGATGCTGGGGCCACTGAAGTTTATGCCAGCTGCACCCATCCTATTTTATCTGGCCCGGCGATCAAGCGGATCACCGACTCCGCCATCTCCAAATTGATCGTCACGGACACGATCCAACTCCCTGAAGATAAAATAATTGAAAAAATGGTCCAAATTTCTGTGGGCGAATTAATGGCCACCGCAATTCAACACGTTTACCGAAATGAACCAGTTAGCCCACTGTTCCAAACGCGATTCAAGAGTAAACGTAACTAAAAGATACTTTTACGTTGAGTATTTCAAAAATTAAATAATAGCTATTATACAATCCAGTAAGTGTATGGATTGTATTTTTTTATTTAAATAAATAACTAGAGTAATCTTAAAATATACTCTGGATAATACATCCCAGTTTCGCTGGGGAAAATAAAGCAAAAGTAGCGGGAATATGGCGCACTGACCGCGGGTGATGGGGGTCACAAGCCGGATTTGAATCCCAAACGTAAGCGAGACGAAAGCAATCGAAATTTCTATTTTCAAATATATAACAGTTGTTTTTCTGTGTACCAGCGCATTTTAGACTCATAATTCATGAAAATAATCATGAAAATCCAATTGGTACATACCCTAGGATGAAAATATTAACTTCACAATGTAAAATACTTGCAATGAAAGGGGTTTATGAGTAATAATCAATATGGTGATATCCTTAAGTCTATATTTCAGTGCCTCGCAATTATTACTTGCTTTAACTACTGGCGTCACAACACTTATCGTTGGGGAAATTCACTATAATCATATTTTATTTTTAGGAGGCGATCCAAATGGTTGGAATCATTCTTGCTAGTCATGGCAAGTTTGCAGAGGGCATTAAGCAATCTGGGGAAATGATTTTTGGCGAACAAGAAAAAGTTGAAACCGTAACTTTTATGCCAAATGAAGGCCCGGATGATTTAAAAGCCCATCTGGAAGCTGCCATTGCTAAGTTTGATCCCGAAGACGAAGTTTTATTTTTAATCGATCTTTGGGGTGGCTCACCATTTAACCAATCCAATGGTCTGTTTGAAGCACATCAAGACAAATGGGCTATTGTAACGGGACTGAATTTACCAATGCTGATTGAAGCATATGGGTCTCGTTTGACAATGAACTCCGCCCAAGAAATTGCGGCGCATATCGTTGAGGCTGGCCGTGATGGGGTCAAAATCAAACCAGAATCTCTAGAACCTGCAGCCGGGGCAGCACAACCTGCTGCTGCCGCTGTACCAAGTGCTTTAACGGGGGGCCAGCCGGGGACGATGTCTTACGTCTTAGCCCGGGTGGACTCACGTCTGCTTCATGGTCAAGTTGCCACAGCATGGACCAAATCGACCCAACCAACTCGGATCATCGTTGTTTCCGACAACGTTGCCAAAGACGAGTTGCGTAAGAAATTGATCACTCAGGCTGCACCTCCAGGTGTAAAAGCCCACGTCGTACCGATTGATCAAATGATCAAAATCGCCAAAGACGACCAGCATATGGGTGGCCAAAAAGCATTGCTCTTATTCGAAACCCCTCAAGATGCCTTACGGGCTATTGAAGGTGGGGTGCCATTGAAGGAACTCAACATTGGTTCGATGGCCCATTCAACTGGTAAGGTTCAACCAAACAAGGTTTTGGCCTTTGACCAAAATGACATCGATACTTTTGCTAAATTAAAGGCAAAAGGTATTACCTTTGACGTTCGTAAAGTGCCAACCGACGCCCATGGCAACATGGATGAAATTTTGAAGAAGGCACAAGATGAGTTGAACAAACAAGGATAATCTTGATTATCGGGAGAAAATGGAGGATTAATAATCATGAATTTAAATATTATTCAAATGATATTAGTCGTTTTGGTTGCATTCCTCGCTGGTATGGAAGGTATTTTGGATGAATTCCATTTCCACCAACCAGTTATTGCATGTACCTTAATCGGCTTAGTAACCGGGAATTTAGTACCCTGCGTCATCTTAGGCGGGACGTTACAAATGATCGCCTTAGGTTGGGCCAACATTGGCGCCGCCGTCGCACCTGATGCGGCCTTAGCATCAGTTGCATCTGCTATTATTTTAGTACTTGGGGGCCAAGGCAAGGCCGGCGTTACCAGCGCCATTGCCATCGCCGTTCCCCTGGCCGTTGCCGGCTTGCTATTGACTATCTTGGCCCGGACAATTGCCACCGCCTTTGTACATTTGATGGACGCAGCTGCTAAAGAAGGTAACTTTGGTAAAATTGATCTTTGGCAAATGTTAGCTATCGGGATGCAAGGTTTGCGTATTGCCATTCCAGCAGCCATGATCTTAATCATCGGCGCTGGTCCTGTAAGAGGTATGTTGACTGCCATGCCGACTTGGTTAACTGATGGGTTAGCCGTTGGTGGGGGCATGGTTGTAGCCGTTGGGTACGCCATGGTTATCAACATGATGGCCACACGAGAAGTTTGGCCATTCTTCGCCATTGGGTTTGTCCTAGCCACTGTCAAAGAAATCACTTTGATCGGGTTAGGTGCCATTGGTTTGGCCCTTGCATTGATTTACTTGGCCTTGTCTAAATCTGGTGGCTCCAGCAACGGTGAAGGTGGTAGCACAACTAACACCGGCGATCCTGTTGGCGACATCATAGATGATTATTAAAAAGGAGGCGAATAAAGATGGCAAACGAAATTAAATTAACAAAGCGTGATCGTCTCCATGTATGGTGGCGTTCAACCTTTATCCAAGGTTCATGGAACTACGAACGTATGCAAAATGGTGGTTGGTGTTACAGCATGATCCCAGCCATCAAGAAGTTATACAAAACTAAAGAAGACCGCTCAGCTGCCTTAACGCGGCACTTGGAATTCTTTAACACCCATCCTTACTTGGCTTCACCTATCCTAGGTGTAACCTTAGCCCTTGAAGAAGAAAGAGCTAATGGGGCACCAATCGATGACGTTGCTATTCAAGGGGTTAAGGTCGGGATGATGGGTCCTTTGGCTGGTATTGGGGATCCAGTATTCTGGTTCACTATCAAACCAATCATTGGGGCCTTGGCAGCATCTATTGCCATGAGTGGTAACATCTTAGGTCCAATTTTGTACTTTGTTTTATGGAACATCATTCGGATGGCCTTCATGTGGTATACCCAGGAATTTGGCTATCAAGCCGGTTCTAAAATCACCGAAGATTTATCCGGGGGCTTATTACAAGACATCACCAAGGGTGCCTCTATACTAGGTATGTTCATCCTGGGATCCTTGGTCAACCGGTGGGTAGCTGTGAAGTTCACACCGGTTGTCTCCACCGTTAAGCTAGACAAGGGGGCCTTCATCGACTGGGCCAAATTGCCAAATGGCTTTGCGGGGGTCAAAGAGGCCTTGATTCAACAAGCGGCTGGTCGTTCCTTGACAGCCGACAAGGTCACCACATTACAAGATAACTTGGATCTGTTGATTCCAGGTTTAGCTGGCTTATTGCTGACTTTCTTCTGTATGTGGCTCTTGAAACGCAAAGTATCACCAATCGTTATTATTTTAGGGTTATTCGTTGTCGGTGTTGTTTTCCACGTCATCGGCTTAATGTAACCACTGATTTTAAAGCCTGGGCCCAATGCCTAGGCTTTTTTTAAAACAAAATGAATTTCATCGCCTTTATTCAGGGCCTAAAAAGCCGTATAATAAAGGTATTACAAAAAGGATGGGGGCACACAAATAATGGTCCAGTCAATTAACACCAAGGCCGATTTAGTGGTGAATGCCACTGCCTATCTAGGTTTGCCCGATTATGGGAAAATCATGATTGGGGACAAGGGGTTTGAGTTTTTCAATGACCGGGATGCCTCCCGCTTTGTCCAAATTCCCTGGAACGAAATGAATTACGTGATTGTCTCGATTATTTTAAAGGGCAAATGGATCCCCAGGTATGCCATTCAAACCAAGCGCAATGGGACATATACCTTTGCTTCGAAGGATCCCAAACGGGTATTGCGGGAAATTAGAAAGCATATTCCCGCCGATCATATCGTCCGCTCCTTGAGCTTTTTCGATGTGATCAAGCGGGCCATCACCCAACCCCGGCGCCGAAATAAGAACAAATCGAAGAAATCATAAAAATAGCGGTGCTATCTGGCAATAAATGTCAGATGGCACCGCTTTGTACTAGACTAATCTTGTTTTTGCTGGGCCTTTAACAAGTCCCGAATTTCTTTTAAGTAGCTTTCTTCTGGGGTCGGTTCTGGTTTAGCTTCAGCTTCAGGTTCTGGTTTAGCCGCTAAGCTGTTGAGCTTGTTCAAGCCTTTGACCAATAAGAAGATGACAAAGGCCACGATCAGAAAGTTAATGATATCGTTGATGAAGTTCCCCACTTTAAACTTGGCCGGTCCGATACTAAAGACTAAGTATGAAAAATTGATTTTACCCACGAACAGACCCAATAAGGGGTTGATCAGGTTTTTAGTCAGGGAAGAGACGATTTGATTAAAGGCAGCACCAATAATAACGGCCACTGCTAAATCAACCACATTTCCCCGCAAAATAAAGGCTTTGAATTCTTTGAGCATGATATATTCCCTCCTCAATAAGTTATCCCAAATAACGCCAAGGCTTAACTTTATTATACGTGTCTGCAACCGTTCACCCAAATTTTTGGGTGTTAATTACTTGAAATCCCTTATTGTAAGTTTTGGGAATATCATTTATAGTAGACAATTAGAATAACAGTAGATTTTTAACGGAACCCATAACGGAGGCAAATTATTTGAAAGCATCAATTTATGATTTAACATTTCCCCAATTGACGGACTGGTTGTTAACGCACGGTCAAAAGAAATTCCGGGCCAAACAGGTTTGGGAATGGCTCTACCAAAAACATGTGCAAGCCTTTAGTGACATGCATAACTTACCAGCTGACTTGTTAACGGTCTTAACCGACAACTTCACCTTCAGCCCCCTGCAACCAGTTGTAACCCAACGGGCCAGTGATGGCACCACCAAATATTTATTCCGTTTAGAAGACGGCTTAATGATTGAAACAGTTTTAATGTATATGGAATATGGTTTATCAGTTTGTGTCACCTCCCAAGTGGGCTGCAACATTGGCTGTACTTTTTGTGCCAGCGGTCTCATCAAGAAACAACGGGATTTAACGGCCGGTGAAATTGTAGCCCAAATCATGCAGGTTCAACATTATTTAGACGACCAAGGCCAAGACGAACGGGTGGGCCACGTGGTGGTCATGGGTATTGGTGAACCCTTTGATAACTTTGAAAATGTGATGAACTTTATTGATATCATCAAAAATCAATCTGGCTTGGCCATTGGTGCCCGGCATATTACCGTATCCACTTCTGGCTTGGCCAATAAGATTCGGGATTTTGCCGACCGGCAAACCCAAGTCAACTTGGCAATTTCTTTACATGCCCCGAACAATGAATTGCGCAGTCGGATTATGCGCATCAACCGTTCTTGGCCTTTGGAAAAACTATTTGATGCCATTCACTATTACATCGACACCACCAACCGCCGGGTGACCTTTGAATACATCATGTTAAATGACGTCAATGATCATGTGAAGGAAGCTAAGGAATTAGTTGAACTCTTAAAGCCTTTGAAACAATTGGCCTATGTGAATCTGATCCCTTATAATCCCGTTACGGAACATCCCCAATATAGCCGTAGCAGCAAAACGTCAATCAGCAAGTTCTACAACACCTTGATGCAAGGTGGGATCAATTGTGTGGTCCGCAAAGAACACGGGACTGATATTGACGCCGCCTGTGGTCAATTACGCAGTAACGAAATGAAAAAAGAAAAAGCCAGCACCAAAGCTTAAGTGCCTGACACTGGAGGGGAAGATAATGGCAAGTGCGAAACAACCAAGTGCAATTGATGAAGCCGTTTTTGGTCAAAAGGATGAACAACTAGACTATAAGACCCGTACTGGGGCTTATATCATTATTCCAGATGCCCAACATTATCGCATGTTACTGGTCACTGCACCCAATGGGGCCTTATTGCTCCCAGGTGGGGGCATGGAAGCCGGCGAAGATCAAGCCGAGACCTTACAGCGGGAATTATTGGAAGAAGCAGGCTTTAAAGTCAGTAACGTCCGCTATTTAGGCCGGTCCGGGGAATACTTTTATTCCCATTTTCGCCAGCAGGCTTTCTACACCCCAGGGTACTTTTATATTGCCGAAGCCTATGAGAAGGTCAAAGACCCCCTGGAAGACTTTAACAATTTAATTTGGTTGCCCATTCCCCAAGGTATTCAAGCGCTAAAACGGCCTACCCATAAATGGGCGGTCAAGCAATGGCTCAAGGAACTTTCTTAAGCAAATCCCAGTCCAAGTGAACTGATTATTCAGGTCACTTGGGCTTTTTTAATTGGGCGTGATTTGATGTTACTGACCACACACGGTATACTTTTAAGAGAACATTTGTTGTTAAATTCGGTGATGGGGGTCAGTGTCTTGGGAGCAACTGGAAAATTTGAGCGTTTATTTTTAAGGTATCAGCGGCTAATTATTAATAGCAGCTTTATCCTGTTAGCCATTATTTTTGCTTGGCCGATCATGGGTAATCCTAATGTGCTGGCAGCCGGGGATGATAGTCTGTTTCATTTGTCCCGCATCTACAGCCTAGCGCAAAGCTTGGGCGCCGGTCAGTTCTTGCCAGGCTATGATTTTATGGCCTTTCACAGTGTGGGCACGGCCATGAATCTTTTTTATCCTTATGTCACCACGGCTTTGCCCATCGTCTTATTGAAGTATGTTGTCGGCCATTGGGCCAGTGCCATCGGCCTTTATTATGTGGGCATCACCTTATTGACCCTGGTGGTCACTTACAAATGTACCCTAGCCCTGACCACCAACCGCCTAGCCGCTTATATCTTCAGCATCTGCTATAATTTCTCGATTTACCGCATCGACGTGGCTTATCCTCGCTTTGATTTAGGGGAGTTAGTGGTATTTTTAGCGTTGCCTTTGGCGTTGATCGGCTTTGAGTTAATGTTGCAAAAACAGGATTATGGCAAATGGACCTGGTTAGTGTTTGGGTTTAGCCTGATGTTGTACGCCCATTTATTGTCGGCACTATTGGTAGCTTTGTTACTGGGGCTGCGCCTGGCTTTTGGTTGGCGCCAAGTCACCAAGGACTTAGGGGTGAGTTTGTGCAAGGCCTTTATTTGGAGCATCTTGATTGGCAGTTACCAATTGATCACGTTGTTAGAACAATGCGTAGCCCAACCCCTGCATTCCATTTACACTGGCGGTTTATTGACCATCCTAAAAGACCCCGCTGAATTACTCAGCAATAGTATCAACAACAGCATTTATGTTTACACCATCGGGCTGTTGGGGGTCGTGGCCTTGGGCTTGATCGTGACGAATTTTGATAAGTTGACCTATAATGGCGTCAACTATGGGGTTTGGGCTTGTTTTGGGATTGGGGCCTTTATCCTCACCAGTAAATTATTCCCCTGGCGTTATTTGGTTCACACCCCGGCAGCCATCATTCAATACCCATACCGGCTGAGTTTATTCGCCACTTTCTTCTTGATCATGGTGGGGGCGGTGGTTTTGGCCCAATTGATCGGCAACTACAGTCCCACGAAAATAGTCCCCATGTTGAGCTTGTTGCTATTGATCGTAGTCTTGTTCGCCCGCAGCAATGCTGATGTTTTACATAAAACCAAACTGGTCCTAGGACCACGGGCCGCAACTACTTTTCAGCTACAACATTATAAAGATGGGGGGACAGATGACTACTTACCGCAAAGGGCCAAACATCAATTGCCAAAACTTTGGGCCCGGCGCTTTTATATCAATGATCACGCTACGACTTTTAAAATCAAAGCGGACCCCAGGGCTTTTACCACCACGGTGAAGACGGCTAAGCCCGATACCTTAGTGGACCTGCCGATCTTGTATTATGTGGGGGCCAAAATCAGCACAGCAGCCGGCAAGCTGCCGGTGACCCCTTTGATATCCAGTCGGGGAACAGTAGCCATCACCTTGCCAAAAGCTGGGGTGCACCGTCTGCAAGTGACCTACCAACCCACGGTTAAGCGTCAAATAAGTGCTGCCGTGGCCTTCATCAGCTTGGCGAGCTTTTGTTTACAGGGGCATTTTCCCGCCTTTAAAAAATTCCTAACTTAAAGACAGCGTCGGCTTTAGGCCGGCGTTTTTTTGGCCAAAAAAGGGCTGACGATTAAAGTCAGCACCTTTAGGTTTAAGCTAAGACGTATTGATTGATAGCCTGGGCCACGCCACTGTCATTATTTGAGGCGGTCTGGATCGTGGCACTGGCTTTCACGGTATCAATGGCATTGGCCATGGCTACGCCCATGCCGGCGTATTGCACCATGGATAAGTCATTACCCTGATCGCCAATGGCCATGACTTCTGATTGTTCAAAGCCTAAGTAGTCCGCTAATTCATTTAAAGCTTTACCCTTGCTGACTTGGCGGTTCATCACCTCTAGGAAGTAAGGCGTGGACTTGACGATGTAGTAGGCTTTCTTTAAGTCCGCGGGAATTTTGGGCTCAGCCGCATTGATCAAATCCGGTTCATCGATCATCATGACCTTGGAAAAATGGGTGTCCGGGGGAAACTCGTCTAAAGTGCGGTAGTACAGTGGCAGGTCCACCAAAGCACTTTCGATGACGGTGTACTTGCTGATATCCCGGTTAGGGGTATACATGCGATCTTTATCCTCCGCATGGATGTGCAGGTTTAGTTCCTGGGCCAAGTTGGCAAAGGTCTTAAAGGTTGCCAAAGGCACGGTGTGTTCCAAAATAGTCTTGTCGGTGGCATTTTCTTGGACCAGAGCGCCGTTAAAGGTGATGGTGTAACGGTCTTTTTGCCAAAGCTGTAATTGGGTCAAGTATTGTTTCAAGCCGGCTAGGGGCCGGCCGGAGGCTAATACGATTTGCACGCCAGCAGCGTCAGCCTTTTGGATGGCCGCAATATTTTCCGGGGTGATTTGTTGATGATCATCTAAGAGGGTCCCATCCATGTCGATGGCGACTAATTTAATTTTTGACATAAAAATCCTTTCTGAAGCTAGTAGTTAAATCAAGGCGCCATTTTTAACATGGCTTTGAAATTCTTGGTAAATGGGGGCAAAAATTTGTAGGTCTTTGGGATGCAGCATTTCTCTGGGGAAGTAAAAGCGCCGATCTCCGGTGGTACGCTGTGACAAAGCATGGACGATGGGGCTAAGGGTGGATAATTCATTTAACGTGCCATCCATTTGTCGGACTTCAATTTGGGGTTTGATGCCTGTATTGTTATTGGCCGGGTCATAAGCATCGTAGGGGAGGTCAAAACTATCATTGACCGCGGTATAATAATTTTTGTCAAAACCCACGGATGCCACTAACGCCATCATCTTTTCCAGCTTGGGCGCACTGGCTTTGGTATATTCGATGGACTTGAAGGGCTTGCGGTCTTGAAAGCGCCGGGCTAAATCCCTTAAAATATCATCAGAATTATCCCGCCAATAGGTGAAATAGGTATTTAACACGCCATCATCTAGGCGCAGGTAATCTTCGATGTCAAAATTCTGGTCAAAAAAGGGGACTAGCAAGGTTGGGGTCTGAATGTGGTGGCTGCCCTTGTCTTCATAAAGCTTTTTGGCCCGTTGCAATAAATGGGTCAAAATCACTTCCATGCCCCGAGAAACTGGGTGGAAGTAGACTTGCTGGTACATTTGAAAGCGGCAGACGATATAATCTTCCACGGCATGCATCCCATTAGCCTGGATCACAATGCCATTTTGATAGGGGCGCAGGACCCGCAAAATCCGGGTCACATCAAACAGGCCGTATTTGGTGCCAGTATTATAAGCATCCCGCAATAAATAATCCATACGATCGGCATCTACTTGGCTGGAGATCATTTGCACCACTTGGGGATTAGGGTAAGTCTTTTGGATGACACTGGCGACTTTTTCCGGGAAGTCCGGGGCAATGGCCCGCAGGACTTGATTGACCTCAGTGGCCGGGGAGGTGATGATTTTCACCGTCCAGGCTTCATGATTGGTATTAAAGATGCGCTCAAAGGTGTGGGAATAAGGCCCGTGGCCAATATCGTGGAGCAAAGCCGCGCACAAAGCCACTAGGCGTTCATTGTCATCCCAAAGACCATCTCCGGGGTGTTGGCTGGGATAATTGCGTTGAAAATCATCACAGATCCGCCGGGCAATTTCATAGACTCCCAGAGAATGGGTGAAGCGGGTGTGCTCGGCCCCGTGGAAAGTAAAGGCGCTGGTGCCCAGTTGTTTGATGCGGCGCAGCCGTTGGAATTCCCGGGTATCGATCAAATCCATAATGACTTGGTGTTCCACGTGAATATAATTATGCACTGGATCCCGGAAAACTTTCTCCCGGGGTAATAATTTGGCTTGATAAGTCATAACTGCTCCTTAATGGGTTGGTAAATCCCGTTGATTGCGTTGAACCAATTGTTGGTGGGCTCGTTCAAAATAGAGTTGGTATTCTGGCTCCTGGGCGATGTCGGCAAACCGTTTGGTGGTACTTAACAGCCCATTGGCCTCAAAGTTAGTGAGGAGGGCGCTTTTCACCTGGGCCACCGTTAGCGACCGTTGCAGTAAGCTGTCTAAGTTAGCCATCACCTTGGGGTCGATATCTGGGAAATGCCATTTAGTAGTGGCCCCAGCTAAACCCCGGGTATAAAAGGCTTTTAAAGCGTTGCTGCGATAATCTTGATCGCCATTGACGCTGAGGTAAAGCATCACGGCCACACCGCCAGCTACCCGGCGCTGGGAAATACCCCCAAACTTTTGACCGTGAATACTTAGATCGAAAGTCCCCGGGCAATAAGAACGGGTGATTTCATAAGCTTCGATGGGATAATCGGGGCTGGCAAAGCTGTCTTTTACCCACTTGACCATCTGGTTATAAGCCACATCGATGCCTTGGTCTTTAAAGTGGGGTAAGAATAAGGAGACATTTAAAATACCCGCATCACTGGCCACGGCTAAGCCCCCGGAGTTGCGGACAAAGTAATGGTAGTCTTTCTTTGCTAAAGTGGTCAACGCTGTTTTAAAATAAGGTAACTTGGTATCCATCATGCCCAAAATGATGGTATCGGTTAAACGCCAAAAATGAATGAGCGGTTGATTAAATTGATCGCTATAACGTAACATGGCGTTGGTATCGGCAAAGCTATTTAAATTATCCCCGGGTTGATAATCGATATCAGCCACCACAAAGGGGTTTTGTTGGTAACGGTGCATTAACGTTTCCATGGTTTTTTCCTCACAATACTGACAGTGTATACAGTCATTTATTATAGCGTAAGTTTAACCGAATGTGCCAGTGGGCTTTCCAAGCGCTGGACAACACTATATAATAGGCTTTAGAAAGGATTGACGTGATGATGGATTTAAAAAGTGCGATTCCAATTGAAATACATTTACAAACGAAGGTGCACCAAGCTGGCGAAACAATGCAGCATGTGTTTGATGAGCCGGGGCAACTGGTGCAGATTGGGGAGACTTTATATTTCCGTTACGCAGAGATTGATCCTGATACCGGTGCCAGAACACCTGTAATGATCAAAATCATGCCAAACGGGGATGTACAGTTATCCCGCTTATCCAAGCAAGATGGGATCAATTTGAAACTATTTTTCAGTCTGGGGCATAAAATGGTGGCCCGCTACCAAACCCCTTACGGCATTATCCCCGTGGAGACCATCACCCCTAAATTACGCTTTAGAATGAAGAATCAGCCAGTTTCTGGCGAGCTTTATATTGAATACCAATTAATTGCCGGCAATGAGCCCATTGGGGAATATCAATTACAGTTGATTTTTACCGCGTGAGGGTTTACTATGAAGGGTAGACTGTTGAAGGGACGTGTACTGGTTGGATCTAGATATTTTTAAAGGGCAAGAAAAGTCCGAACTTTCTATGATTGAAGTTGCGCACGCTATTTTAGACCAAAAAGGCGAGACTGTCGCCTTTGCTGATTTAGTAAATGCGATTCAAACCTATTTAGGTAAAAGTGACGTAGAAATTAGAAGTCGGTTATCAACGTTTTATACTGACTTGAATATTGACGGCCGCTTTATTTCTTTAGGCGAGAATGTTTGGGGCTTACGGGAATGGTATCCTTATGACTCTGTGGATGAAGAAGTTAATCATCCCGAAGATGATGAAGGTGCACCCCGGCGCAAACGGCGTAAGAAAGTTAACGCTTTTCTAGCTGACGTTGACGATGATGACGACATTATCGATTATAATGATGACGACCCTGAAGACGACGATTTTGACGATGATGATGATGAAGACGACGATGACAATGAAGATTTAGATACATTCAATGCTGATTTAGATGACATCGATGATGCCAATGATGACGAAGACGATGAGCTCCCCGATGGGATCGAAGGCCAATTGTCTGAATTTGGTGACGACGATGACGCTGATGATGACGGCGAAAATGAAGGCTTCGGCGATGATGAACCCGAAGACGACAAACAAAAATAGTTTAAGCATTCCGTGGTGGGCCTGACGCCCACTTTTTTAATGGCCGGTTTTTAGGCATTTAGTGGGCAAAAGCCCTGTTATATAATACCCAATTTTTTTGCTTGACTATGCCACCCAATTCAGGTACTATACTTTTTGGGCGCTTTACTTCGGTAAAGCCAAGTTCGGTAGGCAGGCTCCTTGTTCTTTTTGAATAAGGAGCTTGTTTTGTTATTTTTTGTAGATTCCCCTTAGAAAACAATGAAGGAGTTTTGATATGACCAAGTATATCTTTGTAACCGGCGGTGTTGTTTCATCACTAGGTAAAGGAATTGTAGCAGCTTCACTTGGACGTTTGTTGAAAAATCGCGGTTTAAAGGTAACCATGCAAAAATTTGATCCATACATCAACGTCGATCCTGGGACTATGAATCCCTACCAACACGGGGAAGTGTTTGTAACGGATGATGGCACTGAGACGGATCTTGATCTTGGACATTATGAACGTTTTATTGATAATGATCTGAACAAATACTCTAATGTCACAACTGGTAAAATTTATTCTGAAGTTATCGCAAAAGAACGTCATGGTGAATACTTGGGCGCTACGGTACAAGTTATTCCACATATCACGGATATGATCAAAGAAAAAATCATGCGGGCCGCTACCACAACGGATTCTGACGTGATCATTACCGAAGTCGGCGGCACGGTTGGGGATATTGAATCCTTACCATTTTTAGAAGCGCTGCGGCAAATGAAGTCAGAAGTCGGTGCCGAAAACGTGTTATATATTCACACCACTTTAGTCCCATATTTACATGCAGCCGGTGAAATGAAGACCAAGCCAACCCAGCATAGTGTCAAAGAATTACGGGGCTTAGGGATTCAACCTAACATTTTAGTATTACGGACCGAAAAACCAGTATCCCAAGAATTGCGTAATAAAATTGCGTTATTCTGTGATGTGGATCCAGAAGCTGTTATTGAATCACGGGATGTGAAGACCCTTTACACCATTCCGTTGGCTTTACAAGAACAAGGGATGGATCAAATCGTTTGCGATTACTTGCATATCGATGCCCCTAAGGCCGACATGACCCAATGGCGGGCTTTGGAACATAAAGCGCAAAACTTGCATCACAAGACTAAAATCACGCTGGTGGGCAAGTACGTGGAATTACAAGATGCTTATATCTCCATCACCGAAGCTTTGAAGCATGCGGGTTATTTGTATGATACGGATATTGAATTAAATAAGATCCAAGCTGAAGATGTGAACGAAGATAACGTAGCTGAATTACTGGGGGATGCTGATGGCGTCTTGGTACCCGGCGGTTTTGGCAATCGGGGTCTGGAAGGTAAGATCTCAGCTATTAAGTATGCCCGGGAAAACGATGTGCCATTCTTAGGCATTTGTTTAGGCATGCAAATGGCTTGTGTGGAATTTGCCAGAGACGTGGCCGGTTTACGCCATGCGGGCTCCACCGAGACCAACCCAGATGTTGAAGATAATGTCATTGATTTAATGGCTGATCAAGAAAATGTTGAAAACATGGGTGGCACCCAACGCCTGGGCTTATATCCATGTAAGCTTAAACCCGGCAGTGTGGCTGCCAAAGCCTATGACGGCCAATCAGTGATCCAAGAACGGCATCGTCATCGTTATGAATTCAACAATAAGTACCGTGATTTATTAGCTTCTAAAGGCCTGGTCTTTTCTGGGGTATCCCCAGACAACCGGCTGGTGGAAGTCGTGGAAATTCCTGAAAACAAATTCTTTGTGGCTAGTCAATACCATCCAGAATTCTTATCCCGGCCAAATCGCCCAGAAGGCTTATTTAAAGCTTTCATCGGGGCAGCTTCTGATTTACCCGCTGAAGATTAGATCTGGGGTTTAAAACAGGATTTTAACAATTTTTAAGGTAAGTTAAAATTGTGATGAGAAATATGAGACCGATCCAACTTGTGTTTTGGTCTGATAGTCATCTACAAGATTTGAAACATTAAAATGGGATTAGGCCAGCAATTGGTCTAATCCTTTTTTGCTGAAAATATTGAAATATCACAAACCTTGCCTTGTAATCCCGACGTATTTTCTATATCATTACAAGTAGTGTCAACTGCTTGAGAAACACTTATACAGCAGTGTCACGTTGATGAATATTTTATCTTTAATATAAGGAATAAAAATAAAATGAAAAAAATGATAATTCACGGCGGTCACAAATTACGGGGTGAAGTTGTAATTGGTGGTGCCAAAAACAGTACTGTTGCCCTGATTCCAGCGGCAATTCTTTCCGAGTCAAAGGTCACTTTAGATAGCGTACCCCATATCAAAGATGTCTATAATTTAATGGCTATTTTGGAAGAAATGAACGTCCATTCGGATTTTGATGAAGATACTAATACCTTAGTTTTAGATCCTACCGAGATTAAGTTTAAGCCGTTGCCAAATGGCAAAATTAAAAGCTTACGGGCTTCTTATTACTTCATGGGAGCCTTACTGGGTCGTTTTGGCCATGCCATCGTGGGCATGCCTGGGGGCGATGACATTGGCCCTAGACCCATTGATCAACATATCAAAGGCTTTGAGTCCCTGGGGGCTTCAGTGAGCAATGAACATGGGGCTATTTTTATCACCGCCCCTAAAGAAGGGCTACATGGGGCCCGGATCTTCTTAGACATGGTCTCAGTGGGAGCAACAATCAACTTGATTTTAGCCGCCGTCACGGCCAATGGCCAAACCAGCATTGAAAATGCGGCCAAAGAACCAGAAATCATTGATTTAGCAACTTATTTAAATAATATGGGGGCCAAAGTCCGCGGCGCCGGGACGGACACCATTCGGATCGAAGGCGTGCCCCATTTGTATGCCCGCAATCCCCATACCATCATTCCCGATCGCATCGAGGCAGGGACTTATTTAGCCATGGCCGCGATTTGCGGTGATGGGGTCAACATCAAGAACATTATCAGTGAACATTTGGACTCTTATTTGGCTAAGCTCGAAGAAATCGGCGTGAACATGGAAGTGGGGGAGGATAGCATCTTTGTGTATCCTTCCGGTGAATTACACGCCGTTCAAATCAAAACTGGCCCTTATCCCGGTTTTGCCACGGACCTGCAACAACCCATTACGCCGTTATTATTAAAGGCACAAGGCGATGGCATCGTGATCGACACCATCTACCCTAAACGCGTCCGCCATGTGCCGGAATTAATTCGCATGGGGGCTGACATTAGTATTGAAAACGATGTGATCATTTTGCATCATGTTAACCACCTGCAGGGGGCAGAAGTCACCGCCGATGAAATTCGGGCCGGGGCTTGTTTGATGATTGCCGGTTTAATGGCCGAGGGTACCACCACTATCTCCAAAGTGGAGAATATTTTGCGCGGGTATGATCGAGTGGTCTACAAGCTACGGGCCCTAGGGGCTGACGTGAAAATCATTGATGACCCTGAGTAGCATTTCCTGGGAAATATTGAAAAAGTCATTGTTATTCAAATAAATCCATGCTATCATACTATGATGTGCATGAAGGATATTATATCTCTATTTCAGCAAATGATTTAGGGCAAAGGAGCGAAAACATCATGAAAAAAGGCATTCATCCAGATTATCATCCCGTTGTTTTCTTAGATTCAGCAACAGGCTATAAGTTTGTATCTGGTTCTACGAGAAATTCTAGTGAAACCGTTGATTTTGAAGGTAAAGAATACCCATTGATCCGGGTTGAAATTTCTTCTGATTCACACCCATTTTATACTGGGCGTCAAAAATTCACCCAAGCCGATGGCCGTGTGGATCGTTTCAACAAAAAATATGGTTTTGCAGACAAAAATGCAAATCCTAACAAAGAAGAAGCTAAATAATTTTTATCTTCTCGTTAATCGCGTTTTAAAGGTGAAACAGCCTTTGAAAACGCGATTTTTTTGTGGTTTGAACTTGCACTTTTTAAGGCCGGTATTGTAAGATAAGTTGTTTACTTTAATAAAGAGGGGGATTTTTATGCTCGAGAAAACCGTTTATCGCCAACTCTTTAGCCGCGCCTTTGATCTACCTGTTGACGTGACTTATTGGGACCATCAAACTGAACACTATGGGCCAGACCAAAAGGCCGCTGTGACCATTCAGCTGAATCAAGAAATTCCTTTAAAAAGTTTAACCGACAAACCGACTTTGGTTTTGGCCGAAGCCTACATGCAAGGCATCATTGAAGTCACTGGTAGTATTCAAGCCTTGATTGCCTCGGCGTATCGCCAAGCCGGTAGTTTTTTAACGAAAAATTCATTTTTAAAACACTTTCCTAAAATTTCCCATTCGGAAAAAGCCAGTAAAACCGACGTGCAAAGCCACTATGATATCGGCAATGACTTTTATCGGCTGTGGTTGGATAAAACCATGACTTATTCTTGTGCTTACTTTAAAGAAGATACCGACACCTTGGAACAAGCACAAATCAACAAAGACCGCCACATTTTACATAAGCTTTATCCCAAACCTGGGGCTAGTTTACTGGATATTGGCTGTGGTTGGGGGACGTTGATCCTCATGGCCGCCAAAGACTTTGGCTTAAAGGCTACTGGCGTGACCTTGAGCCAGGAACAATTTGATTATTGCCAGGCCCAAATTAAACAATATCATCTGGAAGACCAAGTCACGGTGTTACTGACGGACTATCGGGAAGTCAAGGATCAATATGATTACGTGACCTCCGTGGGGATGTTTGAACATGTGGGTAAGGAAAACCTCGGGTTGTATTTCAAAGATGTCCAAAAACTATTGGTGCCCAATGGCCGCGCCTTGATCCACGGCATCACCGGCCAACACGAAGGGGCTGGGGTAGATCCTTTCTTGAATAAGTATGTTTTCCCCGGGGGCTATATCCCAAACGTGGGGGAAAACATCCAACACATTATGGATGCCCACTTGCAGATCGATGATATCGAGCCCCTGCGCCGCCATTATCAGCGCACCTTGGAACTGTGGTATCAAAACTATACCGCTGTGATCGACCAAGTCATCGCCAAGTACGGGCTACCCTTTAGCCGCATGTGGTCGTTATATTTACAAGGCGCTGCTGCTTCTTTTGAGGCCGGCAATATTGATGTGATCCAGTATTTGCTCACCAATGGCCCCAGTGGTACTGGCTTACCCATGACCAGACACTACATGGATGAAGTCAACGAAATTTAAATTCACACCAAAGCTGGGGCATCCTACCAAGCTTTGGTGTTTTTTTTGACATGAACTTGTAAATTTTTGCTGATTTCTAATAGGCATAAGTGGTAAAATGGATTGACTAAGCTTTACATTGCGGGATTTATTCAGTATTGTTGATTTTGTGTCGAACATTACCAGTGGAGTTAGGAAAAACATGTCTGAAAATTATTTATATGTGCACTTAGAAACTGTGACCAATATGATTTTGTCTTATGGCATTAGTATGGGGGATTTTGTGAACAGTTTTAAACACGTGCCTGAACACTTGATGTTATTGTCTCCGGTTGATCCGGATGAAATGATCGATCCCCATACCGGCTTTAACGTCATTTCCGGACGTGAAAACGTCTTGGGTTATTTGCTGAATCAAAAAATTCACGGTAAAAAATGGATCGATTATAAACATACACTCTATCTAGATGAAGTGACCCCCCTAGAGGTATCTGAACTGTTATATCTCGGACATGCTTATACCCACCTGTCATCCCCGTTTTATTATAAATTAGCCAATCGCTATGTTTATTTACAGCTGCCAAATGGTAATGTGAAGATTTATTATCGGCATTTAGACGACTTTTACCGGGTCTTATCCAATGCCATCGTGCGTTGCTTTGAACAACACCATTTTGAACAGAATTTCTTATTCCGCCGCAATACGACGAATTTTGTCCCCTTAGACCAGGGGACGGTTCAAACCCTGCATCAATTGCTGATCGACGGGGTTTTGTTCAATTTTATGGCGGCCAAAAGAGAGGGGGCTTTCTTCCAAGTTCCCTTGTATCAACTGCGCCATCGCTTCAGCGGCGGGGAGGCCGCTTGGCTAGCTGATGATGACATTTTGCTGGGGCATTTGCGGTATAACCGGGAGACCCAGCATTGGAATGTAACCTTACAAGCTTAATTTTAAAGGAGAAAGATAAGAATATGCGAATTTATCTGCTATACGGTGGTCGGAGTGCCGAACATGATATCTCAATTTTAAGTGCGTTTTCCCTTGTTTCCGAGATTTCCTATCAGACCCATGAAGTTGTGCCAGTTTACATAACAAAAAAAGGTACCTTTATCGCCGGCGCTTTGCTCAAACAACCCCTGCAATCGGAAAAACAGCTGCACTTAATTGCCGCTGACCAGGCCAACTATCAAGACCCAGCCGGCCAATCCACCGGGGTCTTAGCCAATCCTTATGATTTTGACAAGGACAATAGTATCGTCTTTCCAATGCTCCATGGCACCAATGGAGAAGATGGGACCATCCAAGGGTTCTTAGATGTCTTGGATATCCCCTATGTAGGCGATGGGGTCATGGCCTCAGCCACCGGGATGGATAAAATCATCAGCAAACTGGTCTTTCAAGAAGCCGGGATTCCCCAAGTGCCCTTTGAAGGCATTTTGTACAATGACTGGGTGGCTGATGCCACAGGTATCTTAAACCGGGTTTCGGGGGCGTTATTACCACCATTATTCGTCAAACCAGCCAATGCCGGCTCTAGCATTGGCATCTCGATGATCACGGCTGAGCAGTTAAAAGATACCAACGCGTTAAAAGAGGCCATTGCCTTTGCCTTTAAATATGACGACCGGGTCATTGTGGAACAAGGTGTGCCGGATGCCCGGGAAATAGAATTAGCTATTTTAGGCAACAAGGATGTTAATGTTTCAAATCCTGGGGAAATTGGCAAGAACCGCACCTTTTATGATTTCAATGCCAAGTTTGTGGATGGTACCACGAAGTTGATCATCCCTGCACCCGTGGATGCGGACGTGAAGGCCCAAATTCAAGATTATGGTAAGCGGGCTTATATCGCCATTGGGGGCAGTGGCTTAGCCCGGGTGGACTTTTTCTTGAGTACCAGCAATGAAGTCTATTTAAACGAAGTTCAAACTATGCCTGGCTTTACCAAGTATTCCATGTACCCTTACTTGTGGCAGGAGATGGGCTTGCGTTATAAAGATTTGATCGATGAATTGATCAACTTAGGCTTAGAACGGTATCAGACCAAGAAGGATATTGAAGCAAATTTCTAGAGAATAAGGAGTTTTATAAACATGAAAATGACCTTAAATGAGGTTGCAAGTGCCGTCCATAGTCAAACAGACTTAGGGGCTTGGGGGACTAGGATCGTAACGAGTGTCACCTTTGATACTCGGCAACTTCAAAGTGGTGGTTTATTTGTCCCGTTAATCGCCCAGCGCGATGGCCATGATTTTGTTGAGGCAGCGATTAAAAATGGCGCCGTTGGCAGTTTTTGGCAGACGGGACATGCCCAGCAACCGGTTGATTTTCCCACCATCGAAGTGGCGGATACCCAGGCGGCGTTTATTGAGCTGGCCAAATACTATCTCCATAAGGTCAATCCCCGGGTCATTGCGGTGACCGGCAGCAACGGGAAAACCACCACAAAGGACATGATCGCCGCTATTTTGGCCACCCAAAGCAACACCCATAAAACCGTGGCCAATTACAATAATGAAATTGGCGTGCCTTATACCATCTTAGGCATGGATACCAACACCGAAAATTTGGTGTTGGAGATGGGGATGGATCGGCCCGGTCAGTTGCATAAAATGAGCACCATTGCCGAGCCAGATATTGCCGTGATCACCATGATCGGTGAAGCCCACATTGAGTTTTTTGGGACTAGGGCGAAAATCGCTGATGCCAAGATGGAAATTGTGGACGGTCTCAAGGCCGATGGCACCTTGATTTATGATGGGGATGAGCCCTTATTGCGGGAGCGGGTCACCGAAGAGTTGGCCACCAAGACCTTCGGCCAAACCGCAGCGGATGATTTGTTTGCCATGGACGTGGTGCCGGCAAAGACGCAGACCAGCTTTTTGACCAACGAATGGCCGGACAAAAAATTCGTCTTGCCCCTCATGGGTGGCTACAACGTGAACAACGCTTTGGCGGCCATTGCCGTGGGTCAACAAATCCACGTCCCGGTGAACCAAATGGTTACTGCTTTGAAGAATTTTAAAGTCACCGCCGAACGTACCGAGTGGCTCAAGGGCTTTAATGGCTGCGATATTTTAAGTGATGTTTATAACTCTAATCCCACGGCAGTCAAAGAAGTTTTGAAAAACTTTGTGGCGCTGCCCACCACCGGTGAACGCAAAGTGGTGTTAGGGGATATGTTGGAATTGGGTCAGCAAAGTGAATTGCTCCATGCCCAGTTGGCAGAAGACTTAGATCCAGCGGCTATCCAAGAAGTTTTCTTGTACGGCAAAGATATTTCAGCCCTTTATGAGGCCTTACAAAGCAAGTATTCCGTGGAGCGCTTGCATTACTATGCCTTAGCCGATAAGGATTTAATGATCGAAGATATCAAAGCCAGTTTGGCCCCTGAAGATATGATTTTATTAAAAGCTAGTCATGGCCTGCACCTAGAAGATGTTGTGGCCCACCTGACTTAGTTATTTGCTATTCCTAAAAATATTTGGTATGATATTCTAGTTACGTTATGAAAGAGAACATTTATACTGCAAAACAACGACCCCTTCCAATTAAGCGTGTGTTCGGTGTTTTGTATTGATGTTTAGGCAAAACTCAAGGAGGAACACTATTTGAAATTCGAGGAACTTAATCTCGATCCCGCATTATTGGAAGCTGTTCAGTCAGCAGGCTTTGAAGAAGCAACCCCAATTCAAGCAGGAACGATCCCGCTAGTTATGGCTGGAAAAGATGTTATTGGACAGGCACAAACTGGGACTGGGAAGACGGCTGCATTTGGGTTGTCTATCTTAAACGATTTGGATATGGCCTCAAAAGATATTCAAGCATTGATCATTTCCCCAACACGGGAATTGGCTATCCAAACCCAAGAAGAACTTTACCGCTTAGGACAAGTTAAAAAGACAAGAGTGCAAGTTGTTTATGGTGGCGCTGATATCAGACGTCAAATCCGCGGTATCCAAAACAACAAGCCTCAAGTTATCGTTGGGACACCAGGTCGGCTTTTGGATTTGATCAACCGTAAAGCTTTAAAGATCGAGCATATCAAGACTTTAGTTTTAGATGAAGCCGACGAAATGTTAGATATGGGCTTTATCGAAGATATCGAGAAGATCTTGACCCACGTGCCTAACGACCATCAAACCCTTTTATTCTCAGCTACCATGCCCGCACCAATCATGCGCATCAGCGAGAAATTTATGAATCATCCTGAAATTGTCAAAATCAAGTCTAAGGAATTAACCTCTGATTTAATCGATCAGTATTATGTCCGGGCTAAAGATTTCGAAAAATTTGATATTATGACCCGTTTATTCGACGTGCAAAACCCAGACTTAGCACTGGTTTTTGGTCGGACTAAACGCCGCGTGGACGAATTAGCCAAGGGCTTACAAGCACGGGGTTACCGGGCTGAAGGTATCCATGGCGATTTGACCCAACAAAAACGGATGGCTGTTTTACGCCAATTCAAAAAGGGCGACTTGGATATTTTAGTCGCTACCGATGTGGCTGCCCGGGGCTTAGATATTTCCGGTGTGACCCACGTGTACAACTACGATATCCCTCAAGATCCTGACAGCTATGTCCATCGGATCGGTAGAACTGGCCGTGCCGGTAAGACCGGGATGTCTGTGACCTTTGTGACCAATAATGAGATGAGCTATTTAAAGACCATCGAACAATTGACCAAGAAGCGCATGAAGCCATTAATTCCACCAACCGATCAACAAGCCTTTAAGGGTCAGTTGAAGACGGCCGTTGAAGAAATCAATGATGCCGTTGAAGGTGGCGACTTAGAGCGTTTTGAAGCCACTGCTGAGGACTTATTGGAACAATTCACACCATTGCAACTGGCTTCAGCTTACTTGAAGACAGTTAGCAAAGATGCGGCTGATGTACCCGTTAAGATTACCCCTGAACGGCCATTACCTAACCGTAAAGGCAGTCATAAGCGCAGTTCTTCCCGCAATGGCCATAGCAATTATCGTCATGGCGGCGGCAAGTCTGGCTTTAACAAGGGTGGTAAGAAATACGGCGATCGTGATCGCAACCACAGTAAATCTAACCGTAGCAATAGTGACCATGGTCGCGAAGGCAATAGTAAACGTTCTAACCGTAAATTTACCATTAGAACCAACGCTTAATTAGATTTTAAAACGAAGTCCCAACAGATTTTTGATCTGTCAGGGCTTCGTTTTTTTGTGATGCTGTCCTGTTTTCAACAGGTTTTCAGGTCCATTGTGGTATAATAAAACATATCATATTAGGTTGGAGCTGGCATTATGATTATAGGAATCGGTGTGGATTTGGCAGAGATTGATCGGATCAAAGCTGCGCAAGAAAGCAATGCCGAATTTGCGGCCAAAGTATTAACGACTAAGGAGTTAGCAGATTTTCAGAAACTACCCGCAAGTGGTCACCGCCGCTACGAATATCTAGCCGGCCGTTTTTCTGCCAAGGAGTCTTATTCAAAGGCCTATGGCAGCGGGTTGGGTAAGGTGGCATTACATGATGTAGAGATTTTAAATGATCCTGATACGGGTCGGCCGATCATCACCAAGCATCCCTTTGATGGACAGGCTTTGATTTCGATTTCTCATGTTACCAATTTAGTGATGACTCAAGTTATTTTACAAAAATAAAAGGAGACGGACAATGGTAGTTGGTAATTTACGTACCGCCCGTGTAATCGTTGATGAACAGGCAATTTATGACAATATTAACACTGAAGAAAAGCGTTTGGATAAAGGCACCGAGTTATTTGCCGTGGTGAAAGCTGACGCCTATGGCCATGGCATGGTGCCCGTGGCTAAGGTCGCTAAGGCAGCTGGGGCCAGTGGCTTTTGTGTAGCCCTGTTAGATGAAGCCTTGGGGTTACGCCAAGCTAAGTTGACCGAGCCTATTTTAGTGTTGGGGATCACTGATCCGGACCATAGTGCTTTGGCAGCCAGTGGCCATATCTCCCTTACGGTGGGTTCTAAGGCTTGGTTGGTCCAGGCCAAGGCAGTTATGGCCAAAGAGGTGCAATTACGTCCCTTGGCGGTGCATTTGGCCATTGACAGCGGGATGGGGCGCATTGGCTTCACGGAAATCTCAGAATTTCTGAAAGCCGTTCATTTCATGCAGGAAAATCCCGATTATTTTGAATTTGAAGGGGTCTTCACCCACTTCGCCACCGCGGATGAAGCCGATACTACTTATTTTGATCAACAAGTTGCCAAATTTAATGCCTATGTGGACGCTTTGGCTGACCGGCCCCGGTATGTCCACGTGTCTAATTCAGCCACTAGCCTGTGGCATGCGGCCTGCAATGGCAATTTAGTCCGGTTTGGCGTGGCCTTATATGGCTTGAATCCCTCTGGTCGCGGCATTGAAGATTTACCTTACCCGTTAAAACCAGCCTTGAGCATCGAATCAGAATTGACTTTTTGTAAGAAAATTCACGCCGGGGACAGTGTCAGTTATGGCGCCACGTATACCGCTGAACAAGATGAATTCATTGGTACCATCCCCATTGGCTATGCCGATGGCTGGCTGCGGCGCTTGCAGGGCTTTCACGTGTTGATCGATGGCCAGTTCTGTGAAATGGTGGGCCGGGTTTGCATGGATCAGTTTATGGTTCGCTTACCCCAGGCTTATCCCACGGGAACAAAGGTCACATTGGTGGGGAAAAATAAAGACCAAACCATCAGTTTACAAGACGTGGCTGACTATTCAAACACCATTCACTATGAATTAGCCTGTATTTTAACCCCACGTCTACCAAGGGTTTATCTGCCCTTGACAAAATAATTGACATTTAGGCCTCCTCAAATAACATAATAAGTGTTATGATATTTCTGCAGTAGATTTGTGATTGTGGAGGTATTTGAGATGGAGCAAAAGCAGTTGTTAGTCAAGGTTGATGCCAAACTAACGCAAGAAGTCGAAACTTATTGCAGCATCTATTCGGTGGATGAGCAAGAAGTGATTCAATCGGCCTTAAGTGAGTATCTCGAACAACGGCAAGAAACGATGCGGTCTTTAATAGCTGGGTACACTGAAATGGCTAGCATCAATTCTGAAATATGCCAGGAATTTTCCGCTTGTGAATCTGAAGCTTATCTACACACCATTAATTAAGGAGGGACAGTGTCCATGGATCTTGTTGTGAAGCGCGGGGATATTTTCTATGCCGATTTATCACCGGTGATCGGTTCAGAACAAGGTGGTCTGCGACCCGTCTTGATTATTCAAAATAATGTAGGTAATCATTTTAGCCCAACTGTGATCGTCGCAGCTATCACGGCTAAAATCCAAAAGCCCAAAATGCCCACCCATGTTGGCCTCGTGGCTAAGAAGGATGGCATTGAACGCAATTCCGTGGTGCTTTTGGAGCAGATTCGTACCATCGATAAACAACGCTTAAAGGATAAGGTGACCCAATTATCCCCGGATAAGATGGCCGAAGTAGACCGTGCGTTGATTGTCAGTTGTGGCCTAGATGCAAGTAGCTTGCAATCTAGTCACATACATAAGCAAGAAAATGCCAATCATAAATAATAAATGAACGGAAAAAAAGGATTAACCTCAATTTGCTCTGAAGTTAATCCTTTTTGATTTGAATTTTAAACCAAACTTAGCGGGTAAAGGTATCTGTGTCCCGTAAGATGCGATCATTTTGCAGATCATCAATTTCCACAACGGGGAAGCCTTTCTTTTCTAACTTCTCCACCACTAAATTGACGGTAGCTTCATCCACACCGGCTGGCAGGGTGAACAAAGTCCGGCGCACAAAGTTTTCTTCCTTGGCATCTAGGGTCATACAACCAGAAATAGACACATATTTGGCAATGATCTTAGACATTTGGTACAATTCACCTTGTTGGCCCGTGGAGGTCACGGTGAGGACATAACTGCTGATGTTGATGTTCCAAGCCTCAGACAAGGCCCCTAACAATTGGTTATGTGTTAAAATACCATAGAAGTTGTTATTTTCGTCCAAGACGGTGATATAAGGTAAGTCCTTGATATCAAAGAAGACCCGGAAAAAGGGCGACTGAATATTAATGGTCTTGGTGGCGTTTTTTAATAAATTCGTGACGGGTAAACTCATATCACCGCCCCGGGATTTATGCCGATAAATGTGCATTTTATAAATGTTGCCTCTAAAAAGCCGGCCAGTCTCATCTAAAATGGGGACACAACGATAGCCGGACTCTTCCAGGACTTTTAAAGCTTCTTCAAGCGTCGCAGTTTCTGGCACAGTGGTCAATGTTTCTTTACGACGAACTAAAGGTTTAATTAACATAAGGCGAACCTACTTTCTGGATAAATGGAATAATGAGTTATTTGCCTGAACAATCATACCATAGAAACGAATTTTAGTCAGTTTATCTTACAAAATTATTAGGAGCCTAAATATATTATGAGAAATGAAATGATGCACCGACCAGTGATCGATGAAAATATTTTAAATTTTCTACGACACCAACAGCAACCCTTAACTGGACCATTGAAAGAATTTGAAGATGAAGTTCATGCCCAGGGTGTGCCGGTGATTCCTCATGAAACTGTCAATTTTTTTAGAGTTTTATTAAGAATCCTTGAGCCCCAGAAAATTCTAGAAATTGGCACCGCTGTGGGCTTTTCGGCCATCATGATGGCCTTGAGTACCCCGGCAACCACCAAGATCACCACGATTGACCGTTATGATGAAATGATCCAAGCTGCCCAGGCGAATTTCAAACGATTTGAACTCACCCAACGCATTGAATTGTTGCAGGGGGATGCGGTGGATATTTTACCCACGTTGCAACCCACTTATGATTTCATCTTCATGGATAGTGCCAAATCCAAATACGTGACGTTTTTACCCCGGTGTTTGGAACTGTTGTCGGACCGGGGAATTTTATTGATCGATGATATCTTCCAAGGGGGGACAGTCCTGCAACCCTTGAGTACCATCAAACATCGCAACCACGGCATCCATAAAAACTTGAACAAGTTATTTGAAACGGTGTTTAATGATCCGGCTTTAATTTCCAGTGTGTTACCTTTAGGGGATGGCTTGTTATTGGTTACCAAAAAATAGCACAAAAAAAGGGCTCTTTGTCAATGAGTGTTGGTGACATTAATTTTGAAAGTTAGACCGTAATTGGTCTAGCTTTTCTCTTTTACAATCAAGTTGTTTTTCAGCCTTCGGCTCTAAGTTAAGCCACCTTACATTCCAGGTAAATTCGTAGCTTAAAATTATCGAAGTTACGATAACCGTAGCTCGTTTTCTTTAT
>JAKVKU010000017.1 GCA_022484695.1 Lactobacillus sp.
CCTGACCTATTTGGAAAAGCCAAAGCCCACGACAATTTCTAAAGCCAATTTCTTCGCCGGCTTAATGGTGGAAGGCTCCCAGCAATACCACCAATACCGCACCCTGCGCTATGGAACCGACCCCACCGTTTACCAATATACGGACCTGATCATGACCTATGCCCGCAAGGTATTTTCTGGGGAAGGTCCGGCGAGTTATACGGTGAATTCGTTGGTGACGCTGTAAGTGGGTCAGGTGTCTCGCTTATATTAATTAACTGCATCCCCGATAAATCAGTTTAACAACACTTACAGCAAAGGAGTGCCTTTAGGCGATATATCTGTTCGACATAGCTTGAACATTTTTCAGAACTAAAGGCAATTAAGGTATGATTAATAGAATCCTCTTAAAATCAACAACCGCAAAGCGCCAGCGCTTGGACCAGTTACCAAGTCTGTCTGCCATTGAAGCCGAACGCTACTTCCAGCAACAAAAAATAGAACATATCTGGTCTTCTAACGCCATCGAGGGTAACACTTTAAGTTATCACGAAACCCGTGTCTTACTGACGCAAGGCATTACCATTGGGGCGAAACCACTTGTGGACTATATCGAAGCCCTTGACCTGAGTATCGCTTATGATAATGCCATGACTTTAGCTGCTGGTGCCGAGCCGCTAACTACTCAAGAGATATGCAGCATTAATCATTTGGTACTTCAGCGTGAGTTTGACGATCCAAATATCGCTGGTACGTATCGCAGTGAACCCGTTCAACCCGCTGGTGTTCCTGAGGTCAAATACGCGCAGCCCCGTGAAATTCCGGAAAAAATGCAAGCCTTAGCACAATGGCTGAAAGATAATGCCACTCAAATGACCCCCGTAGAACTGGCCGCCCAACTCCATCAAAAATTTGTAACAATCCATCCCTTTATTGATGGCAATGGCCGAACAGCAAGATTGTTGTTAAATTACATCTTAGTCTGCCATGGTTATCCAGTCGTCAATATTATGCCTGATCCGCAAGCTCGCGAAGCATACATGACAGCCTTAATGCACAGCCAAGTAGATAATAATCCTGATGACTTCATCAATTTGATTGCGCATTATACTGATGAAGCTTTGGATGAGATGATCAAAATTTTAGAATTACTTGAAAAAAATATTAGAGATTCAAGACAATGATTTGATTGATAAAGCTAAACTATACGCAAAGCGTAAAAGGGCTTTACCAATTTCACTTTGAGATTAAAGCTTGTTTTTCATGGCGTCATTAGAGAGAAGACTAATCGCATCCGCATGGAAGGCACAGTTTGTCTTAGTTTTTAGGAAGCTGCCAGCAGCTTCCTTTTTTAATTTGGTTAAATTTCCTAGTGACGCTTGACCATCTCAGGGACTTTATTCAAGATACCCAACGCGATGATCAAAGATACCCCATTGGCGATACCCACCGTAGAAGTCTTATCCGCTACATAACTCAACAGCAACGAACTCCCAGACCAGATCGCAACGACACTGGCGTAGACATACCAATGCTTATCCGTAAACAAGGGCAGTTTATTGGAACTCAAGGTATTGATCCACTGCAACACGCCCCAGGAATAAAACAGGGCAAAGGGGATGCTGATGACGTAGGTCGCCTTCTTGAGCCGTAATTGTCCCAAATTGCCTTGTTTAGCCCACTCGGTAAAAGTTGGGCTGACTTGCGTCTGCAATATCTGGACAACGATTTGAGCCATGATAAATGGCGTCACGCCAATACTGACAATGGAAAACTTAGCGATTGCGCCACCAGAAACAAGATCCAGATTTTCTAGCAGACCCATGCCCTTCATCTTTTCAATGAGGTCAACATTCAAAAAAGGTGTGATCACATTTTGTGCTAATAGGAATACGACAGCTAGTGCCAAACTGATTCCTATCTTCTTTGCTAGATCCTTATAGCTGGTACTGTTCACATTTACATCCATAGTGTAACCTCTCTACTTTTGGTCTGTAATAACTAAGGTAATTCTAACAAGTTGCCCGTTTTTCACAAAATTAAGAGACAATCATCGTCAGGAGAACATCAAAAAATGAGCACCAAAAAAGGACCAGCATCGCTGATCCCCTTCTGTTAAAGGTTGACTTTTTAGGTTATTTTAGAAGCCTGGTGTCCATTCGAACAGATAACGATTCGTATCTGGGTCGTAGGCAACACCAATACCTACACTCTTATACTGTGTGCTATCGCCGATAACACCTAGAGTATTCAATACAAACCAACTCCGATTGAATTCAGTTGTTAACCCGTCATAGCCAACTTCTTGATTGTTATTCCCGATATTGGCTGAGAAATACGTAACTGAGGCGTATGGGTTACTGGAATCATAGCCCTTTGAAATATTGTCAATGTCTTGTTGGGCATTTCTTTCAAGATTAGCATCCCGACGAAAAGTAGGCAACCCTTTACTAGAACGATATTGATCCATCAATTGATAAGCAGATTCTTTTAAAGTGTTAAGGTCTAATTTTTGAACATTATTTTGTCCGTAGTCAACATCGACCTCCTCAATACCTGTTTTCTTAATGACACCTGTTACCTCAGTTTTACCATCTTTGGCATTATAAACATTATGAGCAGGGTCCAACAAATCTTTAGGAAGCGGAATAGTATAATGGTCGCCAACATTTCCTTCAACATAAATCCCATTATTCAGCGGAACACCATTGCGATCATACGCTACAACGATTACGCCGCCTTTACCTCGTGCTTTAACATCAGCATCTTTAGGATGCACTTCTGCAGTAAGATTCATTGGTGTCAGACTTCCAACCACTTTATCTCCACCTGTTGGAGAACCAGTTCCTGGGTTGTTATCACCGGAACCTGTCGTTGTACCGCCGCCAGTCGATGTTCCTGAACCAGTATTTCCCCCACCATCATTTGTGCCAGTAGAAGTACCAGGGTTAGATCCAGTTGAGCCATGAGAGTTATCAGTAGTTCCTGAGCCACTATTCCCAGACCCACCAGGTTGACTGGTGCCAGGGTTGGTAGTATCGGTGCCGCCATTGTTGTTATTATCAGATGATGTGTTGCCATTGCCGGAATCACCAGTATCATGCCAAGTATGATTCAAAGCAACATCATCAGCACTGAGCCATTGATTGGTACTGACTTCATACCAAGTTCGTCCACCGGAACGCTTTTGTGCTGTTGCTACCCAAGCAGATCCTAGATCTAATGTGCGCCCAGAAGCAGAACGATTCTTGCCATAGCCGTCCCAAAGAGTTGCAGGAGAATCAGAGGTTACCACGACTACGTTACGATCATCATTAGCAAACTGTGCTAAGTTGATAACGGGGATGCTGTAATAATCATTTAACCAAGCATTATCTGCTTTGATCCATTGATCACCGCCTAGATCAAACCATTCAACCCCGGAAGGATCAATAATGGCTTTGAATGCTTGCCAACGAGAACCGTCAGGCAGGTCTCTTAGATACGTTGCACTGTCACCATAACCGCTGGCAATTGGCTGACTACCCCCATGAACGATTGCCTCAATATTGCCGGCCGCTTGGGCAGTCTGAGGCTGGTTGGTACCAGTCAGTAAATTTACCCCTAGAGCTGTTGAAAAGAGTAGGCCTGCGGTTAAAACGTGCCTAGTTATTTTCTTCATAAAAATTCCTCCCATAATTGCCAAACCTAACCCACGGTTTAAAGACCCACTCATATGAACGACTAATCAGCTAGTTCTATCTATGTTTGAGGTCGATTATCGTAACAGTGTGTCGGTTTGAGCGAAGCTTTTCATCAAATTATTCTCATAAAATACCCAAATATTTATGATAAATAGATTTAAATGTTATCCCTGACAAATCCCCCTGAATTTCCGTCTTTTCAGTAGTATTCTGCCCTCCTATCTGCTAAAATTTTGATTAAAATATGAGAAGACCGTAAAAGGTGCTCATTGAATCGCTCATTCAAATTACGTATTCACTAATATTTTCACATCGTCTTCTTATAAGTTAAGATACACAATTCTGAACGGTTGTTGTTAAATTTTCCGATATATCGGACTAGTTTTTTGGGGAGGACAGAACAAATGGAAAAAATGGGAGAAGTATTGCACCGTATTCGCATTTCAAAAGGCTTGAAGATTGCCGAGGTCTATCAAGGAATTCTGGGTAAAAGTACCGCCTACAGTCTGGAGCGAGGTGATATTGATACCACCGCCGATAAATTTTTGCAAATTTTGAAACACCTCAACGTCGATCTCAACGAATATGAATTCATTGCTGACAGTCGCCAGGAAACACATTACATCAATCAGTTAAAAAAATTGCAACTGGCCTATTATCACCAAGATCTGCCAGGTTTGAAGCAACTTGGGACTGAGAATCTGGAGCTTTACCAGCATCATCAGGGGATTCGTTATCTGCATCTCCACGCAGTATGCCAGCTGTATGCCAATTACATCAGCGCTGGCACATTTGACCCTGACGCCAAAGCCTTGATTCGCCAGTACTTATACAACGTGGAAAATTGGACATACTACGAATGGTCTTTATTTGGCAACGTCATTTTTATCTTTGATATTGCCACGGTTCAACCTTTGATTAAAAAATCGATTGATAATTTGATGCTTTTCCAGATCAAAGGTGAATTCGGCAATGAAAGCATTCGTTTTTTGAGCAATGTCATTAATATATGTCTGGAACAACGTCATTGGGACTTAGCGGTAAAATATATCGTCCAACTGGAAAAGATTGAGATTGCTGAAACTGCGTTTTTAGAAAATATTTTTAAGCACTTCTACATCAGTGTGCTGTCCTATTTACGGCATACCAATCCTGACTTGACCTGCGCTTATGATATTGTTGACCTATTCAAAAAATTTGACGCACCCAGTATCGCTCGAACATTTGAATATGTATTGACCTTGCTGAAGCAAAATTTGCCATATACCTGAAATCGTCTACTTAACATGGGGTAGTTTCATGACCAGAAACACTTATTATGATTCAAACAGTTATATCATTCAAAAAAGCCGACCGGAAGGGGCCAGCTTCTTTGAATTTAAAGCTAAAATTCATCTAGTTACGACTCTTTTTTCGTATCTAAGTCGATTTTCCCAACCACCAAAATATAAGAAAGTGCGCCGAGCAGGGCGATAGCTGCAATAAAAATCAAGGCTGATGAAAAATCCCCATTGGCAACTAAAAAGCCAATGACAATCGGAATCACTATCGAAGACAAAGCACCGCAAAGATTAAAAATACCACCAGCTAAACCAATCAAATTCTTAGGCGCCAAAGCGGTTACAAAAACCCAAGTAATTGTGGCCAAGCCATTACCGAAAAAAGCGATGGACATAAACATAATAATTAAAGCCGGTTGATTTGTGAAATTCGCACCCATAATCAACAATGTTAATAATAATCCCGTAATAACTGGCGCTTTACGGGCAAAGCTCTCAGACTTACCATTTCTGATTAGACGATCGGAAATATTCCCTGCCAAAATAACGCCTACAAAAGCAGCTAAGTAAGGCACACTAGACAAGAATCCCGACTGTAAAAAATCCACATGTTTGGCTTTGGTTAAATATGTTGGAAACCATGTTAGGAAAAACCAAAACGTTCCTGAAATGGCAAATTGACCAATGTAAATACCAATTAACCGACGGGTGAATAATTGTTTCAAGTTGGCCCTAGTAACTTTAACTTTAGGCTTATCCGCATTATCTTTGCGAATATCAGCTTCAGTGATACCGCCACCGGCTTGGATATACTTCAACTCATCGTGACCGACCAGTCTGCTTTTATCCGGATCTCGATAGACCAAAAACCAAATGATCGACCAAATAATCCCGATGATCCCAGTTACAATAAACAAACCTTGCCAACCGATTGATTTATGAATGGCAAACAAAATTGGTGTTGAAAAAGCTAATCCTAGGAACTGAGCTGATGAATAAATCCCGATGGCTGTACCACGTTCATTTTCTGGGAACCAGTAGGAAACTGCCCGATTATTAGCTGGCATCACAGGTGCTTCAAAGAATCCCACACCCAAGCGCAGTCCTAATAATTGTGAAAAATTACCTACTAATGATTGAAAGACCGTGACGACTGACCAGCCGAAAAGACTGATGGTGTACATGATTCTAGAACCCAGCTTATCCAACAGTAAACCACCAGGCACTTGCATAGCTGCATAGATCCAACCAAAAGCAGAGAAAATAAAACCTTGTTCGATGGTAGTTAATCCTAAATCATGAGCCATTTCTGGCATTGCGATTGAAACGTTTGTTCTATCCATATAGTTAATGACAATATTCACAAAAATCATGGCTAAAATAATATAGCGCACATGTGTTGATAATTTTGGTTTTGTCGTACTTTTATTAACTTCCATTGCTTTAATCCCCCGTTTTAATAAGCTCTAACTTCAAAGCATGATAACTGCGTACTCCCATTGGTCGCCGTAAATTTTATTTGTATTTTATCCGTCTTTAGATTGGATACTGGAATGATTAGATGCCGTTGTCGGTTATTCCGGATTTTTTGGATACTCACCCAGTGATTACTTTGCCAAGCTGAGACTTCTAAATCCCTGGCTAGTTCAGGTATCACTGGAAAAGGTGTGCGGTGATGGTGCAAATTGATAAGATCTTCATTGACATCATCATTTAATGTGAGTCGTACTTCGTGGATGTGCTGAGGTGTCGACCACTCAAGTTCAATTGTTTCAGGACCACCATTAAAGTTGGTGACCCACATATTAGGACCAGCATAAGGACGAACATAGCCATTCACTAACTTTTGACTGCCAAAGGCTTGTGTTTTAGCGACTTCAAATACAAAATTCTGACGATTGATTGTTTGATTTGTCCATTCCAAAATACTGCTCTTACGAACAAAATGATGCAATTTAGGCTGCAGCAATTCTTGAACCGGCTGATTTACAAAAGATAAGATACCTTGAAATTCTTGATGGCTTAAATACAAGGCAACATGCGTATTTTTATGCACAACCACAAAAATATTTTGCGGTTGCTCAGGATGCCAATGAACTGGCACATCGATCCAATCGCTTTGTTCATTCACTGATACTTGGACATGTTTGATTAATTTGGCTGGCAAATAATTTTGCGGCTTACCTGTATTATAGAAATCCAAAGATAATTCAGTCGCTGCTTGGCTATTAACTCGCAAAGTCAATGTGTCTAGTTTAGGCTCAACTGGGAACAAGAAAGCTACATCTTGCTTTAAAGGATAGACTTTTGCATCAGGTGTGTTTGTATTAATGTGCGTCAACACACTAGACGTCCGAATTTTTGCAATTCGCGCCAAATCTGCTGGATCTTGATTTTGAATACCTAACAACGCTGCATCTTGTTTTAATAATAATTGCTGATAAGCTGTTAAATGCGACTGATAAATTTGTTGCGGTAGCAATTGCTTTTGTACACCCAAAGCAGCAGCAGTTCCAACCGCTTCGCCCATAATGGCACAAGTTGCCATCACCCGTGTCGTTCCGAGCGCAACATGGCTCACACTGATATCCCGACCAGCAAATAGCAAATTGTGAATATTTCTAGAATACAGTGATCTAAAGGGAATTTGATATAGACCATCTGGTACAGAATCACTAGCACCAGCTGCTTTAGTGTACATCCCTGATGCCGGATGAATATCAATCGACCAACCACCAAAGGCAACTTGGTCCAGAAATTCTGTTTGCTCTTCGATATCATTTTCGTTTAAGACATACGGTCCCATAAAACGCCGCGATTCTCGCTTACCCGGAACGGAACCCACCCATTCCAAAGTCAAATTAGCTGCATCATAATGCCCCGAATTTTTGATATAGTCCCAAATTCCATAGACAACCGCTTGCAGCTCGTCACGAATAGCTTCATTATCCTGAATCGTATCCAGTTGGCCGCCCCACTCGATCCACCAATAAGCACAACCATTGTCTTCTTTTTTGATAATTCGATTTTTTTCGATTGGTGTTTGCGTAATATCCTTAGCAAAACTAGGCTTGATAAATTTGACCGCATGACCCACATCCTTGGTATAGAAAAACAAAGTACTGCCTAAAAGATCCTGATCGGCAACCACAGGCGCCAGCTGTTCATTGAATTCTTCTTGAGCTTCTCGACCAAAGTGGAAATCCGCACCAGCCAAAAAACCAACGATGCCATCACCCGTACAGTCTAAATAAAGTGGACTGGAGAAAGTCAGATATTGTTCTGAACCAGATTGATAACCTTGAACTCCTGCAATCGTCTGTGCATCAGACATTGTGACATTATAAACTTGTGTGTTCAAAAAAAGCTTAATCCTAGGTTCGGCCTTGATCTTTTCTAGCAGCAGCAAATCCCAATAATAAGGATTGCCATCGGGATTTCGATATTGATTTTCTAAAAAAAGTTCACCCATAATCCCGTTTTCTCGAGCATATCGATTGATGCCATGCTTGGTTGCCCCACAGACCCAAACACGAATTTCACTACTGGAATTACCGCCCAAAACTGGCCTGTTTTGAACCAATGCGACCTTACTGCCTAATCTAGCAGCAGCAATAGCGGCACAAATCCCGGCCAAACCTCCACCAACCACAGTCACATCTGCCTCGTACTGTTTTGTTTTCATAGTTGTTTAACTTCCTTTGCGCTTAGTTTGTTATCTGTTACACTTAGAGTATAAGAAATATTGAAACCGCTTTTAATAACTTATTTTGACAGCATTATGGACTATTTTGACATAGGGGCAATTAACATGCTGACTGCAAAAATCAATGCCTATACTTATTGGAATGCGAAACCGCATTTTTTATTAGCGACAGATACAGAAAACTTTTGGGTGATGTACGTTATTGAATCTGGAATTTGCCGCTATAAAATTGCCGCCAATAATGGCCGTGCTCAACGCGGTGATATTTTGATTTGCCCACCAAACGTCGCCTTTGACCGCCAAGTCATTGAACCGCTTTCTTTTCACTTCTTCAGATTCAATCTCCAGAACTGCTTAATTCATTCAAGGCGTTTGATCGGTCAACTCTCAGACACTACGCAAAGAATCTATGAAAACTGCAATATTATTCACAAATTTGAATTTCAATTCAGTCAGGAAGCTCTGGCTGTAAAAAATCATCTGCTAACAGATATCTTTTACACTTTTATTTATGCTAATACCGCGAGTTGTCAGGATTTAAAGCGAACCAATCCTGACATTACCGCAGTGATTCATTATGTTGAGGAAAACTATGCTAAACTGCTCAGATTAAACGACCTAGCAGCAATGGTCAATTTATCACCAGAATATTTCTCTAGAAAGTTTCATCGGGTTATCGGCAAATCCATCAGTAATTATATTGAGTCCATCCGAATGCAGCATGCCCAAGAATTATTGATCAATACCCAATTAACGTTGAACGAAATCGCAGATCAAGTTGGCTATACGGATGGTCTATACTTCTCCCGAAAATTTCATCAGTTTACAAAACAATGGCCCAGCAGTTTTCGCAAAAATCATTTACTGTGACACAATTTTATTTATTGCACTTAAAATGTAAATCAATGGTCTAAAAAGAGTGCCAGTAGATATTTGTCTACCAACACTCATTGGCAAAGAACTAAAAAAATTCGCTTAGCATCGTGATTACTGATGTTAAGCGAACTTTTTTGCCTATTATGCCATTAAATTTTTTGAAAGTTATAATTTAAAATTTCTAAGAACATCATCAGACAGCAAATATTCATTGGGACCAATTTGATACCAAAGTTTCCCCATTGCTGTTTTCGTTGTGGTGACAAGCCAGGCTGACCCCACTGGCATGGTGCGACCAGATGCCACGCGGCTTTGGCCATAGCCAGTCCATAAAGTTGCCGGTTCATCGGACATAATTACGGCAATTTTTCGCGGATCATTTTGAAATTCGACCATATTAACCACCGGAATACTGTAATAGTCGTTTAACCAGGCCCCAGAAGCTTGCACTAGTTGATCATCACCCAGATCAAACCATTCAGTCCCATCTGGCCCAATGATGGCCCTGAAGACCCGCCAGCGAGAACCATCTGGTAAATTTCTAAGGTGTTCTAGCCATGAATATCCTCGCATTAAGGGTTGATCCCCACCATGGATAATCGCTTCAGTCACCGTATCCGCCTTCACTGAGCTTGGATTACTGGCAATCATACCTAATCCGGTGGCAACGACCGCACTGGCGATGAACATGCTTATAACGTGTTTCTTCATGCTATCTCCTCCAATTAGCTTAATTTTAAATATATTATAGATTTATTATAACCTTTATGCTGCCAAGACCACGAATCTTTGTCAGAATATTTAACAATCCTTGAATTTAAGTTATAATTACTTTTAATCCCACAGAAAACGGAGCCTGATTATATGGATAATCCTGCTATTCTTGAACAACCTTATATTACGATCACCAATATTATCTGGAGTTTTGATCGTGAAACCAATCAGCTCCAGGTCCTTTTGGTCAAACGGGCCAGTAATCCCTATGCAGACTATTGGGCCTTGCCAGAGACCTTCATGCGGGCCCAGGAAAGTGCTGATGAAGCGGCTTTGCGCTTGGTGAAGGAAAAAATTGGCCTGACTTTATCGAATTACCACACGGAACAATTGGCGACTTTTACCCATAATGACCGGGCGCCGGGAGAGCGGGCTTTGTCCTTGGCTTACATGACCTTTTTACCCGAAATGCCCCCTTTAAAAGCGGGTTATGGGGCCTTAGACGCCCATTGGTTTACTTTTTCAGCCACGGAAGCGGGCCAATTTTCCCTGACTTATCGCCAATTACATTTTTTGACCGCCACCAGTCACTCTCAGCATAGCTACTATAAGCATTTCGAGATAGCTCGGGGCCGGGATTATTTAGCCTTTGATCACGATTGGATTTTAAAAGTGGCCTGCCAGCGGATTAAAAACAAATTGAACTATCAGCCTAATATTTTATTGGTGTTAGGTCATGATTTCACTTTAAAAGAGGCCCGGACCGTTTATGCGGCTTTCTTTGGCATCCCCGTGAAAGCCATTGACAACTCTAACTTTAAAAAGACCCACCAACATTTATTTAAGGAAGTGGGCACCACCACCCGGCGGCAAATCGGCCGCCCGGCAAAATTGTACAAATTAGCACAAATCGAGGAATAAAACTTGCATTTCATTTTCATGACGTGTATTCTCTATACTAATTAAATAAAAGTATTTTGTACTCTTTTAATTTCCTTATTAAAGTACTAATTACTTATATTAGAAGCTAGGAGGCTTTGAAATCATGTCCAATTTATCCATGTTAACGGATTTATATGAATTCTCCATGGCCAACGGCTACTATGAAGCGGCTAACGATGAGGTTGGCAGCTTTGATGTTTTCTTCAGAAAAGTCCCGGATCAAGGTAGCTTTGTGATCTTTGCCGGGCTGCAACAGGCCGTTGACGCCTTAGAAAATTTTCATTTTGACCAGACCGATATTGACTACTTGCGGGATTTAAAACTTTATTCGGAAGGCTTTTTAGACTACTTGCAGCATTTCAAATTTGACTGTGAAGTGTGGGCCATCCCGGAAGGCACGCCCGTCTTTCCTAGAGAGCCCCTCTTGACCATCAAAGGACCGTTATTACAAACTCAATTATTTGAAACCCTCCTGTTAAACATTTTGAATCACCAATCCCTCATTGCCACCAAAGCCCGGCGGATCACCTATGCGGCTGAGGGTCGGCCCGTGATGGAATTTGGTGCCCGTCGTGCCCAAGGTCCCAGCAGTGCCACTTATGGGGCCCGGGCGGCCATTATTGGCGGTTGCACCAGCACCTCCAACGTCCAAGCGGCTGAACTATTCGGCATCCCCGCCGCGGGCACCATGGCCCACAGCTGGATCGAAGCCTTTCCCGATGAACTAACCGCCTTTGAAAAATGGGGTGAGATTTATCCGGACAACGCCGCCCTGTTAGTAGACACCTATGATGTCTTAAGTTCCGGTGTGCCCAATGCCATTAAGGTCTTCAAGGAATTGCAAGCTGCGGGGCATAAACCCGTGGGTATTCGCATTGATTCTGGGGATATTGCCCAATTGGCCAAGGCTGCCCGGCAGCAACTGGACGCTGCCGGTTTGCCAGAGGTTAAGATAACCGCTTCTAATTCCCTAGACGAAACGGTCATCCAGGCCCTGTTAAAGGAAGGCGCGCCCATTGATAACTTCGGCATTGGGGAAAACCTCATTACCAGCGCTTCTGCCCCAGTCCTCAGCGGGGTTTACAAGTTAACGGCCGTCCAGAGCCAAGGTCAATGGATCCCGAAAATTAAAATCAGCGATAGTACGGAAAAACTGACGTTACCTAGTATTAAACAAGTGTACCGCTTGTATCGGCCCGGCAGTGACCAGGCCTTTGGCGACGTGATCGCGTTACGGGATGAGGTCTTAACGGCTGATATCACTGTCGTCCCAGCTAGTCCCTTAGCCACCAAGCGGCAAACGGTCCTTAAGGATTTCGTAGCGGTGCCCTTGCAACAGCCGGTCTTGACCCAGGATCACCCCGATTATGTGGCCCCCAGCTTACCGGAAATCCAACAGCAAGCCCAAGAAAAGCTCGCCGAATTACCAGCTGCCACCAAGCGATTAGTGAACCCCGACGAATATCGGGTTTACCTCACCAAAGCCCTGGCCGATTTACAAACTGAATTAGTCCAAAAATATCATGAAAAGGAACATGTCCAATGAAAAAAGTAATTATTATCGGTGCGGGCTTGGCCGGCAGTTATCTAGCCACCCAGTTACCCCAAAACTATGACATCACCATTATCACCAAAGCAAGTGCCCAAGATAGCAACTCCATGCTGGCCCAAGGGGGCATCGCCGCTTCCTTAGATCCTGGGGATAACCCCGCCTCCCATGAAGCTGATACTTTAGCCGCTGGGCAGCATCGCAATAAAGTGGCGGCCGTGGATCAACTGGTCCATGAAGGGCCAAAACTGATTCAAACCTTGATCAAACAAGGGATGCCCTTTGACCACCAAGCCAATGGTGCCTTAGATTTCGGTTTAGAAGGGGCCCACAGTCACCATCGTATCCTCCACGCCAAGGGGGACCGGACGGGTTTAGCCTTGACCACCTTTGTGCAAAGCCAGATTGAACACGTCCATTGGCAGGAAAACACCACGGCCGTTGAATTATTAGTTAAAAATGGGACCTGTTACGGTGTGCGGGTCAGACACGATCCCACCGGGACTTTCAAAACGTTGACCGCCGACGCTGTGGTTTTGGCCACTGGGGGCTTGGGGAATCTGTTCCCCCTGACCACCAATGACGCCACCATCACCGGGGATGGCATCGCCATTGCCGCCCGGGCTGGGGCCAAGATGGCCGACATGGCCTTTATGCAATTCCATCCCACTTTATTATCATTAAATGGCAAATGCTTTGGTTTGATTTCTGAAGCAGTCCGGGGTGCCGGGGCCATTTTGGTGGATGAAAACAATACCCCAATCATGGCCGCTGTCCCTAAAAAAGACTTGGCGCCTAGAGATGTGGTGGCTCGCCATTTGACTTGGTGGCGGGCAGCTGGTCATCAAACTTTCCTAGATATTTCCGCCATTCCTGATTTTCCTAAACGCTTCCCTGGAATCACCGCGAACTTAGACCGGCATCACGTCCCGTTCAGAACTACCAATCGAATTCCGATTCAACCCGGTGCCCACTTCATGATGGGTGGGGTCCAAGCGGATTTGGCCGCCCAAACTTCCATCAAGCGGCTGTTTGCCATCGGCGAAGTCGCTTGTAACGGGGTCCACGGTGCCAATCGCCTGGCCAGCAATTCCCTTTTGGATTGCCTAGTCAGTGCCGAAGAAGCCACCAAAGTGATTGCCGCCTTAGAACCAGCCGTCACCCCGACTTTACCTCAAGATCCAACGACCGTCGTGCCACCTAAGCTACCAAGTTTGGCCGACTTGCGCCAAGCAGCTTGGCAGAATTTAGGTGTGGAACGCACCAAGGCCCAACTCCATGATTTCCACACTTGGTTAGCCCAATTCAATTATCGAGACCTGATCCCGACGCAACTCAGTCCCAAAGACTTCACCATCGCCAACTTATGCTTATGTGCCGAATTGATCGATACTGCTGCCTTAAAGGAGCCTAAGAGCATTGGGGCCCATTATATTAAGGAGGTGGCCCATGAATCCACTGCAAGTTAAGCAGGCCCTCACTGGCTTTTTAAATGAAGATCTAGGCTTCGGCGATTTAAGTACTGCCTTACTTCCCCAACAAACTATCCAGGGGGATTTCATTGCCAAAGAAGCCGGCATCATTTGTGGCCAGACCCTGCCCCAACAGGTCTATGACTTATTGGGCACTGCCCACTATGAAGCCTTGATCCCCGAAGGCCAAGCCGTGGTCCCGGGGGATCACATTGGCCGGGTCCAAGGGGATACTGCCACCTTACTATCCGGGGAGCGGGTCATATTAAACTTGATGCAGCGGCAAAGTGGCATCGCCACGGCCACTGCTCAAGCCGTCGCCACTTTAAACGATCCCACCATTAAAATCGTAGATACTCGCAAAACCATGCCCGGTTTACGGATTTTCGATAAATACGCTGTCACCGTAGGAGGCGGGGCCAACCACCGCCTGGGCCTCGACCATGGCGTCATGTTAAAGGACAACCACATTGCTGCCGCTGGCAGTATCACCGCCGCCGTGGCCGCCGTGAAACAACAGGCCGGCCCCATGTTGCGCATCGAAGTGGAAGTGGAAACCAAAGCCCAAGTTCAAGAAGCAGTGGCGGCCAAAGCCGATGTCATTATGTTTGACAACCAAACGCCGGACACCGTCGCCCAGTGGCAACAACTGGTCCCTGAGACCATCTATACCGAAGCTTCCGGTGGCATCCATTTGGCCAATTTAGCCACCTACCGCGGCTGTGGCGTTAACTTTATCTCCTTGGGTTACTTGACCAACGCTGCCCTGCCCCTAGACATCAGTTTCATTCTGAAAGGTGCTGTGAAAGCATGATACTAACTGACTTACAAAGTAAAATCGCCTTTAATGACTACTACCAAGAAGACCCCGCCGACCAAATCCGACGTATCGCTGCTATCAAAGCCGACTTTGGGGATGATTTATTCCTCGTGGCCCACCACTATCAAAAAGACGAAGTGGTCCAATTTGCCGATGCCCGGGGTGATTCTTTAAAATTAGCCCAAATTGCCGCCAGTAATCACGCCGCTAAGCATATTGTATTCTGTGGCGTCCATTTCATGGCCGAAACCGCGGATATCTTAACCACGGCCCAACAACATGTGGTCTTACCAGACCCCATGGCCGGCTGTTCCATGGCGGATATGGCTAATCCTTTTCAACTGACCCAAGCTTGGCAGGCTTTGACTGCCCGCTATGGGGATACGATTTTACCCGTCACCTATGTGAACTCCTCAGCCGCCATTAAAGCCTTCGTCGGCCGCCATGGCGGGGTGGTGGTCACCTCCAGTAACGCTGGGGCCATCGTCAGCTGGGCTTTAAAACAAGCTAAACATCTGTTATTTTTACCCGATCAATACTTAGGCCGCAACACTGCTTTATCCTTGGGCATCCCCAAAACAGAGATAGGTATGTGGTTAGCCCAACAAAACCATTTAGAAGCCACAGATCCCGACAACTTACGGGTGATTTTGTGGAACGGCTATTGTTCCGTCCATCAACAATTCAACACCATCCAAATCGACCATCTGCGCCAAACCTATCCGGACGTGAAAATCATTGTTCACCCCGAGTGTCACCAAGACGTGGTGGCTGCCGCCGATGAAGTGGGTTCCACCGCCGCCATCATTAACTACATCAAAGCCGCTCCTGCCGGTGCCCGCATTGCCGTGGGGACCGATAACAACTTAGTGGGCCGCTTGATCCACACCTATTCCGATAAAAAAATCATGTTCTTGAACCCCCACTCCTGTGCCTGTATTCTAATGAACCGTATTGACCTGCCCCACTTGGCCTGGACCATGGATCAATTGGCCGCTGGGAATTCCGGTCATGAAATCAAAGTTGATGCCGACACCGCATTCTGGGCTAAAAAGGCCTTAGACCGAATGCTTGAATTGAGTTAATGAGGTGAACCAAATGATTTATTTTGATAATGCCGCCACCACGCCCATGAGTGCCAAAGCCCTAGACACTTATACCACCGTGGCCCAAAATTTTTATGCCAATAGCGAAAGCTTGCATGAAGCCGGTAATGCTGCCGGCCAATTGGTCCAAGAAGCCCAAACCACCATTGCTAATTTGTTCAAGATTCCCGTGGAAGGTATCATTTTCACCAGTGGTGGTACGGAAGCCAATCAATTGGGCATTCGCAGTTTAGCCACCGGCAGTGGCAAGACCCAAATTTTAGTCAGTCCTTTAGAACATAGCTCCGTTTATCAAGCCCTGGATTTACTGCACCGAGAATTTGGTTTTGATATCCAAACCTTGCCGGTGACCGCCACTGGGCAAATCACCGCCGCTGAACTAACCCACCAGATCACCGCCAATACCGCTTTAATTGTCATCCAAGCGGTGAATTCTATCACTGGTATCCAGCAAAACTTGCCTGAACTGAAGCAGGCGGCCCAAACGGCAAAAGTGCCCTTATTCGTGGATGCCGTGCAAGCCATGGGTAAAATCGACTTTGACCCCACTGGCTTAGCGGGTTTTAGCGCCAGTGCCCACAAATTCAACGGCCCCAAGAGTAGCGGGCTGCTCTACCTCTCCCCCCAGGTGTTGACCGACCCACCTTACCGGCATGTTTTCCAACAAAATGGCTTCTTGCCCGGCACCTTAGATGTCCCGGGTATCGTCAGCATGACCACCGCATTGACGGACAGCCTGCCCCTTATTTCTCAGCGCTTAGCCCTCGTGACCCAATTGAAAGCTGCGTTTCTCAAAGAGTTGGCCCCAAGTTTTGCGCCGGTGATTCCCACAGGTGGTTACCCCGGTATTTGTGGCGTGATCCTGCCGAAGAATCAAGGCCAAGACGTCGTCACTCGGCTAGGGCAACAGGGTATCTGTTTTTCCACAGTCAGCGCCTGCAGCATTAAAGATCCCCGGCCGGATAAAACCTTAACTGCCTTAGGATACGACCAAGCCACGATTGAACGTTATATTCGTTTGTCCTTTGGTCCGGAAAATACCCTGGCTGAAGTTGATAAACTAGCCACGATTTTGAATCATGAATATGCTTAATTTAATTAACTTTAATGTGAAATTTTCGCAACAAACCGCGTTTAGACCGCTATTGGCCTAAACGCTTTTTCGTATCCCAAATATTTTTTGAAAAAACTTGAGCAATTCGAGTTGAAACTGTTTTCAAAATGTTATTTTTGGACTAGAATATTAGTATTCAAAAGGAGGTTTTTTTACATGTCAAAAGTTGCTTTAATCACAGGTGGCGCCCAAGGTATCGGTGCTGGTATCGCAGAACGTTTAGCCAAGGATGGTTACGATGTGGCCATTGCGGACCTTCCAGGCCAACAACAAAAAGCCCAAGGGGTCTTAGATACCGTAAGTGCTGCCGGGCAAAAAGGGTTATTTATTCCCTTGGACGTGACCGACCGGGACCAAGTCTTCGCAGCTGTGGATACCGCTGCTAAGGAACTGGGCAGTTTTGATCTGATGGTCAATAACGCCGGGGTCGCCAAAGTTGACGGCATTTTGGATATTGATCCCAAAGATTTGGAATTAAGCTTTAAGATCAACGTCTTTGGCGTCGTCTATGGCATTCAAGCTGCTGGCAAGAAATTTAAGGAATTAGGGATTGCTGGTAAAATCATCAGCGCCTCTTCCATTGCCGGCATCAAAGCCTTCCCAGTTTGGGGTACTTATTCCGCCACTAAAGCTGCGGTTATCAGTTTCACCCAAGCTGCTGCTAAGGAATTAGCCCCAGATCACATCACCGTTAATGCCTATGCCCCAGGGGTTGTGGGCACCACCGGCATGTGGGATGAAATTGACGCTAAAATGTCTAAAATCAATGGCAAACCTTTAGGCCAAAATCGCCAAGACTTTGTGGACACCATTCCTTTAGGCCGCACCGTTGAACCTTCTGATGTTGTGAAATTAGTCGCCTTCTTAGCTAGTCCAGAAGCCGACTATATCACCGGGCAAGCTTACGCTGTTGATGGCGGCGGCTTGCTTTAAATCATTATCTAAATATTCAAGCAGCTATCCTACCCGTCACAGTAGAATAGCTGTTTTTTGATTTATTCAGAACTATGTTAAAGCTTTTCAGTACTTTGGCGATAACTTTGCAAAAAATGGCCTATATTTTAAAACTTAGGCAGATTAAGTCCTGAACTTTCAAAATATTGCTGGATTTATTAAAAGTTAACCCACTTTCTCCCCAAACTATTGAAAAAATAGCTGTTTTTTAGATACTTTGTTCCGCTAGTCCACCTAGTTTTAAAAAACCGTCAAAAAAAGCCGTTTCACTCAATTCATTCTGAGTAAAACGACGCTTTTGGTTAATTTAGAAGATCCCATTTCCCGGTATCTTCATTGTATTTACTGATCAGATCATGAATTTCATCATAGCGGTACTTGTCTTCCAAATCATTGGTATCTTTATCGTACACATCAATTTCTTTCATATTGGCCGCCGGGGTGGACACTTCAAAGCTGTGACCATAGGCACCCACGTTGTCGTATTCAGAAATCAAATCCTTATAACGCTGAACTGTCCGGTTATAGGAACTATCACTATTGGTGGACCGATTGACCCGGGGCGTACTTTGGGCGCTGTCTGTGTCCGTATCGGCTGCTACGGTGGTGCTTGACTTGGTATCCTTCTGCTTATCAGCAGACTTAGTTTCAGATTTAGGGGCTTTTAACGTCACCGTAATATCATTGCTATTTTTCAGAGGAAACAACTTCTTGGTGGTGGTCACGGGTTTATTGTCCACATTGGCCTTGGCATTGATTTCATAGGTCCCTAAAATCAGGGGACCGATTTTATAATTATTACCGTTGGTGGCCTTCACCACTTCAGAATTTAGCGTGACCTCTGCATCCCGATTGGTCTTAATAGTGGGATAAAGTGCCTTCACCGCTAACTTGTACTCTGGAAAAACTAAAAATGCCTTACGATCGCTGGTGAGTTTAAAATTCCCATCGGCGGATTGGTCCTTAGCATTCAAATCAGATTTTAACTGATTGATGTATTGCTTGTCGGATTGCAAGTAGTTTTGCAGGGGCTTGACCGTTTGCTCGTTAATCTGTAGATTGGTGGCATCACTGCTGAGCACACTGGCAACGGTTTTTGGATTGTTGCTGTTGAGCTTTTCGATCAAGGCATCCACTTGCTTATCTTTGGCGTAAGTTTGCCGGCCCATTAAATAACCAGCCCCAAGAATCACCACCAAGATCACGACCCCTAGCGCTACCCAACAGCCAACTTTACTGCTGGAGCCAGGATTAACTGGGCTACTACCATTGGTGCCCGGTTGTCGCGGTGGGACGTTGCCTTGACTGCCTGTGCTTTGATTAGGCTGGGTCGGCGCTGGGTTGGGTCGGTTAGTTGGATTTGGCTGCTGGGGTTGTGGGCCCTTGGCTTGGGCGGCTTGTTGGGCCCGGGCCGTTTTTAGATCAAACCCGCAATTGGGACAAAATTCATCGGCGGCCGTCACCGTCGCCCCACAATTTGGACAAAATGTCATATTTCCTAAACTCCCTCATTTTTAAAACTTTGCAAGATCCAGTCGTAGGCTTTCGGCAGGGCCTGTTGCCAATAGGGGACATCGTGGCCCCCGGCTGGATCGATATGTAACTGGGTCTTGATTTGTTGACTTTGTAGTTCCTGGGCAAAACGCTGCACATCCCCCACGGGCACTGTGGTATCCCCCTGGGCGGATTCCAGATAAACTTGCGGTTGAGCCTTTTGAACCGCCGCATTGATTTTACCCGTAGGAAATTGAGCGACCCAATTGGCATCCGACCAGGCCCCGGAAGCATCATTAAAAGCACTGACCCGGGATTTCACACTGGCTGGTACCTGGTACCAAACCGCTGGGGAAATCCCAAAGGCATAGTGAAATTGCTGGGGATTTTGGAACGTTAAATTCACCGCACCGTAACCGCCCATGGAAATCCCCCCAATGGCGTGGGCACTCACATTATCCGAGATGGCATATTGCTGATCAATTTCCTGGTATAAATCCTGGCTGATAGCCGTGGCCATAGCTTCTTGGGGGCCATCCACATAAAAACTGTTATCACTATCCGCAAACACCACGATGGCCGGCTGCTGATATTGGGCCGTGGCCGTATCCAGCAGCGTTTTAGAATCCACTAGCTTGTAAAAATTTGTATAATCCCCATCCATCCCATGGAGTAAAAAAATCACCGGATAGCGCTTGGTGGGATCATATTGCTCTGGAGTATAAACGGCGTAATGCCAATCCCGCTTTAACGATGGTGACCAAAAAGTATGAGCGGTGATGGCACTGTCTTCTTGGGCCGTTGTTTGGCCTTTGGTACTGGCCACCACTTGTTGGACGTCAGCCCCGGCTTTTTTGACACTGCTTTTTGAAGTTTTTGTAGTGCTGGCTTGTGAACTGCTAGTTGATGATGCCGTTGACTTAGAGGTGGCCGCCTGATGACTGCCACAAGCGGTTAGGCTTAGTAACGCAATGCCTAAAATTCCCAGTCTAAACTTTTGAATAACTATCCGCCTCCCTAGACGTTGATAAAAAATATTAAATATAAGTCTAATTTTAGCATAACTACAGCCCAGGCACATTAACGAATTGTGAGTCGACAGAAAACAAATAAAGCTCAAAGGCCTTTACCTTCAAGCTTTATTGACACAAGTTTATTGGGGATTTTTTGAGCTGCTTTTAGTACAAGAAGTTCACGTTGTGGACACTGCCATCTTGATAAACCACAAATTTACCAATTTTAGAGCTAATACCTACATACGGGCCACCCCAATAACCACTAATAAAGGGATCCCATTGCCCGCCGTAGACATGTTGATAATCCATGCTCCCGGCAATATTGTTGCTTAAGTAAGCACTATTATGGGCTAATACCGATAGAATAGCATCTGCAGCTGAATGAACCGGAATATTTGCATAGGAACCATAGACCCACTCGTCACCGCCTAAATCATAGGCGACGCTCCCTTCAGTGATGTAATAGCCCTGGATCTTCCACTGTGAACCAGTTGGCAAGTACCACCCTGTTTCATACTTTTCTGCACCAGGGCCGTGGAAAAACAGACCTGGTTTAGTGTATGTAAGTGCCTGATGGGGATAGGCATCTGGAATCGTAACTGTCGTTGGATACCAGTGATAGCCCTGGCTTGGTTCCCATTCGCTTGCTGCCTGTGCGGTTCCACTCGTTAAAGCTAACCCTCCCACAGCAATAGCCAAACCTAAGACACTCAACAAAAGCTTTTTCAATTTCACGTTCATTCCTCCCAATATATCTCGTCCAATCCCATGCACTTTATCTGCTATGTTGTAAGCTACACAGTGCCGTACATAAAACTGGACAATCGATATTATTAGTTTACCTTATCGCTTCATAAACTGTCAACGATTTCAGGCCGTCAATGATTCTCGGCACTAAAGTACCGAGCTTGTCTTTCACCACCAAGTGGTGAGGGCATCTGTATCAGATGCCTTTAGACTTACGCCTAACGCTATGTGGTCTAACGGCCTTCCGGTCTCCCACGTAGTTTGCGTGTGATAAGCACGCGCTGTGTTGGCGTTACTTACTGCTGGGCCTTACTTATCTAAGGGTCCCAACAGCCCGATGATCGACTTCACCGGCAATTGAACAGGTTTACCCGTTCGCACTTTTTTTCTTATTGAATTTGGGCTTTTTTACGCCAGCGATATATTGAGTACCCAAGTATTGAATGTTCATGGCACCGACGCGATCATCATTGGACTGGTAACCGCAGTTTGAACATTGGTAGGCGTGCAGTTGGTGGTCGCGATTCGTCTTTTTGATCTCACCGCAAGCAGGACAGCGCTGACTGGTATAAGCCGCACTAACCGTGATAACTGCAGCGCCTGCTTGAATAGCCTTGTAAGTCAACATCTGTTCCAGCTGGTAAAATGCCCAAGATACTTTCTCATAACGCGTGTCCTTGGTGGTCTTTTCTGTGGCAAAACGAACATTGACCAGATCTTCTAAAACAAACAAGGTATTTGGTCCGTACTTCGCAACAAGTGTCTTAGACAGCTGATGGTTGATATCAGTCATCCAGCGGTTCTCTTTATTGCTCATTTGACGGATACGCCGTTTGGAATTTCTAGTATTGTGTCTTTGCAGGCTAGCCCGCAGTGCTTTATAGTGGCGTCGTTTATGATTGATAGCTTGACCATTAAAAAACGTTGTTTTTCCCTGATCATCATAGGTGGTGACTAATTGCCGGATCCCCCGGTCAAGTCCCACAACGTGTTGCATATCAGTACGGGTCAATTCAGGGAATTCCTTACTGACCGCAATGTGCAAAAACCAATTGGTACCTGACTTGATTAGTTCCGCGCTGCCAAACTCCCAGGTGCCATCCAGGTACTGTTCAAAACCACTTTTTAACACAAAGCGAGCCTTCACCCGGCCTTGAAGGGTATTGATGGACAGCTTTTCACCGTTTGCGACGATAGACCAATCTCGATTACGGACTAAGTCAGCTTGCGGGCGCTGGAAATAGACCGGTCTCCAAAGCCAGTGTAGGTCTCTGGGGACTATCAGATAAATTTCTTTACCTTTTTTATCTTTCTTGCCGGTAGGATAGGCCATGGGTTTGCGTCGCAGCTGCGTCTGAACCGTTTTATAACGGGCAACGGTCGTTTTGATCGCGGAAATAGCCAATTGGGATTTCAGCCCAAAGCGTTGCCGCAAGTCTCGATAAAGCTTTTTGTGAATTTTGAGAACACTCAATTCAAAACCATTGTTAAAAATGTACTCAGAAACATGATTGCAGGCTGAGCGATAGCGTTCACTGGTCTCCTGAAATTTAGCGGCATCAGTAGCGCTATCCAGTTTGAGTTTAGCCTTGACCGTTAGACTTAACAGCATTTCGACCACCTCTTTCTCTTATAGTTATTATAACTTATATAATAACCACAAAGAAAGAAATGGGCTCAAAATAAGCACATATTTATAAATCATTTGAGTTATCAAATCTCAGTCGGAATTTCTCACGGGATTGAAATCCCATGTTTCCTTCCGATATTTTCATGAAAAAAATCACTTCAAAGATATCAGGAACTCACTTAAAGTATCTTTAAAATGATTAAGGTATAACTTATACTTTTTCAATATTTTTTAAACAACGCATTCTCCCGGCCTAACAGCGCTTGACGAAACAGCTTTTGACAGCTATCAATCGTCGCTTGTACAACCTCAGTGCCATTCCCCAGGATTCGAATGGCTAACCCTGGAAAATTAAGCTGAGAAATACCCGCGTAAACCTCAGGATGATTATCGGTGATGATCGCTTCAAATTTAGCCTCAAATTCAGGGTCAATTAAAGGATGCACGATGTAAATACTCCCATAATGGGTATAGTCTGCAAATAAACCAACCGTGTGGATTGATTTTACTTTAGGTTCTAAAACCAAGGCATCCCAAACCTGTAATTTATCCTCAAGATAAATTCGGGTTCTTAAATTTAAATAGTCATACTGAAAACCTTGCTTATCCTGGGACCAACCTGGGGTCAAGACCTCGGATAAAAACAGCGCACTAGTTGCTTTCAAGTGAATGACTTGGTCTTGGGTATATCGGGCATCTTGAAAAGGAATGATGGGATCGGCAGTAAATTCCAGGATTCCCCGGTCTCCCACCTCAATTTGACAGTCTTGGCGAACTTGGTCTTTGGGCGTTTTATAAATCTTGGTGGCAGACTGGGCAGTTAAGTATAAATCTGCCGTATCGTGGACACGAATGACCATTTGATAGCGGTCCCCATCTAAATAACCGCCACCAGGATTGAGCAAGCAATACATTAACTGGCCAGTATCATCCAGGTGTTGGGGGCGCATTAATTTAAAAGCACCTTGAAAATAAGCATCATGGGGAATCGACTGTTGCCGGCGGGCAATCACATCTAGACTTAAGGTACCGGTTAATTTACGGGGCGTCTGGTCCATAGCTACACTTCCAAAAATGCGCTTGTCTTTAACCAATCAATGACCGTATCCAAGCCTTCATCGGTCTTCAAGTTCGTAAAGGCCGTGGGTTTAACCGTGCCCCGAAATTTCTTGGTATCAGCCAACATCACATCTAGATTCGCCCCCACGTATGGTGCTAGGTCCGTTTTATTAATGATAAAGAAGTCACTTTTGATCATCCCCTGACCACCTTTACGGGGGATTTTTTCACCCTGGGCCACATCAATAATATAAATGGATAAGTCCACCAATTCTGGACTGAAGGTGGCTGCCAGATTATCCCCGCCACTTTCCACAAAAACCAATTGTAAATCAGGAAATTTTTCTTTGAAATCATCGATGGCTGCCGCATTCATGGAAATATCTTCCCGAATCGCCGTGTGGGGACAGCCCCCAGTTTCAATGCCAATAATGCGATCCTCTGGCAAAACCCCTGTGCTCTTTAAATAGCGTTCATCTTCTTTAGTATAAATATCATTGGTCACCACGGCCATGCTTACTTTATCTGCTAGTTTTTCTGCTAATCGCTGTAATAATAAAGTTTTTCCAGACCCAACTGGACCACCGATGCCAATTTTGATGGTATCTGTCATTTCACAGGCTTCCTTTCAAGACATAAAACTTCGAGAATATAAGAATTGATGCTTCATCTGAGCAATTTCTAAACCAGGTGCGGTGCGTCCAAACTCATCTATGGATAATTCTAAGGTTTGGGCTACTGCTTGCGTAATCACTGGATGTAAGGCGACGATCAACTGCTGGCCTTTGGTTTGGCCAATGGGGATGCCCCGGACGGCATTTTGGGTCAGGTTATAGAGTGTCATGTAATAATAATTGGTCAAAGTCTCCGCACAGGTTAACTGTAACGCCCGGCAGGCTAAACAAAAAACAATCGCCGAATGGGGTAAAATAACTTTTCGCTGGACCAAATCTTGGTACTGTCGCAATTGTGGATCCGCCAGTAATTGATTGATCAACTTGCTAAATTGCTTGCCCATTTGAATATTGCCATAACGCATTTCTTTAGGCAGCATTTGGGCATACAGGGCTTGCGACCAAGTCGAAATGACCTGGGACAAAGCCGTCACTGGCGCTTGATGGACCTCACGAATCACCAAACCCTCGCTATAAGTTAACTGTTCAGTCAAATAATCGGCCAACCAGTTTTGAAAGCTTGTCGGATCAGTTACATCCCCACTAAAAGTTAAGTATTCAAAGCCAAAGGACTGGCTAAACGCCCCCGTGGGAAACTGAGTATCCACCAGTTGATGCAACATCAAATCCGCCCTAGGCGTCATGATGATGCCCCACATGTAAAAATGGCTGGGGCAGTTTAAGGGCCTTATGTTCAAAGTTGATTTGTTGGTCTTGCAACAATTTTTCCACTAAATAGTCATACTGCACGATCATATTATCGCCGCTGAATTGCGCGGGTAAATGGCGATTCCCTAACGCATGGGCAATTTTACCCATGGCTTGAATTGAACCGGGTTTGATGATCAATACATCTTCTGGTAAAACATCCACCACAATGGCCTTATCAGCTTCTTGATACAACACATCCCCCACGTGGAGATGTTGCCCGTCCGGTAAATGCACAGCGACAGCTTGGGCGCCTTCGCTGGTTAAATGATGCAAGCGTTTGGCAAGGTCTTCATTGGCCACAAAGACCTTGTCAACTTGTAACCCCGCTGGAATCTGATCCAAATCCACATGTTCAATGATTTTTTCAACTAACATAAAAAATTGCCTCCTAAAATAAGAAATAGCGCTGGGCTAAGGGTAATTCGGCTGCCGGTGGGCAGGTTACGATTTGCCCGTCGACGGTTACTTCATAAGTCTGGGGATCCACCGTTATTTTTGGGGTCAAGTCGTTAAATTTCATATCTTTTTTAGTCAACTTACGAATATTCTTCACTGGCAATAGGGTCTTTTGCAAACCATATTTAGTTTTGATACCTGCATCTAAACTCGCTTGAGATACAAAGGAATAACTAGTTTGCGTTAACGCCACGCCATAACTACCAAACATTTTCCGATAGCGCACTGGTTCGGGCAATGGAATGGATGCATTGGCATCCCCCATCAAACTTAAATTGATCAAACCACCCTTAATCACTTTATCCGGCTTGACCCCAAAGAATTGGGGGTCCCACAAAACTAAATCGGCAATTTTACCAACTTCCACCGACCCCACGTAGGCACTGATACCATGGGTAATTGCTGGATTGATCGTATATTTAGAAATGTAACGCTTAACGCGGAAATTATCATTATGGTTGGGCGCATCTTCAGTCAAGGGCCCCAATTGGTGTCTTAATTTACTGGCAGTCTGCCAAGTCCTCAAAATGACTTCCCCAACCCGGCCCATGGCTTGAGAGTCCGAACTCATCATACTGATGACGCCCATATCTTGCAGGACATCTTCAGCAGCGATGGTCTCTTCACGAATCCGGGAATCCGCAAAGGCCACATCTTCAGGAACATCAGGATTTAAGTGATGGGTGGCCATGAGCATGTCTAAATGCTCATCGATGGTATCACTGGTATAAGGCATGGTGGGACTGGTGGAGGAAGGTAAAATATTCATTTCCCCGGCGACTTTGATGATATCCGGGGCATGGCCGCCACCCGCGCCTTCTGTATGGTAGGTATGGATCACGCGGCCATTGATGGCAGCAATGGTATTTTCCACAAAGCCGCCTTCATTTAAAGTGTCAGTATGTAAAGCTACTTGCACATCATATTTATCTGCCACTTTTAACGCATTATCGATGGCTGCGGCCGTGGCGCCCCAATCTTCATGAACTTTCAGGCCAATGGCACCGGCTTTTATTTGCTCGGCCATGGTGTCTAAATTAGCCCCTTGGCCTTTGCCCAAGTAGCCAATATTCATGGGCAAACCTTCTGCTGCTTGCAACATTTTGGCAATGTTCCAAGCCCCGGGGGTATCAGTAGTGGCATTGGTCCCTTCGGCAGGCCCTGTGCCGCCGCCCAACATCGTGGTAATCCCACTTTCCGCCGCAGCAGTAACTTGGGTCGGACTGATGAAATGAATGTGGCTGTCGATCCCCCCAGCGGTGACAATTTTGCCCTCAGCTGAGATCACTTCTGTTGAAATCCCGATGGGGAAAGTGACCCCAGCCATCACCAAATCATTACCCGCTTTACCAATAGCAAAAATCTTGCCATCGCGAATGCCAATATCTGCCTTATAGATACCGGTATAATCAATTATTAAGGCGTTGGTTAACACCAGATCCGGCACGCCTTGGTCCCGGGTCAATAAGGGATTCATGCCCATGCCTTCGCGGATGACTTTACCCCCGCCAAAAACAGCTTCATCCCCGTAACTGGTATAATCCTTTTCTACCTCCACAATTAAATCTGTATCCGCCAGTCGGACCCGGTCCCCCGTAGTAGGGCCGTAAAGGCTGGCGTATTTGGCGTGGGAAATCTTTAAACTCATTTTTGTTCACTTCCTAATCCAATTTGCCGTTAGTTTTATTATTCATCCCATAAACTGCCCGTTTACCAGCGTAGGCCACTAGGTTCACGGTCTTTTCATCCTGGGGTTCAAACCGCACGGCCATGCCAGCAGGCACATCTAAATGAAAGCCCCGGGCCAATTCACGATCAAATTGCAAAGCTTCATTGACTTCATAAAAATGATAGTGGGAACCCACTTGTACCGGACGATCACCTGTATTAGTTACTTTGAGAGTTCGAGTTTGCCGCCCGGCGTTTAATTCAATTTCGCCATCTTGGGGTAAAATTGCACCAATTTTCAATCAATTCATCTCCTTAACGAATAGGATCATGAACGGTGACCAGTTTGGTCCCATCCTTAAACGTCCCTTCCACTTGAATCACTGGAATCATCTCCGCAATGCCGGGCATCACATCTGCTTGGGTCAAAACTGTGGCGCCAAATTGCATTACTTCGGCCACGCTGGCCCCATCCCGAATTTTCTCTAAGACTTCATAAGTGATATAGGCAATGGCTTCGGGATGATTCAGCTTCAACCCCCGGTCTTTGCGCCGATGGGCCAGATCACTGGCCACCACAATACTGAGCTTTTCAATTTCTTTAGTTGTTAGATTTAATGGCATATGCAACCTCCGTTAGCAATTATTCTAATCAAAAATTAATGACGTGATTTGTTATATAATATAACACTAATTTAAAAATCAGCAAGCTATTTTTTTAATGACTCTATTTTTATTTTCCAATCAAAGGTTTCGTTTCACAGCTACTACATGACATTTTCACGTGATATATCCTGATTTGTCCATGTAATATTGAATTATTTTCACTTTAGGTTCAAAATAATTTCAAGTTTTCATTTTCAAAAAAACTGGTCAATTCAATTAATTTGTGTTATAAAATATAACATAAAAGATTATAAAATAATTAGTTTGATTAATTGGAGATGAGGAATTGAAGAATCGTTGGCATCGGTCCTGGTTATTGCTTTGCACCACAATCGCTTTTATCAGTCTCTTATCTGGCTGCAGCAGTGCTGTGGCTAGTCTGACCCAACCGACAAAAACCGCCACCGGCGCTTCGGAAAAGGTGATCAAAGTCGGCATTTTACATTCCTTAAGTGGCACCATGGCCAATAGTGAAATTCCCGTGGAACAAGCGGAGCTGTTGGCTATCAAACAGATCAACGCCAAAGGTGGCGTCTTAGGCAAGCAAGTCGTGCCCGTTATTGAAGATGGCGCGTCAGATAACGCCACTTTTGCTGAGAAGGCCGACCAGTTGTTGAACCAATATCACGTGGCCACTGTTTTTGGCTGTTGGACCTCCGCCAGCCGCAAAGCGGTTTTGCCCATTTTCGAACATAATAACGGCCTGCTGTGGTACCCCGTACAATATGAAGGCATGGAATCTTCCCCTAACATCATGTACATGGGGGCAGCTCCCAATCAGCAAATCGTGCCAGCAGTCAATTACATGACCCAACACTTTGGTAAAAAGGTGTTCTTAGTGGGTTCGGACTATGTCTTCCCCAGAACAGCGAATGCTATTATTGACCAACAAGCCAAACAGTTACATATGACCGTGGTGGGTGAAAAATATGTCCCCATGGGCAGTACCGATTTTTCAACAATCGTTACCCAAATTAAAAAAACCAATCCTGATTATATTGTGAATACTTTAAATGGCGGTTCCAATGATGCCTTTTTCAAACAACTCCATGAAGCTGGCATCACCGCGAACACCACACCCACCATTTCCGCATCGGTGGCTGAACAAGAAGTCAAAGGTATTGGGAACACTTATATGGCTGGTCAATATACCTCTTGGAATTACTACCAGTCCCAAAACAATCCTCAAAACGAAGCTTTCATCAAAGCTTTTCGAGCTGCCAACGGCGCCAATAGTGTGACAGATGACCCTATCGAAGCTGGCTACAATGCCGTCCACCTGTGGGCTAAGGCCGTTGAAAAGGCTGGGACGACCAAGGTCGCTGCGGTTCGACAAGCAGCCAAGGGCTTAAGCTATGCGGCACCAGAGGGTAAAGTCACCATCGATGGCGATAATCAACACCTCTATAAGACCGTTCGAATCGGCAAAGTTGCAAGTAATGGGGTCATCAATACGGTCTGGCAATCACCACAACCCGTTAAACCTGATCCTTATTTGAAGGGTTATACCTGGGCGGGCATGTTGAATCAAGGCCAATAGGAGGGACGTTTATGAGTACAGTCATCATGCAATTATTTAATGGTATCAGCGTGGGTTCGATATTGTTGTTAGCCGCAGTTGGTTTAACCATTACTTTTGGACTGATGGGCATCATCAATATGGCTCATGGGGAGTTCATTATGATTGGGGCCTACACGACTTATGTGGTTCAACTCATTTTCCAAAAGTATTTTCCTGGCGGCTTCAGTGCTTATGTATTGGTAGCTTTAGTTTTATCGTTTCTGATCACCGCCTTATTAGGCTATATTTTAGAAAAAATTATCATCCGCTACCTCTATGATCGCCCGGAAGACAGCCTATTGGTCACCTGGGGCTTGAGTTTGATCTTGCAACAACTGGCTCGGAATATTTTTGGAGCGCCCGATGTCTCCGTAACCTCTCCTAAATTTCTACAGGGAAACGTGGCCATCGGCGCCAACATCGACCTACCCATCAACCGCTTGGCAATCTTGGCGATTGCTATTTTGGCCCTAGGCAGCGTGGCTTATCTGTTATTCAGGACTAAATTTGGTCGAAACATCAACGCCACCATGCAAAATCGACAAATGGCCGCGGCGCTAGGCATCAATACCAAACGTATTGATTCTTTGACCTTTGCATTAGGTACAGGCTTAGCGGGCTTAGCCGGCTGTACGGTCACTTGGATCGGCTCCATTGGCCCTAGTATCGGCCAAGACTATATCATCAATGCTTTTATCACCGTGGTGGTCGGTGGTGCGGGCACCTTGTTAGGCACGATCTTTGGTTCCACTTTCATGGGGGTGGGCAATACAACGTTAGAATACTTGACCAACCCTTCCATTGGCCAAGCCTTAGTACTGATCCTCGTCATCATTATTTTGCAATTTAAACCCAAGGGCGTTTTCAGCTTGAGTTCACGAAAAATTGATGATTAATCACCAACTATCGAAAGGAAGGGCCGCCATGACCAAAAGTAAATCACCAGTTTACGGTGCCATATTATTGTTTATTTTCTTACTTGTTTTTCCATTTATTTTTTCCATGTTTCAAGTGGGGTTATTTACCAAATTCATGTGTTTTGCCCTCGTTGCCCTATCCCTGGACCTGCTTTGGGGCTACACGGGAATTTTAAGTTTAGGCCAAGGCGTGTATTTTGGTCTGGGGGCTTATTGCATGGCCATGTATCTAAAACTCGCCGCCAGTGGGTCAAATCTGCCTGACTTCATGCGCTCCCCAGGCAGTGGCATTCGTCAACTGCCTTTTATCTGGGTTCCTTTCAAGAATCCGATCATTGCCATTGCTTTAGTCATCATTGTCCCGGTGGTGATCTCCATCTTGATTGGGGCTTTAACTTTTATCAATCGGATCAGGGGCGTTTATTTTTCAATTTTGTCTGAAGCTTTAGCAGTCGTCTTTTCGGTCTTACTGGTGGGTAGTCAGTCCCTTACCGGCGGTTCCAACGGCCTGACAAATTTCTCAAATTTCATGGGTGCCAGCCTATATACCGGTAAAAGTCGGCTGATTCTATTTTATGTGACCCTACTTATTTTGGCTTTGGTATACTTTTTGGCCTATCAATTGATCCATCATAAGATTGGCAATGTGCTCATCGCCATCCGTGATAGTGAAAATCGTTTGCGTTTTACCGGGTATAATACGGCTGCTTATAAAATCTTTATCTATGGTTTAAGTGCCGCAATTTCCGGGGTTGCTGGGGCCTTATATGTGTTACAAGTCGGCATCATTACGCCCAGTGATGTGGGTGTGATGTTCTCTATTGAAATGGTGATCTGGGTAGCTATCGGTGGCAAAGCCACACTCTTGGGTCCGGTCATTGGTGCCTTGGTGGTCAATGAATTTAAGACCGTCATCAGCAATTACTTCCCATCCCTATGGTCTTATTTCATCGGCGCACTATTTATTATCGTCATCCTACTCTTCCCCCAAGGCTTTATGGGACTTAAAGCACTTCCCCACTATCTCGCCAATCGTAAAGTTGCACAGCAGATGCGGCAACGGCAAACAAACCCTAACTTAAATCAGGAGGTACCAAATCATGTTGTTAAAACCTCAAAAGAAGACTCATAATTCTGAAAATTCCAAACCAATTTTAAGCTTAAAAGACGTCAGTATTACCTTTGGCAATTTCCACGCCATTAAGAATGTCTCGACAACTGTCTATGAAAATGAGATTCGTTGTTTCATCGGCCCCAATGGCGCTGGGAAAACGACAATTTTGGATGCTATTTGTGGTAAAAGTCCGATCACCAGTGGCCAAATTACCTACTACGCCGGCCAACGCAGTCTGAACATTGAAAAAATGCGGGATTATGACATCTCGCGGCAGGGCATTGCCCGCAAATTCCAGGCACCCAGTATTTTTAACGCCCTGACCATTTGGGAAAATGTCAGTCTAGCCGTGGCCAAGGAACGTTCCGTTTGGCAGGCGCTGACCAGTCATTTCACAACTGATCAAAAAGCCCGGATTCAAGAAATTTTACAGTTAATTGGCCTAGAAACATTGCAGGACCAATATCCCGCCCTCTTATCCCATGGTCAAAAGCAGTGGCTTGAAATCGGCATTTTATTAGCTGCCAAACCCCGTTTATTACTGTTAGATGAACCTGTGGCCGGCATGGGCCGTAAAGAAACCGAGCGTACTGAGGCTTTATTGCTGAAACTCAAAGAAAACTGCACCATCATTTGCGTGGAACATGACATGCAGTTTGTCCAAGATATTGCCGACAATATTACTGTTTTCCACGAAGGCCAAGTTTTAGATGAAGGTAGTTTTGAACGCATTCAAAATAATCCCAAAGTCATTGCCGTTTATCTGGGAAGGAATGAGGATTAATGTTAACCTTACAAAACTTAGCGGCCACTTATGGGGAGGGCCGGGTGATCGATCACATCCGCTTACAGGCCAATGTTGGCGAAGTGACTTGTTTGGTGGGCCGCAATGGCGCAGGTAAAAGCACTACCCTCAAAGCTATCATGGGGCTGATTCAAACTTCAGCTGACACCTTGACCCTAGACGGCCAAGACCTCTTAAGTTTACCCACGTATGATCGGGCGCGTTTTGGTATCGGCTATGTGCCCCAAGGTCGAGATATTTTTCAAAATATGAGCGTCCGGGACAATTTGCGCATCGGCTTAGAAGCCAATCGCAAAACCCAACATGTCCCCGACTATATTTTTGACTTATTTCCAATTCTAAAGGACTTCTTAAATCGACCTGGTGGTGATCTTTCTGGCGGCCAGCAACAACAATTAGCCATCGCCCGGGCTTTGGTCACTGATCCGAAAATATTGATTTTAGATGAGCCCACCGAAGGGATTCAGCCTTCGGTTATCCAAGAAATTGGAGATGTCATCACCAAATTAAAAGACAAAATGGCCGTTTTAATTGTGGAACAGTATTTGGAATTTGTCTTAAAAATTGCCGATCAGTGTTACTTATTGGAAAAAGGCCAGATTTTAATGTCTGGCCCCACTGCATCTATTGACCAAACGCAGTTAAAACATACACTGGCCTTATAATAAAAGGAGTTGTTGCTACCCATGAAACAAATCAGGCAGAGCCTGCCCTACTATGGGGTCATCGGCCTACTGCACCTCTTAGGCTTTTTGGGCCTAGCCATTGCCTGTCGTCATTATCCTGGCTTTTGGGCAATTGGCATCTTGGCTTATATGTTAGGCTTGCGGCACGCCTTTGATGCAGACCATATCGCTGCCATTGACAATACCGTGCGTAAACTCATCCAACAAGATCAAAAGACAGTTGGTGTGGGCTTTTATTTTTCCCTAGGGCATTCAACCGTGGTGTTATTAATGTCGATCACCGTGGGACTTTCCATCAATTGGGTCAGCGCCCATTTACCCGTCCTGCAAAAAGTTGGTGGCTTGGTAGGTTCTTTTGTATCTGGTATTTTTTTGATCCTGGTGGCCATCTTTAATCTAGTCGTTCTTTGGCACTTGGTTAAATCCATCCGGCAATTACATAACAAATTTACTGCGGTACAAAACTTAGATGACTTATTAGCGCCAAAGGGCGTGTTAACGACTTTATTGAAACCCTTATTCAAATTTATCAAACACAGCTGGCAAATGTATCCCATTGGTTTTCTTTTCGGATTAGGCTTTGATACCGCCACAGAGATCACCCTACTGGCCTTGACGGCGCAGTCTTCCCAACGCAACTTGCCCTTGATCGGCATTATTGCCCTGCCAATTATTTTCACCGCCGGTATGAGTTTAATGGATACCACCGATGCCGTTATGATGTCTGGGGCGTACAAATGGGCCTTTGACACGCCGATTCGTAAGGCCTATTACAACATTGTGATCACCAGTGTTTCCGTCCTTGCGGCTATCAGTATCGGCGTTGTAGAACTCCTACAAGTCACTGGTAACCTGTTTAACTTTAAGGGTTTGTTCTGGCATTGGTTGCAGGCTGTAGACTTTAATTGGCTTGGTTTTGGGTTAGTCGCAGCTTTCATGCTCTTATGGTTGGTCGCCTATGGCATTTGGCGTTCAGTTATTGCTAAGAAATACGATACGCCTTATTGATTTTAAAAATTCGTTATTATCAACTAAATACCCCCTAGTGACGACGGTCTGATAACACTTGACCTGTCATTGTCACTAGGGGGTATTTTTAATTCTGGCTACGATTCAAATCACTTGTTGCTAAATAATCAGCTAACCAGTCTTCTAATGTTTGAATATCTTGACCGTACTGCCGATCTGAAGTAATTGGAGATATGGTTTTTCGGATTTCAGTGTAAAAATCACCCAATTCAGTCCCAAGACTTTTTGCCGCATCACTCCCATACCGCAAATACAATGCCTGAATCGCATTGTACAGCTCCAAGGCTAAAAGGGTTTGTAAATACTTGTTAATCTGTCTCAAACTTGCGCCAATGAGCGGTAAATTTGATTGATGATCTTCAATATCACCTGCTAAGCCGTAGAATTCATTTGAGATAGGATACGCCAATTGGCGAATCCGAACATCTAAATCAACGGCCAATTTCTGCAGGGTTTGTAACCCAAACTGTGTGCCATCTTGTTGAATTAAAAAACGAGGTAAAGCGGTTATTTCTGGATTATTCAGATGTTTGATCCGTTGCACAATTGTGCGGGACAAATGGGTGATGCCCTGGATAACTGTCTCTAAAGCTAACGCAACATCAATAACTTCAAAGTTACCCGTGGAAAGAATGAAGCCACTTTTGGCGTCCACCATGGGATTATCATCTGAGCCTTGTAAGTAGTCATCTATGACCGTGATGGCATTGGCAATAGTTCGCCCGATGGCGCCGGCAATGTGCGTTGCCGATCGGAAACTAATAGGGTCTTGCACTTGGCGTCTGACATGGTAATTCCATAACACACTGGGTTTCAAGAGCGCTTTAAGGTCATTAGCCGCTTGATTTTGATAAGCATTATGATTGGCCTGTAATACCGATTTTAAAATTGGCGTAATATTAGCATCTAATGCGACCATACTCAAGGCTAGCGTTTGCGTCTGTAACTGCATCAATTTTTGAAGTTTATCTAACTCAGCAACCGCCTGTCCAATGCCATAAGTGTTTGAACTTAAAAGGGATAAAGCATCTTTTGGTCCCAGTGTAATTGGCTGAATATTTAGTTGTTCAAAGGCTACACTCGTTTTTACCAAGCGCCCAGCTAACCAAACTTGGCCTTGGCCACTGACGACCTCAGCCAAATAGGATAAAATCCCGATATCGGCCTCGCCAATAGAACCATAACTTGGTAACGCTGGAATAACATCTTGATTGAAAAGCTGCATTAATAATTCGGGTATTTCAGGACTTATCCCAGTGTAGCCCTGAGCCAGTTGATTAATACGAATCAATAAAATGATTTTCGAGAGTCGCGGTGATAATAATGGCCCTGTACCAATCAAGTGCGAGGTCACCAAATTCTGATTAAACTGAACCAACAAATCAGACTGGATCGATAAATCCTTGTTTTGACCAACACCAGTATTAAGGCCATAAACACTTTGGGTGGTTTCTAAAACAATGTTCCGATTTGTTTTTAGCTTAGCAATTGCCTGCTTTGAAATCCGAACCGGTTGTTCTTCGGCAATAATCGCAAAAATACGTGCATAGGTTAACTCAAAACCGGTTAGTTCAATCATGATACTCATGGGTGTCAATGCGATGGACACCCTTTTGTGCAATTTCTTGAAGTGAGGCGTCATAGCCAGCATCCGCATAGCGCAATAGGCCTAAAGAAGTATCGTTATCAAATGCTAATTTCAACCGATTAGCAGCCTCTGGCGTCCCATCAGCGACAACTGTAACACCAGCACTTTGCATATAACCGGCATAACCGCCACCTCCGGAATGAATTGCCACTAAATCAGCCTTCGAAGACGCCATTACCATGGCATTGATCAAGGGCCAATCAGCAATAGCATCACTGCCATCCTTGAGATTCTCAGTCATGATATTAGGATGGGCCATGGCGCCTGCGTCCAAGTGATCACGGGTAAAGGCCACGGGTGCCGTAAGCTTGCCGGCAGCCACAAGGTCATTGACCGCCAAAGCTAACTTAGTTCGCTGACCGTGCCCTAACCAACCAATTCGAGCTGGTAAACCTTGAAATGGTACATATTCATTAGCTTTGGTGATCCAATCAGTAATTAAATCATTATCTGCGAAGGTTTCCAATAAGTAATCATCAATCAATTTAATATCTTGCGCATCCCCTGACAGAGCAATCCAGCGAAAAGGCCCAATGGCTTTCACAAATAGGTCCCGTAAAAAGGCTTCAGTGAAGATGGGGATGTCAAAAGCGTCGGTGACCCCAAATTGTTGGGCTTGTGTGCGAATATTATTGCCGTTATCAAAGACAATACTGCCACGCTTTTGAAACTCAAGTTCAGAACGGACTTCATGGGCAATAGAATTACCGGCATCTTGACTCAATTTTTCTGGGTTTTCCTGTCGCGTTCTCGCGACGTCAGCCAAACTATAGCCCTCAGGAATATAACCATATAATAAATCCTGGGCAGCAGTTTGGTCGGAAACAATGTCAGGTAAAATGTTTTGATCCAAGATTTCCTGATAAATAGTCGCCGCATTGCCTAATAAACCAACGGAGATAGCTTGCTTATTGGCAATTGCCTTATTAATTAAGGTCAAAGCTTCGGACAAGGTATGGGCTTTATGTTGTAAATAACCGGTCTCAATACGCTTGTCAATATGGGCTTCATTGGCTTCAACCACTAAAATTGCTGCGTCAGCCATGTACCCGGCTAGGGGTTGAGAACCACCCATACCACCCAATCCTGCGGTTAGAATAAATTTACCCTTCAGTGAATCTTCAAAATGTTTGTGGGCAATAATTCTAAAGATTTCATAAGTCCCTTGAACTACCCCTTGAGAACCAATATATTGCCAATCACCGGCCGTCAGTCCACCCCACGTGATTAAATTTTGATCATACAATTTATACCAATAATCAGCATTGGACCAATGCCCCACCAAATTTGAATTTGCCAAAATCACAATTGGCGCATCTTCATGGGTCTTTAATATGCCGATGGGCTTGCCTGATTGTACAATTAAGGTTTCGTCAACCTCAAGCTTTAATAAGGCAGCAACGATGCCACGATAGGCGGGCCAATCCCGGGCGGCCTTTCCTAAGGCCCCGTAGACCACTAAATTATCTTGATCTTCTGCATTTTCAAGATTATTCTCTAATAACCTTAAGATCGCCTCTTGCCGCCATCCCTTGGCTCTTAGTGTATTGCCGCGTTGTGCTTTGATGACCATAAATATAGCCTCCTAATTGATAACTTACAAAGTACCATTAATATAAGCTAAGGAAAGTGTTTGTAATTTTTCTAAACCAAAATTTACTAGAATTGCAAATAACGAAATCACAATTGACCCCACAACCACTTCGGTATAGTTGTTTTGATTCAAGCCGTTGAACAGCATCGTTCCTAAGCCCCCAGCATTGATATAGCTGGCAATTGTGGCAATCCCAATTGTTGAAATTGTCGCAATGCGAATACCGGCTAAAATCGTCGGTAAAGCGTATAGCGTTTTAAATTTAACAATAATCGCCCACTTGTTGTAGCCTAAGGATTTGGCGGCTTCAATCACATTAGGATCCACTTGCTGATACCCAACGATGGTATTGCGAATGATCACAAATAGTGTATAAGCCACTAAGGCAACAATTGCCGGTAATAAACCCAAGCCAAAAATAGGAATTAACATTACAAAGAAGGCCAAGCTGGGAATAGTATAAATTAAACTGAAAAACGGCATTAAAATTTTACTGATTTTTTTATGCACTGCTAAAAAATAGCCGATCGGCACAGCTAAAGCCGTTGCAATCAAAATCGTTATCGCTGTGATTAAAACGTGTTGCCCGGTAAGTTGGATAATCATCTGCCAATTTTGGCCAAGGTATTTAATCATGAATCAGGCCTCCATTAAATTGGCAATCTGCTGATAATGAATATGGCCAACTCTTGCCTTATCTTTGTCTAGTACCGTCACCGGCCGCTCTGGATTTTTAAGCAATATGGCAATCACATCAGCTAGAATCGTATCCGCTGAAACAGCAGCTGCCGCATCTGATTGGGCTGCTTGCCAATCCGTCACCAATGCCCCAGCATTAAGATAACGCCATTGAGCTAATCGCTGTTTAACGCCTAGAAATTCAGCGACAAAATCGTTGCTGGGCTTCAAAAACAATTCATTTTTTGAAGCAAACTGTTGGATACGGCCATCTTTGATCAGCATGGTCCGGTCCCCTAATTTTAAAGCTTCATCAATATCATGGGTCACAAATATAATGGTTTTTTGCGTTTGCCTTTGAATATTTAACAAAGCATTTTGTAAAAGCGTCCGGTTGATGGCATCAATAGCGCCAAAGGGTTCATCCATGAGCAATATTTTAGGATCAGCGGCTAAAGCCCGGGCAATCCCCACCCGTTGCTGTTCACCACCAGATAATTGATGCGGATGCCGCCCTTTGTATTTGTCGGGCTCTAACTGGACCAGGGTCAACATTTCATCTACCCTTTTTTGAGTTTTGCGTTTGTCCCACTTCAAAATATTACAAACCGTCGCAATATTTTGAGCAACGGTACGATGTTCGAATAAACCATGTTGTTGAATCACATAGCCAATGCCTTGCCGTAACTTATCCACATTTTGCGCGTGGGTATTTTGGCCGTCCACAAAAATTTGCCCAGAAGTCGGTTCATAAAGCCGATTGATCATCTTCATCAATGTCGTTTTACCAGATCCAGATGTCCCTAATATGGTAACGAACTCCCCGGCGTACGCCGTAAAAGAGACGTTATCAACTGAAGGTGCTTGATCTTTTGAGAATTTCTTAGTGACATTTTCGACTTGAATCATCGGTTTTGTTTTATCCATGGTTAACGCTCCTCAAAATTATTTCAATCCATTTTGTTCAATGAATTCCTTAGCAACGGTTTGATATTTCTCATGATCCACATCCACTTTAGCATTCAGTTTTTGTAACTGTTCCGTCGTAATTTTTGTATCGACTTTATTCAAAAGTGTTTTGACCTTAGGATCAGATTTCAAAACTGCTTTACGAATAACCGGTGCTACGAAATAATGGGGGTAAAATTTCTTGTTATCTGTTAACAATACAAGTTTCTTATTCGTTAGCTGCCCATCTGTTGTAAAGCCAACGGTTACATCCGCTTTGTCATCAAATAACGCATTGTAGCGCACGCCATTGTCTACGATTGAGGTTGACTTGAAATTGAAACCACCATATGCTTTTTGTAATCCTGAAAGCCCATCTGCACGGCCTTTAAATTCGGCAGTGGAGGCAAATCTTAATTTACTGGCCTGTTTGGCTAGATTCGAAAATGTTTTGATATTGTATTTCTTAGCGGCCGCGCTGGTGATCACTAAAGCTTGGCTGTTATTTGCCGTGGTGGGTTTTAACCATTCCAAATCCCATTTTGCATAAGATTTGTTCAAAGTGGTCAATACCTTAGCGTCATTATGACTGGCCTTATTTTTTAAAATATCCACATAACCGGTACCTGTATATTCTGGATATACATCAATGGAGCCTTTCTTTAAGGCACTGTGAGCCACAAAGGTCCCAGCTAAGTTCAACTTTCTTTGAACCTTGATACCGTTGTCACTTAATACTTGGGCATAAATTTCACCAATAATTAAGTTTTCTGTGAAGTTCTTCGAACCTATAATTACTGTTTTACTGGCAGCATCTGCTTTTTGACTGCTAAAAGTACTAATTGGTACCAACGCCAAGATTAAGCTCAAGAAGATGAGTAAAGTTTTTCGTAATTTTAAATGCATGTTGTACCCTCCATTTTTATCCTAATTCACCGTGTTTTCGTCTTAAATAAAATTCCAATACTGAAAAAACAATCTCTGAAGCTAATGCGATCAATGTGACTGGAATAGCACCCACCAACATAATATTGACGTCATACATACTCATACCCATGATGATATACGTCCCCAGACCACCACCACCGATAAAGGCAGCTAATGTGGCAGAACTAATCACCTCAATAGCTGATAGTCGAACGCCAGCCACGATAGAACTTGCGGCTAAAGGCAATTCGATCTTGTACAAGCGCCGAGTTCGTCCCATCCCCATACCGTCAGCAGCCTCAAGGGTATTGGGATTGATCTGGCGCAGGCCAGAATAGGTATTTAACATTATTGGTGGAATGGCCAGAATCGTTAATGCCAGTAAAGCTGGGTAAAACCCCATCCCCATTAAAGGTAGGACCAATACTAAAATTGCTAGAGATGGAATAACTCGAATACCATTGAAAAAACCGATAATACGATTCCCAATTTTTAGATGGTGCGCAGCATAAATGCCTGCTGTGATGCCGATAGTTGTTGCAATCAAAAGTGCAATGATGCTTAGGCGCAGGTGCACACTTAAATTACCCACAAAATCAGCACGATTTGTTTGAATATATTCAATTAAACTATTGAGCCATTTCATGATTAGACCCCTTTTGTTCCAAGGCGTGTAAGACAATTCGATGATCTAATTTATTGATGAATTCCTTGACCCGACTATCATCAGCTTGATTAGCCAATTGCGTAGGACTGCCCAAAAATTGAATTCGCCCATGTTCGATGAAAACCACCCGATCAGAAGCTTGTTGCGTGAAGGCCATTTCATGCGTGACCACGACCATCGTAATACCAGCCGCTTTTAGCCGTAACATCACTGTCAAGACCTCATTAACCATCTCCGGGTCCAGCGCACTAGTAGGTTCATCAAAAAGCAAAACTTCAGGGTGCATCATTAAAGCTCGAGCAATTGCTACCCGTTGCTGTTGTCCGCCAGATAATTGACTAGGATACTGGTTTTGAAAGTCTAGTAGGCCGACAAGTTCTAAAAAATGTTGGGCATCTTGATAGGCAATCTTTGCCGGCTGTTTTAAAATTCGTTTTGGGGCATCTGTCAAATTCTGCAATACAGTGCGATTCGCAAATAAATTAAAATGTTGAAAAACCATGCCAATTTTAGTGCGAAACTTTGGCAAAGACGCTTCGCTTCTGTGTGTCAGTCGTCCCTTTGAATTTACTTGAAAGTCCACTAACTCATTGTTAAACGCCAATTGTCCTGAGGATGGGACTTCTAACAAATTTAAACAACGAATCAACGTTGACTTACCACTACCTGATGGGCCAATTATCGTGACTAATTCACCTGTCGCAATCGACAAATTAATATCTGATAATATTTCTTTATCCCCAAAGGATTTATGTAATCCTATTAATTTAATTTTTGTCGTCATATTTAGCCCACCGTCAATCCCATCGTGTTATACCGCTTTTCCAGACCCCATTGAATGACCATAAATATGCTACATAGCAACAGATAAAGAACAGCGGCAACGCCTAAGGTCTCCCAAGTTTTGTAAGTGGAAGAATATAAATTAGAAGCTTTCAACATTAAATCAGGTACTGTAATAACCGAAACTTGGGCGGATTCTTTCAATAAAGCAATGGCATTGGACACATAAGTTGGTGATGTGATTTTTACCACTTGAGGTAATTTAATATAAAACATAATCTGCCAAGATTTATAACCTAAAGCTTTGGCGGCCTCTACTTGTCCCGGATCAATTGCCCGAAAACCTGAACGAAAGATCTCGGCTACAAAAGCACTACCGTTAATCGTCAAGCCTAATAACCCAGCACCAAATGCAGATAACTTAATGCCAAACGGTGCTGAGTAGTATAGTAAGAACAATAAAATCATCACCGGAATACCTCGGACAAACCAATTGTAAGTCGCTGCAATGCGACGAATGGTTGCGACTTTAGATATGCGCATCAAGGCAATAAAGAACCCTGCCACGGTTGCAATCCCTAAAGCTAATACCGAAATCAGTAACGTCATGCCCATACCATTGACAAGTAGCGGTAAATTTTGTTGCACCATTTTCCAATCCATTGGTATCATCCCTTCCGCTAATTGCTATTTCAAATCTTGACTAGTTACTTGTAAATATTGTTTTTGCAGTTTAGTCAGTTGGCCATTTTTTTGTTCTTTTTCGATGGCCGCATTAATTTTGCTGGCTAGGGCATTGTTGCCTTTTTTTAATGCCACATCGATATCATATGAACGATAGGGTTTGCCTGCTAGTTTAAAATCCTTACCATCCGGTGCCGTTTTAATATAATGTTTGGCACTTACAATACCGATCGAGACGACATCAATTCGGCCGAGTTTTAAATCCTTAAAGGCATCAACAGGTGCTTTATACTCCTTTAAATCTTTAAAACCACCAATCGCTTGAACATCAGCGGCAAAGGAAGAACCTGTCCCTGCCCCGACAACTTTACCTTTTATATCCGTCAAAGATTTGATGGTATTATTTGATTTTTTGACCACGGCAACGGTCCCATCAGCGGCATAGGGTTTTGATAGTAATAGCTGTTTCTTTCGCTCGGGTGTTGCTTGCAAAGCCCCAAATAAAACATCAAATTTGCCATTATTGAGGGCTGGAATCAGCCCAGCAAACTGGCCCGGGGTAAACTTGGCTTTGACGCCCAAATCTTTAGCCACCAACTTTGCAACCGCAACATCATACCCGCCCAGCTTGCCACTGGCCGCTGTTGTTTGCCAAGGCGCATAATCGCCAGTTAACCCAATTGTTAAGGTCTTACTTGACTTGACACTAGACCAAGATGTATCTGCCGCTTGTACAAGTGCTGTGTTTTGGGTTTGAAATAGCAGCACAAGTGCTAGACCAAATCCTGCAATAATAAGCTGCCATCGTTTCATTTGTCCGCCACCTTCTCATTTTGACGCGCAGTTACATATTTAAAAATATCGATTCCCAAAGCTGCTTCTATTTCTGGATAATTAGCCGGGTCATAGACACCAGCGCTTAACGGAAAATGCTGCTGATCGATTTTAAACACCGTAACGTCTTGCCCAAGTTTGATCTCACTGGTAGTTAACGGCGCCATTGTTTTGGTATCAAAAATTGTGATCACGTCCGGATAAGTGGCCACCCGCTGCTTGGCTTTATCTAAAGCCATAAATTCATTCGTGGCGTAAGCGGTAATGACATCCTTAGATGCTGTTTTAACTTGAATTTGGCCCACATCATAAGTTCCCTCATCTGAATAAGTCACGTTATTTGTAACAACCTGGCCAGTCCCTACAACTTCACCAGAAGTCTGTTGCAGAATAGCTTTTAAAACAGCTTTGGCACCCTTGGCTTGGGCCTTCAAAATAACTTCACCCAACTCAATTGCCATGGAATAGCCCCCAAGGACAGCATGCTTTTTCAAAAAACCAACAGATATAGGATTTCTCGCGGAAGCGAAGAACCCGCCTGAAAGATCAGCGGCTTTTCGCAATACTTCGGACGTTCTTTCCGGAGTGCCCGTTATTGTTAATTCAATATGATGACCAGTTTCTTTTTTACCACCAGACGCTGCTTCGATAGTCTCGTAATTTGGATCAGAAGTTAACCCAAAATTCCCGAATTTGCCAGAGGGATGGGCACGAATATCCCCTAACGCATCCACAACCACTAAATCTAACGCAGCTGCGGGTAACCAACCATTGGTGGAAGAAGATTTGCCATTTTGCCCGGCCACAAAACCTACAATCTTCCCGTCATATTTTTCAATCAGCATTTCTGCAGCTTTAATATAATCTCGACCAGTCATTTCCCAATCGGTTGTACCACCAGGTGCCCCAATCGCCGCTGCCGTGATGACGATATCGTCATCTTTTAATTCATCAACCGAAACCAATTTGACTTTATTGATGGTAATCGCCGCATGGCCCATGGCTAACCCATGCTCATAAAACCCGCCGCCGCCACAGGCATAGACTGATCCCCCTGTTAAGGCAGCTAATACATCTTTGTGATCTAAAATTCTCATGAAATTCCTCCTAATTTATGTCGTCGCTAAAGCTAACGTACTTTGAAATAACACATCTAATCCCGCTAGTAAATCGCTATCGCTGGTAAACTCATGGGGATTATGGCTAATACCATCGTGGCTGGGTACAAATATCAATCCTGCTTCAGAGACCTTTGACATGGCATTCACGTCATGGTTTGCCCCAGAAAACATCTTGGTAAAATTCAATCCCAATTCTGTAGCGCTGTTGGCAATGACTTGCTCGACCGTTTCAGATAAATGACCACTCGCCTTATCGGTAATTTTATGAACTTCATGGACAAATTCTGGTTTCACTTGCACCAGATCAGTTTCTAATTGAGTTTGAAATTCATAGGCATCTGCCATATCAACTGCGCGAATTTCTAAAATCAAATCCACAGACCCGGGAATAATCGTTGGTGTATTTGGCTCAACGTCAATTTTGCCGACAGTTGCCACTAATGCTTTCTGACAAGTCAAGGCTTTTTCATAAACTTGCTGAATAAAGTAACTAGCATGCACTAGCGCATCTTTTCGATACGCCATTGGTGTGGCGCCAGCATGTAGGGCAGCCCCTGAAAAATGGTATTGGTAGCGCACAATACCGGCAATTGCTGTGGGAATACCAATTGTAATCTGCCGAGTCTCCAACGATTGTGCTTGTTCAATATGCAGTTCCAAGAAGTTTTGATACTGTTGTCCACCTGACTGCACCGCAATGATTTGCTCTTTTGTGAAGCAATCATTGGCTTTTGTCGAAACAGCTCCGATGAGCGCCCGACTACCAAAAGTGCCCCCAAGGGGATTCACTTCTTCCCCCACAAAACAGGTGAATAGCACATCTCTTTTTAACCGTGTCTCAAATGGCTTGAGACTGCGCGCCACTTCAAGAGCGGCCAACGTCCCTAAAGCCCCATCGTATAACCCGCCGTGGGGAACCGTATCGATATGTGAACCAATCCCCACAGCTTTACCACCATTTTTACCTACTCGGCCAAATGTGTTATGAATACTGTCCTCATACCATTGAATACCTGCCTGAGACAATTGTTGCCGTAGCCAGTCGTGTGTCTGTCTTTCCCGTATAGAGAAAGCGGGCCGATTATAGCCGTTTTCACCACCATCTTCAGGAAATAATTTTTTTAGTGCTTTAAACGATTGCAAAAACCGTTGCTGATCAGGCTTCAAAGACAAGGCCATCACCTCCTGGTGCAAGTTGATTCCCAAATTCTGCCCCGGGTACAAATTCACCATAATCCATAGGGGCAACAACTTGACCCCTTTGATAAATTGGCCGTCCCCGTAACCAGGTTGCTGTCACTTGACCAGCTAAAGTTTTACCGGCCAGCGGTGTAATGGCATCCGTCCTCGTATGCAACCCTGCGTCAGTGATTGTTGTGGTTTGCGATGGATCAATAATTGCAAAATCCGCATCCTTGCCCAAGACGATTTGACCTTTATTTTTAAAGCCAAAACGGGCAGCCACGTTGGTCGCTAATAGTTGCGCAAAAACTTGTGGACTCAATTTACCCGTCGCCACGCCGGCATCAAACATAGCTAAAACCAAGAGTTCGATACCAGGCAATCCAGAAGGTGCTAGAAAAATATTTTGATCACCTTTTTGCTTTGCTTCAGCAGGCCAAGGTACATGGTCAGAAGTAATGTAATTGATTTTGCCAGCAGCTAGTCGCTGCCATAAGCCACTGACTGTTTCAGGTTCACGTAATGGTGGATTCATCTTGGCTCTGGGACCCATACGTTCCAAATCGTGCACATCTAATAATAAATATTGATAGCAGGTCTCACAGGTTACATCTACACCTTGTTGCCGATAGGCTTCGATAATATCCACTGTTTCCGGCGCACTCACATGAACAATGTGCAATTTTCCACCCGTCCATTTGGCAATTTCACATAGCCGTTGAACAGCTGTGGTTTCAACGATTATCGGTCGTGACATCATATGCGCTCTGGGATACACTTTGTCAGCTTCTTTCAAACGCCGAATCAGCTCCACAATCATTTCGTTATTTTCAGAATGAAAGGCAGTGATAATCTTTGAATGCTTTAATAAAGCTAAGCTGTTATATATATCCACATCACTTATTTTGGGGAACCGAAAAGGATCCGTTTCAAAAGTCGACATTTTAAAAGCAGCTGCGCCGGCCTTTACCAATCCTGGGATTTCAGAAACACCGTCAACTTTGGGAATTGTGCCCCACAATGCGATATCCACCACACTGTGGCCAGCGATTTTAGCAGCTTTTTGGTTGAATTGCGCTGCATTATCAATGGGGTGGGGGCGATCATAGGGCATATCCACAAAAGTTGTGACCCCACCAACTGCTGCCCCAATACTAGTGGCTTCAAAACCTTCATCTGGGTTACTAAAACTATGAACATGCGCATCAATAAACCCTGGAAAGATATATTGACTACCATAATCAAAAAATTCTGTTTCAGTAGAAATCGCAGGCTTTGCAAGGGAAATACCAGTTATTTTGCCATTTTCAACTTCAAGGTAACCTGAGATAATATCATCTTTCAAAACAATGCGACCGTGTAAAATTCGTTTTTTGGGCATAAAAAAGACTCCAATACTTTTTTGTTTTTCCTCAAGAACTGTCAAAAAGTGCCAGTTCACCTGTAGAAATATAATTGACTTGGCTTTAACAAACTTCACCACGACTCTAAAGTGAGCCAGTAGTGCTTAAAAAAGACCAATCCAATTTAACAATGTATTGGAGTCAACAGCTTGGCATCCCTTGACGACGCCCAAACAGACTTGTCCGGTTTGCTTTCAGATGAAGATGAACCGTCGTAATAAACATGACACAAGCTGCAACTATTATTTTAAGTGAATGCATTTGGTACACCTTCCTTTCAGCAATTTTTAATTTTTCTAATCATAGCAACACGATTTATAGATGTCAAGTTAACTAACATAATTTCTAAAAATAACTTGAAAATAAAAAAACTTCCGCCGCTCATAGTTTTACAACTATAAGGGACGAAAGTTTCCGTGATACCACCCTAATTCGCGACAGTTTTAACTATCGCCTCAACAGCACATTAACAATGCCTGGGATGATATCGTATCCTTACGGATCAATAGCGTTAACTACCAATCAACTTAGAGTTCATTCACAATATCTTCCCGGCAGCCTTTCACCAAATAACTGCTCTCTTCAATCGTTTAGACGTTGTTACTATTCTCATCATCGTGTTTTATTAATCGTATTTTAATAGTATCATCATTTTCTCTAATGTCAATACATTATTTTATAAATATTTTCAACGTTAACCGATGTTATTTTAAAAAATTAACCTACCAGCAACAATCCACTAACGTCAGCTTAACAAAAGAACCGTATATTGCTTTAGTACAAAACACTTTAGGAGGTAATCGCAATATATGGCCCAAACTAAAATTTCCACAAAAGCACGCAATCTCACCTTTGGGGTGATGCTGATTGGCACGATGATTTCGTCACTGTTACAGACCGCTTTGACAACCGCATTACCCGATATTATGAAAGACTTCCAAGTTTCGGCAACCACTGGGCAATGGCTCACCAGTGGCTTTTCGCTGGCCATGGGTATCATGATCCCGGCCACCGCTTTTTTAATCAAGCGCTTGCCAACAAAAATTTTATTTATCGGTAGTATGGCCTTATTCGCCCTGGGCTCACTGCTGTCGGCAATCGCCCCTGCCTTTATCGTCTTATTGCTGGGCCGGATCATCCAAGCTTTGGGTACCGGTATCTTATTGTCCTTGACTCAAGTCGTCATCTTAACCATCTACCCCCAATCAAAACAAGGGGCTGTCATGGGTATTTATGGGCTGGCTGCCAGTGCGGCCCCGGTCATCGCCCCCACCTTAACGGGTTTGTTGATTGATTACATGAGTTGGCGGGTTATTTTCTGGGTCGGTTTGGTGATTGCATTGATCGATATTGTGTTGGCCCTGGTGGCAGTGAAAAACGTCCTACCCAATAAAAAAATTGCCTTCGATTTACCATCATTTCTACTTATCAGTGTTGCCTTCACCGGTATCTTGATTGGCTTTGGTAACTTAGGTACCACCAGCTTCTTTAGTCTTGAAATCGGTCTGCCCCTATTGCTAGCTGTCATAGCTGGGCTTAGTTTTGTCTGGCGCTCTAAAAAAGTTGATCAACCCCTCTTAGATTTAACCGCCTTTCGTAATCACAACTTTCGTGTGGCTATTATCACCAGCATTTTGTTGTACGCGGTATTGATTGCGGCTTCGACGCTTTTACCAATTTACGTGCAAAGCGTCCACCATTCATCGGCTACTATTTCAGGCTTGATGATGTTACCAGGGTCTTTACTGATGACCATTATGAGTCCTATCACTGGTCGGTTATATGACCGCTTCGGCATTCGGCCCTTGGCCTTAACCGGTACAATCTTGATGTTTGCCAGCAGTTTGTTTATGACCAATCTAACTAACAATAGTAGTATTATTGTTTTAACGATTGCTTGGGCCGTCCGTAGCTGTGCGTTGGCTTGTGTGATGATGCCCATTGTGACGTGGAGCGTCACCACTTTAAAAAGTGACGCGATTGCCTCAGCCTCTGCCCTGTTGACCACCTTGCGAACCATCGCTGGGGCGGTGGGTGCCGCTATTTTCGTGGCGCTCATGACCTATGTTTCCAATATGAATCACCCCAGCCAAAAAATATTAGCCAGCGCGCAAGGTATGAATGCGGCCTTTATCGGCTTGGCAGTCATCATGGCAATAATGATCATCATTGTCTTCATCGGCACAAAACACGCTAAAAAAACAGCAGCCTAGTGATATATACGAGGAGGAAATTCGTCATGGCTAAGTTAAAAGCCCTGTTTACCCGCCACGCCGGCCAAAAGTCCGATCGCATGGCTTTATACAGTGCCATGACGAGTTTTAACAATTTCATCTTAGCCTTGGTGAAAATCGGATTGGGTTTATATGTCCAATCTTGGTGGCTACTAATTTTCGGCAGTTACTATGTCATTTTGTTAACGATGCGCTTGTTACTTTTGCGTTATTACACCAGATTACGCGGTGGCAAACACCGGGTCCATCAATCCCCTACTCAGCCAGACAGCCAATGGCTTGGCATCAGCGGTCTGCTCTTCACGCTGTTGGGCTTAAGCTTTGGCGGCTGTGCTTGGATTATGTATCAAGGTGGCTATGCGGTGCACTTTACCAAAATCATGGCCATTACCGTGGCTACCATTGGCTTTTACAAAATCATCATGGCCGCCGTGAGTTTCTTCAAAGTCCGCAAGCTGTCCCATCGCCCTTTGCAGTTCTTAAAAGGCGTCAGCATTGTAGATGGGGCAGTGGCCGTGGTCTTGACCCAATATGCGCTACTGTCCTCAGAGAATAATCCCCATACCAACGCCGCCACTGGCCTTTTCGGGATGGGAGTTGGCCTTTTGATTGTCAGCGTGGGCATTGTCCTGTTGATTAAAGCCGCAATAGTTCTCAAAACCAATGCACACGAATAGCCCATCAAAACCTAGCCTTGGGTTTTGATGGGCTATTTCATTGGCTATTTAACCGGCAAGGTCACCTTAAACGTTGAGCCAACGCCTAATTGGCTGGCCACTTCAATCTGCCCGGCTAACATCTTGACCACCCGAGCCACTAGGGCAAGACCTAAACCATTACCTTTGGCAGCATGGGCGTTGTCGCCTTGATAAAATTTATCAAAAATATGTTGCTGTACCGTATCACTCATCCCCGCACCCGTATCTTGGATCGTCACAGTCACCCGGTCAGTGCCACTTGGCGTCAAACTAACGGTAATTTTGTCACCCTGCTGGCTAAATTTAATGGCATTAGCAATCAAATTGTTCCAAACTAGGGCCAATAACGCCCGGTCACTGGTGATCCGTAAATCGGGCATGTCCACGTCAATCTCGATACCCTTTTCTTCCCAAAGCCCCTCAAATTCAACTAATACAGCGGCCAATTGTTCATTTAATAAAAAGTTGTCCCGTTTGGGGATGATCAATTGATTTTCCAGCTTATTTAATTTCATCATATTGGTGATCAAAACGCTGAACTTTTGGGTGGAAGCAATAATCTTTTTGGTGTATTCCTGACGGTTGTCAGGATCTAACTCTGGGTCTTGCAACATGGTGGCATAGTTTTGAATCACCGCTAAGGGGGTTTTTAATTCATGGGAGATATTGGCAATGAAATCGCTCTGCAAGGCTTCCACACTACCCAACTCGGCAGCCATGATATTAAAATTCGAAATAATGGCATCGAGTTCGTTGATGCTTTCAAAGCCATGGAAGGGGTCGATACGCACATCAAAGTCCCCCTTGGTCAACTGTTCAGTTGCTTGTAAAATGGCCTTCACCGGCCGACCAATGGTGTAGCGGCGCCACAGGCCGTTTAATAAGGTCATTATCAAGGCTAAGGCCAATATGGCAATCAAGGTTAATATGGCCCGGCGCCGCAATTGCCCCACATCTTGTTGTTGGGGTTGATAGATAAGACTGGTGCTAACGGTGACAATTAAGGCACTGGATAAAAAGTAGACTAAATAATTACCCAGACCAAAGAGGCTGCGTTTAACTTGCGGCTCATCATTCATTTGGCACCGCCTTATAGCCCAAACCCCGGACCGTCACAATTTGAAATTCAGTGACATCATGCAGCTTCTCCCGAATCTTGGTCATGTAGACGTCCACTGTCCGCGTACTGGTATTGGTGTCGGCATCCCAAAACTCATCCATCAATTGCCCCCGGGTAAAGGTCTTTTTAGGATATGACAGCAATTTATAGACCAAATCAAATTCCCTGAGGGTAAATTCAATAGGCACATCTTGGTAATAAGCTAGGCGTTCATCCACATCCATGCGGAAATTTCCCAAGGTTAATTGCTTAGCTGTTTGAATCTTCGCCCGGCGAAACAAAGCCCCAATGCGCAGAACCATTTCATCTAAATCAATGGGTTTGACCATGTAGTCGTCGATACCCACCCGAAAGCCCCGTTGCTTGGCGCCGATATCGTCTCGAGCCGTCATGAAGATAATGGGAATATTTTCGTTTAATTTCCGGACCGTTTCAGCAAACTCAAACCCATCGATATCCGGCATCATGATGTCTGAAATAATCAAATCAAATTGGTGCTTATACATTAAGTCATAGGCCGCTTCGGCAGACAGCGCGCCATAAACTTGAAAATCATGTTGCCGCAAAAAAGTTGTCACCGTGTGATTTAAATCTTGATCGTCTTCCACAATCAATATCGTCGCCATAAATATCTCCTCCAAATTGTCTTTATTATAGCAAAAAAGCCAGCAAATGCTGGCCCAAACTAAGGGTATTTGTCCTTAATTCTTAGCAAAACCTTTAATCATCGGAATCAAGCTCAACAACATCAACATCCCGACGATACCCACAACAATGCCAATAATCAAGCTGCCAGCAACAAGGCTCAGGGCCATCCCAGTGCCAAAAACCAACAGCGCCACTAAACCGAATAAACCAATCAACATCTGCCGTAAATTAAGTTTAGGCATTGGTCTACCCAGCATTTTGCGTCTGATCAAGGCCGTGACGCCAAAGATAATCAGCCCGGTACCCCCCATGATAATGCCGGGGGTCATGGCATCCCACTCAGGTAATAGTGCCATACACATACCTAAAGCGAAGATAACCCCGCCAAGCGTACCTAAGATCATTGAAACGAAATTTTGTTTTTGCATAATTTTTTCCTCCTGTTTAAGGTGACTTAATTTAGCTATGGTCCCATTATGTCAGGAGAATATTTATAGAGTACTAAAGAAATGTTGCTGTATTGTTAAAAACGATTCGAGTTTAGTATTTTAGGATTTGGCTCGAATCGAGTAGGAGGCCCTAACAGGCCGACCTCTCACATCACTAAACGTACGGTTCACGTATTTAGCGGTTCAATAATTTAAGCGTTCTTGAATATACTGGAATGCCTTGGACAAGTTCAAAAGTCCAAGACGTTCCAGTTTTTCATTTGTCAGGGTATATTTCAGCACGCCAGTGTGTGCGGTATACCAATAACTCTTGCGGGTATTGGCGAATATTCGCGCTTCTGACACTGATTCCCCTAACTTTCTAAGATTCTTAAACTTCGTTTTAATCTTCTTCCATGATTTCCAAATATATTGTCGAATTCTCGTACGCAGCCATGAGTCTAGAGATTTAAGGAAGCTCTTCATACGTCCGATACCGTAATACTGTAACCAGCCACGCATTTTGCGCTTGATGTCGCTGAAAATGGTCCCCAGACTAACCCCACGGTTTCGCTTAGTGATTAGTTTTAGAGCCTGTTTGATACGTTCCTTGGCAACTTTATGTGGGCGGGCATAGGCTTCGCCTTTGCTTACCCCTAAAGTGAATCCTAGGAATTTCAGTCTCAATGGTGACCCAACTCGAGTTTTCTTTTGATTGACAGCTAACTTCAAGTCTTGCTCCAGAAACTTGGTCACATTGGCCAAGACCCGATATCCTGCGCGCTTACTTTTGACATAAATATTACAGTCATCCGCATAGCGCACAAACTGGTGGCCTCTGGCCGTGAGCAGTTTATCCAGCTCATTGAGGTAGATGTTTGCCAGTAATGGTGAGATAGGTCCGCCTTGCGGCGTGCCCTTTGTAGATTTCTCCACTCGACCATCACTGAAAACACCACTGGTCAAGAACTTGCGGACAAGCCTTAATAACCAGGGGTCTTCAATATATTGGTTGATAAACTTCATCAACAGGTCATGGTTGACCGTATCGAAATATGACTTTAAATCTAGGTCAATCACATAATGATAACCTTGGTCGTACA
>JAKVKU010000018.1 GCA_022484695.1 Lactobacillus sp.
CCAATGTTGCCGCTGCCGTAGTTGCGAATGTCCTTATGAAAAAAGATACGGCCGATAATGACCCCAGATGGGAAAGAACCGATTAAATATGATAGAATGACTAACAGTGCAATTTCCATTTTAACCTCCTATATGTATTTATATATTTTAGCATTACTTTTCTGAAAATACATTTTTTACTTGAAATTTAGGAAATTCTTGCGTAAGCTTAGTTCTGCTGTGGGAATATTAGTTCCCATTTAAATTAAGGAGTTTAATTGAATGAAACAAACTAATGACTATAATGATACCTCTATTCAGGTCCTTGAGGGTTTAGAAGCTGTCAGAAAGCGACCTGGCATGTATATTGGTTCCACGGATTACCGTGGCTTGCACCATTTGGTTTATGAAATAGTTGATAATGCCGTGGATGAAGCACTGGCAGGCTTTGGCAAAGAGATCAATGTGACGATCCATGCCGATAATAGCTTGACTGTTCAAGATTTCGGTCGGGGTATGCCTACTGGTATGCATAAGTCAGGGGTACCAACGATTGAAGTTATTTTAACGGTCCTGCATGCCGGCGGTAAATTTACGCAAAACACCTATAAGACTTCCGGTGGCCTGCATGGCGTCGGCGCTTCAGTCGTCAATGCGTTATCAGCCTGGCTCAAGGTCCGGGTAGTCCGGGATAAAGAAGCCTTTGAGGAGACCTTTGAAAATGGCGGGCATCCCAAAGGCACTTTGAAAAAACTGGGCAAGGTCAATGAGCCCAATGGCACGACGATCACCTTTAAACCCGATCCAACGATTTTCACAACTACCAAATTTAGTTTTGATACGTTGGCAGAACGTTTGCGGGAATCAGCTTTCTTACTAAAGGGTGTTAAAATCACGCTGACTGATGAACGCAGCGGCAAAGCTGAAGTTTATCATTATGAAGATGGTATCAAAGCTTTTGTAGGCTATCTTAATGAAGACAAAGATACCCTGGGCAACGTCTTTTACTTTGAAGGCCAAAGAGATGGCATGGAAATTGAATTTGCCGGCCAGTATAATGATGGCTACTCCGAAAATATTATTTCCTTTGTGAATAATGTCCGCACCGGCGATGGTGGTACCCATGAAGCTGGTATGAAATCGGGCTTGACCAAAGCTTTTAATGACTATGCCCGTAAGGTGAACCTCTTAAAAGATCGGGATAAAAACCTAGAAGGTTCCGATGTTCGTGAAGGCTTGTCCGCCGTATTATCGGTGCGCATCCCCGAAGAGATTCTCCAATTTGAAGGCCAGACGAAGGGAAAACTCGGGACACCCCAGGCCCGCACGGCTACCGATGCGGTGGTGGCTGAACAAATGGGCTTTTTCTTAATGGAAAATGGTGATCTGGGTCAGTTGTTGGTCAAAAAGGCCATTAAAGCCCGGGAAGCCCGGGAAGCTGCGCGCAAAGCCCGGGAGGAAAGCCGCTCTGGTAAACGCCGTAAGAAAACTGATACTTTATTATCTGGTAAGTTAACACCAGCACAGTCTAAAGATGCCAGTAAAAATGAGCTGTACTTAGTGGAGGGGGATTCTGCCGGCGGTTCTGCTAAATCAGGCCGTGATCGGAAATTCCAAGCGATTTTACCACTTCGGGGCAAAGTATTAAACACCCAAAAGGCTAAATTAGCCGATATTTTGCACAATGAAGAAATCAACACCATGATCCATACCATTGGGGCTGGTGTTGGGGCAGAATTTTCCCTTGAAGATGCCAATTACGATAAAATCATCATTATGACCGATGCGGATACCGATGGGGCCCACATTCAGATCCTTTTACTAACGTTCTTTTATCGCTATATGCGGCCACTGATTGAAGATGGCCGGATTTATATTGCGTTACCGCCCCTTTACAAACTTCAAAAAGGTAGCGGGGCCAAAACGAAGATCGCCTATGCCTGGACGGATGAAGAGTTAGATCATGAGATCAAACAAATGGGGCGCGGGTATAGTTTACAACGCTTTAAAGGGCTAGGGGAAATGAATGCTGACCAATTATGGGATACCACGATGAATCCAGAGACCCGGACTTTAATTCGGGTCAAAATCGACGATGCCCAATTAGCTGAGCGGCGCGTGACGACCCTGATGGGGGACAAAGTAGCGCCTAGACGACGTTGGATCGAAGATAACGTGGTTTTCAGTTTAGAAGAAGATGGCAGCATCTTGGATCATAATGTGGCCTCTGATACTGAATCAGAGCGTCACCAAGATAATGAACATTTATTAGAACAACTCGATAAAACGAAGAAGTGAGTGAATTAATTGGCTAAAGCTGCACAGAACATTCAAGAATTATCCTTAGAGGATGTCATGGGTGACCGTTTTGGCAGATATTCAAAGTATATTATTCAAGAACGGGCGCTACCTGATATTCGTGATGGTTTAAAACCAGTTCAACGGCGTATTTTATATGCCATGTATTTAGATGGGAATACTTACGATAAAGCTTTTCGTAAATCAGCTAAATCTGTGGGTAATATCATGGGTAACTTTCATCCCCATGGTGATAGCTCCATCTATGAAGCCATGGTTCGGCTCAGCCAGGATTGGAAATTACGGGAACCCTTAATTGAGATGCATGGTAACAACGGCTCCATGGATGGGGATCCCCCAGCTGCCATGCGGTACACCGAAGCCCGGTTAAGCAAGATCTCCGCAGAATTATTACGGGATATCGATAAAGATACCGTCGACATGGTCTTAAACTTTGATGATACTGAAAAAGAACCCACTGTTTTACCGGCCCGTTTTCCCAACCTATTAGTCAACGGCGCCACCGGGATCTCAGCGGGTTATGCCACGGAAATTCCACCCCATAATTTAGGGGAAGTCATTGATGCCTTTGTTTATTTGGTAGACCATCCTCAAGCTAGTTTGGCTGACTTGATGCAGTTTGTGAAGGGGCCAGATTTCCCCACCGGGGGGATCTTACAGGGCTTGGCGGGCATCAAAGAGGCTTATACCACTGGCCGGGGTAAAGCTGTTTTACGCTCTAAGACAGCCATCGTACCCATTCGGGGGCATCGGGAACAAATCGTGATCACTGAAATTCCCTATGACGTGAATAAGGCCCAATTGGTTAAGAAGATCGATGAAGTTCGGGTGTTAAAAAAAGTAGATGGCATTTCTGAAGTTCGTGATGAAAGTGACCGCCTCGGGCTGTCGATTGTGATCGAATTGAAAAAGCAAGCAGATGCCCAGGGTATTTTAAACTACCTATTTAAGAATACCGATCTTCAGATCACTTATAACTTTAATATCGTGGCTATTTCGGACATGCGGCCCAAGCAAGTTGGTTTAGTTGAGATTTTGCAAAGTTATTTGCAGCATCAACAAGCTGTCTTGACGCGCCGGACCCAATACAACCTCAAAAAAGCCCAAGACCGGCAACATATCGTTGAAGGCTTGATCAAAGCTTTATCTATTTTAGACAAGGTCATTAAGACGATTCGGGCCAGCAAAGATAAGAAATCAGCTAAAGTAAGGCTACAGGCCGATTATGGCTTCTCAGAACTGCAAGCAGAAGCTATTGTCGTTTTACAACTGTATCGCCTAACCAATACAGATGTGACGGAGTTACAAAAAGAACACGATCAACTATCTAAAGATATCACCCGGTATACAGATATCTTGGAACATCCTGCAAGTTTGGCTAAGCTGATCAAAAAAGAAGCCCTTGGGGTCAAAAAGCAATATGTTAGTCCTAGAAAGACTCAAATCGAAAAAGAAATTGAAACCATTACCATTAATACCAGTGTATTAGTCAGTGATGAAGAAGTCCGCGTAGCAGTCACCCGAGACGGCTATTTCAAACGCAGCAGTTTGCGATCTTACCAAGCTTCTGTGTCTAAGGATCCAAAGGACAACGGTATTCGCGAAAACGATCAATTTGTTTTAAATACCGTTGCCGGGACTCTACAGCACTTATTTATCTTCACCAGCAAAGGGAATATGATCTACCGGCCGATTCATGAAATTGATGATGTCCGTTGGAAAGAAGTTGGCGAGCATATTTCCCAAAGTGTCGGCTTAGACGGCAGTGAAAGCATTGTTGCCGCTTATGTGGTCCCTAAGCTGGACCGGCCTTTAAACTTTGTGTTAGCCACGAAATATGGCCAGATCAAGCAAGTTGAATTAGCCAATCTACAGCCCAATCGAACCTATAAATCTAAACCGCAACTGGCCATTAAGCTCAAACAAGCTGAAGATGAAGTTTTACAAGTCTATCAAATTCCAACTGCGGCTGTTGATCAATTTGAAGTTGTTTCAGCCACGCATCTGGGCTATGGGGTTCGTTATCCCTTGGCCGAAGTGCCGGCCGTTGGCGCCAAAGCCGCGGGTGTTAAGGCGATGGATCTAAAGCCAGATGACTACATCGTCAGCTTTATCCTAACTAATTCAGCCAAGGATAGCTTGGGCTTGTTGACGCAACGTGGGGCCTTTAAACAGATGCATCTCAGTGAGTTGCCCATTTCTAGCCGGGCACGCCGAGGCGTGTTATTGTTGCGGGAGTTGAAACGCAATCCCCACCGGATCTTTGCCCTGATCAAGGAACCGGCGGACTTAAGCCAAGTTAAAGCCGTTGATATCTTGACAACAACTGGTGTACAGATTCAAATTGATCCTAAAACTCATAATTTTGGGGATCGTTATTCCAATGGATCCTTTGTGATGGATGTGGAAACACAAGGCGACCCTAAAGAAGTTAAACTGATCAATTACCCCCAAGAAGTTAGCGAAAACGGGCCAGATACTAAAAAGCCCGATTAATTTTAAAAGAGACCACTAAATCATTCGGTTTAGCTGGTCTCTTTTTTATGGGATTTCTTGTGAATTAGGCAACAGTGTGCTTTGATAGCTAGCAGCTGTTATACAACTATTCGCATTTTTAGCCTCTGTATCAGTGCAGTTTTGTGCTAAATAATACAATCTTGAAAGCGCAATCCTGTTTCAAAAATTTGATTTATCGAGCCAAAGCCTGGTATGATAAGGATGTACAGAAAAGGGCATCATAAAAATAAAGAAAGGGCTTGCAATCTCATTGCGACGTGTTATACTTTAAACATCAAAGCTGTTCCTTGTGAATTTGTTAATGTTTTGAGTTCATTAATATGGAGGGTATCATAATATGAAACAATTAGAGAAAAAAGATATTAAAACTTATTGGGCAGGTTTTAATAGCGGCGCTTGGCAAGAAGAAATCAACGTTCGCGATTTCATTCAACAAAACTTGCACCAATATGATGGTGACGAAAGTTTCCTTGCCGGTCCTACTGACGCCACAACTCAATTAAACAATCAATTATTAGACTTAAAGAAAAAAGAACGTGAAGCTGGTGGCGTTTTAGACGCTGACAACAACGTTGTTAGCTCAATTACTTCCCACGGCCCTGGCTACTTAAACAAAGACTTAGAAACAATCGTGGGTATGCAAACCGATGCACCTTTGAAACGGGCTTTCATGCCTTATGGTGGTATTCGGATGGCCGAAGAAGCCTTAACTTCTTATGGCTTCAAGACTGATCCTGAAATGCATAAAATCTTTACAGAAGATCGTAAGACCCATAACCAAGGGGTATTTGATGCTTACACACCAAGCATGCGTAAAGCACGGCACTACAAGATCTTAACTGGTTTACCTGATGCTTATGCCCGGGGCCGGATCATTGCTGACTTCCCACGGATCGCTATTTATGGGATCGATCGTTTGATGAAAGCTAAAGCAGCTGACTTTGACTTGATCGGTGACGGTGAAATGACTGATGATGTCATTCGCTTGAGAGAACAAGTTAACGATCAATATCGCGCTTTAAATGATATGAAGAAAATGGCCCAAGCTTATGGTTTTGATATTTCTCGGCCAGCTGCTAACGCCCAAGAAGCTATCCAATGGATCTACTTTGGCTACTTAGCTGCCGTTAAGACTCAAAATGGGGCTGCCATGTCCGTTGGTCGGATCGACACAGTTATTGATGCTTATATCCAAAGAGATATGGCCGCAGGTAAGTTAACTGAAGCCCAAGCTCAAGAATTAGTTGATCATTTTGTTATGAAATTACGGATGGTTCGTTTCATCAGAACACCAGAATACAACTCTTTATTCTCTGGTGATCCAATCTGGGCTACTTTATCCATGACTGGTATTGGCATGGATGGTCGCCATCATGTGACTAGAACTGCTTTTCGTTTCTTGAAGACTTTAGACAACATGGGTGCTGCACCAGAACCAAACATTACCTTATTATGGTCTGATCGTTTACCTGAAGGCTTCAAACGCTATGCCACTGAAGTTTCTATCAAGAGTTCTACCATTCAATATGAAAATGACGAATTAATGCGGAACCAATGGGGTTCTGATTACTACGGCATTGCTTGCTGTGTTTCAGCACAACCAATTGCTGACGGTGTGCAATTCTTCGGGGCTCGGGCTAACTTAGCCAAAGCTTTACTTTATGCCATCAATGGTGGTAAAGATGAAATCAAAGAAGAACAAGTCGGCCCAGCTTATGCCCCAATTACCAGTGAATACATCGATTATGATGAATTCATGGATAAATTTGGCAAACAAATGGACTGGTTAGCAGATGTCTATGTTAATGCTTTGAACACCATTCATTACATGCACGATAAGTACTATTATGAAGCTGCTCAATTTGCTTTGAAAGACACGCGCTTAGATTATACCTTTGCAACTGGTATTTCTGGATTCTCCCATGCCGTTGACTCTATTTCTGCCATCAAGTATGGCCATGTTAAAGTTATCAGAGATGAAAAGGGCATTGCGGTTGACTTCAAGGCTGACAATGACTATCCTCGTTATGGGAATAATGATGACCGGGCTGACGACATTGCCAAATGGTTGATCAAGACTTTCTACAACAAGATGAATACCCACCACTTATATCACGGTGCTAAATTATCTACTTCTGTTTTGACCATCACTTCAAACGTGGTTTATGGTAAGAACACGGGGACCACACCAAATGGCCGCCAAGCCGGCGAACCATTCTCACCTGGTGCTAACCCAGCTTATGGTGCTGAAAAGAATGGGGCTTTGGCTTCACTACTTTCTACTGCTAAGATCCCTTACAAGTACGCTACTGATGGTATTTCCAACACATTCGGTGTCACACCAAATACCTTAGGTCATGACGATGAAGATCGTAAAGATGCCTTAGTGAACATGGTTGACGGCTATATGGAAAACAACGGTATGCATTTGAACATCAACGTCTTTAATAAAGCAACCTTGATCGATGCTCAAAAACATCCTGAAGAATATCCAACATTAACGGTTCGTGTCTCTGGTTATTGCGTCTACTTCGCTGATTTAACTAAAGAACAACAAGATGATGTCATTTCTCGGACATTCTTTGAACAAATGTAATTTCTAACAAACACTTAGGGAGCGGATGGTGATGGCCATCCGCTTTCTACTAAAGCAGGTGAATTTCAGCTGCTTTAGTAGAAAGAATCTCTCCTTAAAGGAGGAACAATTATGCTTGAAATGCAAGAAAAAAATACAACTGAACAAAAACCGGTGATCGGCTACGTTCATTCTATAGAAACTTTTGGCTCCGTTGACGGACCTGGTGTCCGCTTCGTGGCTTTTTTACAGGGGTGTCGCATGCGTTGTGAGTTTTGTCATAACCCGGACACTTGGAATATTGGTGTGGGTACGGAAATGACCGCTGATGAGCTCTTAGAGCAAGCAATTAAGTATAAAGCTTTTTGGGGTAAAAAGGGGGGCATTACCGTTTCTGGTGGTGAATCCCTGCTGCAAATCGATTTTATTATCGATTTATTCAAAAAAGCGAAAGCCTTAGGAATTAACACTTGTTTAGATACCTGTGGCCAACCTTTCACCTATAAGGAACCATTTTTCAGCCGTTTCAAAGAATTAATGGCTTATACAGACGTTTCCTTGGTGGATATCAAACATATCGATCCTTATGAACACAAAAAATTGACAGGCTGGACCAACGAAAATATTCTTGCGATGATCCAATATATGTCTGACAACGGCCACCATATGTGGATCAGACACGTCTTAGTCCCTGAACGGACCGATTATGATGACTATTTAGCCCAACTTGGCGCTTATATCAAGACCATTAAAACCGTCGATAAAGTCGAAGTTTTACCTTATCACACCATGGGCGTTTCTAAGTACGAAAATTTAGGAATCAACTACCCGCTAAAGGGGATTGAACCACCTACCCAAGAACGGGTGCAAAACGCTGAAAAATTATTGAACACGAAGGCTTATACTGGTTATAAGAACTAGCTTAGTATTATAACTTGCAATTTAAATAACCATAAAAAAGAGCAGCTTTTTAGTTGCTCTTTTTTATCATATTCATTATTATTGGGTTATAAGTGCTAGTGCTTTTTTGACCATCGCGCTTTTCCTGCCAACCAGTAGCTGTTAAGCCAGAAACTATGCCGGTTGATTTCAATTTCAAGGACATTTGTCAACGGTATTTGTGACCCTAAAATTAGGGACGCCATGTGCCTAACTATCAATAAAGGAGATTTCCCTGTGGTTAAAACAAAACAAGAAAATATTTTCTCGTCTAAAACGCTGACCTACTTCCTACAGCTCGCTGAAACCATGAATTACACGCAAGCTGCGCAAATTTTAGGTATTACCCAGCCGGCTTTAACCCAGCAAATTAAAAAGCTGGAGAAGAGCGTAGGCGCGCCGTTGTTCTTTTCCATCGGCAAAAGATTACAGATTTCAGATGCGGGCAAAACCATGCTCCAAGCCACTAAACAGATCTATGAAGTCTTAAATACAGCCACTGATGAAATTCAGCAATCCACCAACGCCAATTCAGGCAAAATCAACATCGGCTTTTTATCTTCTATGGAAAGCTCTGTTTTTGAGAATTTCATCATTAACTATATTGAAGCTAATCCGAACATTGAAATTTCTTTTCGGTTATTGACCCGCAAAGAAATTTGGGACGCTTTAGAAAACAATCGCATTGATCTGGGTGTGATGTATTTACCCGATGAATCCATCAAAAATTGGAAGGCCTATGCCACTAAGAATATTGTGGATGAAGAGTTACTCTTCGTGCATAACAATCCTAAATTGGCTAAACGTAAGCGGGTAAAATTTAAAGATACTTTGGATAAAAAATGGGTGACTTACCCAGATGACTATTACTTGGCCCAAATCGTCAAAGAAACCTTTAAAAATCAATTGGTGGACCAGCCCCAAAGCTCAGCTCAGTTTACGACCCCATTTCAATTGATGAAATTCAGCCAACATGTGGATGTGAATACCGCTTTGCCCCAAAGCTTTTATTTCGCCCATGCCAGTGAATTTACCCAGTCGGCCTTACCCTTTGAACCATCGATCAAATTTCAGATGCAATTCATTTTCCGCAGGGATAAGCTGGCTATCCCGCGAGTTGCCCGGTTTTTTGATGCCTGGGATAAATATTTTGCCGAAACTGATTATAATACTCGATTACAACAGCATTAAGCTTTATAATGAATAGTGTTAATACTGTTAATAAAGGAGTTTTCAAAAAATGGCAAAAGAATTAATCTTTGGACATCAAAATCCAGACACCGACGCAATTGTTGCGGCAATTTCTTATTCATATCTCCAAAATAAATTGGGCTATGATACGGAAGCCGTTGCCCTAGGTGAACCCAATGAAGAAACCGCCTATGTCTTAGATCATTTCAATACCAAAGCACCACGGGTGATTCAAGCTGCAAAACCCGAAGTTGATGAAGTTATGCTAGTGGATCATAATGAACCCCAACAAAGTGTCAGCGATATCGCAGATGTCAAGGTGACCCATGTTGTGGACCACCATCGAATCCAAAATTTCAATACCAGTGATCCACTATATTATCGCGCTGAACCTTTGGGTTGCACTAGCACGATTTTATTGAAAATATACAATGAAAACAATGTGGCCGTTCCTGAAGTCATTGCCGGCTTGATGCTGTCAGCAATCATTTCGGATACTTTACTATTAAAGTCCCCAACCACAACTGACGAAGATCGTGATGCCGTTAAAACATTAGCTGAGCTATCCCATACAGACTATCAAACTTACGGGTTAGATATGTTAAAAGCTGGCACAAACCTCGGGGATAAATCAGCAACTGAATTGATCGACATGGATGCGAAGAGCTTTGATATGAATGGGCATGCCGTTCGGGTCGCCCAAGTTAATACGGTGGACATCGCTGATGTTTTACAACGTGAAACTGAATTACGCGAAGCCATGGGTGCTGAAAACAAAAGCAAAGATTACAGCTTGTTCATTTTACTGATTACAAATATTTTAAACAGTGACTCAGAATTGTTGGCGATTGGTGATGACGCTAGTAAAGCTGCAGTTCAAAAGGCTTTTAACATTACCTTAGCTGATGATAAGGCTAATTTACCAGGTGTCGTTTCCCGGAAGAAACAGGTTGTCCCACAATTAACGGCTGCCTTTGAATAATTAGAATAGGCTTTGAGAGTTCTTACAGGTTGTACTTGTAAGGGCTTTTTTTGTAGTTTCATTAAGCCGATAGGTAGGATATGTATACATATCTAACATAACGATGTTAGCTGATTTCAAAATTTAATAATTCTCTAATAATTGTATAATTGCCCGCCATAGCAACGTTTATGGGTATATTAAAGCTAATTAAAATAAATTTTTACCAATTTCCGAAGAAAACTTCTTGCAAATTATAGGATCTAGTGAGAATATTTATACATATAATTAAATTTTAATTGTTTCCTAATGGTTTGGACATTTCCGGAGGTGGCTCATGGATACACGATTTTTGAAAAATTTTACCAGCCAACAACAAACTTACCAATATTTTGATTATGAAACTTGGCTGGCCCAACATGGCTCTACAAAAACTGCATTTCCTTATACCATTCGCGTTTTAATGGAGCAGTTGTTACGATTTGCGGCTAATGATGAGAAGTATAATAAAAACTTAGATCACTTATTAAATTGGGATCAAAACCACGATCAAGATGTGGCCTTTAAAGCACAGCGCGTTTTGCTGCAAGATTTTACCGGCGTACCAGCCCTGGTGGATTTAGCAGCCATGCGGGACAAGGTTATTGAACTTGGCGGCGATGGCAAGTCGATTAATCCAGATGTACCAGTGAATTTGATCATTGATCATTCTGTTCAAGTTTTATCTTCGGGCAATGCCGATGCCTTTGAAGATAATATCACCAAGGAATTTGAAAATAATCAAGAACGTTATCGCTTTTTAAAGTGGGCCAAACAAGCCTTTGAAAATTTAGAAATTGTCCCACCAGATAATGGGATTATTCACCAAATCAACTTAGAATACTTGGCCCGAGTCGTCTTTACCGAAGCTCAGGCTGATGGAACGTTGGTTTATCCAGATACAGTTGTGGGAACGGATTCACATACGACCATGACCAACGGTCTCGGCGTGTTAGGTTGGGGTGTTGGGGGTATTGAGGCTGAAGCGAGTATGCTAGGCGAAGTAACATTTTTCCCAATCCCTGAAGTTGTAGGTGTGCGGATTTCTGGTGATTTGCCTACGGGCGCCACCGCAACGGACTTAGCGTTAACCGTGACCCATCAATTACGGCAATTAAATGTGGTGGGTAAATTTGTGGAATTCTTTGGACCGGGTCTAAAACAACTTACCGTGGCTGATCGGGCGACTATTGCCAATATGGCCCCTGAATATGGGGCGACTTGTGGCTATTTCCCAATTGACCAACAAACAACGGCTTATCTCAAACTTACTGGCCGCGATGCCAAACAAGTGCAGTTAATTGAAGATTATGCCAAAGCTAACGGTCTTTGGTACGATCCCACAACTGATGACCAAAGACATTACTCTTCGACCTTGGATTTAGATTTAACCCAAATCACCCCAAGTCTTGCCGGACCAAAGCGACCCCAGGATTTAGTGGCCCTCCAAGATTTAAAAACAAGATTTACCGCTGAGAAGCCAGGTTTAACGATTAAGATGCCGGACAAGACCTATGATTTAAACTATGGGGCCATCGGGATCGCGGCCATTACCAGCTGTACCAACACGTCTAATCCAGCCTTGATGTTAACGGCGGGCTTTATCGCCAAAAAAGCGGCAGAGCTGGGCTTAGAGGTACCAAGTTATGTTAAAACATCCCTGGCACCCGGTTCTAAAACAGTCACGGCTTATCTAGAAGCGGCCGGTTTAACCCCTTATTTAGACCAATTAGGCTTTAATCTGGTGGGCTATGGCTGTACCACTTGTATTGGGAATTCTGGGGCTTTAAAACCCGAGGTCGTTTCAGCGTTAAACGATTCTGATTTTCCAATGGCCGGCGTTTTAAGTGGTAACCGGAACTTTGAAGGCCGGATTAATCCATTGATCAAAGATACGTACCTGGCATCCCCACCATTAGTTGTGGCTTATGCCTTAGCAGGGACGTTAAACATTGACTTAGCCACTGATGCCCTAGGGACAGCCCAAGATGGTCAAGCGGTCTACTTAAAGGATTTATGGCCTGATAGCACAACGGTTGATACCGCAATTCAAGAATTTATTGACTCAAAACTATTCGCTAATAGTTATGAAGATGTCTTAGCCGGCAATGACCACTGGAATGAATTACCAGTGGTGGATAAGCCAACTTATGACTGGGATAAAAAGTCAACTTATATTGCCCGGCCACCATTTTTCAAATCAATGGCTAATCAAACAAGCACTCACTTTGGCAAGTTGAAAGTCTTAGGCAAATTTGGTGATTCGATCACCACCGATCACATTTCGCCAGCAGGCTTCATTGGCCAAAAGACACCAGCCGGTCAGTACTTATTGTCTAAAGGGGTACAACCTACGCAATTTAATTCCTATGGGGCCAGACGGGGAAACCATGAGGTCATGATGCGGGGCACCTTAGCCAATATTCGGATCCAAAATCAATTGACCCCAGATAAAGAGGGGGGCTATACCATTTTTTGGCCAACTCGAACTGAGATGACCATTTATGATGCCGCCCAAGCCTATGAAAAAGAACCTGTTGATGGCCTGCTTATTCTAGCGGGCAAAGATTATGGCATGGGGTCTTCGCGAGACTGGGCTGCCAAAGGTGTCAAACTCTTAGGCGTCAAAGCCGTTATTGCTGAAAGTTTTGAACGAATTCACCGCTCGAACTTAGTGATGATGGGGGTTTTGCCACTGCAGTTTGAACCTGGGCAAACGGCTCAATCTCTTGGGTTAGACGGTTCAGAGGATTATGCTTTGGATTTTGACGCGGCCAGCCAAAGTGCCAATGTGACCGCCACAAAGCAAGATGGTACCCAAATCAAGTTCAAAACTAAATTACGTTTTGATACCCCAACAGATGCCCGTTACTACGAAAATGATGGGATTTTGCCGATGATTATTCGTGAGAAAGTTAAAGCCTAAAATAAACAGTTCAATTAAATTTGTTGTTGTCTGAATGGCTAAATTAAGGAGGCGCTCGTAGTTTTGACAAAAGATTTTATCACACATACACCCGCAGGTTTTAAAGTGCCAGATCACCCCATTATTCCCTATATCGAAGGTGATGGGATCGGACCAGAGGTTTGGGCCGCTGCCCAACCGGTGTTTAACACAGCTGTTCACAAAGTGTTTGGGACAGAGAAAAGGGTAGAGTGGCAGGAGGTACTAGCTGGGGAGAAAGCCTTCAAGCAAACGGGTGAATGGTTACCCCAAGCCACCAAAGATGCTTTACAACAAGCTTTAATTGGCATCAAAGGCCCTTTGACCACACCCATTGGCAAAGGCCATCGCTCAATCAACGTGACGCTGCGCCAATATTTTGACTTGTATGCGTGTGTGCGCCCAGTTCAGTATTTTAAGGGCACGCCGTCACCGGTTAAAAAGCCAGAATTAGTGGATATGGTGATTTTTCGGGAAAATACTGAAGATATCTATGCTGGGATTGAATATGCCCAAAAAGATGCGGCAGAATTGAAACAAACTTTAGTCGATACTAAACAAATGACTAAAGTGCGTTTTCCAGACAGCAGCAACTATGCCATCAAACCCATTTCTAAAGAAGGCAGCGAACGTTTTGTGATTTCAGCAATTGATTATGCCTTGGCCCACAAGCGGCATACCTTAACATTAGTGCACAAGGGTAATATTATGAAATTGACTGAAGGCGCCTTTAAGCAATGGGGTTATGATATCGCTGAAGCTAAATACGGTGATCAAGTATTTACCTGGCAGCAATATACGACGATCAAGGCCAATGATGGCGCTGCCGCAGCTGAAAAGGCTTTAAAAGCCGCTAAACAGGCCCAAAAGCTAATTATCAACGACATTATCACTGATAATTTCTTCCAACAAGCTCTGATCAATCCGCAAAATTTTGAAATTGTGGCGACTTGTAATTTAAATGGTGATTATATGTCCGATGCGTTATCCGCCCAAGTTGGCGGAATCGGGATCGCACCCAGTGGTAATATCAACTATACAACGGGTCAAGCCATCTTTGAATCCACCCATGGCACAGCGCCCGAGTTCGTTGGTCAAAATAAGTTGAACCCGTCATCGATTTTATTATCTGGGGCGATGATGTTTGATTATTTTGGTTGGGGTGAAGTTGGTAAGCTGATCACGGAAGCTATTGCCACTGCGATTCAAAACAAACAAGTGACTTGGGATTTTGCCCAAGGGGTTCCAGATGCAACACAATTGAGTACGTCAGATTTCGGCGCGTATTTGCAACGGCTGATTGAAGCGAAGGCTTAATCGTAAATTGAGCTAGAAAATGACAGTCAAAACAACAAGTTAGAAATTTTGAGCAAAATAGCACTACTTCCGATAATATATATTATGTAAACTTAAATATATTTTTCGGCCTGTTGGTCCCCTAACCTAGTGTTGGCGGCAGTAATTTTATGATTTAGTAACTGGTCTGCTTCACAACACAATTTAATCAAAAATACGCCAATCTAGAAATTGATCTAGGTTGGCGTATTTGTTGTGTTTGATTTAAATGACTTGGCGACGTTCTTTGGGCAATCGTTTTAGCTGCTGCAGTTTTGTATCGATCGTCGCAAGGACTTGCTGACGATCCTCGGGATTTGTGATGAAGTCGTATTGATCGCCATTAATTTGAATTTTATCCGAGGCATCATAATTGGCATACCATTCTTGGTAATAAGCAATTAAGTCTTGATAATAACGTTGCAGATTAGGATCTTGGGCTAATTGTTCAAATGGCCGACCCCGTTTTTGAATACGTTGGATCATGGTGTCATAAGAGACCTGGATATTGATGAGTAGATCTGGATGTTTTTTTGGCGTACCGGCCAGTTCGGCCATCATATTGTGTAATAAGTCCTGGTAGATCAGATATTCTTCTTTAGTGGCATGGCCTTGATCGGTATTCATCTTCATGAAAATTTCGTCTTCATAAATTGAGCGATCTAAAACGTTATTGTCGTCTGTTAAGGCTGCTTTGATCGAATGAAAGCGGGTATTTAAGAAGTAAATCTGTAATAAAAATGTATAGGGATTGGTGGCATCTTTTTGGCCAGCTGCCCTTTTGGCTTCAGCAATTTTATTGCCCTTATAAAATAATGGTAGGACCGGATTATTGTCGACTTGTTCATAAAAAGCCGTCGTCCCTAAATGTTCAGCTAAAATTTTTGTCAGCGAACTCTTCCCTGACCCGATTACACCGCTTAAGACCAACACTGTCATTCATCTTCCTTCTTTTCTAATCATTATAGATTTTCGACTCGTTTGCTAAGACAGCCACGTTAGCTGGCTTTTTACTGTGGTCAAACCAATTGGAAACTAATACCGCGATGATGTCATTGCCCACATAAATACTGTAGGTCACGGCTAACGCCCAATCACCGGAACCACTGTGTAGCGCGGTCATCGTCCATAAAATCAAGGACATAATGCCTTGGGCAAACCAGAAATAATATTGTTCTGGAAAGCGACGGACACATAACCAAGTTGCCACTAAACCAATTGCTGTGCTCAAAGCATCCACAGCTGGCCGAGCATCATTGGTGAAGTTAGCGATCAAGACGTAGCCGATACCCCAAATGGCCAAAGTGATCAATAGATACTTTAAGATCATGACCAACTTGTTGCTATCGCCAAAGTGTCTTAACTTAGCGTCTTTATCCCATTCAGTGCCCAAAATAATCGGTAAATCCAACATAATAATATAAGTGCCTTGTAACACGATTTCCATGTAATTTGTATTGGGGATCGCTGTGGCGATGATCATCACGGCTGAGGCCAATCCAAACAACCCATTTAGCCACTTACGGGATGTGATTAGGTGGACACAAAACATGCCTAACATGCCGGCAATTGTCGAGATCCAACTTGCTTTAGGATTGATAAGTTGCATCCCAATTAAAAAGCCAATGCCAAAGGCACATAACAGATAACTCTGCAGTGTCCAGCCCCGCCAGTCAGCCAGTAAATGGGCCCGTAACTTATGGGGCAAAGTCTGGATACCAGAAATGATTTGCATAAAATAGTTTCCTCCAATATATATGTAATTAACTGTGTTTTCGAACAAATAAACACAAGATATAGTGGCAAGCTAAAAAGCCAACACACAATATATTGCGTCATTTCAAATGAAATGTCAATATATTGTGGCTGGCTTTTCAAAAAAATAAACTAATTTAATAGCGGCTTCCAGAAAACGGGCCGATCAGTAATACATATACTAAATTTTGGCTAATCATTATATACTCTTATCCAAGCTAAGGCCATGGCTTTATCCCCCAAATGAACCCCAACAACAGGTCCAAAATAAGTGATCTCTGTGGGTAGTTCCGGGAAACGAGCCTGAATTCCCTGTTGCCAAATTTTGGCCTCCGGTAAATCATTGCCATGAATAATCAAGGCCCGCAAAGGATAATTATGGGTTGTGATGGCCTGTTGCAATAATTCTTCAGCCCGGGCATAAGCTCTTTTAATAGAACGAACCCTTTCAAAAGCTACGATTTTATGGGTATCCGGATCAAAAGTTAACAAGGGTTTTATTTTAAGAACGGTGCCCACTAAGGCAGAAGCATTAGACAGTCGACCACCCCGCACTAAATTTTGTAAGTCGTTAACAATGAAGACTTCCCCCATGCTGGCCCGCATTTCATTTAGCCGGGACAAAATAGCGTCAAGGTCTGCATGGTTACGGTTCATTCTGGCGGCTTCTAATACCAAATGCCCCATTAACATGACCGTGATCTGGGAGTCATAAGGAATCAGTTTGACGCCGGGAATCGTGTTCTCTAATAGCCGTAAATTATCAACAAAGCCAGAAATACTGCTGGCCAGATGAATGGATAAAATGGTATCGTAGCCGGCTTCATGCAATTGTTCATAGAGTTTTTTGGCTGTTCCCAAGGCTGGCTGGGAGGTGGTTGGAAAAGTTTTGCTGGTTTTTAAGAGCTTGTAAAACTCAGCGGTAGTAATATCTTGGCCTTCTTGATAAGCTTGGCCATCAACCATAAATGGGATTGGGATGACATGGATATCATTGGCTTTGATTTGTTCAGCTGAAAGATAAGCTGTACTGTCCGTTACGATGGCAAGTTTCATTAAACCGTCTGTCCTTTATTATAATATTGAGTGTGTCAAAAAGTATAAATACAATCATAACCTATTGTAAAGAGCAAGACAATTAATCATTTGAAAATATCATTAAGGGTTTGGCCATCAATATCTTGGGGCATTGTCAAACCTAAAATTTTGGCAAAAGTCGGTGCTTCATCAATTAAACGGGCATTGGGGATTTTATAATTGCGTTTAATCTCAGGCCCATTAAAGAGCAAGGTAGTTTTATAATCTTTTTGAAATGGGGAGTAGCCATGGACGCCGCGATAACGATCGGGTTGGCCGATTTCATCAGGATTAACGGCTTCCACCACTGGTCCAGTGGCATCGTTAATAAAATAATAGCCTCTTTTTGCTTCACACATAAATGCTGCGGCAGGGTCTGCCCCATCATGAACCAACTCATCAGGCGGATAAATTCGAGCCACGGCGGGTACAGTTGCTAATAGCGCTTTTAATCGAATTGAATCTTTAAAATCTGGACGGGTATAAATATAAGTCGTGCCATCACAAGAATTTGCGAAGACCTGCCAATCGTTAGCAATCGTTTCTTTGTTCGTCAAGTGCAACCAGCCCTGCTCTTTGAATAAGGTATTCAACCGGATCATATGGTCGACATCGATTTGATAGTGATCACCCAAGATTGCAAAGGTCGTATCGTGATACGTATGAGCATCTTTGGTGGCTTGAATAATAGTCCCAACACGTTGGTCCAAACGCTGAAGTGCTTGGTAGGCCTGGTCAGAACGGACCCCATAACGGTGGCGATGCGCATCCATATCCACTAAATGAATCAAGGTTAAATCTGGCCTTTTACGTTTCAGCGTATCCACCGCACAAGCGGCAATGAAATCATCTAGATAGGGCTGGCGAATACCCCGACGTAACTTGCCGTATTTGGCGTTTAATCTAGCCACAAATAAAGGTGAGCTGGCCCATAGTGAGACCAGGACTTGATTGTTCCAGATGCGATTGGAGAAAATCTCCGCAATATTATAATCAATCGAGCTCCTGGCGGTCACCGGCCATAAGAAAGCAGCCGTGGTTAAATGGTGGGCTTTAGCAATATCATAGAGTGGTTGTGATTTAACCGCTTTACGATACCAAAACCAATCCGGTGATTGCCGCGTGCTCTGAATTTTAACGTTATTAACGATGCCGTGCTTATTGGGATAATTGCCGGTAATGATCGTTGTATGGGAGGGATATGTAAGGGTCGGCAAGATGGGGTCGATCTCTTGGACATGGGTCCCAGTTTGAATCAACTGACGCAGATTAGGCAGTAATTTAAGATGGGCCGGGGCTAAGTCATCGCTACCTAGGGCATCTAAAGAAATAATAACTAGTTTTTTTGACATGAGAAAACTCCCTTCATCAGGAGAATTATAACATAGGAACTATTCTAAGCGTTGAGTGATATCTCGTTGAAAACGGTCTAATAAAACATTGAACAGTTGCGCTTCTTCTTTAGACCAATATTTAAATAATTGGGTATTTATTTGGTTAATTGCTGTATTTGCCCGATTAAGAACTTGTAATCCTGCGGCAGTTAACTGATAATGTTTCTGATGGTTATTTGTGCTCATGGTACTGTGAATCAATTTTCGCTGGACTAATTGATTTAATTGGCGAGAAAGTGTAGATTTATTAGTTCCAAGGCTTTTTTGAAGACTTGGTACAGAATTTTGCGTGTTTTGAATTAAATGGAGCAGCACAAATAAGCGCATAGTTAGTTGAAATGGCTTGAGTAATTGGTTCAAGACCTGTTCTAATTTTTTTGAGGCGTTATAGTAACGCAATATAAAATTTTTCTGCATAATATCACCATAATTGTATTGTACAACTTTAAAGTTTCATTATACAACATAACGCCTGCATTGCGTCATTTTCTAACTTGAATATTTAAAAAGGAGCGAATAAAAATATGTCTTTTGACGGTGCCTTTACCCATGCCATGGTGCAAGAATTAAAAAAAGCGTTGGCAGATGGTAAGTTGAATAAAATTCAGCAGCCCTATGACAATGAAGTTATTTTAACAATTCGTAAGAATCGAAAAAATCATACCTTGTTATTGTCGGCCCACCCTTCCTATGCACGGATACAAATTACTAGAGTCCCCTACAGTAATCCACCAATTCCCACCAAGTTTGTCATGTCTCTGCGAAAGTACTTGGATGGAGCTATCGTGAAGTCGATTCAGCAGCAGCATAATGACCGTATAATTCATTTCAGTTTTGCCTCTAGAAATGAATTAGGCGATTTACAGAATTTACGCTTGATCGTGGAATTGATGGGACGTCACAGTAATATCTTTTTGGTTAACGAAGATTCTCAAAAAATTATTGATTTGGTTCGGCGGATTCCCCAAAGCCAAAATTCGTTTCGAGGCTTAATGCCTGGTGATGTTTATCGCCAGCCACCGTACCAAGACAAACTAGATCCCTTTGCCATAACTGCGGCACAACTGGATGATCTCCAAGTAGCCTTAAGCCAGACCGACACACCAGAGAAATTAATCCAGCAACAAGTTCAGGGCCTAGGCAAAGATACGGTCAATGAGTTAGTATATCAATTATCAAATAATGATATATCGTACTGGCCAATTTTTTTTGACCGCTTTAATCAACCTGATCCGACAATCGTCAATACAGCTAAGCGCAGTAATTTTACAGCCTTTCCTTATGACACCTTATTGAAGGCGGATGAGCCCACGCAAACGGTTCAACACTTCGATAATCTTAGTGAACTACTGGATAGTTATTATGATCAAAAAGCGCGCCGGGATCGGGTGAAGCAACAAGGCAGCGAATTGATTCACTTTATCAGTTTAGAACTTGATAAGGATAAGAAGAAGATGACCAAGTTGGCTAAAACCCTGGCTCAATCTGACAACGCTGGGGAATATCGTCTTAAGGGCGAACTTTTGACGACTTATCTCCATCAAGTTACTAAGGGGATGACCACCATCACCCTCCCCAACTTTTATGACAATGAAAAACCGGTAAAGATCACCCTATCCAATCGGCTCACCCCTTCTGAAAATGCCCAAAAGTTTTTTACCCGTTATCAGAAATTGAAGAATTCGGTGGCTTTTGTGACGGAACAAATGAAACTCACCCAAGCTGAAATTGATTATTTTGAAGGCATCTTAGCCCAAATTGATATTGCTGAACCCCAAGACCTAGAAGATATCAAGTTAGAACTACAACGGGAAGGCTACCTGCATAAGAAACAAAAGAAGCAGCGTAAGCCTGCTAAAATCAGTAAACCAGAAGAATTTTGGGCCACAGATGGCACTAAAATCTTTGTGGGGAAAAATAATTTACAAAACGATCAGTTGACCCTGAAAAAGGCCCGTAAAACTGATACTTGGTTACATGCTAAAAATGTCCCCGGGTCCCATGTGATCATCGATAGTGCGACCCCCTCTGACCAAACATTAACAGAAGCCGGTAATTTAGCAGCCTACTTTTCGAAGTCCCGTTATTCGGCATCCGTACCCGTGGATTATGTACAAGTTAAAAAAGTTCATAAACCTAACGGCGCTAAACCAGGCTTTGTGATTTATGAAGGCCAAAAGACCCTTTATATCACGCCTAAAGAAGATTTAGTCACCCAATTGCGGCAAAAGCCATAAAACTGCCAAAACAAAAAAGATATACTCAACTGGGTATATCTTTTTTGTTTGCTTTTATTCAAAGCGCTTTGACCATTTTTGGGGATCTTCACGCCATTGGTGTAATGAATCTAACATCGTTTCACTGATGTACTTTTCTTGGAGCGCCACATCGATCAAGGTACTGTAATTGGTTAGTGTTTCAAAAGGTATACCAGCTGCTTTAAAGTTGTCATAGACGGCAGCTAATTGATAGCTGAAAATACCAGCTACGCCAATCACTTCAGCCCCCTCTTGTTGGGCCGCCTTCGCAGCACTGAGCACACTACCCCCAGTTGACAGCAAGTCATCGATGACGACTGTCTTTTGCCCTTTGATCAGGTGGCCTTCGATCTGATTACCCTTCCCGTGGTCTTTGGGTTTAGATCGAATATAGACCATCGGTAAACCTAATAACTCGGCAACCCAAGCGGCATGGGGAATCCCAGCAGTGGCGGTGCCGGCAATCACTTCGACACTAGAAAAATTTCTGGAAATTATATCTGCCAGGCCTTGGGCGATATGTTTGCGGACAATCGGATAAGCTAAGGTAATGCGATTGTCACAATAAATTGGACTGTGGAGACCACTGGCCCAAGTAAATGGTTTTTCTGGTGATAAAAATACGGCTTCAACACTCAGTAAGTCTTTAGCGACTTGTTTTGCAATTGAATCTGTCATAGCTATTTTTGCTCCCAACTTTCAAGAATTTGTTGATAGGCACTGACGGCATCGTCTGCTTGGGTAATTGGCCGCCCTACGACGATGTAATCACTGCCGTTTTGACGGGCAACTGCGGGGGTCACCACCCGGGTTTGATCTTCATCCGGTTGAGTTTGCAACCGAATACCTGGCGTGACACACAAAAAGTCCGATCCAGTGGCTGCCTTAATAGCTTGAACTTCCAAACCAGAGGAGACGACCCCGTCGGCACCATTTTGCTGGGCTACCCGCGCATAATTTAAAACAGAATCTTGAACAGTCCCAGGAATTAATTGTTCTTCATTTAATTGCCGTTGAGATGTCGAAGTAAGTTGCGTAATGGCTAACAGCTTTGTATTTTGACCGTTCGGTGTTGCCAATAGGCCCCGTTTAGCGGCGGCAATCATATGAGAGCCACCGGCTGCGTGCACCGTGGTCAATTTAATGTTGCCCAATTCACCAATGACCCGCATTGCCCGCTCAACGGTATTGGGAATATCATGTAATTTCAAATCTAAAAAGATGTCATGACCCCGGGCGCTGATATTTTTGATCACATCCGGGCCGGATTGGTAATACATTTCCATCCCAATTTTAACAAATAGTTGGGCATCCTTGGGAAATTTATCTAAAAAAGAAAACATTTCGTTACTTGTGGCAAAATCTAAGGCAATAATAGGTCGGGTCATTTAACTAACTTTCCTTTCCGTTCATGAATTAAGGACTCAATGGAACTAATGTGATACTTGGCCATCACTGCTGGTAGCGCAGCAATAATTTCAGGACAGGCAAAAGGATCTGTTAAGTTAGCCGTACCTATTGCTACCGCATCCGCGCCGGCAATAATCATTTCTAAGACATCTTCAGCACAAGTGACCCCACCCATGCCAATAATCGGTAAGTCACAGACAGAACGCACTTGATGAATCAATCTCAAAGCAACCGGCAATACTGCTGGACCAGATAAGCCCCCAGTCTGATTGGCCAAAATTGCTTGGCGGGTAGCTAAGTCAAAGCGCATACCCACTAAGGTATTGATCAAGGTGAAGCCGGCAGGTTGGGCCATGGCCACTGCTTTGGCGATCTCACGAATGTCGGTGACATTTGGAGATAACTTGACGTAAATCGGCACTGCTGAAACATTAACACAAGCCTTCGTCAATTCAAAAGCGGCGGTGGGATCTACCCCAAATTCCATGCCCCCGTGGGCAACGTTGGGACAAGAAATATTCAATTCAATGGCACTCACACCAGGTGCATGGCTGATTTGCTCACAAACCGCCACATAATCGGCTTGGGCGGAACCAGCCACATTGGCAATAATGGGCAGGTCTTTGAATTTAGCATGTAATTTAGGAATCTTTTCAGCAACAATCGTCGCCACGCCTGGGTTTTGTAACCCAATGGCATTTAACATACCCTGAGGTGTTTCGGCAACCCGGGGGGTGGGATTCCCAAAGCGGGGTTTAGAAGTTGCCGCTTTGATCATGATGGCGCCAAGTTGATTTAAATTATAAAGATTCCCTAACTCTTCACCAAACCCGCAGCAACCACTGGCGGGCATGATTGGATTTTTTAAAGCTAAGCCTGGTAATGCCACGCTCAATGTTGTCATAAGACCACCTCGTTAATATGGAAAACTGGGCCATCCGTACAAACCTTTTTATTGGTCGCCCCACTGGTATCAGCTGTGGTATGCAAGACACAGGCATTACAGATACCAATGCCACAGGCCATGCGCGCCTCAGCTGAAATATAGGCGTGGGGATGACCTGAAAAGTGGTCGCTAACCGCTAACTCCAGGCCTCTGGGACCACAGGCATAAATAGCTTGGTAAGATTTATCAGCGAAGTTTTGGTCGATCAAATCAATAATGGTCCCCTGCAAACCGTAGGATCCATCATCCGTACTGACCACCGTATGGCCAAACTGGGCCATTTTTGTTTCATAGAAAACCCGTTGTTTATTCGGAAAACCTAGGGCAATATCCAAATGGTGCCCCTGGGCAGATAAGCGTCTGCTTAATTCGTATAGGGGTGGCAAGCCAGTGCCCCCACCAATGATCAAAACATCTGCAGCTTGATTTAAGAATTCACTGGGGAACCCATGGCCCAAGGGCCCTAAGACATTTAGGGTCGCCCCTTTTGTTAATTGGGCTAATATTTGGGTCCCATCGCCGACAACGCGATAAATGAGCTTGATATACCCCTGGTCTACGTTAACTTCAGCAATCCCAAAAGGGCGTCTTAAAATATACGCGGGATTAGGTATTTTGACATTCACAAATTGGCCAGCAGCAATGGGGTCTTTGGTAATATCACCTGCAAGTGTCAATTCATAAATTGTATCCGCAACTTGAATTTGATTGGTCACGGTTAGTGTGTAGTCTTTGATCATTGGTTGGCCACCTTCTTTTTATAACGGATTTGTCACAAAACTCTTGGATTCTAGGACACTTAAGATCGCATCGGCAGTATCTAAGGAAGTAAACAGCGGAATGCCATGCATGATGGCCATTTCTCGGATCTCCACACCATCTTTAGCACTCTTACTGTCTGTACCAATGGTGTTGATCACCGCTTGAATTTTACCAGCCTCTAAATCATACAACAAATTTTCATCAGATTCATGAATTTTTTGAACGGCCTTTACATTTAGACCGTGTTCTTCAAAGTAGGCTTCTGTGCCCTTCGTTCCTAAAATCTGATAACCCACAGCCCGGAAGCGTTTGGCTAAGGCTAAAGCTTCATCTTTATCCGCATCGGCCACAGTAAACAAGATATTGCCATGGTCTGGTAAATGTAACTTGGCGGCTTCAAAAGCTTTGTATAAGGCTTTTTCTAAAGTTGTATCTGAACCCATCACTTCACCAGTGGATTTCATTTCTGGGCCCAATAAACTATCGACCTTGGCAAGTTTAGAAAATGAGAAAACTGGTGCTTTGACATGGATCAGCTTACTTGGTGCAGCCAAGCCATCTTGATAACCTAGGTCGACTAATTTCTTACCTAAGACAACTTGGGTGGCCACTTGGGCCATGGAGATCCCGGTGACTTTACTCAAGAATGGCACCGTTCGACTAGCCCGGGGGTTAACTTCGATGACATAAGGGACGTTGTCATGGATAACAAATTGCACATTCATCATCCCGATACAATTCATGGCCAGGGCCAGCTTTTTCGTGTAAGCAACAATCGTATCCTGCACAGTTTGGCTCATTTTTTGCGGTGGGTAAACCGCCATGGAATCACCAGAATGGACACCGGCCCGTTCAATGTGTTCCATAATACCCGGAATCAAGACCGTTTGGCTGTCACAAATGGCATCCACTTCACATTCTTGACCGACTAAATAACTATCGATCAAAACCGGATGTTCATTAGATGCTTTTACAGCATTGGTCATATAGTTGTTAAGTTCTTTTTCATTATGAACGATTTCCATCGCCCGGCCACCGAGGACATAACTTGGGCGCACTAAAACCGGATACCCAATCTTTTCTGCGACAGCTGGCGCTTGGGCCGCATCAGTGACGGTATCGCCAATGGGATGTTTAATATTTTCAGCAACAATCACTTGTTCAAATTGATCCCGATCTTCAGCCCGATCTAAATCAGCTAGTTGGGTCCCTAAAATCTTGACCCCGTGGGCAACTAACGGTGCGGCTAAGTTAATAGCTGTTTGGCCGCCAAATTGCACAATAACGCCAATGGGATTTTCCAAGTCGATGACATTTAAGACATCTTCATCTGTCAGGGGTTCAAAGTATAATTTATCTGAAATGGAAAAATCAGTCGAAACTGTTTCGGGATTACTGTTCATGATAATGGCTTCATAACCGGCTTTTTGAATGGCTTCAACGGAATGGACCGTGGCATAATCGAATTCGACACCCTGGCCAATTCGAATGGGACCAGAACCAAGCACTAAAACAGATGGTTTTTTAGAAACCAAACTTTCATTTTCCATTTCGTAACTGCTATAAAAGTAAGGTGTTGTGGATTCAAATTCCCCAGCACAGGTGTCCACCATTTTATAAACGGGGATCAACTTGTGCGCTTTGCGTAAGTTGCGGACCGCATCTGGGTCAGTCTGCCATAACTTAGCAATCTCCACATCGGCGAAGCCGTTTTTCTTGGCAGTTGTCAGTATGTCAATGTCTTGGGGATGGGTGGCTAAAGCCTGTTCCAGTTCAATGATGTGCTGGATTTTATCTAAGAAGAAAATATCAATTTTAGAAAGTTCGGCTAATTCTTCAACGGTATAACCCCGGCGCAGGGCCTCGGCAAGATAAAATAGGCGATCATCTTGGGGATGGATAATTTTATCGGAAACTTGGTCATCGATCACTTCACTTAATTCCGGCATCTCGAGATGAATGGTGCCGATTTCCAAGGAACGAACGGCCTTTAAAAGGCTTTCCTCCACATTACGACCAATGGCCATAACTTCACCGGTAGCCTTCATTTGGGTGCCTAAATTGCGATCACCCTTTTCAAATTTATCAAAGGGCCACCGGGGAATTTTAGCCACTACATAATCTAGGGCAGGTTCAAATTCAGCATAGGTCGTTTCCGTCACTGGATTTTTGATTTCATCTAAAGTTAGCCCAACGGCAATTTTAGCGGCCATTTTGGCGATCGGATAACCAGTCGCTTTTGAAGCTAGGGCTGAAGACCGACTGACCCGGGGGTTAACCTCGATAATATAATAGTTGAAACTATTGGGATCTAAGGCTAACTGAACGTTACAGCCACCTTCGATTTTTAAAGCGCGAATAATTTTTAAAGAAGCATCCCGTAACATCTGGACTTCTTTATCAGACAAGGTTTGAACTGGGGCAAATACGATGGAATCACCGGTATGTATCCCCACTGGATCAAAATTCTCCATGTTGCAGACCACCATGGCATTGTCGGCGGAATCCCGCATGACTTCAAATTCGATTTCCTTATAACCAGCAATGCTTTGTTCTACTAAAACCTGGGTGACGGGTGATAACGCCAGACCGTTTTCCACGATCTCTTGCAGTTCAATATCATTGTTGGCGATCCCACCACCGGTACCGCCTAAGGTAAAGGCCGGGCGAATAATCACAGGATAACCGATTTTGTCCACAAAATCCTTGGCTTCTGCTAAGGTATAAGCAATATGGGATTCAGGGATTGGTTCATGGAGCTTTTGCATGAGTTCTTTGAACTGCTCACGATCTTCGGCTTGATCGATGGCTGATAATTTAGTGCCCAATAATTCAATACCTAATTCATCTAAAATCCCGGAGTGCGATAAGGACATCGCCATATTCAGGCCCGTTTGGCCACCTAATGTTGGCACAATGGCATCTGGCAGTTCTTTACGAAGGATTTGGGAGACAAATTCTTCAGTAATCGGTTCAATATAAACCTTATCGGCAATTTCTTTGTCGGTCATAATGGTGGCAGGATTGGAATTGATTAAGACAACCTCATAACCCTCTTCTTTTAAAGCTAAACAAGCCTGAGTCCCTGAATAATCGAATTCTGCGGCTTGCCCAATCACAATCGGGCCAGAGCCAATTACCAAAATTTTATGCAGATCCGTACGTTTAGGCATATTCTTATCGTTTCCTTCCTAATCTCCGAATTTTTCCTGTTTTTGTTTCAATTTGAAGGCATCAATCATTTCCATGAACTCATCAAATAAATGATGGGCATCGTGGGGACCAGGGGCAGCGTCTGGATGAAATTGGACTGAAAACGCTGGATAGAAACGATGTCTTAGGCCTTCAACAGAATGATCATTGATCTCTTCATGGGTGATCATCAACTGATCTTTATCAACAGAAGCTGCTCTGACAGCATAACCGTGGTTTTGTGAGGTGAAGTCGATCCGACCAGTGGCAATTTCTCTAACGGGATGATTAAATCCCCGGTGGCCAAAGCGCATTTTATAAGTTTCACAGCCATTGGCTAAAGCTAATAGTTGATGGCCTAGGCAAATGCCAAAAATGGGTATTTTACCTTGGATGCTTTGAATCATTTCAATGGCTTCTGGCACATCGGTGGGATTCCCTGGGCCATTGGTTAACATGACGCCATCTGGGTCTAAGTTCAAAATTTCTGCGGCACTTGTATTGTAAGGGACAACGGTAACGTTACAATTACGTCTGGAGAATTCTCTTAAAATAGAATGTTTCAGACCAAAATCCACCACCACAATATTACGCCCCATATCTGGGCTAGGATAAGCTTGGGAAGTGGAAACTTGTTGGACCTGATTTTTAGGTAAGACTAAAGCTTTCAATTGATCAAAGGCATGATCATCAGCTGCGTCCATAATGCTGGCCTTCATGGTCCCTTCTGAACGAATTCGTTTGGTCAACGCACGGGTATCAATACCACTGATCCCAGGAATTTTTTTAGCTTTCAAAAATTCATCTAAAGATAATTGGTTGCGCCAATTGCTGGCCCGTCTAGCGGCTTCGTGGACGACAACACCTTTACAAGTTGGAATAATGGATTCATAATCATCCCGATTAATGCCGTAATTGCCAATCAAAGGATAAGTAAAGGTTACAATTTGACCATTATAGGACTGATCAGTGATGGTCTCTTGATAACCACTCATCCCCGTATTGAAAACAATTTCACCTGTCGTTGTGACCGGAGCGCCAAAGCCGGTACCTTCAAAGACGCTACCGTCTTCTAAAATTAAATAGCGTTTCATTGTTGTCCTCCTAAGCTTGGAAATGCAACGCGTTTTCCTGACACAAAGGTTGCTCTAGGCCAGCCTAAGACTGTGTCATTAATGAAAGGTGTATTTTTACCCTTGGACACAAAGTCTTGGACTTTAATGACATGTTCATGGGTTAAATCAAAGATAGCAATATCCGCCGTGCCGCCAACTTGTAACTTGCCGGCTGGTAAGTTGAATAGATCCGCGGGACGATCACTCATCAAATGCAACAGCTGTTCTAAGGATAAGATATGGGTTTTCACAAAGGCCGTGTAAAGAATTGGAAAAGCTGTTTCCGAACCTGTGATCCCAAACGCTGCTGTTTTCATTGAGCCAGACTTCTCAGAAACACTGTGAGGCGCATGATCGGTTGCGACACAATCGATTGTACCATCTAATAGCCCTTCAATGCAGGCTTGGCGGTCTGCAAATGATCTTAACGGTGGATTCATCTTCATCATGGGATCATCTTTGACGATCATGGCATCATCTAAGACTAAATGATGGGGTGAAACTTCACAGCTTACGTTGATACCCGCTTGTTTAGCAGCGCGGACTTGGCGGACACTTTCAGCTGTCGAGATGTGACAAATATGATAATGGGCCCCGGTGGCTTGAGCTAATTCAATATCCCGGGCCACTTGACTGGATTCTGAAACGGCTAAAATCCCAGGTAGGCCTAATTTATCGGCATAAGGCCCCGCGTTCATCACCCCACCGCGGACTAAAGAGTTGTCTTCAACATGGGCGACAATGGGTAAGTCCACAGATTTTGCAGCAGCCATGGCATCATACATAGTGCCGGCCAGTTGAACGCCTTTGCCATCGTTACTAAAGGCAAAGGCGCCAGCGGCCTTCATGCCCTGCCAATCCACTAATTCAGTAGAAGTTAAGTCCTTGGTGATGGGGGCATATTGGTGAATATGCACGTGTCCTTCAGCGGCATTACGTTGCAATTGTTTTTTTAATAGGTCCGGGGTATTGGGTACGGGATCAAGATTAGGCATGGCACAGACGGTGGTAAAACCGCCGTGGGCCGCAGCTAAACTGCCCGTGGCAATCGTTTCTTTATAGGTGAAACCAGGATCTCTGAAATGTACGTGGACATCTACCAAGCCTGGGGCAACTAATTGCTTGGCCGCATCAAAAGTTGGCACGCCAGCTTCAACTTGAATATTTGGGGCAATAGCCTTGATGGTTTCACCGTCGATCAAAACATCGGCGACTTGTAATTTATCTTCAAAAAAAACAGTTCCGTTTTTAATAAGAAATGGCATTTGTTTTGACTCCTATCTTGATTGAGGATTGGGGCATCAATAAATTATGGCCGGCCAATAAACTCTCTAAGATGGTCATCCGGGTGTAAACACCATTTGTCATTTGTTCAAAAATTCGTGATTGGGAGCATTCTACTAAATCAGAAGCAATTTCTACACCGCGGTTAACTGGCGCTGGGTGCATGATGATGGCCGTTGGTTTCAAAGTTTTAGCCCGGGCATGGGTCAAACCATATTGGGCATGGTAGGTTTCCTTAGAGAAGGTTTGGTTAGATTGGTCCGTTAAACGTTCGTGTTGTACCCGTAGCAACATCAAGACATCGACTTGTTGAACCAATTCGTCCATTTCAACCCGTGTACCATAGCTGTCAAATTCAGCATCGTACCATTGATCTGGGGCACAGAATACCAAGTTAACGCCGAGTTTTTTGAGTAACATCATGTTGGAACGGGCAACTCGAGAATGGGCTAAGTCGCCGGCGATGCCGACAGTCAAGCCTCTGAAATGACCAAATTCTTCATAAATCGTCATCATGTCTAACAAGCATTGGGATGGATGTTGACCAGCACCGTCGCCGGCGTTGGCAATGGCGATTTTACGGGGTTGTTGAATCAAATCTTCGTAATAGTCATCTTTAGAATGCCGAATCACAGCAATGTCAGCACCGATAGATTCCACGGTTTTAACAGTATCATGTAGAGATTCACCTTTAGAAACAGAACTCGTTTTAGCATCAAAGCTTAAAACATGCAAGCCAAGTTTTTCCTCAGCCATTTCAAAACTTGTATGGGTCCGCGTACTATTTTCAAAGAATAAGTTAATGGCATAAACGGGGCGTTTTAATTGAATTTGTGCACCGCGTTTAAAAGCTTGCGAACGTAAGACGATATCCATGACATCATCGGGGGTAAGATCAGCAACGGTTACAAAGTTTTGTTTTTTAAGAATTGACATATTAGAGCACTTCCCTTTCACTGGCGGCCTTTTGTGGCAAGATTAGATTTAAGATAATTCCTAAGACAGTAGCAATGGCTAATCCCGAAAATTGGAATTCACCGATTTGTAAGTAAGCATTCCCAATACCGATAACTAACACTGCTGATCCAATCATTAAGTTACGCTTTAAATTGAAATCCACGTGGTTATCGATCAATACCCGTAACCCACTGGAAGCAATAACTCCAAAGAGTAAGAAGCTAATGCCCCCAATAACTGGGGCGGGAATACTTTGGATCAAAGCACTTAATTTTCCGATGAAACTGAAGATGATGGCAAAGGTACCGGCGCCAATCAAAACATAGACACTGTGAACTTTGGTAATCGCCAGCACACCGATGTTTTCACCATAAGATGTGACAGGCGGTCCACCTACAAGCCCGGCGATGATGGAAGCTGTCCCATCCCCCGCTAGGGTTCTATGTAAGCCTGGATCCTTAAAGAAATTACGTTTCGTTAACCCGTTTAAGACCATGATATGACCCATGTGCTCAGTCATGGTGACAAAGGCGATGGGGACCATACTTAAGATAGCCCCGAGATATAATTTAGGATGGTAAGAGATAAATGGAAATTCAAAGCTTGGTAGTTTAAACCAGGGTGCCTGCATGACCGGTGCGAAATCTACGATGCCAACGACGACAGCGATAAGGTAACCGGCGATGATCCCCAGTAAAATTGCGATTTGGGATAAGAAACCTTTTAAATACATATTCAGGAAAATGGCAATCAAGACGGTGGCTAAAGCAACCACGAAGTAGCGTAAATCATATTTGGTGCCGTTCATCGTGGCGTCTTTGGCAGCTGTGCCGGCCAAGGATAAACCGATAACCATGACGATGGGGCCAACCACGATGGGGGGCAAAGCCTTGTCGATCCAACCAAAGCCAATTTTTGAAACGATCAAGGCGACAATCAGATAAACACAGCCTACCCCGATGGTCCCCTGGGCGATCCCCGGATAACCGGTGGTCTTCATCAAAGCTAACATGGGAACAATGAACGAAAAGCTGGAACCCATGTAAGCGGGAATCTTGCGGTTGGTGATCAAGATGTAAAGTAGTGTCCCAACCCCAGAACTGAACAGGGCGATCCCCGGATTTAAACCAACTAAGATGGGGACTAAGACGGTTGAACCAAACATGGCGAATAAATGTTGAATGGATAGGCCAAACCAATGGCCTAACGTGGGTCGGTCTTGAATGTCTAAGATTGCTTCATCATTGTGGAATGACGTTTTCTTTGCCAACGCGCCTCACCTACTATTCGTTAATTTTGTGTAAGTCCGAAATATCTATGCTGTCTTTACCATCGATTTCTTCGACGTTGACTTTAATTTGTTCTTCTAAAGAAGTGGGGATGTTTTTACCAACGAAGTCTGGGCGGATCGGTAATTCCCGATGACCCCGGTCTACCAAGACGGCTAATGAAATTTTTTTAGGTCGGCCAATATCCATTAAGGCATCTAAAGCTGCCCGGATGGTGCGCCCGGTGAACAACACGTCATCTACTAAAATGATGTTTTTGTTATCGATGTTAAATTCGATGTCGGTATTGTTGACTTCTGGTTCTTGGATCTTGCTAGCATCGTGAATGTCATCGCGATATAAGGTAATGTCTAGCGTACCCACCGGGATATCAATGTCTTCTAATTGTTTTAAACGACTGGCAATGCGTTTGGCGATATAAATGCCGCGGGTCTTGATCCCCACTAAGGCAATGTCTTCCACACCCTTACTTTGTTCAATGATTTCATAAGTGATTCGGGTCAAGGCGCGTTTCATCGTAACACTGTCCACAACTTCTTTACTCATTTGACATTCCCCTTTTCTACAAAAAAAGACTCCTTGTCCAGTTCGACAAGGAGTCATACGAAGTTTGTATAGTTTAAGTTTGCGCTGAGATACACTGAGATAAAATGCACAGTGCTTCGTATACCTTCTTAGCCTCACAGGACTAAATTAAAGGCGCTTTATTTAATTTCTTAAACTATACCGAAAATTGGCATTGAAGTCAATGCGTTTGGCGTAAATTATCTAATGTTTTTTGAAAAATTTCCGGTAGCGGTGCTTCAAAGCGTAAATGTTCCCCAGTTCGTGGTTGCTCAAAGCCTAAAACAGCGGCGTGTAAGAACTGCCCGTGACCCGGCAAGGTTTTTTTGGGCCCATACAACGGATCCCCCGCAATGGGATGGCCAATATAGCGCATATGTACGCGAATTTGATGCGTCCGGCCAGTTTCCAGGATACATTGTACATACGTGAAACGGCTTTTTTCAAAGCGCTCTAAAACTTTAAAATGGGTCACCGCCGCCCGGCCATCCGCGACGATAGCTTGTTTTTTACGATCTTTGGGGTCCCGACCGATGGGGGCATTGATCACGCCAGTATCTTCTTGAATAACGCCATGGACGATGGCCAAATAGATACGTTCGTTGGTTTTGGCTTTCAGCTGGGCCATCAAACTCTTCATGGCCAGCTCGTTTTTAGCGACCATTAGTAAACCAGAAGTATCTTTATCAATACGATGGACGATGCCCGGTCTAATTTGGTCATTGATCCCTTCAAAATCCGTATGGTACAACAAGGCATTGACTAGGGTATGATCGGCATGGCCCGCTGAAGGATGGACCACCATGCCTTGGGGTTTGTTGACCACTAACACATCGCGATCTTCATAAACAATATCCAAGGGGATGTTTTCCGGTTTTGCCGCCAACGGGGTTGGTTCTGGGACCTGAATGACGATCTGATCGCCAGCTTTAACTTTATATTTAGGTTTGACCAGTTTAGCGTTGACCGTAATTGCGTCATTTTTCAGCCAGTGTTGAATTTTCGAACGGGAGAACTGCGGAAAAGCAGCAATCAGGGCCTTATCGATCCGCTCACCATCTGCTGCCACCGTATAAGTTAATACATCCGTCATTCATCTGTCTCCTTATCAAAAAATATCAAGTAAATAAATAATATGATCACACCAATGCTTACAAACGTGTCCGCCACATTAAAGATGGGAAAATTGATGAACTTTAATTGAAACATGTCCACAACATATTTTAGATGCAAGCGATCAATGAAATTACCAACTGCCCCACCTAAAATAAAACTCAAACCTAGGTTGAACATGACAGCGCCATGGCGCTTTTTAAACATTAAGTATAAAACCACAATGATGGCCACACTGGTCACCACATAAAAGAACCAGGTTTTCCCCTGGAGGATACTCCAAGCGGCACCGTAATTGCGAACATATAACAAGCCCATCAAATTAGGGATCAATTCATGGCTGGCACCCAAAGCCAGATGGACGACGACCCAGTGTTTTACCAACTGGTCCCCCACCACAATGAATGCAGCCACTATTAGCCAAACAAAAAACATAATCAAACCTCATTTAATTATTTAGAATAAACCAGAAATAACACCATTATCATCCACATCCATATTTAAGGCTGCTGGTTTTTTAGGCAATCCGGGCATTGTTAAAACATTTCCTGTTAAAACGACCAAGAAACCTGACCCAGTCTTGGGCACGATTTCCCGGACATGAATAGTGAAATCTTTGGGCGCACCCAGTATGTGTTGGTCATCTGTTAAGGAATATTGGGTCTTGGCCATACAAATTGCTAAATTATCCCAGCCATTAGTGCTGATCAACTTGAGATCACGGCGGGCCTTGGCAGAAAATTCCACGTTGCGGCCGCCATAAATCGTTTTAACGATAGCGTTGATTTTATTTTCAACACTATCTTCACGGTCATATAATGGGGTAAAGTCGGCCGGTTGACTTAAGGCCTTAGCAACTGCTTTCGCCAAGGGTTCACCGCCTTGCCCACCATTGGCCCAGACTTCGGTGTTGACCGCTGTGACCCCAAGCTCTTGACATAATTTTTCTAATAGGGCAATTTCAGCTGCTGTATCTGCTGAAAAAGCATTGATGGCCACCACCACTGGCACGTGATAGCGTTGCATATTTTCGATATGTTTCTTTAAATTCACGAAGCCCTTTTCTAAGGCCGTTAAATTTTCTTGGGTCAGGTCTTTAACACCCACACCACCGTTATATTTCAAAGCCCGAATAGTTGCCACGATCACGGTAGCATCTGGTGTGTGACCAATGGCGGGACTGGCAATGTCCATAAATTTCTCGCCGCCTAAATCAGCCCCAAAGCCAGCTTCAGTGATAGCTACATCCCCTAAGCCCAGCGCCATTTTAGTGGCTAAAATACTATTACAGCCATGGGCGATGTTGGCAAAAGGTCCGCCATGGACGAAGGCTGGCGTACCTTCTAGGGTCTGGACCAAATTAGGCTTAATGGCATCTCTTAAAAGCATGGCGATGGCCCCTTGGACCTTTAAGTCGCCCACGGTGACTGGCTGGCGATCATAAGTATAGCCCACGGTGATTTTGGCGATACGGGCTTTTAAGTCATGGATATCTTCAGCTAGACATAAAATAGCCATTAATTCACTGGCCACGGTAATATCAAAGCCGTCTTGTCTTGGCATACCCGATGTGGGGCCGCCTAAGCCGATCACGATTTGTCTTAGGGCCCGGTCATTAATGTCAACGACCCGCTTCCATTGGATCCGCCGGGGATCAATATTTAATTCATTACCTTGTTGGATATGATTATCAATTAACGCTGCTAACGTGTCATTGGCTGTGGTTAAGGCGTGCATATCCCCGGTGAAATGTAAGTTGATATCTTCCATCGGGATAACTTGGGCATTACCGCCACCCGTGGCGCCGCCTTTCATCCCCATGACGGGACCTAAAGATGGTTCTCTTAAAGCAATCACAGTTTTTTGGCCAATTCTATTTAAGGCATCGGCAAGGCCAATGGTAACAGTGGACTTCCCTTCCCCAGCTGGTGTTGGGTTGATCGAGGTCACTAATACCAATTTACCTTGGGGTTTGGCTTTGATTTTTTGAATGGCATCAAAGGTTAATTTAGCTTTGTATTTACCATAGTTTTCTAAATCATCAGGTGTTAAATCGATGGTGGCAGCAATTTTATCGATGGGTTTCATGGTTGTGTGTTCCACATGTTGTGCAATTTCAATATCGGTTTTCATTGATATCCTCCTGATCTTTATTTAAGTGATGGCTTTTGGGCCACGTCTTTTATTTTAACATGATTTATTCGAAAAGTATCGAGCAACAAGTTCATGTTTTTAGGTAATATCATAAAGGTATAATGTAAATAGGTGGGTTTTATAAGCGAAATACGAACGTTCCGGTGAATATGTAAGACATTTTTAATGTTATCAAAGGGAATTACCCTTGACTTGAAGAATAGACGCTTAAAGGTGACGGTTTGTGTTTGGCTATCAATGCGCAACGCTTGTCCAAAAAAGCCGTAAAGCGTCAAAAGAATCGCAATGATCCAAAAAATCATACCTAAAAAACTAAAGCCAGTGGTCTCAAATTGAATGATCAAGCCAACGAACAAAAAAATAAGCATGAAACACCAAAATATGAGTTGACGGGGATTGCTGAAATAAATGCGGGTTTTAAAATCTTTATGCATCAAAAGGCCTCCAGAAGATGTGGTACCATATAAAAATATGAAATAGTTTGGAGCAGGGAATATGATTCATTTAAATACAGATGCCGCTGTGCGTGGCAATCCAGGCCCGGCAGCTGCCGGTCTGTTATTGATTAAAGATCATCAGCAGATTCAAAAAACAACTTACTTAGGTGAAATGGATAACCATCAAGCAGAATTTCAAGCGGCAATTTGGGCCTTTGAATATCTAATTGCCCAGCAATACACCGACGAAATTGTGTCTTTTCAGGCGGATAGTAAGTTATTGATCGATAGCCTTAATAAACGCTATGCTAAACATTTTACCAAAACATTGGCCCAATTGTTAGATTTACAGGCAAAGTTCCCTATGGTTTTAAATCAGTGGGTGCCTGAAAGTCAAAATAAAGGGGCCCATAATCTGGCAACCACGGCCCTACAAAAGTATTGAAGCACAAAAAAAGCTGAGTTCAGGCCAACTCAGCTTTAGTAGGTATTTTTAAAATAACTTAGGTTTAGTCTAATACTTTGAAGCGATCGCTGCGATCCATATATTCTTTATCGCCGGCACCAGCTTCAATGGAACCAAATGGCATTTCAGCCCGTAGCTTCCAGCTGGCGGGGATGTTAAAGGCAGACTTCACATCTTCGTCGATCAATGGATTGTAATGTTGCAAATTAGCGCCGATATTTTCGTTGGCAAAAGCAGTCCAAACGTTGAATTGGGCATTGCCTTGGCCTTGTTCAGCCCAGTCAGCAAAGTTGTCAGCGTAAAGTGTGAAGTTTTCTTCAAATGACTTAACGATATCGACATCAGTGAAGTATAAAATGGTCCCATAAGCTGCCTTGAAGCCTTCGATTTTAGCTTGGGTATTCTTGAAAGCTTCTGCGCTCGGTACTTCTGGGCGTAAACGTTCTAACGTAAGGTCCCATAACTTATCATGATTTTCATTAAATAAGAATACGGCTCTGGTCGTTTGGTTGTTAAAAGCTGAAGGTGCTAATTCAATGGCCTTTTCTGCCAATTCAACAATATCAGAATTGCTTTGAGTCAAGTTTTTACCTAAAGCATAGATTGAACGTCTTTTTGCAACTGCGTCTAAGTATTGGGAAGTCATAAATATTTCTACCACCTTTTTGTTTGTTTGAAGCATGAAGTTATTATAACAACTTACTTTTAGTTAGTAAAGCTTTTTTGTTAAATTAATTTCAAAAAATGAATGCTTGCGGTTAAAAAAACTTGTTTTTTGGCAGCAAACAGGCGTCAGTCGGCAGTTGTCACCAGTTCACATTAATTGGTGGATACGTTACAATATAAGTTAATTATAGAATTTAAGTGGAGTGAAAAAATGAAAACTGCAATTTTAACGGATAGCACCGCTTATTTAACCCCTGAACAAATTGAAAAATATGATATTCGGGTGGTCTCGATCCCTTTGATTTGGTCGGATAAAACTTATTATGATACGAAGAACATGGGGATCAATGAATTTTACCAACGGTTAAAAAGCGATCAGGATTTACCAACAACGTCCACACCCTCTATTGGCGATATGCAGGCTATCTTTGATGACCTGGCTAAAGCTGGCTATGACGATGTGATTTGTATTATTTTATCCAGTGGCATCAGTTCCTTTGTCTCCACCCTGTCTGCTTACGCCCCGGAAGTCACCAATATTAAGGTCCACGTCTTTGATTCCCACATTACTTGTGCGGGCTTAGCCGACATGGCACTTTTGGCAGGCAAGTTAAATGCTGAAGGTAAAACCCCCACTGAGATCTTGGCCGCCTTAGAAACTGAGCGCAAAACCATGGGTGTTTATTTCATGGTGGATGACTTAAGTCATTTAAAGCGCACCGGCCGCTTGAGCAATGCCTCCAGTTTTATTGGGGGCCTGTTAAAGATCAAGCCAATTTTATCCATGGATATTCAAGATAAAGGTGAAATCTCGGCCATTGCCAAGGAACGCCAAGCTAAAAAAGCTTATGAACACATCAAGCGCGAATTTGGGCAAGCCATTGCCAACGTGGACTACCCCGTTCGGGTGACGGTCTTTGATGCCGCTGATCCAGAAGCCAAAAAGGAATGGATGACCGACTTAAAAGCTAGTTTTCCAAACGTCATCGTTGACAGCAGTATTATTGGGCCAGTCATTGGTGTCCACGTGGGTCAAGGTACCATGGCCATGATTTGGGCCAGAGATTGGGAAAGCTTTTCATAAAATTTAGGCATAAATAAAAGGATCAAGTTGGGCGAATTTTGCCTCGACTTGATCCTTTTTTAGTTTAGCGTTCCCATTTAATGAAATCGTTCATGTTCTTGCCTAAGTAATCAATGGCCTCTTGGGCTAATGCTGCAGCCTTAGTATCTGTTTCCTTAGGGTCTAAATCATAAAAATCGACCAAAAAGCCCTTGGCCACATCTAAGAAGTTTTCCGTCCGGCCAAAACCATTGTCATTGAACAAAACGTCCAAGTTTTCTAGACCCGCTTTAGCGGTATCATAAATTTTTTGAACAACATGGGCTTCTTGGGGTAATTTTTGACTGCCATATTGAATCAAAGATTCATTCATATCAACTATTGTGTCTTTACGTGCTTCTTTTTCTTTTTTCAACTTGAACACCTCATCATTTTTTTAGCTCATCTCCATCATAGTTTCTAGGCCACTATTTTTCAATCATTTAACCGGTCTGAAAATTCAGATTATTGTTAATTGCTGGGTTTTTTAGCTATACTGTTTAAAGAAACATGAAAGGGGTTTTAAGTCAATGCGTTATGTGATTATGACATCAGATGATATTCGGGAGAATTTAGCGACCGAACAGTTTTTAATGAATCAAAAAGATTTCAATGAGCCTTTGTTGCTCTTTTATATAGAGAAACCTTGTATTATTGTGGGCCGTAACCAAAATACCTTTGAAGAAATCAATCAAAAGTTTGTGGAAGATCATGATATTACCGTCACCCGCCGGCTATCTGGTGGCGGGGCCGTGTATCAAGATCTTGGTAATCTGTGTTTTAGCTTTGTGGTGCAAGCTGATAGTGAGGACTTCGGCGATTTTAAATCCTTCACCCAACCCATTGTGGATGCCTTACACGACATGGGGGCAACCAGCGCAGAAGTCAGCGGCCGTAACGACTTATTAGTTGATGGCAAGAAGTTTTCCGGTAATGCCATGTATACTAGAAACGGCAAAACCTTTAGCCATGGGACCCTTTCTTACAACGTGGACTTGGACGTCTTGACTAAAGCGTTAAATGTCCCTGAAGATAAAATTAAATCCAAAGGTATTAAGTCTATCCGTAGCCGGGTGACCAATGTGTTACCTTATTTAAAACCAGAATATCAAAACTTAACGACTCCAGAATTTAGAGATATTTTGTTGTTGCGGTTATTTGGGGCCAAGGACCTGGCTGATATTAAAAAACAAGAATATGTGGTTACCCCTGAAGATAATGTTGAGATCAAAAAGATATATGACCGTTACTACAACAACTGGGATTGGGTCTATGGCAAATCCCCAGAATTTACCCTGAAAAAACGCCAGCATTTTGATTTTGGGACTATCGATGCTCGCTTATTGGTTGAAGGTGGTAAAATCACCCAGGTGACTTTTTATGGAGATTTCTTCGGACCTGCAGATGCCAGTGAATTAGCAGCTAAGTTAAAAGGTACTATTTATGACCGGGCCCATTTAAGTGCGGCTTTAGCGGACGTGGATACCAATCAGTATTTTAATGGCATTCCTAAAGCTGACGTCATTGAGTTATTAGCCCAATAAAATTAGTTAGCCATCAAAAAACGATCATCTCTCAAGTGGGGTTCAACCCCTGGGAGATGATCGTTTTTTTTTTTGCGTTAATTTAAATCCAGATTGTATTTAGATCTAGATTGTCTTCAAAGACCACGGTGCCATCGGGATAAACTAAATAACCCCAATTAATTGGAATCCAGTCAACACCGTTACCCACAGACATCCTGGCTAAGACAAGGACATTAACGGTGCCCCATTTTGGACTGTTGACCAGTTTTCTGCTCCACCACATGTACTCGGGATAGTCCGCCATGGCGCTAATTTTTCCGAGATTAAACGGATAGATATCATCTTCCGGATGATGGGCAAAGACGTTTAAACTGGCATCATTGTCATCTGTCACCGGAACTTTGGCTTGGTTACCTTGCAGCCATAAATTACCGCCAACGTTATAATAATAACCATCAGCCCGTTTGGTGTAGCCGTAAACTTGCCACTGGGAATCCTTGGGCAAAATTTTAATGAAAACTTTTTGATCATCGTTGCCTTCAAACAGATTGGCACCCCAAGTGCCATCAACGGTGGCCACTGAGCGGTAGTCATTATAAGTATCGACGGCTTTAAAGCTGTTGATACGTCCTGTGCCATCGGCCGAGACGGTTTGAACCGGGCCAAGACAAGCCAATAACCCAACCAATGTTAAAATTACTAAATAAATTCTTTTAGACTTCAAATTGCACCTCTCAAAAAATACTTAACCTGTCTTAATAATGCTTGTGCATATCAACTAAGTTTTGCACCAGCGTGCCATCTTGCATAAACTGGGTCAAATTAGGTAAGAATACGTTAAAATAAGCATGGCTGAAATGTTGAACATAGCCTGAGGTATGGGGTGTGATCATTAAATTCGTATCATCCCACAACGGTGAAGTTGCAGCAAGCGGTTCAGGATCAAAGACATCTAAAGCGGCCGCGTGCAATTGGCCCGAGGTCAAGGCCCCATGTAAAGCAGCTTCATCTACGGAAGGTCCCCGGCCCACGTTGATAAAAATTGGCTGGGTCGTCAATTTGTCAAAGAACGCCTTATTAAAGAATTTAGTGGTTTCAGGGGTCAAAGGCATAATATTGACAATATAGTCAGCTTGATCCAGCAGAGTTTCATAATGCTGATCATCGACAATTTTATCAAAATCCGCTTTAGCTTGCCCGCTGTGACTCACACCATAAACCGTCATATTGAACGCCTTGGCCACTTTGGCAATTTGTTGGCCCACGTGTCCTGGTCCGAAAATCAATAACCGTTTGCCATCTAAATTGACGATTTTAGCCGTATCAATGCCATAATGCTTTTGGCTTTTCGCCACGATGGCTTGGTCTAAGGCCCGTTCAAAATATAGTAAATACCCAAAGACATTTTGGGCGATGGATTGGGCATGGATACCACTGGCATTGGTTACCAGGATATGGTGGTCATTGAGGGCTTTAAAAGGCAAGTAGTCCACCCCTGCCGAAATGGTTTGGACCCATTGCAGCTGGCTGTGGGAGCTGGCCAATAACTGGTCCAACAGAGTTTTGCCCGCCGTCGTTTGATAGTAGCCGTAAATAATATTGATGTCGTTTAAATTGGCTTCAGAAAGATCGGCCATCGTTAAGACGGTCAAATCCGGAAATGATGTTTGTAACTGTGTTAATTGTGCCGGTTTTAAATCACGCATGGCTAACATTGTTTTTGTCATATGAATCCCTCCATGACTTAATTCTAATGGCGTTTGGCCCAATATTGGAAATAATCTGCTCGCAAAGCCCCATTATACAGCTTGCGCCGCTTGGTAGCCCGTTGGCCGTAATAATTTTGAAAATTTAAATCTGAGGTTAGAATATATTTACTCCAAGTGGTTAATGGTCTAAAGACATCCCCCATTTGTTTGTACAATACATGGACATCTTCTTCGTTGCTTAAACGTTGGCCATAGGGTGGATTGACAATAATAACCCCATTTTCTTGGTCAACTTTTAAATCTTTAACAGCCAACTGTTTAAAATTAATATCGTGTAAAACGCCTGCATTATTGGCATTGACTTTGGCAATTTCAATCATATTTTGGTCAATATCAAAGCCGGATATGTCTAAAACATCATCTTTGATTTCAGCTTGGGCTGCTTCTTTTTGCGCTGCTAAGACTTTAGGATCAAACCAATCAAAACCTTCAAATGAAAATGCCCGTTTTATTCCCGGGGCAATGTTTCGCCCAATCAAGGCTGCTTCAATGGGCAGTGTCCCGGAACCGGTCATGGGATCGATAAAGGGCTTGTCTGGGTACCAGTTGGTCAACATGATCATAGCTGCGGCCATATTTTCCTTTAAAGGTGCTCCGCCGGCCTCTACCCGATATCCCCGCTTGAATAAACTTGGCCCAGTGGTATCCAAGGTGATCCGGGCCATGTCTTTGGTGACATTAATATCAAAGGCAAATAGATTGCCAGTTTCTGGGAAACGGGTCCGGCGGTGATAATATGCCGCCATGCGATCGACAATCGCTTTTTTGGTGACAGCTTGTAAATCCGGTTCTGAATGTAATTTAGACCGGACACTACGACCGGTTACCGGAAATTTAGCATCCATGGGCAAATAGTCTTCAAAAGCAACTGCCTTTACCCCTTGAAAGACGTCTTCAAAAGTTAGGGCTTTAAATTCGGTTAAAATTATTTTGATGCGATCAGCGGAACGGAGCCATAAATTTGTTTTAGCGATGTCGGCTTGATCACCCGCAAATAAAACCCGGCCATTTTCTGTCGTCGTTTCATAGCCCAGTTCCTGTAATTCTTTAGCAGTGATGGCTTCAAATCCAGAAGACATGGTCGCCATTAATTGATATTTCATTTAATTTCTCCTTATTCGTACCACAATTATTTACAGTCTGATTATACAATAGTTTGCAGTTCTAAGTTAGCGGCATTAAAAAAGAGGTCTTGCAAAACCAAAGTTTTGTAAGACCTCTAACCCAAGTAAATCTCTATAAGCCATGTTCTGTTCCAGAAAAGCTGGGAACTTTTCCTTCAGTGATCATCTATCTGCTAATATAGCTCCTACAAGTCGTTCATTTCCTTTTGTAAGACGCCCCTACCAAAAGTTTGGGTTACTCGCTCGCGGGGTTTACCTCGTTCCACCCGCTATATTTCTATAGCGGCTCCGTCACTGTGGCACTTTCAAGTATTTTAACATAGCCGAAACCTTAGCTAAAATTACTGCCGTCAGTTATAAACTGCCTTGGCTTATTGGGCCAAGCACGAACACTACAGGCATCGCAGCCTGTGCGGGCATGGACTTTCCTCAGCCTATTACAATAGGCCGCAATCACTCAAGATTTACAATAAAAGCTAGTATACACTAAAACTAGTAACGATTCAAACTATTATCATCAAATTGGTTTGAATTATTATCTGGATAGCGGTTATGATCCGGATTTTGGTTGAAAGAATTATTATTATAATTACCGAAGTCATGGCTATCATTATTGGACCGGGGGTTGGCGATATTGGGATTAGCCTGGCCATTGTTGTTAGGCGTCATGGCCGGATTGGCGGTATTTGGTGTGACATTAGGATTGTGGGGCATGGTATTATTAACAGGGTTGTGCCCGGTATTTGGGTTGACATAATTTGCCGGCCGACTGGTACTGGTATTGGCTTGGTAGCGATTAGCCCGATTGCTGGCATTATTGTTAGCTTGCGCATTAAAGGTATTGGGATTGGCTTGGTTATTGTCAACCGGTCTTTGTTGGCCAAATACCCGGCGCTCTAAATTAGAGAGCCGTTTTAAAATATCATAATTAGAAGCTGGATTCCCACCTGGGTTGGCACTGGCAGGATTGCCCATATTCTGGCCAGCAGCAGCTTGTTTACTCAATTCGTCAATACGGGAAATTAAGCGGGAATTTTCCTGAGACAGTTGTTGAATCTGCGTGTTAAAAGTTTCATAATCTTTGATCACATCATCTAAGAACTCATCAACTTCGGCTGGGTCATACCCCCGCATCTTTTGTTTAAAGTCCTTTTCCAAAATATCTTTTGGCTGCAAATTAATATTTGCTTGCGGACGATTGTGTTGCCCATCTCTTCTATCATCCATACTTTCACTACACCTCAGTTTTCTTGAACGTTTCATACTTATTAAGTATAACAAAATACGGTATTAAAATAAAATTTCTATTGAATTTCATTCAATTGTTGTGCGGCCTCTTCTAAGGCATACATGTCTATCAAGGTTAGACCATAATCAGTCTGTTCTTGATATTTGGTAATGGCGGCATAGTCATACTTGGTTTTGCCGGGGAATTCCGGATCGTAGACCAAAAGCGCCCCATCAGTATGTTCCAGCATAAAAGCTTGGTAAGTCCGTAATTGCTGGGGGTTTTCATAAGGCTGCTTGCTAATGGGTTCAGAAAAGTCAGCCGTGGCGATGGCTGTTTGCAGCATCTGCTGATTATTTTCATTCCAATTACTGCCAAAATCTGCAAATGGCAACATGGCTGCACTGCGTAATTCTGGATAAGCATGTTTTAAATCATCTGCTAACGCCAAAGTCCACTGCTCGATGCCCATTTGCCCTCCGGTAATGATCCAGGCTAGGCCCTCATCTAAAAAAGCTTTCAATTGATTTTTTAAAGCATATTGGATCACCTGTACTTTCTTATCTTGTGCGCTAAAAACATTTAGCTCATAACTACGATAACCAGTTACCCATAAATTACGCATACCAATCCCCTTTTTTTACTAAAATATCAATATTTAATGACGATTTTGTAATATTGAATAGTTTTGGTTTGTTTTTTGTTATAATATAGCAACGGAGCGTGATGACTTTGATTAAATATCCAAATGGTAATCGCTATATCCCAAAGCAAGCGGTGAATCGTCAGCTTGCTGTGAAGAAAAAACACGATGAAGTGCTCTTTGGCCATCGGGGGATGGCCCTTGAAGATGAGCTGAATGCCAGTAATGAGTATTATCGAGCCACTGAACAGGCGGTGGTTTATAAAAAGCCGACACCTGTTCAAATTGTGAAAGTCGATTATCCCAAACGGGCCAAAGCTGTTATTAAGGAAGCTTATTTCCGCCAGCCCTCCACCACTGATTATAACGGTGTCTATCAGGGGCGTTATCTGGATTTTGAAGCTAAGGAGACTAAGAACAAGAAATCCTTCCCCCTCAAAAATTTTCACCAGCATCAGATCGATCATTTCAGCCGTTGTCTTTTGCAACAAGGCATTTGTTTTGTTATTGTTAAATTTGTTTCTTTACAACGGCTATTTTTATATCCGGCAACACAGTTGATCATACACTGGAACCAACAGGAAAGTACAGGTCATAAGTCCATTGCTTTATCAGATTTTGAAAAGCACGGGTTTGAGATCGACTATGCCATCCAACCCACAATACCATATTTAAAAGCTGTTGATCAGCTGATCATGCATTAAAGGAGATTAAATTGTGAGTACCAAACGTCCAGATACACCCAAGGGTAAACCTAGGCATATTTTTCGGAAGTTGATCATCATTTTCCTGGGCTTAGTGATCCTTGCAGAAGTTTTGTTTTTGCTGGTGGGTCGCAATGCCCCCAACTTGACCCAAACTAAGCTGCAAAGCGGTGGCTCCTCTTCTATTTTAGACTATAAAGGCAATGAAGTTGCCACATTAGGTAATGAAAATCGGGACTACACCACTAGCAATAATTTCTCGACCCAAATGAAAGATGCCGTGGTGTCCATTGAAGATCGGCACTTTTATCAAGAACCTTTAGGTATCAACCCGGTCCGCATCGTCAAGGCCGGTTTTCATAACTTAACCAATCCTGGTTCTGTTCAAGGCGGCAGTACCCTTACCCAGCAGTTGGTTAAGCTATCTGTTTTCTCTACAAAAAAATCAGATCAGACTTTTAAGCGTAAAATTCAAGAAGCTTATTTGACGATCAATGTGGAACGGAATTACTCCAAACAACAGATCCTAGAGTTTTATATGAACAAGGTTTATTTAGCCAATGGGGTTTATGGCATGGGGACCGCCAGTGAATATTATTTTGGCAAATCCCCCAAGGAACTTACTTTGGCACAAACAGCCTTGATCGCCGGCATGCCCCAGGCACCAAACACCTATGATCCTTATCAGCATCCCGAAGCCGCTCAAAAGCGCCGTGATGCGGTGATCGATGCGATGCTAGCTAATAACAAAATTTCGCAAAACGATGCGATTACTGCCAAACAGACGCCTTTAACCGATGGCTTATTAGCCAAACGTGATTTAGATCAAGAAAACAACAATCGTTATGTCGCCGATAATTACATCAAAGAAGTCATTGATGAGGTCAAATCAAAGGGGTATGATCCTTATCGAGATAATCTAAAGATTAAAACTAATTTGCACTTAGACGTTCAAAAACAACTTTATAATGCGGTCAATAATAATACTGGCCTATTCCCAGATAATAAGATGCAAGTTGCCGCAACGATCGTGGAACCTAGCACCGGTAATGTGATCGCCCAAATCGGTGGTCGCAAACAGGGTAAAATATTACTGGGGTTAAACCGCGCCACGTCTACGCAACGGAGTAATGGCTCCACCATTAAGCCGATCCTTGATTATGGACCGGCCATCGAGTATTTGAATTGGTCCACCTATCACTTACTGGAAGATACACCTTATACCTATGCGGGGACTGATATCAGCCTTTACGATTGGGATCATGCTTATGATGGCACGATCACCATGCGTAAGGCCTTGGCCAATTCTCGCAATATTCCGGCGGTTCGAACCTTAGATACAGTTGGGATGAGTCGGGCCAGAAGCTTTGCCAATAATTTAGGCATCAGTATCCCAGCAGATGCTGGTTTAAGTACCGGGATCGGTGCGGATGTGTCCACCCTACAAGTGGCCAGTGCCTATGGGGCCTTTGCCAACGGTGGGACCTATCAAAAACCAATTTATGTGTCCCAAATCAAGACCGCCGACGGGATGCAGCACACTTATCAAAGTGAGTCCAAACAAGCCATGAAGGCTTCAACTGCCTATATGATCACCGATATGCTCAAAGACGTGATCACCAGTGGCACCGGCACCAATGCGAAGATCTCTGGGGTCTATCAAGCCGGTAAAACCGGGACGGTGGAATATGCGGATACCGAAATCGCCAAAAATCCTGCCCTTTCTGGTACTGCCAAAGATGCTTGGTTTGCCGGCTATACTAAGAATTACAGTATGGCTGTTTGGACGGGTTATGATCAACCTGAACAAAGCGGGCTATCCATGAGTGAACAACAAATACCCGTTTATCTGTACCGTAGTTTAATGGCGACGCTAGCCCAATCAAGTGATAGTTCCGATTGGACCCAGCCCAGCAGCGTGGTTTCAGAACGTATCTTAGCTGGCTCTAATCCGCCGGTGATCACTAATTCTAGCGTGAACGCCACCCTGGAATTATTTGTGAAGGGTCATCAGCCAACCGGACGGGTGTCCAGTGGCAGTAGCACTTCCCGGACACCAACGATTCGCCGCAGTCAAAGCCAAAGCCAAACACCAACAGAACCTAGTGAATCTGAGTCCAGCCAAGCGTCGTCTTCTTTCAGTCGTTCGACCTCAGAATCATCCACTAGCAGCAGCGCCTCAGAAAATACACAACGACCAGATACAGATACCAGCTCAACGCCAAATGACAACACTGGCGGTAATGGCACACCGCCTATCAATAACAATGGTGGTCAAACCAACACTGGCGGTGGCAATCAAGGCAATACCAATCAAAACCAGAATCAAAATCCTTAATAAAAAATTCTAGCTGAATAATTTCGGCTAGAATTTTTTATTTGGCTTTTAAATTAATGTAATTTATTATGGCGCTGTTTTTGCGGCCAGGCGTTTTTGCCCTTCAGCACAGATGGTCAACAGCGGACAAGTTGGACATTTGGGATTGCGGGCCATACATTGATACCGGCCAAAAAATATGATGGTATGGTGGGCTTTGACCCATTCGGCTTTGGGGATACGATCCATTAAAGCCTGTTCCACTTCTAAGACTGAAGCGGCTTGCTTCACGATCCGCAAGCGTTTAGCGACCCGTTGAACGTGGGTATCAACGGCAATCGCCGGCTCACCAAAAGCATCGCCCATGACCACATTAGCCGTTTTACGGCCTACACCGGGTAGGGTCACCAAGTCAGCCCGATTATTGGGAACTTGACCATCGAATCGGTCAATCAAAGCCTGGGCACAGGCCTTGAGATGTTTGGCTTTATTATGATATAAGCCAATGGAATGAATGTAGCTTTCAATTTCGGTAATACTTGCTGCGGCAAGGGATGCTGGGTCTGGGAAACGTTCAAATAATTTTGGCGTGACCTTATTGACTGACACATCGGTGGCCTGGGCACTTAAAATAACTGCAATTAACAATTCAAAGGGTGATCTTGAATGCAAGGCCCCCACAGCATCTGGAAATTCAGCCATCATCTGATGGATCGCCCATAATGTTTTAGTTTTAGACAGCACATAAACAGCCCCTTAATATTGATTTCTTAAATCTTTTTCCCGTTGGACTTGTTCTTTGGTTGTAATGTTTTTCTTTTCCCAAGATAACAAAATTCGATCAATATATTTTAAAGAATAAACCTGATTTAAGACAGCTTCACGCAACGCCAATTGAATCAAATCGGGATTATAATGATCTTGATTTATCCAAGCATCAATGGTTTCGATCTCAATTGGGGATAAAGGTCGGTTAAATTCTACTTCGATTTGTTTAAATAAACTATCTCTGGTGGCTTGTTGTTCATGGACTAGATTAGCAGTTGTCGCTTGCTGCAATACTAAAGCAAGTCGATCAAAAATCGGCATGAGATCATAGGTATCTTGTTGAACTTGTTGGGCGTCATGGGTAGTTTTAATCGTGACAAACTTTTTTTCGGTTAAACTGTGTAAAGTTTGAAAAATAGCTTGTTGGCTAAAACCTAACGCTGCTGACAATTGTTCGATACCTGGAAAGCCAATGCCTTTTTCATGGTAATGCCATAAGGTGACAAACAACATAAATTCATCACTGGTCATTTTCAACTTCCCAATATTTTGTAACAAAATATTGGGAAGCGCTGTGCTGCCCGAATCCAGGAGGGCCTTTGTAAAATTATCCAAATCATCACCACCCACTTTATAATGTAAAAGGCCGAAGCAAATATCTGCCACAGCCCTTTTACAATGTATTAAGAAAAATTTTGTTTAATCAGTTATGGCTTAAATTAAGGCCGCATGCGAGTCAACATTCTTGGGAATGGAATTGCCTCTCTTAAGTGATCCAAGTGGCAAATCCAAGTGATTGCTCTTTCTAAGCCCAGGCCAAAACCAGCATGGGGGACACTGCCATATTTACGCAAGTCTAGATACCAGCTATATTCATCTGGATCTAAACCAGCTTTAATAATACTATTCTTAAGAATTTCATAATCAGTTTCCCGTTCAGAACCACCAATGATTTCACCATAACCCTCGGGTGCCAATAAATCAGCACATAAATAAATGTCATCCCGGGTTGGATGGGATTTCATATAAAAAGGCTTGATGGTTTTAGGATAGTTCAGGACAAAAACAGGTTGTTCGAATTGATCAGAGATAAATGTTTCTTCTGGAGAACCAAAATCATCGCCCCATTTTGTGTCAAAACCATTTTTTTGTAACATTGCAACAGCTTCATCATAAGAAATTCGCGGGTATGGGGTTTTGGTATACTTCTCTAAGATCTTAGGGTCACGGTCAATTAATTTCAACGCGTATTGACAATGGTCTAAAACAGCTTGTACCAAATAAGCAATATATTTTTCTTGAATTTCAAGGCTTTGTTCTTGATGCATGAAAGCCATTTCGGGTTCAATCATCCAAAATTCGGTTAAATGCCGTCTAGTTTTGGATTTTTCAGCGCGAAATACGGGGCCAAAGGAATAAACCTTATCAAAAGCCATTGCCCCAGCTTCTTCATATAACTGGCCACTTTGTGATAAATAAGCATCCTTGTCAAAGTAATCAATATGAAATAACTCAGTGGTCCCCTCTGGCGCACTATCCGTTAAAATAGGCGGATCAAATTTCAAGAACCCCTCTTGATCAAAGAAACGATAAGTCGCGTGGATCAATTCATTTCTGATTTGCATAATCCCATAGGGTCTCTTAGAGCGTAACCACAAGTGACGGTGATCTAATAAAAATTCGATCCCGTGTTCCTTAGGGGTAATGGGGTAGTCTTCACTGTCCCCGACTAATTCTAAGTCACTGACTTCAATTTCATAGCCAAAGTGTGACCGGGTATCTTCATGGATGACCCCGGTGACCCAAAAACTACTTTCTTGTTTCAAGTGTTTAGCCAGTTCGAAAATTTCTTCAGGCACGTTACTTTTGACCACAACTCCTTGGAAATAAGCCGTCCCATCCCGCAACTGTAAGAATGAAATTTTACCACTTGAGCGTTTATCTGTTAGCCAGACACCAATGCGCACCGTTTCATCAACGTGGTTTTTGGCATCAATAATATTGATTTGTGTAGCCATTAGTTTGAAAAACTCCTTATTTAAAAAATAGACTGATTAGTCGTTGGCTTTGCCGGAGACAAAACTTTGAATACGGTCAATACTTTCCTTTAAGTCTTCAAGACTTGCGGCATAGCTGATCCGAATATAATCGGGCATCCCAAAGGATCTGCCTGGGATAACTGCCACAAACTTCTGATCTAATAATTCTTCACAGAAATCTTCCGTTGTGGTAAAGCCAGTAGATTGGACGGCATCTTTGATGTTCACGAACAAATAAAAGGCCCCTGCTGGCTTTTCCTTGATTTCAAAACCAGGAATTGCTTGGATCAATGGATAGATTGTGTTTAAGCGTGTTTCAAAAGCTTTGCGCATGGTCTCAACAGAGTCCTGGGGACCGGTCAAAGCTTCAATGGCCGCATATTGACTCACGGTTGCCGGATTGCCAGTGGCATGTCCAGCCAAGATGGACATGACTTTAATAATACGTTCATCCCCTAGGGCAAAACCGATACGCCAACCAGTCATAGCATAGGTCTTTGATAGGCCATGAATTAAAACGGTATGCTTGCGAATGTCTTCAGAGATATTGATCAAGGCATCAAAATGATTGCCGTTATACATCAAGTGACTATAGATATCATCACAAATGATCATAATATCATTTTTAACAGCCCAGTTCCCAATTTGAGTTAAATCTTCACGGTTGTAAGTTGTACCGGTGGGATTTTGCGGTGAATTGATAATAACTGCCTTAGTCTTTGGCGTTCTAGCAGCCTCTAATTCATCGACGGTTACTTTATAATCTCCATCTAAACTGTCCACTGAAACTGGGACCCCACCAGAAAGACGCACTTGTTCCACGTAGCTTACCCAAGCGGGTACGGGAATCAAAACTTCATCACCCTCATTGAGTAGGACTTGGAAAGTGGCATAAAGGGCAAACTTAGCCCCGGTGGTGACAATGACTTCAGAGGGTTTGTATGTGACACCATAGTCAGCTTTAACCTTATCGATGATTGCTGTCTTAAGTTCTGGCAAACCTGTCGCCGCAGTGTAGCCGCTTACTTTGCCATCTTCGATAGCTTTGATAGCGGCTTGTTCAATATTCTTTGGTGTTTCAAAATCCGGTTGCCCAATAGATAGATCAATAACATCCATGCCCAAGGCCTTTTTTTCTTTAGCCTTAGCACTTAAAGCTAGCGTTGCTGATGGTTGTACTTTTGCAACATTCTTTGAAAAACGCATACTAATTCCTCCTAGAAATTTGCTTACAATATGTTAGACGTTGGTTGTTCGTTGAACAACGCGGCCTGTTTTAAAATCAAAGGTTTCAAAACCTATGGTATCGTCTTTATTTTGGTACGTCACTTCCCAAACCGTTTTCTTTTTATAAATACCTAAGGCAACATTGTGAATTTGCTTAGGATTATAACGCGCAACAACACGGTTGATCGCCGTCTTTTTTGAAATACCAGCATTTTGGTTTAAAACGACAATTCGATTGGT
>JAKVKU010000019.1 GCA_022484695.1 Lactobacillus sp.
AAAATTGATTTAGGGAAGGAAGGTCAACCAGATGCGCAGGATGAAAATCGCGATTCATAATAATAATAAGGCTAAATCATTAAAAGCTGTCCGCTACTTAAGAGCGGAATTGACGAAGGCTAATTTCAGCTTTGATCAAAATCATCCCGACATGGTGATTACCGTGGGCGGTGATGGCACGCTTTTATCAGCCTTTCACCGCTATTATGATCAGTTGGACCATGTGCGCTTTGTGGGCGTCCATACCGGGCATCTGGGGTTTTATACCGACTGGCGGGATTATGAGTTAAAGGAGCTAGTGCGCACGTTACGGGTGGATTCTGGGCAAAGCGTGGCCTATCCGTTGTTGGATTTAACCATTACTTATATGGACAGCCAAAAACCTGATCATTTTCTATGCCTCAATGAGGCCACGATTAAACGCCTGGGCAGTACATTACGGGCCAATGTGTACATTAAAGATACTTTCTTTGAAAGTTTCCGTGGCGATGGGCTTTGTATCTCCACACCTACTGGCTCAACGGCCTACAGTAAATCCTTGGGAGGTGCCGTGATTCAACCCAGACTGGAGGCCTTACAAATGACGGAAATTGCGTCTATTAATAATCGGGTCTATCGGACCTTGTCATCCCCAATTATTGTGGCCTCCGATGAAAATATTTTGGTGAAACCGACAATTGCCGATGACTATGTGTTAACCGTGGATCAATTCACGTTAAAACATCGGCCCATCAAACAATTGGAATATAAAATTGCCAAAGAAAAAATCCACTTTGCCCGCTATCGCCATAAGCATTTCTGGAATCGGGTAGAGCGGGCCTTCATCGGCGCCAATCACGAGGACGATAATTAATGCAATTTACCTGGTATGTGCCCCAAGCTTATCCTAAGATCCCTTTGGGGAAATTTTTACATCAACAAGGTCTTTCTAGAACGCTTTTTGGAAAAACCAAGTACCACGGGGGTTCAATTTATGTGAACCACCATCAACGCTATTCCAATTATCCCATTTATCCTGGCGACCAAATTACCATTGCCATGGCCCCAGAACGGGATTCAGAAAATTTGCCCCCGGTTTTTAAACCGCTACAAATTTTATTTGAAGATGATCATTATCTTATCGTTTCTAAACCTGCAGGCTTGCCCTCCATTCCGTCACGAAATTATCGCCACGACTCCGTGGCCAATCGGGTCAAGGGTCATTTGATTCAAGTGGCCCATGAAAGTCGTGCGGTTCATGTGATTACCCGCTTGGATCAAGATACCAGCGGGTGTATGCTATTTGCCAAGCACAGCTTTGCCCATGCCTTGATGGCTAAGCAATTGCATTCGCAAACGTTGGAAAAGACCTACTTAGCCATTGCCAAGGGCCAATTTACCAAGCCCCAAGGTTCAATTGACCAACCCATTGGACGGACGGCACCTTATAGCATGCAGCGTATGGTCCATTTTCAAGGTAAAAAGGCGTTGACAAAATATTGGGTTGTCCAACAATATCCTAAAGGCGCTTTGTTGCGGGTGGCCTTATTAACCGGGCGGACCCATCAGATCCGGGTTCATTTAGATTGGTTGGGGCATCCCTTGTTTGGGGATCCCATGTATGGCCCTCAAGATGATTTGCTGGATCGCCAAGCCTTACATTGTGTCCGGTTGCGCTTTTTGCATCCCTTTACCAATCGAATCGTCGATGTGTCGGCGCCTTTACCGGCGGATATGGGCCATTTATTGACCACCTTGGCCAAATCATAGCATTAAAAAATCCAGTCAGCGTTGACTGGATTTTTTAATTATAGGCGAATCAATTTGGTGCCATGCAGGGCCTTGACCCCTAATTGGTCGGCGATATCAGCAGCATTATCAGCCGTGATGCCACCGCCGGGCAAAATGGTTAAATCAAGATCTTGGCTGGCGGCAATCAAAGTTTTGAGCTGGGCTAGATTAGCGGTAATTGGTGTTTGTAAGTCGGGGTCACCATGGGACAAGACCCGTTGCACTTGGTGATCAGCAAGCCAAGCCAGGGTTTGTACTTGTTGGTCTTTGGGGATTTGGTCAAAGGCCATGTGCATCACCACGTCCATGCCACTGGCAGCACCAATGAGCATTTCCATGGCTTCCGTATCCAAAGTGTGATCTTGACGTAAAGCGCCAAAGGTGACAGCATCAACGCCCAAAGACTGAGCTGTGAATAAGTCTGCCTCCATCATTTTGAGTTCTAAGTCGTTGTAGATAAAGTTCCCACCTCTAGGGCGGATCATGGCGACCAAGCCAACTTGGTGTTCTTGGGTATAGCGGGCTGCTTCAGCTAACACGCCATGGCTGACCGTGGTCCCACCGACGGCTAAGTTATCATTTAATTCGATACGATTCGCACCGGCACGGATCAATTTGGGGATATCCGTGAAGTTTTCCACCGCAATTTCTTTTAGTAACAATTAAAATACCTCCGTTTATAGGAATGCGCGACCGCCAAAATAAGCGATAACAACAATACCAATGATGATGCGGTACCAGCCAAAAGCTTTGAAATCATTATGCTTAATGTAGTTCAACAAGAACTTGATGGACAGATAAGCGACCACAAAGGATACGACCACACCCACTAACAAAACAATCAATTGACTGCTGCTAAGGACATTGCCATGATGGAAGAAACTATATATTTTTAATAAGCTGGCCCCAAACATTGTGGGAATTGCCATGAAGAATGAAAATTCAGTGGCCACAAACCGGGAAGCCCCAATAACCATCCCCCCGAGAATGGTGGCCCCGGATCTCGACGTTCCAGGAACTAAGGACAATAGTTGGAAAAGCCCAATCCCAAAAGCTAGTCTTAAGGACATTTGGTTGAGGTCGGTTTCTTTAGGGGCGCGATGTTTGTTGTAATTTTCGATCCAAATGAAGAGGATACCATAAAGAATCAAAGTGGTGGCAATGACTGGCCAAGTGGTCAAATGGGCGTCCATGAAATCATTGATCAAAGGGCCCACAATCATGCTGGGGATAATGGCAATGACGACTTTGCCCCAGAGCTGCCAGGTCGTTCTTTTTTCTAAGCTGTTCTTTTTCGGTGAAAAGGGATTGAGTTTATGGAAGTATAAGACCACCACGGACATAATTGCCCCTAATTGGATCACCACCATAAACATGTTGATGAAAGCAGTTGATTCTTGCAATTTAATGAAAGCATCAGCTAAGTACAGGTGTCCTGTGGAACTGATTGGTAAGAATTCCGTAATACCTTCGACGATACCCAGGACAATAGCTTTAATAATATTTAACACGATTAAAAATCCTTTCGTAATAGCTAATTTTGCGTTGCACTGTTTTAGTATACTTGAAATTTAAACCGATGGAAGCTTTATGACCAAATTAAACAAACTTTTAATTTTCATGAAAATGAGTGGACTTTAATTCAAATTGCATTCATCACTTTTTATTAGCATAATAATAGTTAGATCAATACTTTGTAAGTGATGGAGGCAAAGATGGCATATATTGAAGTGAAGCGTGAATATAAACGGTACCAAATGGGGGAAACAGAAATTTTAGCCAATAAGGATATGTCCTTTGGGGTGAACCAAAGCGAGCTTACTGTTATCCTGGGACCCAGTGGGGCTGGTAAGTCCACTATTTTGAACATTCTCGGGGGGATGGATCAACCCTCTGAGGGCCAAGTGATTATCGATGGGGTGGACATCGCCCAATTTAACGAACAGCAGTTGACCCAATATCGGCGCCATGACGTGGGTTTTATTTTTCAATTCTATAATTTGATCCCCAATTTAACCACGAAAGAAAATGTGGAATTAGCTACTTCGATCGTGGACAATGGGCTAGACCCAGTGACCACGCTGCAACAAGTTGGCTTAGGTGATCGCCTAGATAATTTTCCATCGCAACTTTCCGGTGGGGAACAACAACGGGTTGCTATTGCCCGGGCCCTGGCCAAGAATCCCAAGTTGCTGTTATGCGATGAACCCACGGGGGCCCTTGACTATGAAACCGGCAAGCAGGTTTTAAACTTGTTGGCCCAAGCTAGTCAGGCGGGTAAAACGGTGATTATCATTACCCATAACGCCGCCATCGCGGAGATGGCTGACCGGGTGATCCGTATCAATGACGCCCAAGTGCGTTCAGTGGTGGATAATCCGACACCCAAGCCGATCGCGGATATTCAATGGTGACAGGGGGGAGGCACACAAATGCAACCATTAACTAAGATTTTATGGCGTAATATCCGCCAATCCCTGGGGCGTTTTATCGCCATTATTTTGATCATTCTTTTGGGCGTTTTAATTTATGTAGGGGTCAAGGCTACGGGGCCGGCGTTAAATGATTCAGCGCAACAGACGGTCACTGATGCGAAACTCAGTGACATTCAAGTCCTCTCAAATATCGGTTTCAGTGACCAGGATGCCAAGGCCGCTAAAATTGCCGGGGCCAGTGTTAGTCTGCAACGGTTTAAATATGTCTATGGGGGTAAAGCCCAAGATGTGGTGGCCCTTTACGGTTACCAGGCGCAGCAACAACAAGATCGTTTGATCTTAACCAGTGGCCGCCTGCCCAAAGCCAATGGCGAAATTGTGTTGGATCAGCGGGCCCAAGCTCTAGAGCATTATAAATTAGGTCAGACTTATCAATTTGAACAAAGTGCGGGTTTAAAGCAGCGTCGTTATAAAATTGTCGGCTTTGCCAATTCACCCGCTTATATTGATAATGAGACCCGGGGCAATAGTAATTTAGGGGCAGGTTCTGTCCGTTATTTTGCCTATATTACCCCGGCAGCTATGAATTTACCTCGGGCCACCCGCATGACGATTCGCTTCAAGAATCTGCAAGGGCTGAATACCTTTGGAAAAGCTTATCATACCGCTGTCAATCAACGGGTCACTAAAATTAAGCGGGCCTTAACTAAAAGCCAGCTGCAAAATCCCGGGTCAGATATGGCTTTGCTCAAACCAACTTATACCTGGCAAACCAGAGTGGACTTGCCAGGCTTTCAAGCCTATGGGGAAAGTTCTGACCGAATTGCGGCTATTGCCAACGTTTTCCCGCTGTTCTTCTTTTTGATCGCCGCCTTGATTACCTTTACCACCGTGACCCGAATGATCGAAGAAGCCCGAACAGAAATTGGCACGTTGAAGGCGCTGGGCTTTTCCAAATGGGCGATTTCAAGAAATTATTTGGCCTACGCCTTATTAGCAGGGACGATTGGCACGGTCTTAGGGGTCGTGTTAGGCCATCAGTTATTGCCTCGTTTTGTCCTATCCATCTACACCAACTATATTTTCCACAAAGCAGTAATTATTTGGCAATGGGGGCCAATTTTGCTGGCGGTGGTTTTTGCATTAGTGGCTACCCTAGGGGCGGTTATTTTTGTAATTATCCGGGAATTAGGTGAAGGACCAGCGGCATTGATGCGGCCCAAAGCCCCTAAATCAGCCAAACGCATTATGCTGGAACGATTCAAACCATTTTGGAATCGGCTCAGTTTTAACCGTAAAGTTAGTTATCGCAATCTTTTCCGTTTTAAATCCCGGATGGTGATGACCATCGTGGGTATTGCTGGGGGCACCGCTTTGCTATTAACGGGATTTGGCATTTGGAACTCGATTACGGCCAGTGGTACGCGGCAGTATGCTGAGGTGATCCACTACCAAGCCTTAGTTTCCGTGGGGGATGCCCCGACCATCAAGACAGCCACCGATCTGTTGCAAAAAAATGGGCAGGTCAAAGGGAGCATGCCCGTGGCGATGAATGCGGTGAAGGCTAAGGCCCATGGCCAGCAGGTCAACGATATTCAATTCGTGGTCCCTAAGCAAACGACGGATTTAACGCCCTATTTTAGTTTGCGGGCTAGTACCACCGGACAAGCGTTAAAATTACCGCAACGGGGCGTGATTATTTCCCAGAAATTGGCCAAATTACTCCAGGTTAAAGCCGGACAACCAATACAAGTTACCCTGACCAACGGCCGCCAGGCTAAAGTCACCGTTAAAAGTGTGACCAGAAACTTCATGGGGCATTATATTTACGGGACACCGGCCAGCTTTCAAGCCGCTTTTCACCAAGATGCGGTCAACAATACGCTTTTGGTACGGTTGACCAAACAAACCCAAGGACAACGGGATCATTTGGCTAAAACCTTATTGCAAAAAGGAAACGTGCTGGGCACCAGTTATGTGGCGGATCAAAAGAAAACGGTGGCCGATATGTCGGCGAAAATGAATCCAGTCATTTTGATTTTTGTCTTACTTTCTGGGGTTTTGTCCTTCGTGGTGTTATATAATTTGACCAACATCAATGTTTCTGAACGAATCCGGGAGCTGTCCACCATCAAAGTCCTGGGCTTTACCAATCGAGAGGTCACCTTATACATTGTCCGGGAAAATATTATTTTAACCGGCGTAGGCATTATTTTAGGGTTTGGCCTGGGTAATCTCTTAACGGCCTTTATCTTACATCAAGCGGAAACGGAGAACGTGGTTTTTCCGTTAACGATCAATTGGCCCTGGTATTTTGTGGCAGCCGCTTTGATGTTTGTGTTCACCGGTATTGTGATGTTGGTGACCCACCGCCATTTGAAGCGAATTGATATGATTGATGCTTTGAAATCAAATGAATGACCAATCAAAAAGCGTGCTGACGGATTTACCCGTCAACACGCTTTATCTTTGAAGTTACCAGAATTTCACACAAGTTGGTTCTGGGGACACAATGTCTTGTTGTAATAAAGTGAGAAAACCAGATTCAGTATCCCGCTTATAAAGCGTCAAATTATCGGAATTTTGATTACTAGCTAGGATAAATTTCTCGGAGGGATCTAAATTGAAGTCCCGGGGGAAATCACCCTCAGTGCTGACCCGTTGAATTAAATCAATGCGCCGACCATCAGCCGTCAGTGTGAAGACGGCAATGGAGTTATGCCCCCGATTAGAGGCATAGAGAAATTGGCCATCGGCACTAATGTGAATGGCGGCACTGCCATTGTGGGCGGTGAAGTTATCGGGAATCAAGGACGCTGTTTGCACCGGGGTGAAACTGCCAGTGGCGGCGTTATAATCCAAAACAGTGACTTGACTGGAAAGTTCCCCCAGCAAGTATGCCACGGACTTATTAGGATTAAAAACTAAATGTCTAGGACCATAACCGGGTTCAAGTTGTAAAACGGCCACTTCTTTGAAGTGATCCTGGTCAAAATCATAAGTTGTGACTTGGTCCGTGCCTAAATCACAAGTTACTAGGCGTTCATCCGGTGTCAGGTCCGTGTAGTGAATATGGGCACTTTCTTGTTCCGGTCTGGGCCCCTTGCCTTGATGGCTAATGGTATCCACCAAAGTCAACTGACCAGCTTTACTAATCTGATAAGCATTGGCTTGGCCTTTATGGTAATTGGCATCAAAGACCATTTGGCGTTGTTGGTCATAGGCAATATAAGCTGGTGCCGAACCTGGTGCTAACACCTTGTTAATGAGTTGCGGTGTGGCCTGGCTGATATCAAAAGCCGCCACCCCACCCAAATCATTTTCAGTCAGAATGGTGTAAAGCCGCTGGTGTTTGGCGTCAATGGCAAAATAAGTGGGATTACCAATTTTTAGAAATAGTTCTGGTGTGCTCAAGGTATTATCTTGTAATGTAGCTTGATAAATACCCTGGCTGATCCGACGGGTGTAGCCGCCTAAAAGTACTTTTTCTGTCAAGAAAATTCCCCCTTTTGATACTTAAAATTATAGCATATTTAGGAAAAACATCGGGCGCCTTGGATAATTAAAGCTTGATCTGGGAATTATGTTACAATACTACTTAAGTTATAAAAAAGGAGCAAATTCATGCAAGTACAAGCACAGATTACAAAAATCGGCAATAATGCTATTTCTGCTAAAGATCCTATGGTTATTTTATTTGGCGAACAGGCCACAGATGTGCTAGAAAATGTTTCTGTCATTCAAAAATTTGAATCTAAATCAGCCCAGAGAGCGCTTGATCTCAAGGTGGGGGCGACTATTCAAATTGACGATTTAACCTTCAACGTTTTACAAGTTGGAGAATTGGTCAAGCCTAATTTGACTACAATTGGCCACGTGACCTTGATTTTTAAACAGCCCACCAAAGATGATCAGATGCAAAATGCCGTTTACTTAAGGAATGCCAGTCAACAATTGCCAATTTTTAAGGTGGGTGGCAAAATTACTTATACTTTTTAAATTTTAAAGGAGGGATTCTTTGGATAATAAGACTGATAATTCCAAACGATCGATTTTCTTCCGCTGGTTTTTAAACAGTAAAGTGACGGTTTTTTTGCTGAACGTTATTTTAGCTTTACTGATCATTTTCTTATTCACCAAGGTGGACTTCGTTTTTGCCCCAGTGGGTAAATTTATCAATGTGGTGGGACCGCCCATTGCCATCGCCGCCGTATTTTATTATTTGATGAATCCAGTGGTGGAATGGCTTGAAAAAAAGTGGTCGATACCCAAATTATTGACGATCAGTTTATTGTTCGTCTTGTTGATTGGGTTGATTGTCTTAGGGATTAGTTTATTAATTCCGGTGATTCAAAAACAAGTCCAATCTTTTGCAGCCAATTGGCCCGGGTATGTCACAAATGTTCAGGCCTGGTTACAAGATATATCCGGTCGACCAGAATTTCGTTCCGTTAAAGCCCAACTCAATACCTCCACCAGTACAATTATCAAGGGCGTCAGCAGTTGGTTCCAAAGTGATTTTATGAAGACCTTTTCCAATATTGGGTCGGCCGTGGGCATGGTGACGGCGATTATCATCAATGTGGTAACGGCCCCATTTATTTTATTTTTCATGTTGAAAGATGGGGGTCGTTTGAAAACAGATTTGGTCAACTTTGCCCCGGTTCGTTTTCGGGTGGGGATGCGTAACACTTTAACGGAGATCAATAACTCCATTAGTTCTTATATCCGGGGCCAATTAACCGTGGCCTTTTGGGTATTTGTGATGTTTACCGTGGGTTATTTGATCATCGGTCAAAAGTATGCCTTAACCCTTGGGTTAGTGGCCGGCGCCTGCAATTTGATTCCATATGTGGGGTCATTTTTAGCCATGGTACCTTCCGTGTTGATTGCGGCCTTTACCTCACCAAGAATGTTGATTGCGGTGGCCATTGTCTTCATTATTGAACAAACCATTGAAGGCCGGGTCATCTCACCGTTGGTCATGGGGAGCAAACTGGAAATGCACCCAGTGACCACGATCATCGTATTATTGACGGCCGGCAATTTATTCGGCTTTTTAGGGGTCGTTTTAGGAATCCCTGGTTATGCGGTCTTAAAAATCATCGTCTCAAAATTGTGGCGCTGGTTTAAAGTCGCTTCAGGGATGTATGAGGAAACGCCCCAGGCACAAATCCCCGTGAATGTGGATAAACCAAAATCATAACCAACCAAAAAATAGACCTTACTGAAGAAATTTTTCCCAGTAAGGTCTATTTTTATAAATTACCAGCTAGCTTTACGCACACCCGGGATTTGACCCTTGTGGGCGAGTTCTCTAAAGTTGATCCGGGACATGCCAAACTTACGCATAAAGGCATGGGGCCGACCATCTAATTGATCCCGGCGATGAATCCGTACCGGCGAAGCATTGCGAGGTAATTTAGAAAGCGCTACGTAATTACCTTTAGCCTTTAGTTCTTCGCGAACTTGGGCGTATTTAGCGACAGTTGCTTCAATCTTCTTTTCCTTAGCAATCTTAGATTTTTTTGCCATTCAGTAAACACCTCTTTTATCGTGGCTTTTTTGTTCATTTTGGCGAACGAAGTCGCGCTATTTATCGTTAGCAATAGAGTCATGGGTTAGTATAACACAAACGGCTTACTTATGAAAAGTAAGCCGTTTGTTGAATTTATAAAATTTAGATGGTATCACCATTGAAAATCGAGTTTTTAACGATGACATAATCCACGGTCCGCAAGGAGTCTAAATCACGGCCGCCAGCGTAAGAAATGGAAGACTGAAGATCTTCGTGCATTTCAGTTAGGGTATCAGAAATATGACCTTTATAAGGTAACAACATTTTTTTACCTTCAACATTATGGTGATCACCTTTTTGGTAAGAAGAAGCTGAACCATAATATTCTTTGAAGATTTCGCCATCTTTTTTCACAGTTTTGCCAGGGGTTTCTTCATGACCAGCAAATAACGAACCGATCATGACCATGGAAGCGCCGAAGCGGATGGATTTCGCGATGTCGCCATTGGTCCGCACGCCGCCATCGGCGATAATTGGTTTGCGAGCAGCTTTAGCACACCAGCGCACGGCCGCTAATTGCCAGCCACCAGTACCAAAACCAGTTTTGATCTTGGTGATACAAACCTTACCAGGGCCAATGCCGACTTTCGTCGCATCCGCACCAGCATTTTCAAGTTCACGGACACCTTCAGGGGTCCCCACATTACCGGCAATCACGAAAGTATCAGGCAAAGCCTGTTTGATATGTTGAATCATGTCGATGACAGTTTGGGAATGACCATGGGCCACATCAATGGTGATAAATTCAGGGTTTAATTTTTCAGCAGCTAAAGCATTAATAAAGTCGTATTCATCAGGTTTTACGCCCACACTAATAGAGGCGAAGAGGTTTTTAGCATGCATGTTTTTAACAAAGTCTAAACGTTTTTCTGGTTCAAACCGATGCATGATATAAAAGTAATCGTTAGTTGCTAACCATTCGGCCAAGGGTGCGTCGATAATGGTTTGCATGTTTGCAGGAACAACAGGAATTTTGAAGCGGTGTCCACCAAAATTGACGGTCGTATCAGCCTCTGAGCGGCTTTTGATGATACATTTGTTAGGAACCAGTTGGATATCTTCATAGTCGAAAACCTGTAGCTCATTAATCATATTTGAATCGCTCCTATTCAGTAACAATTTCAGGACAAAAAAACAAGGCCCATACGAGCCTTGTATAATTTACCTAATTTCTGATGAAAAGTCAAATAAATACTGTTATTTATTATAAATTTTCTTAAAACACGAAAGATAAATCCTATTTACTGCTTTATTGTACCAAATTTAGCAATTAACCAGGCGTCAACGTCCCGGGCGTTCGCAAACTGAATTTGAGTCACCGTGTCTTTTTGACGCTGGCACTTCAAATGAACGACACCTTTAGACCAATCCACATCTAAGCCATGAATGATCGCCCGTTCCACCAATAATTGTTGGCTGGGGCTAAGTTTGTCCGCTAAAAGGGGCAGGGCGGAGGTGGTGTCTTTTAAATAAGCTTGAAAATGGGCTTGACCTTGTTTTAGACCAAAGGGCACCAGACTATGATTTTGGATTTGATCGGCTACCCGGGCGCCGAGGGTCAGCTGGGGATCATCAATTTGCTGCTGTAAGGTACTTAGGATCTGGGCAAATACATCCGGTAGGTTTAACGTGGCAATTAAATCATAAAGCTGGTCAAAATAAGCCTTAGCCCGGGCTTTAAACCAGGTTGGCTGACTGTGGGGTTCGCCCAGGGCAATTTGTTCATTTAACTGATTAGCCTGGGTATAGGCTTGATCCATATCAGCCGGGGGTTGTTGGATCAGACTGTTCAATACCATTAATTTAATGAACAGCAGGCGATTGTTCCCAACTAAATCCCGTTCATAAGGATCCAGATCAAACATGCGCATTTCCAAATATTTGATGCCATTTTTCTCTAAAGTGGTGAGATCATCAGCAGCCTTCACCCGAACCGGACCATAGAATTCATGGGTGGAGAAGAATTGCTTATTGGCAATATAATGATCGATGGCGTCAATTTGCGCCCGCAATGATTGATAACCAATTTTAATATCAGGGGTATTGCTAAAGCCATAAGAGCTGGAGCGAATACTCCGCACCGGGGCCTGTAAATCAGCGGGTAAGCGCCAATAATGGTTTTCAGTAATGGGAGACGCTCCAAAAAAATACGTGATCAGCCAGCGATCAAGGGCCATGTTTTGCGAAATACGAAAATAAAGCTCATTTTTAAAGGCAATAAAACTTTGGTCAGTGGTATTTTTTTGATCAGCATAGAGCTTTTCAAAAATAGCTTCAGGGATACTCACATTAATGTGCAGACCGGTGATCAATTCCTGCTCCACGCCATAAACTTTTTTCAGGTAATCCCGGTAGGATTGAAATTTTGGCCGGCCAAAGTGGGCTGAAATAAATTGTTTATCAGTGGTGGATAACTTTGGTGGCATACTTAAGGGCCAAATGACTTCATCTGGCCGCAAATGTTTTTGCACGATACTTTGCAAAACATCTAGGTATTCTAAAACTTCGGCTTCCCGTTTTTTGGGAATTGTCACGAGCTCCATTTGGGACTCGCCAAAGTCAGATTGCAAAGTGGGGTGGTAATTTCGAGAACCAAATTCGCTGGGATAAGGATAATCACTGAGATGACCATCAGTCTTGAGGCGATGTTCTTCAACTTCTACCCCCATCTTACTCAAGAGTAATTCCGAGGTAAGATTTAATTGTTTAATGGTTTCTTTTAAGTTCTTCAGCATCGCGTCACCTCAATATTTTTTATGCTTGTGCAATGACCAACTGGGTATCCACATCAATGGCCCCTTGAATGGATTGAACCACGGTGCAAGAGCGGTGGGTCATCTTTAAGATAAGGTCCAATTTTTCAGCCGTTGCTTTGGCGCCACGGACCGTCAAAACCATCTTGAGGGCTTTGACTTGATTAGGGGCTTTATCAGCTTGGATCATGGTACTTTCAATACTTAAATCTGAATAAGGGATCTTTGAATTTTCCAAGATGATCCGATAGGTGCCCAGGGTACAAGCAGCTGCGGCAGTTTGTAAAAGTTTAACTGGGGAAACTTCACCGCTGCCATGGCCGATATGCACGGTTTGGCCTTTATTGGTCATGACCATGCCGGCGTCGTTTAAATTAACTGATAAATGTTTTTCCATAATTTAACATCTCACTTAAAGTATTTTTTTTGCCAGAATCTAACGGCAACGATTAAAGATATCACCACTGAAATAACAATGGTAATGATCCAACTGATATGATATTTGGATACTGGCAAGTCCACGTTCATCCCATAAAATGAGAATACCAACGTTGGAATGGTTAAAATAATTGAATAGGTGGTCAAAAATTTCATGACTTGGTTCATATTGTTATTGATGATTGAAGAATAGGTATCCGTCGTTTCGTTAATAATTGTATTGGAAATCTGCGCCATTTCAACGGCTTGTTGATTTTCTATCAGGATATCGTCCAAGAAATCATCCGTGGCTTCACTGAGTTTAAAGGTGCTCACCCGATGCAAGGTTTCTAAAACGTTACGATCGGTTCTAAGGGAAAGTAAGAAATAAACTAACCCCCGTTGCACTCCCATTAAACTATAAAGTTGTTCATTTTGTAAAGAAACTTGCAGGCGATTTTCCACATGTTCCCGGACCCGGTTCATATCCTTGAGGTAACGCTGGTAATTGGAAATGATATGACTGATGATTTGCAGGCAACCTTTGTAGGGATTTTTGATATCTAAAGCGCGGCGATTATCGGAAAAAGAATCTAAAAAAGGTTTACGGGTGATACTGATGGTGATTAGATAATCATCTTTGACTAATAGGCCAATGGGGGTTGTTCGGTAAGTGAAATTTTTGTTTTTTTGCCGTTTGATCTGGGGAACGTCAAAGATAACTAAAGTTGTTTTATAGTCTTCGTCATATTCTGTTCGGGCACTTTCATCCCGATCAAGACTGTAGTAGATATAATCCAAAGGGACGTTGGTCTTACTTTGAAGCTGTTTGATTTCTTCTGGGGTGGGGTCCAGGGCATTGATCCACATGCCCGGTTTGATGCTGGTTTGTTTTACCAATTTATTCTTGCTATCATAATCATATGCAAGTAACATTTATTGAACTCCCTCTTATGTATATTTTGATTGTCATAATTCTAACATATCCGGGATAGAAGAGGTCATTTTCGTGAAAAAAAACGCCATGAGCGCCCACTTTTTAAAAACACAGCTAACAGCCCTGCGCTGCCCAGTGTGTCAGACACCATTTGTACAAGTTGCTGATAATACGTTGATTTGTCAAAATAAGCACAGTTTTGACATTGCCAAGAAGGGTTCGGTTTTTTTCTTAAATGCGCCTGTACCAACGGAATACAGTGCCGAGATGCTGGTGAAGCGCCAACACGTGATTCAAGCGGGGTTATTTACCCCAGTTTTAAACCGCATTGCCACATTGCTACAGGGATCGGCCGTGATTGATGCCGGTTGCGGGGAGGGCAGTCAGATCAAGGCTATCGCCGCCCAGCATGTAGGGCACTACTTTGCCTTTGATATCTCCAAGCCAGCCATTAACTTAGCCGTGTCTGGTACGGATTTTCGGGCAGATACGGCGTTTTTTGTGGCCGATTTAGCTCATATGCCCTTTGCCAGCAATTATTTTTCAGACGTTGTGAATATTTTATCTCCTAGTAACTATCAAGAGTTCAAACGGGTCCTTAAACCCCAGGGGCAAATCATCAAAGTCATGCCCAATGCCGGTTATTTGCAGGAATTACGGCACTTGGTTTATCCCAGCGGGGCCAAGGCCACCTATGACCCCCAACCGGTCCAAGATCATTTCAAGGCCAATTTCCCCGGGGCCACCTTTGAAACATTGCAATATGATTTCCCATTAACGCCAACCTTGGCGGCTGACTTGTTTGCCATGACGCCGTTAACTTGGCAAGTGGCGCCTGAGCGCTTTGATATCACCAAATTGACGACGATCACCGTTGATTTAAGCATCGCTTCTGTAACAATTTGATTACAGAACTGTGTAAGCATTGAAACTTAGCTGTGTTAATGATATATTATTAACAAGGTTTTTTTCATAGGCTTTTCTCAGAAGATATTTTGATAAAAGGTTATGATCAAAGGTCTTACTAACGTAACGTTTTGCTGTGATTGCCACCGAAACGATGCGTTTTTTTTTTGAGCTTTTTTTGGTTTATAGTTAAAAGATAGCCGTGCATTTTCATAAAAACATGTTAAAAACTTGAATGGAGCGAATAAATTTGACTAATCATATCGCATTATTTGAACCTTTGATGCCGTCAAATACTGGTAATATTGCCCGTACTTGTGCTGCCACAGATACTGTCTTACATCTCATCTATCCCCTAGGTTTTCGGACGGATGATAAATCCTTAAAACGTGCTGGCTTAGATTATTGGCATGATGTGAATATTGTCTATCATGACGATTTAAAGGCCTTTTTGGCGACGATTCCAGACGATAAGTATCTATATTTAATCACGAAGTTTTCAGATGAGACCTACACGGACCGGGATTTTTCAGACACGGCTGTGGATCACTATTTCTTGTTCGGCAAAGAAACCACCGGCTTGCCAGAAGATTTCATGCGGGAAAATCCGGAAAAATGTCTGCGGATCCCCATGACAGATAAAGTTCGTGCCTTGAATTTATCCAATAGTGCGGCCATTGTCATTTTTGAAGCATTACGGCAACAAAAGTTTGCTGGTCTGGAAAGAGAACATGTTTACGAACATGATAAATTAAAATAAGATTTTCAACAGATGAGCTATTTTGAACTAAAGCAAAAATTATTTTTGCTTTAGTTCTTTTTGGTTGCCAGCTATTTTGGAGGCGGTGATGATCGCCAGGAGGTAAATTAACGTGATACATAACGAAGAACTGGGATTAGATAAAATTGAAGCTGGTCAGGATTATCAGAACTGCCATTTTTTGGTGAGTACCCAAAAAATCCGGATTGCCGATGTTAATTTTGTGAACTGTACCTTCGAACAAACCGATTTTAGCCACAGTGAATGGTTAGACTGTTCTTTTAAGGGCATCAATTTTTCAAACAAGCACTTTGAGCAAAGCATTTTTTACCGGGATAAATTTGATACCTGTAATTTATTGGGGGTTGAATGCTTTGAAAACACTTGGAAAGATACCCAATTGAGTGCTTGTCGCGCTGATTATATTAACTTTAGCAGCTCAAAAATGACCCATTGCCAACTGCAGGATTCCAGTTTCAAAGAAGCTTTGTTTTACGATGTCGTCTTCAAATCAGGATTGTTAACGACTGGCTGTACATTTGACGAGAGTAGCTTTTCTGGTTCGAAATTAAAGGGTGTCGACTTGTCAAAAAGTGAATTTACGGCCATCACATTTACACCAGCCTATTTGCAGGGATTAATCATCAATCAATTTCAGGCGGCTAGTTTAATAGCCACGTTAGGTGTTGAAATTCGCTAATAAGTGTGGTCGCTTTTTCTTAAACATTTCATAATTTTATGGTTAACTGTTGAATGATAGGGCGATAGTTTGCTAAATTCAGGTTAGTAGCTGCCAAAATAGATAGTGGGGTGTTTTAATTGGCACAGACAAAAAATAACATCCGACAACGGAAAACATCACGGACCAAGCGCACTAGCAAAAAAAAAGTTGATCTATCCAATAATATGATTGGATTTATTCTATTATTTATAGCTGTATTTAGTTTCTTTCAATGGGGTGCATTGGGCGTATTATTTGCAAATGTATTCCGTTTTATCGGTGGGGATACGCATAACCTACTGGCGCTGGTCATCGGTGCTTATGGGTTGTATCTCGTATTAAAGGGGCATAATCCGCTCATTAAATTGCGGTATATCTGGGGAAGTTTAATTGGTTATGTGGGTGTCTTGTTGAGTCTAAGCGCCTATACATTGAGCAGGTTAAACATTCACAATAATTTTTTGAATACCACTTTGACCCTGTTAAGTGCCGATTTTGCCCGCTTAGCCGTCACAGAACACATTGGCGGTGGCATGTTAGGGGCGTTGATTTATACCGCTTCATATCCGCTGTTAGGACAAATTGGCACTTATGTGATCAGTGGCCTGATTGTTTTCACAGGAGTCTTAGTTTTGTTTGATATTCCTTTTTCAAAGGTGACCCATGTGTTGTATCAAGGCATTAGTTGGCTGGGGGAGCACGCTATGAATTTAGTGCAGGCTGTGGGCCAACATATTGATTTGTCGAAGCTTAAAATAAAGCCATCCGCCGGCCAAAATAAGCGTACCCGTAAAGCACCACGACCAGTTAAGGTGGATGAGGCTAAAGTTCAACCCCAACAACCCAAAACAGCGGTTGATTTGCCACCGGATAATTTTGAGATTCATGCGGCTAAAAGCATGGCTGAACCGGAAAAACCGGTGGTGTCCCCGCCAAAAGCGACCACGCCTGATTTTGCCAGTAAAATGGCACCTTCAAATTACCAACTCCCGGCGCCAAGCTTATTGACCCAAGTCCCCGCCGCCGACCAAAGCCAAGAATATGCCGTTATTAAACAAAATCGGGAGAAGTTAAGGGCAACATTAGATTCCTTTGGGGTAGAGGTGACGGTGAAAAGTGCCAGTTTAGGGCCGTCTATCACCAAGTATGAGGTCCAACCGGCTATTGGGGTGAAGGTCAGTAAAATTGTCAATTTAGCCGACGACCTGGCCATGGCCTTGGCGGCTAAGGATATTCGAATTGAAGCGCCGATTCCTGGTAAACCTTATGTAGGGATCGAAGTCCCCAATAAGCAGGTTGCCCCGGTATCTTTTCGCAATGTCATTGAACATACCCCTAATCATCCGGACAAGATTTTAGAAGTCCCTTTAGGCCAGGATGTGACGGGACAAATTATCACCATGGACCTCACCAAAATGCCCCATTTACTGATTGCCGGTTCCACCGGTAGCGGGAAATCTGTGGCGATCAACACGATCATCACGAGTATTTTGATGCGGGCCCGGCCAGAACAGGTCCGGTTAATGCTAGTGGATCCCAAAATGGTTGAATTAAACGTCTATAATGGGATTCCCCATTTGTTAATACCCGTGGTGACCGATGCCAAAAAGGCCGCTGGGGCTTTGAACAAAGTGGTGAAAGAAATGGAACGCCGTTATCAGCTCTTTGCGGATAACAGTGTGCGAAACATGTCCGAGTACAATCAAATGGTGACCAAAAAGCAAGCTGACCCACCAGCTGATAATACCTTGGAATTTTTACCTTATATTGTCGTGATCGTTGATGAATTATCTGATTTAATGATGGTCGCTGGTAATGAAGTGGAAAGTGCCATCGTGCGCCTGGCGCAAATGGCCCGGGCTGCCGGTATTCATATGATTATTGCCACCCAGCGGCCAAGCGTGGACGTGATCACTGGGCTGATCAAAGCTAATATTCCTTCTAGAATCGCCTTTGCGGTATCCAGTGGGATCGATTCCCGGACAATTTTAGACACCATCGGGGCCGAGAAATTATTGGGTCGCGGTGACATGCTATTTTCACCAATTGGCACGAACAAGCCCGTGCGTATTCAAGGGGCCTTTATTTCGGTGCAGGATGTGGAAGCTGTTGTGGCCTATGTGTCCCAGCAACAAACGGTCCAATACGACGAATCCATGGTGCCCAGCGATACAGATGACCAAGATGAGATGGGTGAACCAGAAGATGAATTTTACCAACAGGCAGTGGACTTGGTGACCCAACAACAAAAAGCCAGCGTTTCCATGTTACAACGGCGTTTTCGCATTGGGTATAATCATGCCGCCCGGCTGGTGGACGAAATGGAAGCCCGGGGAATTGTTGGACCAGCAGATGGCAGTCGGCCAAGAAAAGTATTGAAACCCAAGCCAGAAGCTGATTAATGCCCCAAATGGGGTTGGATTTTGTCAGGTTACATTTTTTTTGATATGATTTACTAGCAATGGTTCATAATACCAATCTTTTATTTTTTTAGATGCTAATTTATGGAGGCACTTGAATGGATCAAATTCATCAGGGAATTTATTTACAGATCGATCAAACCGATAAGTTCAAAACAATTAACTTTACAATTAATTTTTTGGAACCTTTGCAAAAAGCCAATATTAGCAAGCGCGCGCTTTTAGCGGCCATTTTAGAAAATAGCAATAACACGGAAAAAACCCCCGATCAGATTGCCGTGCATTTGGAGAACCTTTATGGGGCCAACTTTTCTTTAAGTCACTATGTGGAAGGGCAAACGTCTATATTGAGTTTAAGTGCCATTTGCCCGGCACCACAATTTTTACCTGCCCATGAAGATGTTTTCCATGCGCTGGTGGCCTTAATTAAAAAGAATTTATTTCAACCGGCGCAAGAAGCCGGAGTTGCCGCTTTTGATCAAGCAATTTTTAACCGGGAACAAACTAATTTAAAGCATAAAGTCCAGTCTTATCTGGATGATAAACAATATGCCGCTGCTTTGGCCACCAAGAGCTTGTATTTTGGAGCTGACAATCCAGTGGCCTTACCAACGACCGGCCGGCTAGTGGATATTGAAGCAATTTCTGCGGCCAATCTTTGGGCTTATTTTGAGCAACTTTTAGTTCAAAATCAAGTTGTCATCACGGTGACTGGGGATGTGGCCGCCCTAGATATTGAGGGGACTTTTGATTGGCCGGAATTACGGCCGCGGCCTAAACAAACTGAACTACCGCTGTTTTATCAACAGCCCCTAAAGCCCGAAGTTAACCAAGGCCAGCAACAACTGTCAGTGACCCAGGGGAAGCTTAATTTAATGTATCAAGTCCCGGTGACGTATTATGGACCGCAATACTTTGATTATTTAGTGGCCAATACCGTCTTTGGCGGTTCGGCCCAGTCTATGTTGTTTATGAATGTTCGGGAAAAACTAAGCTTAGCCTATTATGCCAATAGTAATTTAGATGCCTTTACGGGTACAATCATGGTTCAAACAGGCATTGACAGTGATAAAAAGGACGTTGTACTTGCAGAGATTGATAATCAACTCGCCCGCATTCAAAAGGGGGATATTGATGATGTCTTGATCGCCAACGCTAAGAAACTGTTGATCGATCAGTTTGCTCAGCGCAGCGATAGTCCCTTTGGCCGCAATTTGCGCTATTTATTTCAATTCTTACAACCGGCTGTTGTGATGGACACGCCAGCCTTTGCAACGGCGGTTAACGGTGTGACTAAAGCAGCTATTCAAGCAGCGGCTTCAAACTTCAAATTACAAACGATCTATGCCATTGAAAAGAGGTACGAAGATGCAACAGATTGAATTCAGTAATCTAGGTGAACATTTTTTTACCACGACTTTAGCCAATGGGCTGCGGGTCAATATCTTACCCAAGCCAAAATTTCATAAGACCTTTGCCATCTTTTCCACAAACTTTGGGGCAGTGGACCAAACGTTCATCCCCGTGGGCCAATCAAAGCTGAAAACCTATCCTTCAGGAATTGCCCACTTTTTGGAACATAAGATGTTTGAAAAAGCTGACCATGATGCCTTTGATTTGTTTGGCCAATATGGTGCTGATGCAAATGCCTTCACGTCTTATACAAAAACCAGTTATTTATTCGCCAGTGTGGGCTCTGTTCACGAAAACTTGGATATTTTATTGGACTTTGTGCAAGATCCGTATTTTTCAGAGAAATCGGTGGCCAAAGAAAAGGGGATTATTGCCCAGGAAATAAACATGTATGCCGATGAACCAGACTGGCGGGGCCAAATGGGGATTATTGGCAATCTATTTCCTGACCATCCAGTTCATTTGGATATTGCTGGGACGGTTGGGTCGATTCAAGATATCACTGCTGAACAGTTGTATGAGAATTACAATACCTTTTATACCCCAGAGAATATGACCCTGTTTATTTCTGGCCCTACGGATCCAGAGACATTGGTAAGTTGGATTGAGGCTAATCAGGCCCGTAAACAATTTACACCCCATGATTTGCCCCAACGCCTGGCCATTGATAGTCAGGGTAATGAAGATATTTTGCCCTTTCGCTTAGCGGAGATGCCCATCAGTGTGGCCAAGTCCTTTGTGGGAATTAAGGGCCCGATGAATTCTCAGATCAATGCTGCCGGCCTAAAGACCAAAATTCAATTACAATTATTATTGCAAATGTTATTTGGGGTATCCTCACAAAACTTTGCTAATTTGTATAAGAACGGGTTGATCGATGACAGCTTTGGTTATGAAAGCAATTATGAACGGACCTTTAATTTTGCGTTGCTCTATGGTGATGCTGAAAAACCTAGTCAATTGTCGGATCAATTGTTGGATCTATTGGAAAAGGGCCCCACAAGTCCGGATTTGAATCAAGATCATTTAGAACGCTTGAAACGTAAACGTATCGGGTCGTTTTTACTCAATTTCAACTCTGTGGAAGCCATCGCTAATTTGTACAATACCTATGATTTTGGGGAAGCCACGGTATTTGACGTTTTAAATATCATTCATGAAACCACTATCGAAGATATTGTGAATTTGGCAAAAGTCTATTTGGATACTAAAAATGCCAGCGTTTTCCATGTCATTCCTAAGCAGTAGTTATCCCCATTAAAGTGCGGGTTCTAGCTATGTACGAGGTGAGTTGTGACGTTTGAATTAAGTGCATTTTCTCCGGGGGTTATCCCCAGAGAATTTAGCACTTTTTAATTGAAATAGACCACTTGCTTCTGTAAACCATGAAAGAGCTATGTTATACTCGACTAGATAATAATTTAGTAGGTGAAATTTAAATGAATGAACTCGGACAAAAGTTGCGTCAAGCAAGAATTGACAAGGGCTATACCATTGATGATCTGCAACAGATCACCAAGATTCAAAAACGTTACTTACTTGCGATTGAAGAAGGCAACTTGGATCAATTACCAGGTAAGTTCTATGTGAATGCTTTTATTAGACAATATGCCCAAACCGTGGGACTTGATGGGCAGGCATTGCTCAAAGAATACCAAGGCACACCAGCTAAGGGCCCGGGGGAAGCAGGTCAGTCTAATGAAACTGAAACTAGTCAAACCCAGGAAACATCTGATGACAGTCGCGAGGACAACAACAAACCAGCTTCACGCATTTCCAATGAAAAACGTGACTTACGCCTTGAAAAATTAAAGACTTATTTGCCTCAAATCATTATTGTCGGTATTGTGGCCATTTTAATTTTGGGTATCTTATTTATTACGGTTTCCCATCAACGTAATAACAGTTCTAGTAGTACCGCCCAGTCTTCGGCATCCGTAAAAGTTGTGGACGATACCAAATCTAACAGTGCTTCTAAGTCTAAATCCAGTGCAACGAGTTCCAAAGCTTCTAGCTCTAAAGCATCAAGCTCTAAGGTGTCGAGTTCTAAGGCATCAAGTTCTAAATCTTCTAGCACGAAGTCATCTAGTCGTAAATCGACTAAGATGACCGTTGCAACGGTCAGTGGTACGCAAACCACAGCCGGACAAACTTATGAAGTTAAGAATTATCCAGCTGCCAATAATACGGTGAACATTTCAGCAACGAGTGCTTCAACTTGGGTCACCGTTGTGGCTAATGGTACGACCCAATGGCAGGGCAGTGTCACGGCAGCGTCACCACAATCTGTGCAATTGCCAAGTGGGATCACTTCATTTGTGGTCACCTCAGGGAATGCACCTGTCACTGAATTGAAGATCAACGATACGTCCGTGAAATTGCCAACATCTTCAAATGTGGTTCAAAATTATACCTTTAGAGTGGCCCAAAGTACCACAACAGAAAATCAATAGGGGTTATTTAAAATGAACTTACCAAATAAACTAACCGTGTTCCGAATTATTTTAATTCCCGTCTTCATTTTGCTATTGGCACTGCCTTTACAATGGGGGACTTTGAACGGGTTAGGGACGAGTTTACCGGTCAATCATTTAATTGCGGCCATCGTATTTATTGTGGCTTCGTTAACGGATTTATTGGATGGCAAAATTGCCCGGGCCAATCATTTAGTTACTAATTTCGGGAAATTTGCGGATCCTTTAGCAGACAAGATGTTAGTGATGACCGCGTTTATTTTCCTAGTCAGCTTGAAAATGGCACCGGCTTGGGTCGTGGCTATTATTGTTTGTCGTGAATTGGCGGTGACTGGCCTGCGGTTATTGATTGTGGAACAAAACGGTGCAGTTATGGCGGCAGCTATGCCGGGCAAGATCAAAACCACAACACAAATGTTAGCAATTATCTTTTTATTGTTGCATGATGTGTTCTTTGGCTTGATCTACATCCCGTTTGGTTTATGGATGTTATACATCTGCTTATTCTTCACCATTTATTCCGGTGCTGATTATTTCATCCAAAACCGGCATGTGTTTGTCGACTCTACAAATGAATAGTTGTTCATAATATAATCAGGGTTTGTGGTGAAGCAATAACTTTTCCGCAAGCCCTTATTTTTGCTAGTAACGTTATTTGCCAGTTTTGGCGTATTTATTGAATATGGGGGCGTTTTTTGTGAAGGCAGAAATCATTGCAGTGGGTACAGAATTGTTATTGGGACAAATCAGCAATACGAATGGTCAGTTCTTGGCACGAGCGCTGGCGGATATTGGCATTGACACCTATTACCAAACCGTTGTTGGGGATAATCAAGGACGCTTGGAAGCAGTTTTAAAATTGGCGCAGACCCGCAGTGATTTAATTATCACGATTGGTGGTTTGGGTCCGACTGAAGACGATTTAACCAAGCAAACCGTGGCTAAGCATCTGGGCAAACAATTGGTACCGGATAAAAAAGCCTTAGCGCGCTTGCAGGCGTTTTATACCCAAAGCCAGCGACCATTGACACCTAACAACCAAATTCAAGCCTATTACGTGGCCGATGCCACTGTTTTAGACAATGATCATGGTTTGGCGGTGGGTTCGGCTTCGACGGTTGATGGGGTAAGTTATATTTTATTGCCTGGTCCACCCAGTGAATTTAAACCCATGGTCACCCATAAATTGCGCCCCTTATTAATTGCCATGACCCATCACGATGAATTTTTGTTATCCCGGGTATTGCGTTTTTACGGGATCGGCGAATCCTTATTGGCCACTGAATTAAATGACCTGATCGTTTCTCAAACTAATCCCACCCTGGCTACCTATGCCAAGGATCATGAAGTAACGCTACGGCTAACTGCCAAAGCGCCGCAAAAAGCGCAAGCTGTGAAACTATTAAACGATTTGGAGACCAAAGTTCAAGGACGTGTTGGCAATTACTTTTATGGTTATGGGGATGACAACTCTTTGCAAAAAGTGGTGGTGAATGCCTTAATTGCGCAAAAAACTACCCTGACCGCGGCAGAAAGTTTGACTGGTGGTTTATTTCAAAGTATGATTGCTGAGGTCCCAGGGGCCTCAGAAGTGTTTGCTGGTGGCTTTGTGACTTATGCCATGGCTCAAAAAGCCGCGATGCTTGAGATTCCTTTACAGGATCTAGAAAAAAATGGGGTCGTCAGCCGGCAAACTGCTGCCGCTATGGCGTTACAAAGTAAAAAGCGCTTAGGGGCAGATATTGGGATTGGCTTCACCGGGGTAGCTGGTCCGGATAAATTAGAAGGCCAACCAGCGGGAACGGTTTATATTGGCTTGGCTTTTAAAGATCAGCCAGTTGACGTGAAGTTATTCCATTTTCCCCGTCAGCGCAATGATGTTCGGACCAATGCTGCCATGGCCGGATTTTTCATGATTTTCCAAGCACTACAGTCTGAAAAGCACTAAACACTCGTTCGATTTTTCTTGCAAATTTGGATGCTGTTCTTTAGAATTAGAATAAGTAAGTGCAGATAGTTTAGGAGGGCATAAATGGCTAAAGATGAACGTAAAGAAGCGCTGGCAACGGCGCTTAAAAAGATTGAAAAGAATTATGGTAAAGGCGCTATTATGCGCATGGGCGATAAAGTTGATACGCAAATCTCCACGATTTCCTCAGGCTCGTTGGCTTTAGACGAGGCTTTAGGTGTGGGTGGTTATCCTAGAGGACGTATTGTTGAAATATATGGACCTGAAAGTTCTGGTAAAACAACCGTTGCGCTACATGCGGTTGCTGAAGTGCAAAAACAAGGTGGCACCGCGGCCTATATTGATGCCGAAAATGCCATGGATCCGGCTTACGCCACTAATTTAGGCGTCAACATTGATGATTTGCTGTTATCCCAGCCGGATACTGGTGAACAAGGCTTGGAAATTGCCGATGCCTTGGTTTCCAGTGGGGCGATCGATTTAGTGGTGGTCGATTCTGTGGCCGCTTTAGTACCCCGGGCTGAAATTGAAGGTGAAATGGGCGATGCCCATGTGGGCCTGCAAGCTCGGTTAATGTCTCAAGCCCTGCGTAAGTTATCGGGGACGATCAATAAAACAAAGACCATCGCGATTTTTATTAACCAAATTCGTGAAAAAGTCGGCGTGATGTTTGGTAGCCCAGAAACAACGCCTGGTGGCCGGGCACTGAAGTTTTATGCCACGATTCGTTTAGAAGTTCGCCGTTCAGAACAAATTAAAAACGGTTCTGATATCATCGGGAATCGGACGAAGATTAAAGTGGTCAAGAATAAAGTAGCGCCACCATTTAAACTGGCCGAAGTTGATATTATGTATGGTAAAGGGATTTCCCGGACTGGTGAACTGGTGGATATGGCCTCAGACAAGGATATTATCAAGAAGAGTGGTTCTTGGTATTCCTATGGGGAAGAACGAATCGGCCAAGGTCGGGAAAATGCGAAACTTTATTTAAGTGAACATCCGGATATTGAAGCTGAAGTCCGCAAAAAAGTACGGACGGCTTATGGTATGGATGGCGATGCGGCCAAAGATGACCAAAAAGACACCAAGGATGCTAAAGACACTAAGGGTGCTAAAGCAGACAAGGATACGAAAGCCACAGATGCAAAAACTGCAACTAAGGCTAAAGAAGCGCCAGCTAAAGCAGAAAAGGCTGATCCTAAGGCTAAAACAGATGCCAAAGAAGCAGAAGTTGATATCTTTGATACGTCTGATGACAAGTCCTAAGGTAAAATTAATGTCATTATCTTGTAATTTATGCTCTGAAGTTTAATTAGAATCATAATTAGGAGTTGGTGCAATTCGTGACGTTGTACCAGCTTCTTTTTTAGAGCCTAAATATTTCAATGTTTTTACATTGAAATAAATTTGACATCATATGAAGCAAAATATAGAATTATTGTTGTGTTAATAATCAATAAAAACATCTTTTAAATTTTTCGATTTTTCGTTAATTTTGATGATGCGGAGGTGAAATAATGGATCTTTGGATTCTAATAATCCTCGCAATCGTCATGCTAGTTGTTGGTGTGTTAGTTGGGTATGTTCTGCAAAAGCATGAACATGCAAAAGAGCTAGATGAAGCAAATCAGACAGCTGCGGGGATTATTAAAGCAGCAAAAAAAGAAGCTGGAACGGCAAAGAAAGAGGCTATCTTAGAGGCAAAGGATCAGGCGCATCAATACCGCCAGAGCCAAGAAGAAGAGCTAAAACAGCGCCGCAGTGAAGTTCAGAAACAAGAACATCGTGTTATTCAGCGCGAAGAGACGTTGGATCGCAAGGATGATTCTTTGGATAAAAAAGAACGATCTTTAGATGAGCGTGAAAACAAGCTTAACCAAAAGCGACAACAGCTCGATGATGAGCACAAAGAAATTTCTGCCACACTTGTTAAACAACAAGCTGAATTGGAACGAATCGCTTCATTATCTCGCGAAGATGCTCGAGACGTTATTTTGTCTGAGACCAAAGACGATTTAACCCATGAACGGGCCCAAATGATTAAGGCTAGTGTCGAAGAAGCCCATGAGTCAGCTGATCGCAAAGCTCGGGATTTAATTGCCGAAGCGATTCAACGCAGTGCCGCTGATGTGGTTTCCGAGACGACTGTAACAGTGGTCACCCTACCAAGCGATGATATGAAGGGTCGGATTATTGGGCGTGAAGGCCGTAATATTCGTACTTTAGAAACGTTAACTGGGATTGACCTAATCATTGATGATACCCCAGAGGCTGTTGTGTTAAGTGGTTTTGACCCGATTCGTCGGGAAATTGCCCGTATGGCCTTGGAGAAGTTAATTCAAGATGGTCGGATTCATCCGGCTCGAATTGAAGAAATGGTGGATAAATCTAGAAAAGAAATGGACAACCGTATCCGAGAAATCGGGGAACAAGCCGTTTTTGATTTAGGTATTCACGGCATTCATCCAGATTTAATTAAGATCATTGGCCGCCTAAACTTCAGAACAAGTTATGGCCAAAATGTCTTGAACCATTCAATTGAAGTTGCTAAGTTGGCCGGTGTATTAGCCGCTGAACTTGGCGCAGATGTTTCTTTAGCAAAACGCGCAGGATTATTACACGATATCGGTAAAGCATTAGATCATGAAGTTGATGGTTCCCACGTGGAAATTGGTGTCGAGATCGCCAATAAATACAAAGAATCAGAAACGGTTGTCAATACCATTGCCTCACACCATGGTGATGTGGAACCAACCAGTATTATTGCCGTGCTAGTGGCGGCTGCAGATGCTATTTCTGCCGCTCGCCCTGGTGCGCGCTCAGAGTCATTAGAAAATTATTTACATCGGTTAAATAAACTTGAAGAAATCACCAACAGTTTTGATGGCGTGGACCATTCCTTTGCCATTCAAGCTGGTCGGGAAGTTCGGGTTATTGTTCAACCTAAAGAAGTTACCGATGATCAAACTGTCATATTAGCCAAAGATATTCGGGATCGCATCGAACAAGAATTACAATATCCTGGACATGTTAAGATCACAGTCATCCGGGAAACCCGGACGATTGAGTATGCGAAGTAATCAAGCATGCCTCAAGGACAAAACCTTGAGCATAAATAGGCACTTATAACATTGATCGGCGCTAGACTGACAGGAATCGAAACAAAATCAAAATTTTGTTTCGATTTTTTAATTGGCGTGATATTCTTAAAGGTGATTGCTATTGTTTTGTCTAGGCGCGATTTGTATAATTGGGCTAGATAAAGAAAGTTGGTTTGAGATGTCTAGTATGTTTTCCGTAATCGTTAAGTTAGTGTTAACTATGATCATTGCTGCTGCCATTACGCCCTTTGTCCGTAAAATGGCCTTTGTGTTGGGGGCAGTGGATAAGCCAAATGCGCGCCGGGTCAACACCAAGCCCATGCCTACCATGGGTGGCTTGGGTATTTTTGTGGCGTTTACTTTTTCGACCTTCGTGTTACTGCGGATTCAATTTCCCACCCATGAATTATTTTCAGTCTTTTTAGCTGAGGTTGTCATTATTCTAACGGGGATGATCGATGACATTAAAGAGCTCAAGCCGCATCAGAAGATGGGCGGTATCTTTTTAGCGTCACTGATTATCTATTTCTTAGCGGGGATTCGCATGAATCAAATTGTGCTGCCATTTTTTGGGGCTATTCAGTTGGGTTGGTTAAGTTTGCCAATTACCGTTTTTTGGATTTTAGCCATTACTAATGCGGTGAATTTAATTGATGGCTTAGACGGTTTAGCCACTGGGGTGTCAATTATTGGGCTGTTTACCATGGGGATCGTTGGCTACTTTTTCTTAACGATTCCAAATGTTTATGTTTCAATTTGGATCTTTGCATTAGTGGCGGCCTTGCTAGGCTTTTTACCCCACAATTTTCATCCCGCCAAGATATTTTTAGGTGATACCGGGGCGCTTTTTATCGGTTTTATGATCGCCGTCTTTTCGTTAAAGGGCTTAAAGAACGTCACATTTGTCACTTTATTGATTCCAGTAATTATTCTTGGGGTACCCATTACCGATACGGTTTATGCGATTTTACGCCGGCTCTTAAACAAAAAACCAATTTCGCAAGCAGATAAACATCATTTGCATCATGTGCTCATGGGGATGGGCTTATCTCACCGGCAAACGGTGTTGGTCATTTATGGCTTAGCCTTGATTTTTGCCTTTATCTCTTTGCTTTATCCGCTATCTTCACTTTGGGGCAATATTTTATTGACCATCTTCGTTTTGATTGGTCTGGAGCTGTTTATCGAATCCATTGGTTTATTGGGGGATGGGCGGCGGCCGTTGATCCGCCGCATTGAACGGGCGGTTAAAACATTAGCCCGGGGTGAATCTGTTGATAAAGCCACCCATAAACCTAAAAATAAATAAAAAAGAAAGTCCTTTAATAGCAACTTTCTTTTGAATAACGGTAGAAAATAAACGATAGCTTAAGCGATTTTTTGCTTAAGCTATCGTTTTTATTTTGGCTAGGATTTATCTGTAATTAAGACTTCGCGGAAACGTTCAGGGCCTACGGTAAAGTCCACCTGGCCACTAAGCAGCTCAATCAAATCTGCCTTTACTTTTTCTAAGTCCCCAGTATCAATGTAGGCACTCACGGCCACGTCAGCGCCATATTGGGTATCTTCAAGATCATATTTACTATCTTTGAAATAGTTCAAAACAAAATCAATTTGGTGATATGCCAAGTGAAATTGTAATAAACGTTGTAGGGTGCCCTCAACGATCCCGATGGCGTGGGCCGCTTCAGAAACCGAGTTGCTATAGGCCCGGATCAGGCCACCGGTACCCAGTTTGATGCCGCCAAAATAACGGGTAGTTACGGCAATGACATTTTGTAATTTCATGAGCTTTAAACTTTCCAGCATGGGTAGGCCAGCAGTTCCTGAGGGTTCCCCATCATCATTAGCCCTTTGAATATCATCTTTTGGGCCAATCATATAGGCGCTGCAGTGATGGGTTGCTTTATAGTGTTCTTTTTTAATCTGTTCAAGGAAAGTTTTAGCTTCTGGCTCCGATTGAACCCGGGCCATATTAGTGATAAAGCGGGATTTTTTGATTTCCAGTTCATGGACACCAGCTTTTTGAATGGTGCGATAATTGTTAAGCAAGCAAACTGCCTCCTGACGTAATTTAATTAGGGTGATGTTTAATGCATGAATTATTATATGGTCGCCGACTGGCAACCCAGGAATTATTACAACTGGGTTATGCCACCACCATGTTGGCCACTTTGCCAAGTGAACCAGCCATGCTATGCCAGTCCCATTCGGTGACCTGTCAACGTTGTAGTTATAAGCATAGCAAAAGCGTCGTGCAATTGCCAAAGGGCAACTATTACTGCCCAGCTTGTCTTGAACTGGGGCAAATAACCTCTGACCAAAAATTATACCACTTACCGGAACCCAATGATTTTAGGGTTGATCAGCCAATTTTGACCTGGGCGGGGTGTTTAACACCAGGGCAAGTAAAAGTCGCAGATGCCTTAATCGCCGGCTATGACCAAGGGCAAGCCCAATTGTTGTGGGCGGTGACCGGTGCGGGGAAAACGGAAATGTTATTTCCCTTGTTGGCCTTCGCTTTAGCCCAGGGTGGCCGGGTGGGACTGGCAAGTCCTAGAATAGACGTGTGTAATGAGCTATTTCCGCGCTTACAGCGCGCTTTTGCCAATACCAGCATACAATTGCTGCATGGTCAGCAAAAGGCCCCCTATGCCTATACGCAGCTCACTGTGAGCACGACCCATCAACTGTTGCGTTTTTATCATGCTTTCGACTTATTGATTATTGATGAAGTGGATGCCTTTCCCTTTGTGGGTAGTCAGGGTTTGAATTTTGCCGCTGAACAGGCGCTTAAACCCGGTCGGGGCCGTGTTAACCTCACGGCCACCCCTACCCAGCAACTCCAAGGCCAAAGTCGCCGGCAAGAACTGAAAACCAGCTACTTGCCCCGTCGTTTTCATGGGCGGCAACTGCCACTTCCCAAGTTAAAGCAGCAATATCGCTTAGGCGTAAAAATAGGCCAGGGTCGCTTACCCAATTGCTTTTGGCGGCAAGTTCAACAAAGTATTGCTCAACAACGCCAGGTATTGGTATTTTTGCCTCGGATCGCCCAACTGGCTGAGCTGGCACCAATATTCGCCAGGAAATTAACGGTTAAGCTGACGACAGTTCACGCCGGCGACGCCCAACGCCAAACAAAAATCACAGCTTTTCGTCAAAAAAAACTGCAATTACTTTTGACCACGACCATTTTAGAACGGGGTGTGACCTTCAGTAATATTGATGTTTACGTGTTGCAAGCTGATGCGCCAATTTTTAACGCTGCGGCTTTAGTCCAGATTGCGGGTCGTGCCGGCCGGGATGCGAAATTTGCCAACGGCCAGGTCTGCTTCTTTTATGAACACTATACCAAGGCGATTCAAACCTGTTGTCGCCAAATTAAGTTCATGAATGCCCAAGGGGGTAACTGATGGCTTGTCTGTGGTGTCATGGCGCCATCGAGTCCACCTTAACAGTGGCGGATATCCTATGTTTTCGGCCATTGCAGCCGCCTAGGATATGTTCAGAGTGCTTGGCAACTTTTCAACGGATACCTAAGGTCAATATTTGCCCCGTTTGCCAACGGCTAAACACGAAGGGTGAAGTTTGTGAACAATGTCAGGCTTGGCAGCAGTTATGGCCAAATGAGCGCATTGAAAATCAAGCGGTATTTTATTATAACCAGACCATGCAGGCCTTTTTTCAGCGGTATAAGGGTGATGGCGACTATCGCTTGGCAGCTTGTTTTCAAGCACAGTTGGGAGCAGCCATCAAACCCAGGTCCAAGCGCTTATTTACCTATATTCCCAGTGCGCCCAGCCATTTTGCACAGCGGGGATTTGATCCGGTGGTGGGCTTATTTAAGGACGTTGTACCGTTGGTGACTTTAATGGCCAAAGTGGAAACGGCACAATCCCAGGCGCAAAAATCCCGGCAGGCCCGCTTGGATACGCCACAATTTCTAACCTTTACAGGCGGACGCCGGCAACTCAAGGGCATTGACGAAATTATCATTTTAGACGATATTTACACCACGGGGCGTACCTTGATGCATGGTCGAACTTGTCTGCGCCAGGCGGGATTTAACGGGGATTTAAAAACTTTTTGCTTGGTTCGGGCATAAAAAGACACGGAATCATTGTTAATTAAAGCGCTTTTAGCTATAATTAGAGTATAGAAGAAAACAAGTTACGAGTGGTCCGTAATTTGTTTTCCTAGAGAGAATAATTTTCTCTGAAAGGAGAGACATTCTATGCTAACATATAATGTTCGTGGTGAAAATATTGAGGTAACTGAGGCAATCCGCAATTATGTGGAGAAGAAAATTAGTAAATTGAACAAGTACTTCGAGGATGTACCTGATTCAATTGCACATATTAATTTAAAGGTTTATCCAGACAAGACAGCTAAGGTGGAAGTTACGATTCCGCTACCTTTCCTAGTTTTAAGGGCTGAAGAAACATCTCCAGATTTATACGCAAGTGTTGATTTGGTTACTGATAAACTTGAACGTCAAATTCGGAAATATAAGACCAAAATCAACCGTAAATCCCGTGAAAAAGGACTTAAAAACTTTGATTTAACTGGTCCAGATAATGGCGTACAAGATGCACCTAAGAATGATACTGAGGACGACAGCGATCAACTTGAGGTTGTTCGTACGAAACGTGTCTCTCTCAAACCAATGGATTCTGAGGAAGCCATTTTACAAATGGATATGTTGGGCCACAATTTCTTCATTTTTGAAGATGCTGAAACCAATGGCACAAGCATTGTTTATCGGCGTCGTGATGGCCGTTATGGTTTGATCGAAACTGATGAATAATTGTAATTAAAACGTAATAGATGTTCATATTAAGACCGCCAAAGCGGTCTTTTTTGTGTGAACATGGCCAAATATGGGGTAAATTAATCGCCCTGATAGGTTTTGACGGTTTTATTTTACGGGGCAATATGCTAAAATTTAATGGATTCGGTTATGAAACTACGAATATGATGAATGTATATAACATGTACTTTTCAAGAAGGGAACTATTTAATGGCAAACTTTCTAAAATCCTGGGTTGAAAATGATAAACGTGAAGTCAATCGCATGGATAAAATTGCTGACAAAGTAATTAGTTATGAAGATGAATACGCACAGCTTTCTGATGAAGCTTTGAAAGCTAAGACACCAGAACTGAAAAAACGCGTTCAAGAAGATGGCGAAAGCTTAGATGATGTTTTACCAGAAGCCTTCGCAGCTTGTCGTGAAGGCGCTAAACGTGTTTTAGGGCTATTTCCATTTCGAGTTCAAATTATTGGGGGCATTACTTTACACGAAGGTAATATCGCCGAAATGAAAACTGGTGAAGGTAAGACATTGACCGCTACCATGCCAGTTTATTTGAATGCCCTAGAAGGCAAAGGGGTCCACGTGGTTACCGTGAATGAATACCTATCTTCTCGGGATGCCACAGAAATGGGCGAACTGTATAATTGGATGGGCCTAAGCGTTGGCTTGAATTTGAATGAAAAAAATGCCGAAGAAAAACGTGAAGCCTACAATTGTGATATTACCTATTCCACAAATAGTGAACTGGGTTTTGATTATTTGCGGGATAACATGGTGGTTTATAAAGAAGAAATGGTGCAACGGCCATTACGCTATGCCATTGTGGATGAGGTGGATTCCATCTTAATTGATGAGGCCCGGACACCTTTGATTATTTCTGGCCAAGCCGAAAAATCAACAGCTTTATATATCCGTGCGGATCGCTTTGTCAAAACTTTAAAAGAAGACGAAGATTTTAAAATTGATTGGCCTACCAAGACCATCAGTTTGTCAGAACAAGGTATTAAAAAGGCCGAGAAGAATTTTGGCCTCAGTAATTTATATGATACGGATAACATGGCTTTGACCCATCATTTGGATCAAGCACTGCGGGCTAATTTTATTATGCTCCATGATATTGACTATGTGGTTCAAGATGGTCAAGTCATGATCGTGGACCAATTTACCGGGCGGGTCATGGAAGGCCGGCGTTATTCTGATGGCTTGCATCAAGCGATCGAAGCCAAAGAAGGCGTTGAGATCCAAGACGAAAGCAAAACCATGGCCAACATCACTTATCAGAACTACTTCAGAATGTATGACAAGTTATCTGGGATGACTGGGACTGCCAAGACAGAAGAAGAAGAATTCCGCGAAATTTATAACATGGAATGTATTGGGATTCCGACCAACAAACCAGTTATTCGGGTGGACCGCTCTGATGTGTTGTATCCAACTATTGACAGCAAATTCAAAGCGGTTATTGAAGATATTAAAGAACGCCATGCCAAGGGCCAACCCGTCTTAGTCGGGACAGTTGCCGTTGAATCTTCTGAACGTCTTTCCCATTTGTTGGATGAAGCTGGCATTCCCCATGCCGTTTTAAATGCTAAGAATCACTTTAAAGAAGCTGAAATTATTATGAATGCCGGGCAAAAGGGTGCCGTTACCATTGCCACCAACATGGCCGGCCGGGGGACTGATATCAAATTAGGCCCTGGTGTGCGCGAAGTTGGCGGCTTGTGTGTATTGGGGACCGAACGGCATGAATCTCGCCGGATCGATAACCAGCTCCGGGGCCGTTCTGGTCGGCAGGGTGATCCGGGTGAAACCATTTTCTATATGTCTTTAGAAGATGACTTAATGAAGCGGTTTGGCTCAGATCGAATTAAAGCATTCCTTGAAAGAATGCGGATCGATGATGATGATGCTGTGATTCAAAGCCGCATGATTTCCCGACAAGTGGAATCTGCCCAAAAACGGGTCGAAGGTAACAACTATGATACCCGTAAGCAAACATTGCAATATGATGACGTGATGCGGGAACAACGGGAAGTTATCTATAAAGAACGGTTTGAGGTCATTCAAGAAACCAAAGACTTAGGGCATGTTTTGATGCCAATGGTCAAACGGACCATTGGCCATCAAATTGATTTGTTCACGCAGGGTGAAACGCCTAAAGATTGGAATCTAGATGCCTTATATGACTTTATCATCAACTCCTTGACCAACGATGCCAATTTTAAACGCGCACAATTGGATAATCGGACCGTACCAGAGTTAACCGCGCTATTGAACAAGATGGCCGATGATAATTTTGAAACCAAGACCAAATTATTGACGGATCCAACACAATTGTTGGAATTTGAAAAAGTTGTTATCCTGCGGGTTGTTGACGAGCATTGGACGGATCATATTGATGCCATGGATCGCCTGCGCCAGTCGATTGGTTTAAGAGGTTATGGACAAATGAATCCGTTGGTTGAATACCAAGAAGAAGGATTTAGAATGTTTGAAGAAATGATTTCAGATATTGACTACGACGTCACCCGCCTATTCATGAAAGCTGAAATTCGTCAAAATATTAGACGTTAGTTACCAAGATGATTACCAAGTATTATCATCGCGGCTTATTTTAAGGAATTAACAAGGACAAAGGGCCGATGACGGAAGTAGTTATCTGGCCCTTTGTTTTATTTGGACAATAAAAGGAGTTAAAAAAGTATGGAAATTAGTGAAGCTAGACATAGTTTAGAAACAATAGCATCAAAAATAAAGCAATTTAGGGGGTCACTTTGACCTCGATCGCCTAGAAGAAGTCGTCGCGATTAATGAAGCTAAGATGGCCCAACCGGACTTTTGGAACGATCAAATGGCGGCTCAGAAATTGATTGATGAAACCAACACTTCCAAATCGAAGTTAGATGATTTTAAAGCATTGCAAAGTCAGTATGAAGATCTGATGGTCAATTTGGAATTGATTCAAGAAGAACCTGACCCTGATATGAAAAAAGAATTCGAGACAGGGTTGACCAAACTTCAGCAACAGATGCAGCAATACGAACTGGCTTTGTTGCTAAATCAAAAGTACGATCAAAATAATGCCATCTTAGAAATTCATCCCGGTGCTGGCGGTACGGAATCCCAAGACTGGGGTTCGATGTTATTGCGGATGTATACCCGCTGGGCCCAGCAACATAATTTTACAGTGGAAACTGAAGACTATCAGGCTGGGGATGAAGCCGGGATCAAGAGTGTGTCTTTAATGATCAAAGGCCACAACGCTTACGGCCTTCTGCGCTCAGAAAAGGGCATTCACCGCTTGGTGCGCATATCACCCTTTGACGCAGCGGGTCGGCGGCATACGTCTTTTGCCTCGGTAGATGTGATGCCTGAGTTAGATGATTCCATTGATATTGAAATTCGCCCAGAAGACGTGAAAATGGATGTGTTTCGCTCCAGTGGTGCCGGTGGCCAACATATCAACAAGACCTCTTCAGCCGTGCGCCTGACCCATATTCCTACGGGGATCGTGGTCAGTTCCCAAGCCCAACGTTCCCAGTTTCAAAATAGAGATACGGCCATGAATATGTTAAAGGCCAAACTCTATCAAAAAGAAGTGGCTGAGAAAAAGGCCCAAGAAGCCGCCATCAAGGGTGAGCAGTTAGATATTGGTTGGGGCTCACAGATTAGATCTTATGTTTTTCATCCTTACACCATGGTCAAAGACCATCGGACCAATTATGAAACTGGTAATGGCCAAGCTGTGATGGATGGCGACTTAGATCCATTTATTTATGCTTATTTACAGTGGGACTTAAAACAGCAAAATCCAAGTTAGGGGATCAAGGATATGATTCAGTTCGTGGATGTTTCTAAGAAATTTCAAAGAAAAACTGTTTTGGAAAATATTAATTTAACGGTACAGCAAGGGGAGTTTGTGTATATCGTGGGGCCCAGTGGTGCTGGTAAGTCCACCTTGATTCAATTGCTTTATCGGCAGCTGTTGCCCAGTAAAGGTATTATTTGGGTCAACCAATTTGATCTGACCAAAATGAAACCCCAAGGTATTCCTTATCTGCGCCGGGAGTTAGGGATTGTTTTTCAAGATTTTAAACTGTTGCCTAAATTAACCGTTTTTGAAAACGTGGCCTATGCCATGGAAGTTACTGAGAAAAAACCAGCGTTGATTCGCCGGCGGGTTTTAGAAGTCTTGAAGGAAATGGGCTTAGCCAATTTACGCCATCGTTTTCCCAGTGAATTATCTGGGGGTGAACAACAGCGTGTGGCCATTGCCAGAGCCATTGTGAATCGGCCCAGCATTGTGATTGCCGATGAACCGACAGGCAACTTGGATCCGGAAACAGCCGCGGGGATCATTAATATTTTCGAAGCGATCCACCGCCAAGGGTCCACCGTGATCATGGCCACTCATAATCACCAGATGGTGGATCGCCGGCCCCACCGGGTTGTTGAGATCGTCGCCGGCCAAATCGTTCGGGATCAAGCTAAAGGAGCCTATCATTATGCCGGGATACGTCATTAAGCGTCATGTCAAAGACAGCTTTAAAAGTTTAAAGCGCAATGGCTGGATGTCCTTTGCCGCCGTTAGTGCAGTGGCGGTGACCTTGATGTTATTGGGGATTTTTTTAGCCTTGATTTTAAATGTGAACCGCTTGTCCAATCAAATTGAAAATGATGTGCGGGTCCGGGTTTTGATTGAACGGGGGACCACGGCCAAGGAAAAGACGGCTTTAAAAACCAAGTTAGGCGACATGGCTGCCGTTGACTCAGTGACCTACTCCAGTCGTAATCAAGAACTCAAACAGGTCGTTGGGCACTACGGCCAGGCTTTTGGCTTATTTGCGGGGGCAGAGAATCCTTTAAATGATGTGTATGTCATTAAAGCCAAGCGGCCCACCCAAACGCTCGCGGTGGCAAAAGCCGCCAAGCAGCTGCCCCACGTGGCCGCAGCTAACTACGGGGGTAATCAGACCAAGCAATTATTTCAAGTCGTGGGGACCATTCGCCTATGGGCCAGTGGCTTGATGTTATTATTGTTGCTGGTGGCTATTTTTCTAATTTCAAATACCATTCGGATCACGATCATGTCCCGTGAAGCTGAAATCGGCGTGATGCGCTTAGTGGGTGCCACTAACGCTTATATTCGCTGGCCCTTTTTTCTGGAAGGGGCTTGGACAGGTTTATTGGGGGCACTGTTGCCCATTGTTCTGATTGATATCGGCTATCACTGGGTCTATCAGCGCACGGCGGCAGAGTTTGTCAATTTTGGCTATACTTTGGCGAGCCCCGGTCAGTTTTTAAGCTTGATCGATGGGGTGTTGCTATTGGTGGGTATGCTGATTGGGGCTGCCGGGGCAACGATCTCCATGCGCCGTTACTTAAAGGTCTAGGGGTAAAACCCTGGCCTTTTTTGTGAAGTTAATATTTTTTAATATTTTACGAAAATTATACGTAATCTTTACATTGGGCGTACAATTCCAATAGAATTGCATGGTATACTTATTTTATCCACAATATGAGGTAGTTATTTTGCTAAAAATTATTGGTTTTTTCTTTTTTAACCCAGTTTTTCTCGTAGCAATTTGTGTCATCGCCATATCAGGTTATCGACGCATCCAACAAGAGCGTCGTCAATTCTCTATTGCCATTGATTCCCATTTCTTAGAGGCCCGTTCTTTTTTTAAGGATGGCTTGTTTGGGGGCTTAATTGCATCAGTGGTCAGTCTATTATTGGGGATTGTGGTGGATAATAACTGGTTGGTATGGTATGTCTTGATAACCTTGCTGGGCTTGGTTTGTTTCACAGCGTTTTGGGATAACGGCATTTTATGGTTACTCGTGGCGGGATTAGCGTGGTTTAAACCGAATTTAGTATTACCCGGTTTTTTCAACGACACGATCATTGCACCAGTGCAAGGGGCAGTGATCCCCAGTGCGCTAGCCATCGCCGCCCTTGGTTTGGGGGCATGCGGGTGTTTATTTCAGAAAATGCCCCAATTAGAATTAAGTCCTAAGATAAAAAATGCAGTGCGTGGTGGTCGCGAAGCTTATTATGCGGTTCAGCGGCTTTATTTAATGCCGCTTATTTTGCTGGTCCCAGGGGATGCGTTCCCCATGCTAAAGGGCTGGTGGCCATTTTTCAACTTAGGAAATCAGCGTTTTACGATCTTGGTATTGCCCTTGATTTTGGGTCTGAATTTAAAACTAAAACGGCGTTTGCCCGCAGAACTGACCCAACTAAAGCGGCCCTTCATGTTGGCTAGTGTCATCATGTTGGCCTTAGCTTTTTTAGGGTTAAAGGGACAATTACCTGGGCTGAGCTTGATCCTAGGCGCTATCGTGGTCATTTTTTTACGGGGTTATGTGGCCCGTTTCTTGGCCAAAGGCAATAGCCACTTGTTACAACCAAAAGCCGGGATTCAAGTCCTAGCGGTGCAACAAGGCACACCGGCCCAAAAAGCTGGCTTGACGGCCGGGGATGTGGTCCTGTCAGCTAATGGGCAACCCGTTAATTCCCAAGCCCAATTTTACGAAGTTATCCAAGCAAGTGCAACCTTTGTGAGCTTGCGGGTCAAAACGTTGCATCAAGATATCAAACTGGCGGAAACAGCCATTTACAAAGACTCACCTCATGAATTAGGAATCATTACTTTTCCTGATTCAGAACAGACGCATCAAAGGAGGATATAGTGTGGATAGGATTTTAGTGGTTGATGATGAACCAGCTATTTTGACGTTATTAAAATATAATTTAACCCAAGAAGGGTATGAGGTGACCACCGCCCAAGATGGACAGGAAGCTTTGAATCTGGCTTTTAATCAACAGTTTGATTTTATTATTTTAGATTTAATGCTGCCCCATATTGATGGCTTGGAGATTACCCGGCGCTTGCGGATCGAAAAAATTAAAACTCCGATTATGATTTTAACGGCTAAAGATAGTGAGACCGACAAAATTGTGGGGTTAGAAATCGGCGCTGACGACTATGTGACCAAGCCCTTTAGTCCCCGGGAGATCATTGCCCGGATCAAAGCCATCAAGCGGCGGCTGAATAAGGGGGAACCGGATAAAGCAGCGCAATCTGAGCGCTATATTACCGTGGGAGATTTAACCATTGATCAAGATCAAATGATTGCCACTAAAAATGGCAAAAATTTATTACTAACGCCTAAAGAATACAAATTACTGGCCTATTTAATGCATCGCCCAGGTCGGGTGTTAAGCCGTGAAGCGTTGTTAAACGGTGTTTGGGGATTTGATTATGCAGCGGAGTCCAGAATGGTGGATATTCAGATCAGCCATTTAAGAGATAAAGTGGAAGCTGATCCTAAGCAAGCACAGTTTATTAAGACGGTTCGGGGCTTTGGTTATAAATTGGAGGTTAAATGATGAGTCGGCACAAGTACCTAATTAGAGTATCTTTGGTTACGCTCTTTGCAATTTTATTTTATTTATTATCTATTTTTGTCATGAATTCAGTTGTTCAAAAACAACAAGAGCATTACTTACAACGTGAAGCTGAAGATTACCAATTAGTCGCAGATGACAAATCCGCCTTAGAAAACTGGCAGGATAAAAGTGGTATTACAGTAATCACCAGTCCAATGCGTCAAGGCGCCGGTTTTCAAACCATGGCTCGGGATTTGGTCAGCCACAGTTTGATTTCCCGTGAAAATCCTTTTTCTAAACAAACCATCGATAATAAAACGTACCTGGCCTATGGGTTATATGCCACCGTTGGCAATCCTATTGTCTTCTTTGTGCCTAAGGACAATCCTTGGAATTTCATCCCAGCGGCCTTTTGGATTTCGACGGTGATTTATTTTGTTGCCCTATTGTTTGGCCTGTTTTATAGCACGCGCCGCCGCAAGAAGATGCTGACCAATCTAGGGACTTTAGTGAACAATGTGCATCGCATCCGCCATCAAGGCAGTCCAGAGCCTTTGATTTTACGCATGGATAATGTGTTGTATCCCTTATCCGCTGAAGTGAATAAACTCGATGAAGATGTGAGTCACTTGAATGAAAAAATTGCGATTCGCTCAGAGAGTTTTAAACGCTTGATCGATCACTTACCCATGGGGGTCATGCTGATGGATATGGATGGCAATGTGCAAATGCTCAACGAATCCATGCGTCATTTGCTGCAAGTTGAAGACGCAGCGTTACCCCATCCTTTTATTGATGATGTGAAAACTTATAAATTGAGTCAAATGATTGAGCATACGATTCGCTATCAACATAATCATCATGGCGAAGTTCAACTGGTGCAACAACCGATGCGCTATGTGGATGCCAATGTGATTCAAGTTGGTCAAGATGGGCCCCGACCGCAGATATTAGTCTTACTTTATGATTTGACGAATATTCGCAGGATCGAGCAAATGCAATTAGACTTTGTGGGCAATGTCAGCCATGAATTGAAGACACCAGTGACGGCCATTAAAGGTTTTGCGGAAACCATGATTCAAAAAACCGACATGGATCCTAAAGACCGAGCAGAATTCATTAAGATCATTTACAAGGAAAGTACACGCTTGAATCAATTGATTCAAGATATTTTAGAGCTTTCGAAATTAGATGAGACCCGTAAAGATGAACCTGTTAATGTCACTGTGAAACCAGTCGTTGCCGATATTTTACAGGAACTAAAACCCGATATCGCTGCGCGGCATTTGGAGGTCAGTGTGAATGGGAAAGAAGACGTGGCTTTGAAGATCGATCCCGTTCAATTTCGGCAAATCATGAAGAATTTAATTACAAATGCTATTTTTTACAATCGTGACGCGGGTAAAATTGCTGTTAACTTTGCCAATGGTAAAAATAACGTTCATATTTCCGTCGTGGACACCGGGATTGGTCTAAAAGAAGAAGAACAATCACGTATCTTTGAACGTTTCTATAGAGTTGATAAAGCACGATCTTATAACAATGGGGGGACTGGTTTAGGCTTGTCCATTGTGAGTGGTATTGTAAATAATTATGGTGGGAAATTATCCGTTACCAGTCAATATGGTGTGGGTAGTACCTTCAATTTGAAGTTGCCAAAAGCATAAATTTACACAATTTTTACAAAGTGCATGGTATATCTTTACATTAAGAGGGTATCATCTTCTTGTTATGCTTTATGGAGGTAAAAATGTTGAAAAAACGCATTCTAATGCTGTTGGGCTTGTTCATACTGGTGGGCACCTTAACCGCATGTCAAAGTGGCAGTAACAATGGCCGGTCCATCACTGCAGTTGGGTCTTCAGCCCTACAACCCCTTGTGGAAGCTGTTGGTGAAAACTATACCAGTGCCCATTCTGGTAATTTCATCAATGTCCAAGGTGGCGGGACTGGGACTGGTCTGAGTCAGATTCAAGAAGGCGCTGTAGATATTGGTAATTCTGATCTCTATGCGGAACAAAAAAAGGGGATCAATGCTAAGAAATTAGTCGATCATAAAGTGGCCGTTGTGGGTATTACACCGGTTATTAATAAACAATTAGCCATCAAGAACTTAACAAAGAAACAACTCATCGGGATTTTCACCGGTGATATTACCAACTGGCAACAAGTTGGCGGTCCGGATCGGACCATTGTCGTGATTAATCGGGCCCAAGGTTCTGGGACCCGGAGTACTTTTGAGCGCTGGGCCTTAAATGGGCAGTCCTCACTGCAGGCCCAAGAGCAAGATTCCACCGGGATGGTCCGTCAAATCGTGTCCAGTACCCCTGGTGCTATTAGTTACATGGCTTTTGCCTATGTGGATAAGACCATCAAAACTGTTAGTGTTGACAATATCCAACCTACGAATAAGAATGTCGAAACCAATCGTTGGCCAATTTGGTCCTACGAGCATATGTACACCCGTGGTCAGCCAAAGGGTTTAACCAAAGACTTTATCGACTATATGATGAGTGATTCGGTTCAAGAAAAAGTCGTCGGCAAATTGGGCTATATTCCGATGAGCCAAATGAAGACGACCCGGACCTTGAATGATGAATTACACATTACCAAGTAGGGAGGGGAAGAACAGCATGCATGATGATATTAAAGATAGCTTATTAAAAAAATCTAGAGCCACGCGCAGTGAACAACGCGGACGCATCATTAGTTTAACGTGTACAGCGATTATCGTTTTGATCGTCGTCTCGATTTTTTACTTTGTGGCTTCTAAAGGTTTAGCAACTTTCTTCAGCAACAAAGTTAATGTCTGGGACTTCTTATCCAAATCAATTTGGAACCCTGGCAGCACTGATAGCCATGGCAGTCCCCAAGCCGGGGCTCTACCGATGATCATTGGCTCTTTTGGGGTCACACTTTTATCGGCAATTATTGCCACGCCTTTTGCCATTGCTACAGCAATATTTATGACGGAGATTTCGCCTAATAAAGGGTATAAGATTTTACAACCCGTCACTGAATTATTGGTGGGTATTCCCTCTGTTGTTTATGGGTTTATCGGTTTATCCGTCGTTGTCCCATTTGTTCGCCATACCTTTGGCGGTACTGGGTTTGGGATTTTAGCCGGGACCTTTGTGTTGTTTGTCATGATTTTACCCACCGTGACTTCCATGTCTGTGGATGCACTTCGGGCAGTACCGCGTTACTATCGTGAAGCTTCTTTAGCACTGGGTGCGACTCGGTGGCAAACCATTTATAAAGTGGTGTTACGTTCTGCGACCCCAGGATTGGCGACGGCGGTTATCTTCGGGATGTCCCGGGCCTTTGGGGAAGCGTTAGCGGTCCAAATGGTTATCGGCAACGCCGTATTATTGCCACATAACTTGATCTCGCCAGCATCTACTTTGACCAGTGTGCTGACCATGGGGATGGGCAATACAGTTATGGGTTCAGCGGCCAATAATGCCCTGTGGTCATTAGCGTTACTGCTGCTATTGATGTCCTTAGTCTTCAATTTACTCATCAACAAAATTGCCAAGAGGGGGCGGATCTAAGTGAATTCTAAAAAATGGAATACCGTCGCCACCGGCATCTTGTATTTCATCGCCGGTGTGATGATTTTAATCTTAGCCTTTTTATTGATTTTTATTCTTTGGAACGGCTTGCCACATGTGAGTTGGCACTTTTTGACCACCCCTGCCCGCAGTTTTCAAACCGGTGGTGGGATTGGCATTCAATTGTTTAACTCATTTTATCTACTATTCTTAGCCATGTTGATTTCGATTCCTATCTCAATTGGGGCCGGGATCTACTTGTCAGAATATGCCAAGCAAAATTGGTTGACCAGCTTGATTCGGACATCTATTGATATTTTAAGTTCTTTACCATCAATCGTTGTGGGCTTGTTTGGTTTCTTAGTATTCTCCATTCAAGCTGGCTTAGGTTTCTCTATTTTATCTGGGGCGTTGGCTTTAACCGTGTTTAACCTGCCTTTGTTGACTCGGAATGTGGAGGAATCATTAAATAGTATCTCTGAATCTCAAAGAGAAGCTGGTTTGGCCTTAGGTTTATCAAAATGGGAGACCGTTTTAAGAATCATCATTCCTGAAGCTTTGCCTGGGATCGTCACCGGGATGATTTTAGGCGCTGGCCGGGTTTTTGGGGAAGCCGCTGCCTTAATTTACACAGCGGGTCAAAGTGCACCAGCACTAGATTTCACCAATTGGAATCCGTTTTATATTGCCAGTCCCTTAAATCCACTGCGTCCCGCTGAAACGCTGGCAGTGCACATTTGGAAAATTAATTCAGAAGGTATTATGCCTGATGCCGCTCAAGTTTCGGCTGGGGCATCTGCCGTCTTAATTATTGCAGTCTTGATCTTCAACTTCGGGGCACGGTTTATCAGTGCTCGAGTTTATGGCAAGATGACGGGAACGAAGTAATAGGAGATAGCTAATGCAAAATTATTCTGCTGACGACAAATTTATTCGAGAATTAGATCCCAAAGATCACGAAATTTCGATTTCCACAGAAGACTTACACGTCTTTTACGGGGACTCTGAAGCCATCCATGGGGTATCTTTACCCTTTGAACGCTTCAAAATTACGGCGCTGATTGGGGCTTCTGGCTCTGGTAAGTCTACTTATTTACGGAGCTTAAATCGGATGAATGATAATATTGACGGGACACGGGTCACCGGGAAAATTATGTACCGGGACTTGGATATTAACAGTCAAAACATTAATGTTTACGAAATGCGCAAACACATTGGCATGGTGTTCCAACGACCTAATCCCTTTTCCAAGTCGATTTATGATAATATTACCTTTGCCCCAAAACGTAATGGGGTGCACGGTAAAGAAACTTTGGATGAATTAGTCGAAACAACGTTAAAACAAGCGGCTTTATGGGATCAAGTCAAAGATGGACTGGGGCAAAGTGCCCTTTCCTTATCCGGGGGCCAGCAACAGCGGTTATGTATCGCCCGGGCCATTGCCATGAAGCCAGACATCTTACTGTTAGATGAGCCGGCCAGTGCCTTAGACCCAATTTCTACCTCAACAGTTGAAGATACCTTATTGGCTTTAAAGGATCGTTATACGATCATTATCGTAACGCACAACATGCAACAAGCTGCCAGAATTAGTGATTACACCGCATTCTTTCATTTAGGCAATGTTTTAGAATTTGACGAGACCAGCAACGTCTTTCAGCGGCCTAAGATTACAGCTACTGAAGATTATGTTTCTGGGCGCTTTGGGTAAGGAGTTAAATTATGGCTGATGACAAAAATAAAATTATAACTGCATCAGATGTTCATCTGTTCTATGGCCGCTTTGAGGCATTAAAGGGTATCACCTTAGATTTTGCACAAAAAGATATCACCGCCTTGATTGGACCTTCGGGTTGTGGCAAGTCAACTTTTTTACGGACACTCAATCGGATGAATGACTTAATCCCAGGGGTTACCATCACGGGTAATGTGATGCTGCATGGTAAAAATATTTACGCGCCAGCCACCGATACGGTAGCGTTACGTAAAGAAATTGGCATGGTTTTTCAGCAACCTAACCCTTTTCCATTTTCAATTTATGAAAATGTGGTTTATGGTTTACGCCTTGCTGGAGTTAGAGATCGGCGGGTTTTAGATGAAGCTGTGGAAACTAGTTTGCGCCAAGCAGTTATTTGGGATGAAATTAAAGACAAGCTCAACCAAAGTGCGTTATCTCTATCTGGGGGCCAACAACAACGGGTTTGTATCGCCCGGGTTTTGGCAGTTAAACCAGATGTTATTTTATTAGATGAACCGACAAGTGCCTTGGATCCTATCTCAAGTGGCCAAATTGAAAATATGTTGCTTGAATTACGGGATGAATATACTATTATATTAGTAACACATAACATGCAACAAGCATCTCGAATCTCGGATAAAACTGCCTTTTTCTTACAGGGTAATTTAATCGAATTCGCGGATACTAAGACGATCTTCTTGAATCCGCATGAAAAAGAAACCGAAGACTATATTTCTGGTCGGTTCGGTTAAGAGGGGGCAATGGAATGCGACAAATTTTTGAAGAAGAATTAAATGAGTTACATGTCCGTTTTTCAGAAATGGGTATGATGGTCAATGAAGCTATCTATAAATCTGTTCGTGCTTTCATCGACCATGATAAAGAATTGGCTCGAGATGTGATCAACAGTGACCAACAAATCAACAAACGTGAAGTGGATTTAGAGCAGCGTTCTTTTGAAATGATCGCACTACAACAACCCGTTACATCCGATTTACGCATGATCGTAACGGTTATGAAGGCAAGTTCTGACTTGGAGCGCATGGGCGATCATGCGGTCAGTATTGCCAAATCCACCATTCGGGTCAAGGGTAATCGCCGAGTACCCGCCATTGAAAAGGACATCGCCGATATGTCAGAAGTGGTTAAGAATATGGTGGATGAAGCTTTGGACGCTTACGTCAAGGAAGATGAAAAGCGGGCTTTGGAAATTGCCAAAGTTGATGATAAAATTGACGATTTCTCCAATAAGATTTATAAAGCTTGTATTGAAGAAATGCAACACGATCCCAGCACCGTTGTAGGGAGCATGGATTATCTGTTAGTGGCTTCTTATCTGGAACGGATCGGTGATTACGTCACCAATATCTGTGAATGGGTGGTTTATCTTAAAACCGGTAAGATTGTTGAATTAAGTTCAAATTTGGACGATATCATGTAACTTGCGATAACTGCATTGTCAAGCTACACCTCAAAGCTTCTCTGGGGTGTAGCTTTTTTAGCGCTTGGGCCGGACGGTAAAATCAATCTTTGGACCTATGTATTTCTAGGGGATTCCAGTCATAATGTAAGAGTAATGAAGTCCAGGAAATCAATTTGGAGGCTTATCCTATGAATGAGAGACAAAGAATTCTTGATTTAGTTAAAAAAGGCGTTATTTCTTCTGAAGAAGCCCTAGTATTATTGGAAAATTTGGAATTACATGACACTGAAGACAAGGCATCTGACGACACAGCTGATAAACAAAGTACACCTGATTCTGAAAAGGAACCAAGTTCTGAATACAGTGAGTTGAAAATCAAACAAGAGACTTTAGCTGAACAACTTAAGTCCATCGACCATCAAATTCAAGCCGCAAAAGAGCAAATCACCGTGTTAGATACCATGGAAGATTTGGAAGGTCTCAGCGATGCCAAGAATGAAGAACGGACTAGTTTAAAGCAACGGGTCAATGATTTGACCCAAACCCAAGGGGCTGTTCGCAAGCAATTAAACGACGTCACCGCTGATTTGAAACAATACCAAGCTGATCATCACATAGAAGGCGATCATGCTTTTGAAGATTTTGCTGGCAATTGGCGGGAAAATGCCAGCGACACTTTCTCTGATTTTACCAAACGGCTAACGGATGCCGGTAGCCAAGTGGGATCTTTTGTCAGAGATTCCGTCAGCAATCTGATGGATAACGTGGATTGGAAAGATATCAACGTGAAAGTGCCGGGGTTGGCCACGGCCGAATTTGAGCATGAATTTTTATATGAAAACAACCAAGCTAAAGTGTTAGATTTAAGTTTGGCCAACGGGACCATCAAGTTTGAACCCTCTGAAAATGATAACATTGCTGTGAATGCTAAGGTCAAACTCTTTGGCAGCATGAGCGAAGCAACACCGTTTGAAGCATTTCTAGCCCGGGCCAACATCGATGTGTCCAATGACCGCTTCGTATTCCAAGTCCCGAATAAGCGCATCAAAGCAGATCTGATTGTTTATTTACCACAACGGACTTATGATCACATCAATGTTAAAATGCTCAATGGTAATTTGAAAGTTACCAATTTTTCTGGGACTGACTTCTATGCGAAAACTGCCAATGGACAATTGGATTTTGAAGATAGTCGCTTAACTTACCTGGAAGCTGAAAATGTCAACGGCGATATCAAAGTTGAAAAAGGCCAAATCACCGACACCATTTTAACCACCGTCAATGGCAATGTGATTGTTTCCGGCAATATCCACACCGGCCAATTCACCACCGTTAACGGGGAAGTCCGGGGAACCACTGAAAATCTGGATTTGCATAAATTTGCTGCTAATTCAGTCAATGGGAACGTCAAATTAGCACTCAGCCCAGAATTAGCTTTGAAAGCTGAAGTTAAGACTAGATTTGGTCAAATCAAAAATCGCTTGGCAGATATCACCTTAGATGATCAAGCTGAAGCTCGGGGCCGTAAGCAAGCAAGTTTTGAGCGGGGCGATCAAACTGATCCAGCGGTGATTGATTTATCCACCACAGCTGGTAATATCTTATTGAAGGATACTAACCAAGCAGACGAGTAAGCGTTACAACAATCATAAATTTGGAGGCATTAAAATGGCACGTAAAAAATTAACAAAATCAAATAACAAAGTATTTGGCGGGGTCCTAGGGGGGATTGCGGAATATTTCGACTGGGATCCCACTGTATTGCGAGTCTTATATGCAGTGATCTCATTCTTTTCTTCTGGCTTCCCAGGTATTCTAGTGTACTTGATTTTAATGTTAGTGATGCCAGATGCTCCGAAAAAGTCAGATTCAATGCGGACTGGGGCATCTAAGCCCCGTAAAGATGTGACTAATTCATCTGATACCAAAGATGATAACTGGAGTGATTATTAATGATTAGCTGCCTTGTATTGGCTTTGATCATTCCTTTATTGATACTCATTGTCGTGGCCATTGTTTTTGGCTTCATGGCTTTGCTGTTTACCATTTTGCGTTTTGTTTTACCACTGATTATTATTGTCGTGGTGATTTGGGCAATTTTAAATCACACCAATCGCCGTCCGCCCCGGGGGCCAAGACGACCTGATTCAACCAGACCCCGGCCGCGAAAAGATATCACTGATTCGACAACGCATAAAGATAACGATAACTGGAATGATTTTTAAACCGGTTTGGACCTATAGATTGTCATAAATTGGAGGTTTCACAAAACTATTGTTTTGTAGACCTCCTTTTGCTATTCTAGTGGTCGATTTTATAGTATGATTGACTCATACAGATTATAAAAAGGGGCAATAGCATTGGCTGATAAAGTAAGTGTGGCACAAATCGCAAAAGCGACCAATCTAACTGTTTATTCAGGCGAAGCGTTATTAGATAAAAAATTCATTACAGTTAGTGACATTTCACGACCGGGTTTGGAATTAACCGGTTATTTTAATTTCTATCCCCGAGAGCGGATTCAATTATTTGGTAAAACCGAAATTTCATTTTCAAAGAACATGACCAGCGCCGAGCGCCTGGTGGTTTTAAAGCAAATGGCAACCCCAGAGACCCCAATGTTCTTGGTATCCACGAGTTTACCGGTTCCTGAAGAAATGCTGACGGTCAGCAAAAAATTCAATGTGCCGGTTTTGGGCTCTAAATTACCCACGACTCGACTGGCCAGTCTGTTAACGGAGTATTTAGATAAGCAACTGGCCGAACGTCGCTCAATCCACGGGGTATTAGTGGATATTTATGGCGTTGGGATTTTGATCACCGGCGATTCTGGTGTGGGTAAGAGTGAGACTGCCCTAGAATTGGTGAAGCGCGGGCATCGTTTGATTGCTGACGACCGAGTGGACGTTTATCAACAAGATGAACAAACAATTATTGGTGAAGCACCAGCCATTTTAAGACACTTATTGGAAATTCGCGGCATTGGAATCATTGATGTGATGAATTTATTTGGTGCCGGGGCTGTCCGTGAGGAGACGCCGGTTGATTTGATCATTCACCTGGAGAATTGGTCCCCAGATAAGAGCTATGACCGCTTGGGCTCCGGTGAGCAGCGCCAAAGTATATTCGATGTAGAAGTTCCTAAGATCACGGTGCCCGTTAAAGTCGGCCGTAATTTAGCTATTATCATTGAAGTGGCTGCGATGAACTTTAGAGCCAAATCCATGGGCTATGATGCCACGAAGGTTTTTGAAGAGAACCTCAATGTCTTGATTCAGCAAAATGAAGCTCAAGATGAACATTCAAAGGATACAGATACAGATAAGAAGTAATGGAGATGTAATTTTGACTGAATTAGCACTAGGCGCGATTAATCCAATTGCCCTAACTTTGGGGCCTTTACAGGTCCGTTGGTATGGTTTAATTATTACGGCTGGTGTGGTGATCGCTGTAATTTTAACGTTACGAGAGGCCAATCGCCGGCAAATCATGCCCGATGATATCGTGGACTTGATTTTATGGATGCTGCCAATTTCCATCATTGGCGCTAGAATTTATTATGTGGTGTTCCAATGGTCTTATTATGCCCAAAATCCTGGGGACATCATTAAAATATGGCAGGGGGGTATCGCTATTTATGGCGGACTGATTGCTGCCATGATCGTGATCATTGTCTTTTGCAAAAAGCGCTTGATCCCCACCTGGTTATTACTGGATATTATTGCCCCGACTGTGTTACTGGCTCAAGCCATGGGCCGCTGGGGTAATTTTATGAACCAAGAAGCCTTTGGGGCTAAAACCACCGCTGCTTTCTTGCAGGGGCTACATATACCCCAGTTTATTATGAATCAGATGTGGATCAATGGGGCTTATCGCCAACCGACATTTCTTTATGAATCCACAGGCACATTACTGGGATTCATTGTTTTAATGAGTTTAAGACATCACTTGCATCTATTTAAACAAGGCGAAATATTTTTGAGTTATTTGATTTGGTATGGCATTGTCCGGGCGATTGTAGAGGGTATGCGGACGGATAGTCTCATGTGGGGACCAATTAGAGTCTCCCAAGCCCTGTCGGTTGTTTTGGTTATCTTTGCAATTGTTATGATATTTTATCGCCGCTACAATGACCCGAAGCTGCCTTGGTATTTAGACGGCAGCGGATTGAAGTATCCCTACGAACGATAAAGGAGAATATATGACAAAAATTACAGTATTAGGTTCTGGTTCTTGGGGCACCGTTTTGGCCAATCTATTAGTGGAAAATGGCCATGATGTGCTGCTTTGGGGCCGGGGTGAAAAAGAAGTCCAAGAAATCAACACGCAACACACCAATCGCCATTACCTGCCAGAATCAACTTTAAGACCACAATTAAAAGCAACAACTGATCTACAAGCCGCGATTGCCGCAACGGATGCTATTTTATTTGTGGTGCCCACCAAAGCTATTCGATCCGTGGCCCAGCAAGT
>JAKVKU010000020.1 GCA_022484695.1 Lactobacillus sp.
AAATCAGCCCAGGACATTTCTTGATTATGCCATTTTTTCGTTAACTTGTTGGGCGCCGTGGCCAGGTTCAGCAACGGGTTAGAGATTAATTTTTTAGTTACTTGTTCCACAATGGGCCTCCTTTCTTAGAATTTTGGACTGCCATCTAATTCCCAGAATAGGTGATACTGCTATCCCAGCCCCAGTCATCGTCAGACTCTACAAGGTCAGAACAGCGGGCCAACAACCAGCCACACAGATCCACGTTACCGATTGCCTGGGCAAGATAAAAGGCCGTTTCATCAGATACATAATAGATTTTGCCGTTGTCTAAAGTCAGGATAGCTCCTTTATTTATTAGCCTTACTTCAGCCCAGCGCTTGGGGTTGATATTCTTTTGTCGGCCGTTCAACAATTTAATCAGCATTTTTGTTAACCTCCAGAAGTTCCGGATTTTCGTAAACGTTGCCCATAACCACGACGGCTAACCCTAAATCAGAATTGACAAGGCTTAAGACACCGTCTTCTAAAAAGAATTCCCTAGATACGTATTTAGGATCTAATATAAATGCCGGTAGTCCGTTTTCACCTCGCCAAACCACCGGGGCAGTGAACTCTTCACGGTTTTTACCAATAACAGTCAGGATATCCCCCTCAAAAATATCGTTATCAAGGCTATCTTTTAAACCTGTGAACTCGCTAACGCTTTCTGGATTGACCTGTTCGTAATGTATTCCCCGAGGCAACTGCCAATCACTAAAGCTATCCTTGATGATCAGATGTTCATACTCATTTTCATCTACTTTTTGAGATGGACTTGGCGTAAATGGTAGATGTTTGTAGTAAGCCCCATAAATCCAACGGCTTGTAAGTAAGCTGTAGCCTCTAAACTTAACTTCTCTCATCGTCTTTAACCTCCAATTTTCTGCCGCACATCGGGCAAAATCTAAATTTCTGCGTCATGTCATAGACATTAGTATTCGTTTCCACATACGGGGTATTCTCTTCACCGATGATTAAATATGCCTCATCATCTTCAGTATGCAGAAATTCACGATTTTGCATAGGTAAGGCACAATATTCGCAACCCTGCTGAGCTTTGACTTTAGTCATCCTCATCCACCAGTTTTCTACCGCAGGCAAAGCAATAACGAGTATGCAGCAACGCTGGATTAAGTCCGGCCCCCCACGCCGATATTGTGTGGGCACCGGGCAGGTCTAAATCTATACCAACTAATTCCTCATCAATCTCACGTTTAGTGTGACACCACATGCATTGCCGCTGTTTCTTGGTTTCTTTTGATAGTTCTGCCAGACCGTCACGGCGAAAAAATTCTTTTGTGTCAGGATCATACACATACTTATCACTAGGATTAGTTCTCATCATCAACCACCAACTTCCGCCCGCATATTGGACAATAACTTATTTGAAATCCGTTTTGATAACCCATCTTGCTGGTGGATACCCACATGTCTATCCTAAGCTGGCCATCTAAATCCTTTGTGATACTGGCCCCGATTGCCTTAACAGGTTCTTCCGGGCCGTACTTTTTCATAAACAAGCTTTTTTCAGTGAAAGCTGAGCCATGAAAGTGGCAGTATGTGCATTCTTGCTGAGCCTTGGTTTCAGCCATGTTCAACCTCCTCTATCCCGCTGAGTTCACTGTCAAATTGATACCTTTTTTTGGGCATGATCCACGCAGCATCTGGAAACCAATCTACAAATGACTCATTTTCCGAAAAAAGTTTCCAGTCCGTGACGGCTTCTTTCAGTAATTCAGCACCAGTCGCCTGAAAAACCCCATTATTATCAATCATGCTCGGCCTCCAGTTTTTGTCTGCTGCATTGCTTCAACAATTTTGTCTTTGTCGGCGGTATCAACAAGGAACCCCCGCTGGGGCGCAGTTACGCCAACCCCAATCTCACCAGCCACCCACACTTCCCACGCTTTAAATCTCTTTGAATTACGTATCACTAGAATCTGATCAGTGTTGACATAAATCCCATTCTTTACTTCAACTAACATCTTTGTCCTCCTCAATCCGATACCCGTCTAACCAGGCTCTAGCAAATTCATTGCCATGTGTGCTAAACCAATTAGTTACCGTGCTATCGGATTGGTCAAAATAAGCGGCACCCTCCATGGCACCCCAAACATTGACGGGTTCATCTAAATCGGTTTCCCCATTTTTGGCAGCCTCGATATATTCAGCCACATGCTTAGGAATTGCCGGTAATTCTTCGTACGTCCGTTCAAAAATTTCTTTTTTAATAGGCCAGTGCTCGCCTTCAATGTCGGTAGTAATGTAATCGCCAATTTTGAAGCTAATTTTGTCTCTACGGGCTTTGATAAGGTACCAGCCAATTTTTGCCAAGTACCTATCTTTGCTTGGCTCTATCTTGTATTTCTTTAGCATTTCACTTGACCCGTCAAACTGTTCAGCTTTTATGGGGGTTGTTTTTAGATATTCTTTATTAGCCATCGTTATCCTCCTCATAGCCAAGTTCCTTTTTCAGTAGCATCGTTGTGTAATCCAGGTGTGAAGCCAGCACGTACGCAAAGGCTTCATATTCATCTTCAAGCAAGCCATCGTTGAAATATTTATCAAGTATCTCTTCGTTGACATTTATCTGGTCACTGATCCGGTCTCTAGCCATTGACTTCACCCACAGATAAATCTCTGGCATACACTGTCATACTCTTGATTTCGGGATCAATACCAGCGGCTCTTAACTTGTCGGCTTTGTCCTTGAACTTCGCTCTGATTTTAGCGGCCTTATCCGCTCTGGCCTGCTGACCTTCAAATTCTTTTAACCGTTCCAAGTAAGTTAGGGCTTTATCTAAGTCCTCCACACCGTTCTTGTCCTCATAACGAACCAAGTACTTAACGGCATTCCCTTTACAAAATCCCCGGTACTGGGCCGCTGGTAAAATCTCCGCTAGATGGTTTAGCAAGTCTTTACCGGTGCCATCTTGATAATAGCTAGGTTTAATCATTGGCTTCCCTCCGCTTTGTAATTAGTTGGTTTAACACACGTATCCGGTCATCTCGCTTTAACGCCATCGGTTGCAAGAAAGGCAGAATCAGATTGGCAATGACTTGGTTTTTCTCTTCCGTTCTTAGGTCATGGTTGATTTTCATGAATTCTGGATCAGCCACATCCCAGCGGTTGCGTTTGTGGGTCAATGCCTTAACAAAGTCATAATTGTTATCTTTTAAAGAATCAGCGATATGTCCCATATAAATAAGTTGATCTCGACTAAGGTAGAAAATTGATTTATTTAAAAGTATCAAAGGGTCTATATCTAACCCCTTGGCAAGGGTCTCAATGGTTTCTAGCTTAGGCACGGCATAGCCAAATTCATAATATGAAATGTAGGTTGGGGATATGCCCGTGGCCCGGGACAGGTCAGCTTGGCTCATCCCCTTTAGTTCTCGGCAAGCCTTTAGGTTCAACGCAAAAGCGTCTTCTAAACTCTTCACTTTTTTCACGGCTCCTTTTTCGTCTCACTTCGCTCGTCTCTGTAGTTTCAGCGTCTTAATCCTTCATATAGTAAGCGGTCTCAAACCCGGCGGCGTCTAGCGGCAGACCTTTAGCCCAGTCCACCTCTTCACACATGATTTCAGCCATTTCTTCAACGGAACCCGTACCCTCTGGCATTTCAGTCACAGCTTCATCGTGAATGTGAAAAATGACTTTGTAGCCGTGCTGTTCTAGCCGGTACATGGCTTGAGCCAACAAGTCCCTGGCCGTAGCCTGGACGATATTCTCCACTAACTTACCGCCGTAGGTAACCAACTTTGTAAATCCTACCCGGTCGCCTTGGCCTTCGTAGACCATCTGACTGCTACCGTATTTACCTGTTTCGAGGTGGGCCCTGGCATAGGCTAATCTACGACCAGATGGCAGCTGAATGAACAAAAACCCGCCTTTTTTGTACAATTTAAGCCCTTTTTGTAAATTAACGATACGGCCATGGTCAATTGCTTCCAGGGCGGCCCGCTGGACGTTGTACCAAAAACCAACGATATTCTTGTTGGCTTCCCGCCACTTCTCAACCAATTCTGGCAACTCGTCTTCAGGGATTCCCATTTTCAGGGCGCCCATGGCTTCAAGGGCCCCGGTGGAACCTTGATACCCCAAAGCAAGTGTGGCGACTTTGCCTTTTTGTCTTGTGGCCTTATCGATATCTTCAAGTGGAATGTCAAACATTTGGCTGGCCGTGGCCTCGTAAATCTTGCCATGAGTGGCAAAGGCCTCCAGGGTCCAAGTCTCTCCGGCGTACCAGGCGATCACTCGGGCTTCGATAGCTGAGAAGTCACAGATGACCAGGCGACTACCCTCCTTGGGTACTAACGCCGTTCTGATCAGTTGTTTCAGAACTTCTGGTACTGAGTCATAGACCCATTCAATGGCTTCGGCATCTTTGTTCTTGACCATTGCCCTGGCCTGGTCTAAGTTGCCGATGTAATTTCTGGGCAGATTTTGAACTTGAAGCAATCTACCAGCCCAGCGGCCCGTTCGATTCGCCCCGTAAAATTGCAGTAAGCCATGAAGCCGGCCATCGGTGCAGCGGGCGTTTTCCATCATGAGGTACTTTTTAGTACTGGCATTAGACAACCTCAGCCGTAACTCTAAAGCGTGCTGGACTTTCTCGGGTAAGTCGCCCTTGTCTAAAGCGTCCTGCACCAGAACTTTCCCTAGCTTTTCAAAGGGGTAACCCATTTTCGCCAGCCACTTCTTAAATTGTTGTAGGCTGTTAGGATTATCCAGCCCGGTCAAAGCTTTAAGCTCGGCAATGTTGGCATCGTTTTGGGTCTCCATCAGGTCAATGGCCCCATCAGCCAGGTCTACGTCTATCTCCACACCACGGTCGTTGATACGCTGGTCCATGGCCCATAAGTCCCACTCGCTTTGTTTAACTGGGAAGCGGCTGAGCTTGTCGGCGATGGCCATTTCAACTTTCACATCTTGAATGTTGTAATCGATAAAGGTCTGCCAGTCTTCAGGGGCGTCACTTGGGGAGTTACGCATCCGCATCCCATTCTTGTTGGTTGGTTTAGTGGGTTTAGAGAAGTAATTGATCAACCTCATACCTCTAGTATCTTTTTGCTGTTCGATTTTAAGGTAGGCCGCAGCCTGCTTTAAACTACCCGGTAGCCCTAATTCGTTGGCTTCAACCATCGTATCCCGCCACTGCTTAGCATCTAACCAGGCGTCAGGCGCCAGACGCTTAGCCCGTCTCAAGTAGTGCGTTAGGGACACCCTTTCAAATTGAGCGTTAAAAGCGACTTTGGTGACTAATGGGTCTGTTAAAGCCCTCAGTATCTCATCGGGCACCTTGTCCTTAGTCATATCCACACAGACCACCTCGCCATGATCCACGGAATACGCAAACAACAGGATTTCAAAGTTGACCGAGTCCGCGTATTTATAGATACCTACCTTAGTTAGGTCTATATCGCTGTACGTCTCGATATCGATATTCAGCGTTTTCATATCAATACGTCCTGACTGGGGTAATGAGGTAGGTGGCGCCTCTTACCTTAAGCGCCAATGGCCGCAAAGCCCCGTTGTACCAAAAATCCAAGTCCTCATTAGGTGTCATGTAATCTTTAAAAAAGGCAAGGGCATTATATAGATAAGTTGCCTTAAAAGAAATTGATACTGTTTCGCCAATGTAATTGCGGAACTTGGGATAAATCAAACTAGCGCCATTTGATAGTAAGAACTCACCACCAGATACAAGGGCCAATGCGACCCTGCTGTCACCTTTTAGGGGCTTTAGAAAAGTTAAAACATCATCGATATCAGCCTGATTAAGTACAAAGGCACTCTCATAGGTTTCTGGGATAAGCTTGCTGGTTTCAGGATAGGCGCCAGCGTCTTGGGTAAAAGATAGCAAGTTCAAATTGAAATCAGTTTTAAGGTTGTGCGCATGGGATAATCTCAGTAATACGTGGGAATCTGTAGCAGTGATGCTACCGTCCTTGTCAAAATGCAGGCAGTTCAGCATGGGCCTATCAGCCCGCTTATTGATCACATTTTTAAATGCTCTCTCCAATTGATTTTTCTTCACTAGTCAAAACCTCCCAGTCTTAGTTTAAGAAATCATCATCGTCAGTATCATCTTCCCAATCATCAAAATCGTCTTGGGCATCAGTGCGGGTACCGCCAAGGACTTCGCCGTCTTTGGTTTTTTGAACATTGTTGAGACCGGCTGAGATGCCCTTGTTACCTTGGCTGTTATAAGCAAAGAAGTTTAAAGAAGCACGGCCGTACATCCCAGAATAGATTTCTTCGCCATCGGTGATTTCTTTCAAACTGCCATCGGCATCCCGTTGAGTGCCTAAGATAGTTGGTTTTGATTTGGAAGACACGTTCATGAACATATTCCCCGCATATTCGGGATGTTCATCAGATTCCTCATCACCGTCACGTAAAGTAGTTTTGACCTTTTCGAATCTCAGGCCTTTCAGCTTTTCACCTTTACCCTCTTCATAAGCGGCGCGCTGGGCCTTCTTGATTTTTTCCAGGGTTTTGGTATCAGACTTAGGGATCAGGATAGCGGTTTGATATTTAGGTTCCTGGCCAGAACCTACTTGGGCATAAGGTTCCATCAAGTGAACGTATGAGAAGCGAACGACACCAGTAACAACTTGAGTTAATTTTTTTTCTGTCATAATTTAATTTCTCCTATTCTTCATCAAAATCTTTAGTAGCTTGCGCCGCGGAATTAATCGCTGGGCGCTTGTCGTCTTCAGTAACTAGTGTTGGTTTACCCGTTGGCTTTGTGATCAAGTCAGCCAACAATTCATTGAATTTCTTTTTACCAACATAGCTTTCTAGCTTGGTGAGGGATAGCAATTCTTGGGGCGTGAAAATATCCGTGAACCCTTCTTTGACCAAGATATCTTGAGCTTTATCCTTGTCAGTAATGAACCGGTTGCTCCGGCCTTCCACGATTTTGTACCCCGGGATATCGTGACCATTGCGAATCTGCTGGGTTGCGTAGTATTCCACGGCTTCCAGCCACTTCTTGATTCTCGGTGCCTGGTCCAAAATGTCTTGAATCTCTTCAGGTTTTAAGGTGTTCGCCTCTTTAAACTTATATTGGCGAATTTTAAGGTTGTACTCAGCCAGGGACTTATCAAAACCCATGGCCTTATAAAACTGCCAGGTCTGAGGGTCATCCCAATCCCGTTCAGTACCACCGTCCCCGTTAAGGGCGTGGTCTGCCAACACTTTAACGTCTTCGCCCCAAGCTAACAGGTCCTTTTTAGATATCTCAAAGGTGTCCATATTACCGATACGGGGCTGAGAAATATTCATTCGAATGGTGTCAAAATCATAAATATCCCCAACTAAGGCGTAGGACCCCAAAGCATAAAGCATCATTTGTAGGTTATGGTCAGCCCTGACCTTTTGCCCTTTACCATATTTGAAATCCCAGATGTCTAATAACTCATCATCCACGATAAGCGTGTCCGCCGTGCCAAAACCCCCAGGAGCCCACTGGTCATAGCTGACCCGCTGTTCCGAGAATAAAACCGCATCGGGTCGGGCATTTAAGGCCTCTAGCACCAGGTCAACGTGCTGATCAGTATATTCATCCATGGAAGCATTGAACCAATCCGAGTTTTCAATGAACTTTTTTCGTCTGAAATTATATTTACGCTTGGTGAGTTGCTCCGTGGCCTCTTTAAGCTTGAGTTCCACCAGGGTATGGGCGGCAGTACCTTCAGCGGCGAACTTGCTTGAGAAGTCCGGGATACCCATCTCCATCCACAGCGTTGGCGGATGCTTAAGCCACTTATGCGCCCCACTGGCTGATAGTGTTGCGTGAACCGATGGCATTAGATCACCTCCAATTCTTCCAGGAAGTCAGCATATTTCTCTTCTGCTAAGTTAGAGATTTTAGTAGCCTCGTATTTAGTGAACAGTGCTTTGATTTTTGGTTTCTTTTCGGGTTGCTGAGCTACCATTTCAGATAAAACCTTTTGGACATCGGCTTTACTTACAGTAAGTTCAGCAGCTTCCTTGTCTGGTTCTGGGGCGGCTTCCGGTTCAGGCTCTGAAGCTGTTTCGGCTTCTGGCTTGGGCGTAGGTTTTGCTTTAGGCTTTGGCACTTCCTTGACTGGCTGGGCTTCAGGCTTCCAGTCCGTTGGACCACTTAAGGTTTCGGTCAATTCGTTCAGGTTCTTTAATAGTTCAGCTTTGGTAGTTCCAGTAATTTTAATTTCAATCATTATATGGGTCCTCCCCTTGTACATAGGCATTATCAATAAATTGATTAATAGCGGTGTCATAAGTATTCATTTGTTTTAAGTAGGCATTGACGTCAACCAATGACTCTGGGTTCTTAGCTCTTTTTGCCTCGGCCCGTTTAAACATCAATTGAGCTTTGCCAAAATTAGTGGCGGCCATGATCAAGTCGTCAAGTTCTTCAGGGGTAAAATGGTAATTGTATTCTTTAGCCATGCTGTTTCCTCCTAATTTTTTACGATTGCACCGGGCTCAACGTCATAAGGGAACCACTCGCCACGTTCAAGATGATAGCCGTCCATGTCCCTTTTCATATAAAGCCGTTGAAAGCCTTTAATAAAGCCGTTCATTTTCTTGAATCCGTGGAAGTACCATATCTCACCATTTGGCGTGGTGACCCTAACGTGATAAACTTCCCGTTTGGTATAGGTTTTTCTTGCCAGCTTTTCCGAACCAGTAAGCAGTAACCGAATCTCTTTAAGGGTTGGATGGTCATTGGGGACGTTGAGCATGGTGCCATAAGCATCCGGGTCTTCTAATTTACTGATCAACTCAAAAGCTCGCTTATGATTCTCTTTCACATCGCCCGCTCCTTTCTGCTATAATTGGTGTGTAAATGTTTTTTGCTTGTGTCCTAGTTTGCGGCTAGGGCACTTTTTTGTGCTCTTCACTTTGATCTTCAAAAAGTTCATCGTAGAAAGCGGCATATCGATGTTTCCAAAGCTGATAAATGCCAATCCCTACCAAAACCCAAAAACTGATATCCATTAGATTTTCAGCCCTTCCAGTAATTCGTCTATTTCTTGGCGGTCATATGCAATCTTGCGACTGTCGGGAATTTGAACTTTTCGCAAGCCAAGATTTACCAACTTTTGAAAAGTTACATCTGAACCGGCAACAGCCTTGGCATAATCCAAAGCCTCTTCCCGTGGTAGCCAGCGCTTATTCAAGCGATAAATCGCCGCCTCCACACCAGCTTGATACGCCTTCAGTTCCTCTTCACGGGATAGCGTGATTTTTGGGGCTGGTTTTACGACTCTAAGCTTCATTTTTTAGCTACCTCCTTCGATGCGACAAACTTATCAAATTTACGGATCCACTCTTCCGCTTTTGGCCCCTCCCGACGCCCGTTCAAGATGTCTGAGACATAAGCACCAGAAATTTTGAACTCAGCCGCTAAATCAATTGACTTAATTCTGTTTAACCGCATCCGTGTCATTAGCAATGCTTTTTCGGTTGTAGTCATATCTTTCTCCTTCCTGAAATTATTAAGCTAAATTATTAGCTAAAAGCTTGCAAAAAATTAAACTTTAATGTAGACTGTAGCTATAGTTAAATAAGCTAATTAATACGCTGTACCTTGCGTTAGATAACGGTTTTACGGTTCGTATTTCATTGGCTTTATTAGCTATCAATTTAGCTTATGGATACAGTATATTAAACTTTAATGTAGATGTCAACAAAAATCTATGATAAAGTTTAATTCCGTATCTTGGATTGGAATTGGTGCATATTATGACAGTATTTGATAGAGTGAAAAGCTTAGCAGACAAGCAAGGAATCTCCATAGTAGAATTGGAAGAAAAACTAGACTTTGGTAAGAACTCCCTCTATGCTTGGAAAAAGAAAGTTCCAAACGGTGCAAACTTGGAAAAAGTGGCCGATTTCTTTAACGTATCCACAGACTACCTGTTAGGGCGTAAAAGTCCCGGTGTAGATGATAAGATAAATGTAGATGACATCATCGAAAATAATCGGCGTCTGTTTTATAAGCACGTTGAGCTTCCAGAAGAGGACTCCGATTTTATCAATAGCTTCTTACGTACCTATCTTGAATCCAAAGAGGGCCAAGATCGGCTAAGAAAAAACGGTTATAAGGGAAAGTGATCTTATGGAAGAGCAATCTTTAAAGCCCATCTTTCATACTTTGGATACTGAGAATTTATCAGACCCATTTGAAGTGGCAGACTATTATGACATTTTGGTAAAGTATTCACCCCTCCCAGATGAGGTCTTAGGTCTATCAGAACCGTACTCTAAAACTATCTTTATTAACGAGACCTGCGATAATCCGTATTTTGTTTGTGGCCACGAAGTCATCCACTCTATACTTGATGAGGATTCTGCGCCACTACTGAATATTTCATACGTATCTAATTCTAAGATTGAGCACCGTGCAGACGTGGGGTCATTTTACATGCTGTTCAAGATGGTCCAGGATGAATGCGATTATGGTGGAAGACGTATCACGGTTCCAGAATTTATGGAACGTTTTCATATTGGCCAAAAATACTTCTATGAGGTTGAAGACTTCATTTCAAAATATATTCTGCATAAATAAAAAAATCCCCGGCCTGCTGCAAACAGGTCAGGGATAAATACCTCCGCATGGGAGTACTGAGCAAAAAATATATTACCATAGGAGGCACCAAAATGAAAAAGATATTAACTATTGGCGCAATAATGTTAATGGGGTTATCCTTGACCGCTTGTGGGAGTTCTAATTCAAGCAGTTCGGGCAGTTCGTCTTCAAAGCAAACGACTAGTTCCACGTCATCCAGTGCCGCAGCATCCAGTTCAAGTGAAGCCCAAGTCCCGACCGAATTTAAAACGGCTTTGATCAAAGCTGAAAGCTACTCAAAGACCATGCACATGTCTAAACAAGGAATCTATAACCAGTTAACATCTCAGTATGGTGAGAAGTATTCAGCAGAGGCCGCGCAATATGCCGTTGATAATCTGAAGGCTGATTACAATGCCAATGCCCTGGAAAAGGCTAAGAGTTATCAAAAAAATATGGCAATGTCTCCTGAAGCCATCCGGCAACAACTCACCTCTGCAAACGGTGAAAAATTCACACCTGAAGAGGCTGATTATGCTATTCAGCACTTAGGTCAATAAATAAAAAAAGCACATCCCTACCGGCTAAAGTAAAAGGATGTGCTAAATGAAAAACCACACAAATATTGTGCGCCTTCGCGTACTCTATTTTAACAAAAAATGGAGGTAATGGCCATGAAAGACCCCATCAAACCTTATAAAAGGCAAAATGGTGAGACCTATTACTATTTCAAAGCCTACGTCGGCATAAATGAAGCCACCGGTAAAAAAATCGAGACCACCCGGCGTGGCTTTAAATCAAGGGCTGCGGCCAAGCTGGCCATGTCCAGACTGATCGCTCAAGTAGACAAAATGGGCCAAAATAAACCACCACGATATGAAGAGATGTATCACCGCTGGCACGAAGGCTATAAGACTACCGTTAAAGAATCCACTTTAAACCGGGTAGAAGGCATCTTCAAGCACCATGTCATTCCTGCCTTGGGTAAATATTACATCAACAAGATAACGCCAGATATGGCCCAAAAGATAGCTAACAACTGGTCTAAAGAACTCGTTGATTTCCGTAAAGTTTTGGCCTATGCGGCGCTACCATTGAAGTTGGCAGAACGGCGTGGTATCATTCAGAGAAACCCTTTTGATTTAATCGAACGGCCCAAAAAAGGAAAAATCTCAGACAAGGAAGGCTTTGAAAATTTCTGGGATCGTCAACAGTTAAAAGTCTTCTTTGAACAACTAGATTCGCAGTATGGTCCCGCTGGCTCTCGCCCCAATCCAAAAGCCATCACCTTTTTTAGGTTGATCGCTTTCACGGGATTGCGTAAGGGTGAGATACTTGCTATGACCTGGCACGACATCAACTTTAAAAAGAAGACCTTGAGCGTTGAAAGAACAGTCACCAGAGGGCTTAATAATAAGATGATGGTTGGTACACCTAAAACAAAGAACTCCATTCGTACGCTTGATTTAGATGCCAAAACGATCGCTTTATTGAAGCAATGGAAAATCAAACAGGCTGAGGAGTTATTGTTTTATGGTATCACTCAAGGCAATGCCACGGATCAGCTTGTTTTTCAAAATGCAAAGAACAAACTGCTTTCTACTACCAAACCCGATAAGTGGTTGGAATCGGTCATCAGCCACACCAGCCTATCCAAAATTACAATTCATGGCTTTCGCCACACCTTCGCTTCCTTGGCCTTTGAGTCTGGAGCGACTATCAAACAAGTTCAAGCCCAATTGGGACACTCGGATGTAAAAACAACCCTGAATATTTATACCCACGTCACCAAGCGGTCAAAACAAGAAACCATCAATAAATTTTCAAGTTATGTTGGATTTTAACAATATTCGGTCAATCTTCGGTCAATCTACCAAATAAAGCCCTGCCGCCCCTTGGTATCATTGACCTAGCGCCGTTGTTGAAAGAACGGGTTTAGTTCCGCCGTGGCGCACTTGTAGTTTACATGAGTTCACAAAAGTTGGCAAATCAGCTGATATATCAAGGTTTCTAGGTTTTAGCTTTTCGGGCGTTCAGCATAGTTCCCAATAAAGTAAATCACGGAAATCAAAATAAATTTGGCTGGCTACTTATAGCGCGTGAATATTGGTAAAGAAGCAGGCAGAATATTTCTGCCTGCTTTTTTTCATCAATATCGCCTGCCAAAATGCACTTAACTACGCGTAACCCGATTCGTAGTTTCCCCCCTTCTACCCTGCCTTTTAAGGATATGTGTGATCAATATGCATAAAAATGCTGAGCATCCAAAAAAACATACAAAATTAAGACGATTCATTTTATTCGCAGGTCTCTTTAGCATCGTCTTATTGTCGTTGAACATATATCGACAACATAATTATCTGGTCAAAACTGAGCCGACAACATTTTCAGGTGGACACGTTGAAAATACACGTTTGATCAAAGATTATCAACGTGTTCTGAAAAATTCAAATTCACAAGCTGCGGTTCAGGTCGCGGTTTATTCTAAACAAACCAATAAGTTTTATAATTTTTCAAATCAAAAACAACCAACCTTCTACACCGCTAGTATTGTAAAAATTTCGATTTTGACCCAATTGTTGCACAACCACCAGGAAAATAATACGGATCTAAGCTCAGAGGAACGTTCCCTGGCTAAGGCTAGCATTGAGAAAAGTAGCAATAAAGCCAGTACAGATTTATACGTTTACAACCTGGGCGGTGCTCAAGAACTTGACAATTTATTTAATAATTTGAACATGAATAACTCAGCTGCAAGTAATATCGGCTGGACCGTAACGACAACGACGGCGGAAGACCAAGTTAAATTATTGAATAATATTTTTTACCCATCTGAATATTTATCTACCCGTTCTCAAAACTACATTAAAAATTTAATGGAAAACGTTGCCCGCAGCCAACAATGGGGCATTTCTGCTGGTGGCACACCCTTCCAAAATAAAAATGGCTGGGAGCAAAAAGAAGATGGGACTTGGGTCATTAATAGTATGGGACATATTGGCACCGGGAATAAGAGTATTACCATCGCAGTTTTAACGGCACAAAATAAAACAAAAAAAGATGGTATCAAGCTAGTTGAGTCGTTGGCAAAAGCAGCGAGCAAGGAACTGAAATAATAAGGTAGGCAATATTGTGCTGCCTTTAATCTATGGCTAGTCCCATTAGCCTTATGTTTTCAATATCTAAAAACCAGTAGGAGACCGTAACGACCACCCTCTCACACCGCTAACATACGGATCATGTATTTAGCGGCTCAATAATTTAAACGTTCTTAAATATAACTGGAATACCCTGGAAAGATTCAAAAGTCCAAGGCGTTCCGGTTTTTCATTTGTCAGGGTATATTTCAGCACTTCAGTATGCCGGCAACCAGCCCCGTATTTGCACTTGATATCCTTAAAGCTGATGCCTAAACCAACACCACGGTTTCGTTTCGTGATTAGATTTAGGGACTGTTTAACCTATAAAGTGCCGCTCTCACTTCATCACTTCAGTAAACCAGTCAGAGTCTTGTCTAGTCAGCCAGTCAAGTTCATCAAAAGATAGTTCATCAAACCAGGTTGGAAACTCAATATTATCGTCTTCAGGGCCATCTGGAAATTGACCAGTAGATATTTGTTTTAGCTGATCAATTATCCACTTCTTTCTTTTGTTGTCCGGTTCAACCATAGCCATCCCTTTTTCAAACAAATTCATGTTTATTTGCAATCTTAGCTAATACCCATTGTACAGGATTCTAGCCACGAGTCTTGCACTTAAATTAAAAATCAAAGGCATAAATTTAAATAATTAAGGAAAAATCCAGCTTTTACAACGCAATAGAGTGATATAATGGATGAAAAGAAGGGAAACGTGAAAGGCAACCAAAAAAAAGCCTTCCAAACAACGTAAGAAAACTGTGATTATTAGTCTGGTAACCTCAATCATCAATCTAATAATTTCAATCCTAAACGTCATTGGAAAGCACTAGCAAAAATAAAGGCCTAGCCCTTTATTCTTTGTACCCAAATTATAGCATGCCTTTCATAATAATATCATGACCAAAAACCTAAAAATCGTGATTACTGCACTAGTGATTGCTATTATTGCCCTTGTCCTTACAATTATTAACTTAGTGAGATGATTAAATGAATGCCTATCAAGCCTATTTAGACAAAAACAATCTAACTCGTTATGCCATCGCTAAAGCCAGTGGCCTGGCTAATTCTACGCTGCAACGGGCCGCACAAGCTAAAGCTATTGACACCATCAGTATCAAGATCCTAAAGGCTACTGCCCTTGCCCTGAACAAAAAACCAGGTATGGTCCTAGATGAAATCCTTGAGCTGGAAAAATCTGAATACATTTGACTTTACTACCAAAAAAAACTAAATCTTGAAAAGCCCTGTCTTGGGCTCAGTAAGTTCTATCAAACTTAAGCGTAAATAAACGAGCCGCTACCCAAAAAAAGCATAGCGACTCGTTTATTTATTTGGCATCCACTTTCTGCCCCACTTCGACTGAAATAAAGCTTTGGCTGTTAAAATCATACAGCCCCTGATCGGTCAATTTGATTGTCGGAATGACCGGCAGGGTTAAGAATGACAGGGTGATGAAGGGGTCAAAATCAATTAACTGGCTGATTTGTTGATAGGCTGCATAAATATGCTTCAGGTCCCCACAAGCTTCGGTATAGGGCTTAGCCGACATCAACCCGGCAATAGCTAGGGGTATAGTTGCTAAAACGCCGTGGTCATTAGCAACGGCAATCCCGCCGCCACAAGCGGTTATTGCTTCAATGGCTTGCATGATCGCCGCATCGCTTGAACCTATGGCAGTTAAGTTGTGGGCATCATGGCCAATGGTTGTGGCTACTGCCCCATTTTGAATCTGGAAACCATGCACCAAACCTAAGCCAAAACTGCCGCTATCATGGTGGCGTTCCACAACGACCATTTTTAAAATGTCTTGGGTCAAATCACTTTGAAAATTCGCCGTCGGTTGAATTTTTCGAATCAAATCAAGGGTATCAATGTGATTTGGTTTGACACCGATCACATGCACCTGGGGTGTGGTTAGGGCTAATTGAAGTTCATTGGCTTTGAAATGATGATGGACGGTATTTTCGGCAAATTCTAGGGGCTTAGTGGGTTGCAGTTGCAGCCACTGGCCTTTTTTCAATACCCGCGTTGGCATTGGCGCATCAATTGCTGCCAAAATATTAATGTCTGCTTGATACCCCGCTGCTAAAGCGCCTAAATCAGCAATATTATGCGCTCTGGTGGCGTTTAGACTGGCCATGGTATAAACCTGTTCAGGCTTTAAGCCCGCGGCTAAAGCCAAGCGAATATTGTAATCAATGCTGCCTTCAGCTACTAAGTCCGTGATTAACTTATCATCGGTACAAAAGGCAAAACTGGCCTCATTTTCTGGCGTGACCGCGCCAATTGTTGCTTTTAAGTCTCGTTCAACGGTCCCTTCCCGCAAAAAGACTTTAAAGTGGTGGGCCAGTCGTTCTTGAACTTCAGTCACATTCAAGGCCTCATGATCCGTGGTAATACCGGCCTTTTCATATACTGCCAACTGCTGAGCAGTCAAACCAGCGCCGTGGCCATCCGCCACAAAGCCGTGGGCTAAGGCATCCGCAATTTTAGCGGTAATGTCAGCATCCCCCTTTGCTACAGCAGGATAATCCATCACCTCAGCTAAACCTTTGACTTCGGGATAGCGGTAAAGGGGATGCAGGGCCTTGGCGTCTAAGGTAGCCCCATTGTGGTCAAAGGGCGTACAAGGCACACTGGAGGGTAACATGTCAAAGATATCCAGGGGTGTCTGGCGGCCATCTTGGATCATGTATTCAATACCCTTGGTGCCAATGACATTCGCAATTTCGTGGGGATCGGCAAAGATGCTGGTGACCCCATGGGGCAATAAAACTTTCCCCAGTTCACTAGGCGCCACCAGGGCACTTTCCACATGAACGTGGGCGTCGATATAGCCAGGTACTAAGTATTGGCCTTGGGCGTCATAAGTCTGTAGTGCGTCAGCTTTAAGGGCGCCAACAGCCACAATTTTGCCAGCATCGATCCAAACAGCTTTATTTTCAAACTGCTGAGTAAATACGTTTAGAACTTGGCCGTTTTCAATCTTCAAATCCACAAACACGCAATAACCTCCTAAAATAAATGATAAAAGTTAACATTAAATGCTAATAACATACAAATCGTTCAGATATTGTTACAAATTATGCGACATGTTGCCCATAATTACAAGTTGATATTAAAAAAAGATGACCTGCCGCCAAGACATTTGTCTTGTTCAACAGGTCATCTTTAATTGTTAACTAAACATTTAATACTTTATTTAAGAAGTCTTGTAATCTTGGGTTTTGCGGATTGCTAAAGATGGCATCAGGTTTCCCTTGTTCCAAAATCTTACCATCATCCACAAAAATCACCCGGTCGGCTACTTCTTTGGCAAAGCCCATTTCATGGGTGACCACTACCATGGTCATTCCCTGTTTAGCCAAGTCCTTCATAACGCCCAATACATCCCCGACCATTTCCGGATCTAGGGCTGAAGTTGGTTCATCAAAGAGCATCACATCTGGATTCATAGCCAAGGCCCGGGCAATGGCCACCCGCTGTTGTTGGCCCCCAGATAGGGATTGGACTTTGGCGTCAAATTTGTCAGCTAATCCCACAGTTTCTAAGAGTTTCTTAGCTTGGGTTTGCGCTTGTTCTTTGGTTTCACCCTTTAATTCCATTGGGGCCAAAGTGATATTCTCAGAAACAGACAAATTGTTGAATAAATTGAAATGTTGGAACACCATGCCGATGTTTTGACGTACTTTATTAATATCAGCCTTAGGATCACTGATATCCACATCATCCACCACGATGGAACCTGAAGAAGGCGCTTCAAGACGATTTAAGCAGCGGAGCAGCGTACTCTTCCCAGAACCAGATGGGCCGATGATGACCACTACTTCGTTATTTTGAACATCTAAATCGATGCCCTTTAAAACATGGTTCTCACCATAATTCTTTTTTAAGTCTTGCACTTTAATTTTTGAGGTCATGCATCCATTCTCCTTTGTACCCAGTTAGATAGCCAAGTTAACAACGTAATGATTGCTAAGTAAATGAAAGCAACGATTGTCCAAACTTTGAAACCTTCCAAGTTACGGGCAATGATAATTTTCCCGGTTTGAGTCAGTTCCAATAAGCCGATAATGGATAAAATAGACGTATCCTTCAAAGTAATGATGAACTGGTTGATAAATGACGGGATCATAATCCGAATCCCTTGGGGTAAGATGACCTTACGCATAGATTTTCCATATGGCAAGCCCAATGAGCGCGCGGCTTCCATTTGCCCTGAATCCACGGCTTCAATCCCCCCTTTGACAAAGGCAGCGGTATAAGCCCCTTCATTTAAGGTTAAGGTCACGACCCCGGCGATAAAGGCTGGAATTTTACTACCCGTCAAGCTTGGAATACCGGTATAGATAAACAAGGCTAATACCAGCAATGGCATCCCCCGGAAGATATAGATCAACGTGCTGGAAACGCCTTTGCCAAATTTACTTGGGGCAGCGCCCAATAAACCAACCACAATCCCAAAGATGGTGGCAAAGAAAATTGAAACAATGGTCAACCAAATTGTTTCTTTAAAGCCATCCCATAAAGCCCCTTTGTTTTGTTTGATCAAGCCCACAAAACTCCGGTTTTCTGTATCTTGGGTGGCAGCAGGTTTTGCTTTAGCGGCTGCCGATTGTTCATCCTTGCCTAAATACTTCGCAGTGATTTTATCGTACTGGCCATTAGCCTTTAAGTTGGCTAAGCCAGTGTTAAAGGCCGCTAATAAGTCAGCGTTGACACCCTTCTTCACAGCAAAACCGTAATCGCCCTTTTCGGCTGGGCCGGTAACAATTTTCAACTTCGTGCCTTGTTGGATCCCGTAACGCATCACAGGTGAGTCTTCAAAACAAGCCACGGAATTGCCGGTCTCCACGTCTTGGTACATGTTGTTCGAATCGTCAAAGGTAACGGTCTTAAAGCCATATTTGGCTTTGATGCTGTTGGCATAATCAGCCCCGGCAGTCCCCGTCTTAACGGCAACTTTTTTACCCTTTAACTGGTTTAACTTGGTAACTTTACTGTCCTTGGCCACAGCCATAACGACCCCAGATTGGAAATATGGGGATGAGAAGTCAAACTTCGCCTTCCGTTCATCGGTGATGGACATCCCCGCGATAACCCCGTCAATTTGTCCAGAATCCAAGGCTTGAACAGCGGCATTAAAGCCTAGTGGTTTCACGTCGACCTTAAAGCCTTGATTTTCCGCAATGGCATTCAACAGATCAATATCGATACCCACGTATTGATTTTGATCATTGGCAAATTCAAAGGGCGGAAAAGTAACGTCGGTCCCAATGGTAAAGGTCTTATCCGCAACTTTAGGATTCTTCTTAGTACTAGCGGTGCTGCTTGCACTTGATGTACCTAAGTATTTTTGCACAATTTTATCATATGTGCCATTGGCTTTAATTTTCTTAAAGCCGGCATTGAATTTAGCTAATAGGGCTTTGTTCTTGCCTTTTTGGACGGCAAAACCATAATTGCCATTATTAGCTGGTTTGGTGACGATCTTTAAGTCTAAGCCTTGGGCAACCCCATATTGCATCACGGGCTGATCTTCAAAACAGGCCACAGAATTACCGGTCGTTACATCTTCATACATATTATTGGAATCATCAAAGGTGACTGTTTGAAAGCCGTATTTATCCTTGATACTGTTGGCATAAGTTGCCGCAGCCGTCCCGGTTTTTAGCGCCACTTTCTTACCCTTTAATTGGGAGAAACCTTTGATGTTGCTGTCTTTTTTAACAGCCATGACCACACCGGTCTTATAATAAGGCGTGCCGAAATCAAATTTTGCTTGCCGGGCGGGGGTAATTGTCATCCCAGCGATAACCCCATCTATTTGACTGGCTTCAAGCGCCTGTACTGCTGCGTTAAAACCTAAAGGCTTAATATTGACCTTAAAGCCCTCTTCTTTAGCGACAGCGTTCATAATATCGATATCGATACCCACATATTTGTTTTGATCATTGGCAAACTCAAATGGTGGATAAGTCACATCCGTTCCAATTTGATATGTCTTCTCGGCAGCTTGTGCCGTGTGATTTGGTAGCATAACGCCTAAAAATCCCAGCAAACATGCTACAAGACCAAGTGATCTAATTAGCCACTTCTTCATGATGACCCTCCTAATTTCCTATATGTCATAAAACATGACAAACAAACCTTATCTATCATATCAAAGTTTTTCAGAAAAGTATATGATTTTTCGCCAAGAACTCTCATGACTTCTTAATGCATTGCTTTTATGGGCGTTAAAAAAGTTGGAATAAATCAAGCGTTTCAGTTGACCTTATGCTCACACTATGGTAAATTTAGCACTGTACTAATTAGAGTGCTAAATTTTAATATTAGGAGGTTCGTTTATGCTTGTACCTACAGTAATTGAACAATCTGCAAGAGGCGAACGAGCTTATGACATCTACTCTCGTCTGTTAAAAGATCGCATTATCATGCTTTCTGGCGAAGTAAACGATCAAATGGCCAATTCCATCATCGCGCAATTGCTCTTCTTGGATGCTCAAGATTCCGAAAAAGACATTTATATCTATATCAACTCACCTGGTGGTGTCATTACATCTGGCTTAGCAATCTTGGATACAATGAATTTTGTTAAAGCAGATGTTCAAACCATCGCACTAGGCATGGCTGCTTCAATGGCCAGTGTATTATTAGCAGGTGGTACTAAGGGTAAACGGTTTGCGTTACCACACGCAACCGTCTTAATTCACCAACCTTCTGGTGGTGCGCAAGGCCAACAAACTGAAATTGAAATTGCTGCAGAAGAAATTCTGAAGACTAGAAAGAGAATGAATCAAATTTTAGCCGATGCAACTGGTCAACCCGTTGAAGTTATCCAAAAGGATACTGAACGTGATAACTACTTGGATGCTGAACAAGCCAAGGCTTACGGTTTGATCGATAAAATCATGACCAGCCAACCTACCAAATAATAAATGCGTAACCTGATTTTTATCAGGTTAACATCTATGGTCCATTTTAATAGCCCGCCGACAAACTTAAAGTTTGCCGCGGGCTATTTTTTTGACCTTAACTAGCGCCAAATATCATAAGCGCTAAAAAGCAATAATAAAGCTACCAGGGTATTAAAAAGGCGATAATGGGCTACATAATAGCGTTGTAGCACTTTGCCCACTAGCGTCCAGGCAAAAGTACCAATGCTGCCAATTAAAATCATCAACAAATATTTCATAGGTTGCTGCCCCCATAACCCAGCATAGCCAAAGGCACTTAAACCGGTGATGAAATATAAATAGACTTTGATATTGGTGGTTTGCAGTAAGGCCCCGGCTAACACTGGGCGCTTGAGCCGGGTTGTGGTTTGATTTGGTTTAGCTGTCAGCATTTCGTAGGCTAGGTAGAGCAAATAAGCCGAGCCGACTAGTTTTAAGCCCTGGATCACGAGGGCATGTTGTTGGAAGATCGTGGCAAAAAATGCTGCCACACCCCCTACAATAATCAAACCCATAAAAATCCCCAAATTAAAAGGAATCGCCTTTCTAAAACCATGCTGTTGGCCCTCACCCATGGCCATGATGGTGTTTGGCCCTGGCGTAAAAGACATCACAAACGTAAATATCAAGAAGCCACTCATAATTCCCCCACCTTTTTATTGCATTTGCAATTATATTATTTTCAATCATACCATGATATAATTGTATTTACAATAATAAAATTGGGAGGTTTTCCTCATGTTCACTATCATTCGCCGGATAGGTGCCATTACCCGCTTAATTGAAATCGATTCAAATCAGCATTTTAAACCTTTGAAATTAAATAATGACCTATTTATCTATATTATCCGGGCTGTAGAACAGCCGGGTATGTTTTTGGCCCAACTGGCCGACGCCGTGCAAATTGACCGGACCACGAGCTTTCGCACCGTTAAGGGGCTGGTCAATCGGGGTTATTTGACCTTAAAAAATGATCCGGATAACTTGAAAATCAAGCGGGTCTACCCCACTGAAAAAGCCCAACAGATTTATCCAGAACTCCACGCTTACGAAGTTGAGAAATCCCAGCACTTATTAGCAAAGCTTTCAAAAACCGAACAAGCGACCTTAGCGCAACTCTTGGACAAACTCCAGGTTTAGGGTAAAAAAATAAGACTGTTATTCACAGCCTTATACTAAGTTCGCGTTTAAAATACCTTCGCATCTTCAGAAACTTCATTCAAACGATTCTGTAAACTCTCAACGTCATTTTTAATTTTAAGGTAGCTATCTTCTGACAAGCCAATGGCCTCCACACAAGAACCCACGTGGGCATATACTTGTTCTTTCATGTCCTGAGCCTTGGCGGTCAAAGAGACCTCCAAACGTCGCTCGTCAACTTTAGAACGTTTACGGCTGACCCAATCGTCTTTTTCCAAACGTTTTAAAAGTGGCGTCAATGTGCCACTATCTAGGCCCACCTTTTGGCCTAACGCTTTAACAGAGGTACTCCCCTGCTCCCAAAGCACCAATAACACAATATATTGGGAATACGTTAGATGGAAAGGTTCCAGCGCTTTGGCATAAAAATGATTGAATACCTTATGGGCTTGATAAATTGAAAAACATAGCTGTTGATCCAATAAAATTGGTTTGACCATGACATAACCTTCTTTCTTATTAGCACTCAGGCTAAGGTTTGGCGCTTTTGTTCGGCAAGTTGTGTGAGTTTTCTAAGGCGATGGTTGATGCCTGATTTAGAAATCGGGCCACTGGGCACGATTTCTGCCAGCTCCTTCAAAGACATTTCTGGATTATCAAAGCGGAGCTGGGCAATTTCCCGTAATTTCGGGGGAATATTGTCAAAGCCCACCTCATCTTTTAAATATTGGATATTCTCCAGTTGCCGGGTGGCGGCATCGATGGTTTTATTTAAGTTAGCCGTCTCACAATTCACTAAGCGATTCACGGAGTTGCGCATATCCCGCACGATCCGAACATCTTCAAAGGACAGCATGGCCTTGGTAGCCCCTACAACTTGTAAGAAGTCGGAAATCTTTTCAGCTTCTTTAATATAGGCAATATAGCCATTGCGTCTCACAGTGGATTTAGCATGCAGACCAAAATGGTTCATCATTTTCACAATGTGGGCATTGTGATCTTCATGCATGGAATAAATCTCTAAATGATAGCGGCTTTTCTCCGGACTGTTCACAGAACCCCCGGCTAAAAATGCGCCTCTCAAATAAGAACGCATCCGCTGTTCTGAGCTTAATATTTTCTCAGGGACAGCGGTGTTGATCATCCAACTGCCTTCTGAAATAATACTTAGATCCTTTAAAATACGTTCACTTTGCTGCAGCAAACGCACCAAATATAAATTGTTCTTTTTAAGTTTCATTTTGCGTTGAACGGATAAACTAGCTTCAACTTGATAGAGTTGCTTGATCAAGGAATACATGCGCCGGGCAATCGCTGGATTTTCCGTTTGAACCACTAATAAAAAGTGGTGGTCCACCAAATCCAAGGAGCCATTCATTCGAATCAACGCCGCTAATTCAGCGCGCGCATGTTCCGGATGAACTTCTAAACTAGTCAACTCTTTTTTTACTTGGCTGGCGTATGAGGCCATTTTATCACCTTCTCTTACGTGTACCCTTTTGTAGCGCTAAGTTAATAATTTCTGCGGCAACTTTATCGCCATTATGAAATACCCCATGGTCATGTAAATCCAAGAAGTTATCAGAAATCACGTTGCAACCTAACGCCCGTAAACCTGCAAAATCAGGTTTCACTTGGTACAAATATTCATCATATTTTTGATGATCTAAATAGTCATCTGGTACTTTTTGGGTATTCACTAACACCGTATTGACGAAATTACCACCTAAGTGTTGATCTAATACCCGGACATGATCGGCATCCGTGAAGTGTTCAGTTTCACCTAACTGGGTCATGATATTACAGTTATAGATGACTTCCGCTTTGGTTGTCCGCACGGCTTCCCCAAGATTTCCAATCATCAAATTGGGCAAGATGCTGGTGAATAACGACCCAGGTCCTAACACCACCACATCAGCTTCTTGAATAGCTTGAATCACCGGTGCCACCGCTTCAGGGGTTTTATTTTGATCATCGGTATTGGTGATCCAAACCCGCTTCACCCGCTTACCCGCATGGGTGATCTCGGTTTCACCAGAAATCTGACTGCCATCAGTGAATTCCGCGTTTAGGGTCAAGGGTTCATTTGACGCCGGGAAAACATGACCGTCAACTTTCATCATTTTCGATAACTTCTGTACCGCATCGAAAATATTGTCTTCCATTTCAGATAATGCCGCGATAATCAAATTGCCAATGGCATGACCAGCGAAAAAGGAATCATTGCCATTGAACCGATACTGAAAGACATTTAAAAAATCGGCGGGCATATCAGATAAAGCCACCAACACATTGCGAATATCACCTGGTGGCACCACGTTGATATAGTTGCGAATGGCGCCAGAAGAACCGCCATCATCGGCCACCGTTACGATTGCCGTAATGGCGGCATTTTTATCTCTAAGACTATTCAAAATGACCGGTAAACCGGTCCCCCCACCAATGACCACGATTTTAGGACGGCGGCCCTTGATGACGCGAATAATCTTGTTGCCATAACTCATGAGCGGTTCACCGTTTCCTTTCGTTTATCCAAATCGCGATGGGTCACATCAACTGGATAATCTTGCTTCAAATCATCTGCCAGCCGTTGGGCAATGGCCACTGAACGGTGTTGTCCGCCAGTGCAACCAATGGCAATGGTCATGCTGGTCTTGCCTTCTTTTTCATAACCGGGCATGATCAATTGCATCAATCCCAGAAAACGAGAATAAAATTCTTCGGTGGTTGGCTGTTTCATCACATAATCATAAACTGGCTTGTCTAACCCGGTTTTGTTCCGATAGGCCGGCACATAGTAAGGATTAGGTAAAAAGCGCACATCCATGACAATATCTGCGTCAATGGGTACCCCATATTTAAAGCCAAAGGACATGACTTCAATATGAAATACCGGGTTGTCGTTGGCGGAGAAGTTATCAAAAATCTCTTCGCGCAATTCTCGCGGCGATAAATTAGAGGTGTCAATAACTAACTGGGCTCTGGACTTCATTTCTGCCAGCAATTCCCGTTCTTTTTCAATCCCATCCATCAAACGGCCTTCCATGGCCAAAGGATGTGAGCGTCTCGTTTCTTTATACCGGGATACTAGTTCTTCATTAGATGCATCCAAGAAAAGGATTTTCGTGGATACAAAATTTGAATTGTCTAAATTAGATAACATACTGATAATTTCATCGTAAAACGCCCGGGATCTTAAATCGATGACTAAGGCAATCTTAGTGATCTTCCCTGATTCCTTGAGCATTTCCCAAAATTTTGGTAACAGGCTTGGCGGCATATTGTCCACACAAAAATAACCCAAGTCTTCAAAGCTCTGCATGGCAACAGTTTTACCTGCCCCACTCATGCCTGTAATAATGACCAAACTCAACATCTCTGGCTTGCTCATAATCCGCCCCCGTTCAAAGTTAAATTGTCTACGTTTAATTTGATACTCAGTTAATTATAACACACCCGGGTTGTCATGAATACCAGTGCGCTAACCCGGCAAATTCTATAAAAATAGAGTTGTCCAAAAAGCGACAACTCTTGGGATACAATTAAGATCGCCGGGCAATGGCCACGATCACGTTGTTGATACCAATAATCATGAAGAACCAGCTGATCAAAAAGATCATGGTGAAGGCTGCGTACATTGGCCGTAAAAGCATCAGCACACCCACGATCAAGGCTAAAACATCAAAAACAATGGCTAAAATGAACCAGATATTGCCAAAGTGCCGTAGGTGGGCACTGGTCACTAAGCCAACGGCAGCATCAATAATAAACCAAATCGCAAACAGATAAGAGATGGTTAAGCCACCCAAACCAGCATTAAACAAAAAGATCAGGCCAATGACGATATCCAAAATGCCGGAAAACACCAAGGACCAGCTGGCTGGCATGATACTTTTGAATTTTGTATAACTACTCAAACTAACAATGCCCCGCATAATGGCAATTAATGCGGCAAAGACCACTAAACTACCTAATGCAACTGCTGGTTTTCTGAAGAAGTAAATGGCTAAGACAATGAACAAGACCCCACTTAAAAATTCGCCCCAATCAAAACCCCGTTGAAAATTATCTCGATTAAACAATAACGACACACTCCTTTTAGACAATATAAAAAACAATAAAAAAATGCCACAACTCAATCATAGAAGTTGTGGCAGTGAATTGCAAAATTAAGCTGTTTATTTAGCCGTGGTAACTTGATAATGACCCTTTTCTAATACTGGCTTCAGGTACTGGCCGGTATAGCTTTTGGTCACTTTAGCAATGTGTTCTGGTGTACCGGTGGCCACAACTTGGCCGCCCCGATCGCCGCCTTCAGGTCCCAGATCGATCAAATAATCGGCATCCTTGATAACATCTAAATTATGTTCAATTACCAAAACCGTATTACCCTCGTCTACTAATTGATTCAAAACATTTAATAAACGTTTGATATCATCTGTATGCAAACCCGTCGTTGGTTCATCTAGAATATAGAAATTATTACCTGTGGACGTCTTGTGCAATTCGGCAGCTAACTTCATCCGTTGGGCTTCCCCACCAGATAAGGTGGTGGCGGATTGGCCCAAGGTGATATAACCCAGACCCACGCTGACGATAGTTTCTAACTTCCGGCGAATTTTAGGAATGGCTTCAAAGAACTTCAAAGCTTCATCCACGGTCATATCCAACACATCGGAAATGTTTTTGCCTTTATAAGTGACTTCCAAAGTTTCAGAGTTATACCGCTTGCCATGGCAAACTTCACAAGGGACATAGACATCTGGCAAGAAGTTCATTTCGATCTTCATGATGCCATCCCCTTTACAGTTTTCACAGCGGCCGCCCTTCACATTAAATGAGAACCGGCCCTTGGCGTAGCCTCTGGTCTTAGCTTCATTGGTCTGGGCAAACAAATCCCGGATGTTATCAAATACCCCGGTGTAAGTTGCTGGATTACTGCGGGGGGTCCGGCCAATGGGACTCTGGTCAATACTGACCAACTTATCAATATTTTGATAGCCATAAATACGTTTGTATTTCCCCGGCTTATCGGAATTATTGTTTAATTTTTGGGCCAACGCCTTTTTCAAAATCATATTGACTAAGGTTGATTTCCCGGACCCAGAAACGCCAGTGACCGCAATGAATTCACCCAACGGAAAATCCACACTGATGGCCTTCAGGTTGTTTTCGGCTGCGCCGGTGACCCGAATTTTTTTGCCATTACCTTTGCGGCGTTTTTCTGGAATTGGAATATATTTCTTGCCAGCTAAATACTGACCGGTCAAGGACTTCGGATTTTTAGCCACTTCACTAGGGGTGCCGGCCGCCATGATATGGCCCCCCTTATCCCCAGCCCCGGGGCCTACATCGATCAAGTAATCGGCAGCCCGCATGGTATCTTCATCATGTTCCACCACGATCAAAGTATTGCCCAGATCCCGCATTTTCTTTAAGGAACTGATCAAACGGTCATTGTCCCGCTGGTGTAAGCCAATGGAAGGTTCATCTAAGATATACAATACCCCAGATAAATTAGACCCAATTTGGGTGGCCAAACGAATTCGTTGGGCTTCCCCACCGGATAAGGTGCCCGCTGAACGGGATAGGGTCAAATAGTCTAAACCCACATTATTCAAGAAGGTCAAACGATCCCGAACTTCTTTTAAAATAGGTTTGGCAATGACGGCGGATTGTTCGGAAAAATCTAGATTTTGAAAGAACGGTAAAGCATTTTTAATGGATAAATTAGAAACTTCGGCGATATCTTCACCGCCAACCTTGACGGATAAAGCTTGGCGATTCAAGCGTTTGCCGTGACAAGTTTGACAGGTTAATTCCCGCATATAAGTCCGCATGACTTCCCGGGTGAAATCGCTATTGGTTTCATGATAACGGCGATCCACATTGGGAACCACCCCTTCAAAAGGCGCGTCCACATCCCGCACGTTCCCAAAATCACTTTGATAATGGAAATGGAATGTTTTGCCATTAGACCCATATAACACAACTTGCTGTTGCTTTTTCGTTAAATCCTTAAAGGGCTTGTCCATGGGGATCTTGAATTGCTCGCAAGCCTGCTCTAACATGCTGGGATAGTATTGGGAACTGATGGGATTCCAAGGGGCCAGGGCGCCTTGGGCCAAGGTTTTATCCGTGTCAGGCACCACCAAGTCCATATCAACTTCAAGTTTCATCCCCAGCCCATCACAATCGGGACAAGCACCAAAGGGCGCGTTAAACGAAAACAGACGGGGTTCTAATACCCCAACTGTAAACCCACAGATTGGGCAGGCGTAGTGTTCGGAAAAAATCAAAGGCTCCCCACCGATCACGTCAATATTGGCGTAGCCATCACTCAACCGCAAAGCCGACTCCAAAGAATCAAACAGCCGGGAACGAATGCCATCTTTGATCACCAAACGGTCAATGACAATATCAATATCATGCTTTAAGTTTTTATCCAACTCAAAGTCTTCACTGACATCATGAACTTCCCCATCCACGCGGACCCGGACATAACCTTCTTTTTGGATACGAGCGAATTCTTTTTTGTGTTGGCCCTTCTTTTGCCGCACCACCGGTGACAGAATTTGAATCCGGGTCTTTTCCGGCAGGGTCAAAGTCTTATTCACCATTTGATCCACTGATTGACTGGTGATGGGCGTTCCGTCATTAGGACAAATTGGTTCCCCAACTCGGGCCCACAGCAGGCGTAAATAATCATTAATTTCCGTCACGGTCCCCACTGTTGAACGGGGATTTTTAGAGGTGGTCTTTTGATCAATCGAGATAGCCGGGCTGAGTCCTTCAATGGAGTCCACATCTGGTTTATCCATTTGCCCTAAAAATTGCCGGGCATAAGATGACAAGCTTTCCACATAACGGCGCTGACCTTCCGCATAAAGGGTATCAAAGGCCAATGAACTTTTGCCAGAGCCGGACAAGCCGGTAACCACCACTAATTTATCCCGGGGGATGGTCACATTGATATTTTTTAAGTTATGGGCCCGGGCACCGCGAATTACAATTTTATCGTTTGCCATAAATTACTCCACTTCTGCTTTTAAGTCTAAAATCGTATCCCGCAAGGTGGCAGCTTGCTCGAAATCTAGTTTCTTGGCAGCGGTCTCCATTTGTTCGGTCATACGTTTGATTAATTCTTTCTTTTCCTTCTTCGTCATGTTCTCAAAGTCTAAATCTTCAGCGACTTTGTTTTCTTCTTCATGATCCACGGATTTGACCAATGAAATGGCATCCCGAATCGGCTTCACAATCGTCGTTGGGGTCACATGATGTTTTTCATTAAAAGCTTCTTGCACATCCCGGCGATGTTGGGTCTTATCAATGGCCACACGCATGGAATCGGTGATGCGATCCGCATACATGATCACTTGACCATTTTGATTTCTAGAAGCCCGGCCAATAATCTGGATCAAAGAACGTTCTGCTCTTAAGAAGCCTTCTTTATCCGCATCTAAAATCGCAATTAAAGAGACCTCTGGGACATCTATGCCCTCTCGCAGTAAGTTGATCCCCACCAAGACGTCAAACTTGCCTAAGCGCAAATCTCGAATGATTTGGGTCCGTTCCAAGGTCTTGATGTCGCTATGCAAGTACTTGACCCGAATTCCCAACTCCTTCAAGTAATCCGTTAAATCCTCCGCCATTTTCTTCGTCAGTGTGGTGACAAAAACTCGCTCATGACGTTCCACCCGTTTATTGATTTCTCCAACGAGATCATCAATTTGACCCATGATCGGCCGGACTTCGATCTTAGGATCCAATAAACCAGTTGGCCGAATAATTTGTTGGACCACATGATTCGTCCGGTCTAATTCATAAGGCCCTGGGGTTGCTGATACATAGAGAATTTGATGAACGTGCTCTTCAAACTCCGCTAACGTTAACGGCCGATTATCCAAGGCGCTGGGGAGTCTAAAACCGTAATCCACTAACATTTGTTTCCGGGCCCGATCCCCGTTGTACATCCCCCGGATTTGGGGCATGGTCACATGGGATTCATCAATCATAATGTTAAAGTCATCTGGGAAGAAGTCTAATAACGTATAAGGGGGTTCACCTTCAGCCCGGCCTTCCATATGTCGAGAATAATTTTCGATACCGGAGGTGTAGCCCATTTCTTGCATCATTTCAATATCGTAAGTAGTTCGTTGTTGGAGCCGTTGAGCTTCTAGCAGCTTGCCTTCATCATTTAATTCCTTTAAACGCGTTTTAAGTTCTGCTTGAATACGCACGATGGCCGCATCCATTTGTTCGTCATTGGTCATAAAGTGGGTGGCTGGGAAAATTGAAACTTGTTCTCTTTCCCCAATCACTTCACCGGTTAAGGCATCCACTTCCACAATACGGTCAATCTCGTCACCAAAAAATTCTACTCGAAAAGCGTGGTCGTTTCTAGACGCCGGGAAGATTTCCACCACGTCGCCCCGAACTCTAAACCGGCCCCGTTGAAAGTCAATATCATTGCGGTCAAATTGCAGGTTGACCAATTGCCGCAATAACTTGTTGCGGTCCATGGTCATCCCCGTCCGCAGAGATAAAACTGAGGCCCGGTATTCATTCGGATCCCCTAACCCGAAGATACAAGATACTGAAGCCACCACAATAACGTCGTTACGTTCCAGTAACGCACTGGTGGCCGCATGGCGCAGTTGGTCGATTTCATCATTGATACTGGAGTCTTTTTCAATATAGGTATCACTAGACGGCACGTAGGCTTCGGGTTGGTAATAATCGTAATAGCTGACGAAATATTCCACCGCGTTTTTAGGGAAGAATTCCTTAAACTCGCCATAGAGTTGTCCCGCTAGGGTTTTATTATGGGAAATAATTAAAGTGGGTTTATTTAAATTTGCAATAATGTTGGCCATGGTAAAGGTTTTCCCTGTCCCAGTAGCCCCTTCAAGAATTTGTTCTTTGACCCCAGTTTTAAAACCAGTGGTCAATTTATCAATCGCTTGGCCCTGATCCCCTGCTGGGGCATAGTTGGACACAAGTTCGAATTTTCGATCTGTTTGTCGTTCAATCATCTTTTAACCTCCAAGTAAAACCAAACAAAAAAAGTTACACTTGTTAAACTTAGAAACAATTGCAACTTTATATTGTAACATAATGACGCTATCTGCCAAATTATTTTGTTTGTTTATTTTTATTTGCTGCTAATATTTCCCGGGTAATCTGAGTCAACAACACCCGATCACTAAAATCTTCATTTAACAACTCCGGCAACATTTCCTTAATAAAGTACCGGGTAGAAGCTAACTCATCAAATTGAATGATCGTGGACAAACTTTCTCTGAAGATTTCCGTATAAACATGTTCCGGATTGCCCTTTTGAATTTCACCAAAGGATTCATATAATAAATCAATTTTATCAGCCACGGATAAAATCTTACCCTCCAGCGTATCGTCTTTACCTTCAGATAGGCGCCGCCGGTAGCGGGCTTGTAAATGTTCTGGAATTTCATTTTGAATAAAATTATCGGTCATATGCGCTTCAACTTGAGCCAAACGTTGCCGCAAATCTGAAGTGGCATATTTAACTGGTGTTTTAATGTCCCCGATAAAGCGTTCCGTATAATCATGGTTGAGGGCTTTTTCGTAAACCATTTGCCAATTGACCTTATGTCCAGCATCTTCTTCAATATCAGCTAGCAATTGGGCAATTTCAGTCACTCTAAAGGAATGTGCAGCCACCGAATGTTCCTGGTACTTAAAAAAGCCTGGTGCCCGCTTCAACATTTCCAAATCATTTAATCCTTGAATAAATTGATGCATCCCCATGCATGACCACCCCTTCGAATTAATTCACAGTGTCTTCAATAAGCGACATATATTTAAATTGCCTTCAATCGTAACATAATCTCACGAAATTTCAAAGTTTCATGTGGCCAAAAAACCTGCGTCCCAGACCCTTGAGTCCGGCGACGCAGGTTTTATCATTAGTTAATTATTGAGCCATAAATTCATTTAACGCCGTCTCAAAGGCATCTAATTTTGCTTCAGCTGCCTTTTCAGATTCAGCTTGGGTCCCCACATAAAACTTGATCTTTGGTTCAGTCCCAGAAGGCCGAATGGCGATCCAAGTTCCGTCTTCTAGTTTGTATTTCAAGACATTAGAAACGGGCATATCGATGGTTTCCACCTTGCCATCGGCATAATAGGCCTTTTGCGCCTCATAGTCTTCCGTGACATTCACATCGACTTTGTTAAAGGCGCTGGGCTTCTCAGCTCTGAAGCGGGCCATGAGATCTTGCATCTCTTGGCCCCCCTTGATCCCTGGGAAGTCTTTGGAAACTGTCTTTTCAGAATAATAGCCATATTCTTGATACAACTTCTCCAGGCCATCATAAAGGGTCAAGCCTTGGGCTTTGTAGTAAGCGGCCACTTCTGATAAGAGTACAGTGGCCTGCATGGCATCTTTATCCCGGACGAATGGTTTCACCAGATAGCCGTAACTTTCTTCAAAGCCAAAGAGAAATTCATGTTCGCCAGTCTCTTCGAAGTGTTCGATCTGTTCAGCGATAAACTTGAAGCCCGTCTCCACATCGATCATCTTCACGCCATAGCTTTCGGCGATCTTCGTGGCTAGTTCCGTAGACACGATGGATTTCACCACGGCCCCGTTAGCTGGCAGGGTCCCAGCATCTTTTCTGGCTTGTAAGATGTAATGTAACAAAATTGAAGCAATTTGATTCCCGGTCAACAGCTGATAGCTGCCATCAGGCTGGCGTACGGCCGTCCCTAGGCGGTCGGCATCCGGATCTGTAGCGATCAGGACATCGGCGCCTTCTTGTTGCCCCAGTTGAATGGCCAAATCAAAGGTCTGGGGGAATTCCGGATTAGGGAATGGTGTCGTTGGAAATTCTGGATCTAAGATAGCCTGCTTGGTCACAATGGAAAAGCCCTGGAACCCAGCATTATGCAAGACCCGTTCGGCCAGCATCTTCCCAGTCCCATGTAATGGGGTATAAACCAATTTCATATCTTTACCGGTTTTAGCCACCAAGTCACTATTGATGGTGACCGTCTTGAGGTCGGCTAGGTAAGCCTGGTCCACATCTTCACCGATCAAATGCATGAGCCCAGCTTCTCTGAGTTTCGTTTCAGCAACGACTGGAATACTGAAGATATCGGCTACTTTGCGCACGTAGCTGGTGATCAGATCCGCTTCTTTAGGTGGCATCTGGCCGCCATCGGGGCCATAGATCTTATAACCGTTATATTGCTTAGGGTTGTGACTGGCAGTGATCATGATCCCGGCATAGGTCTTTAAATACCGCACGGTAAAGGACAGTTCTGGTGTGGGCCGTAATTGGTCAAAGACGTAACTAGGAATGCCATGGGCCCCTAAAACTTTCGCAGCTTCATGGGCGAAAAGTTCGGAATTATAGCGGGAATCATAACTGATGGCTACCCCCCGTTGTTTGGTGGTATCATCTAGGGTATCCATGAAGTTCGCTAGGCCTTCAGTGGCCTGACGCACGGTATAAATATTCATGCGATTGATCCCAGGGCCTAAAACCCCCCGCATACCGGCGGTGCCAAATTCCATGGGTGCCGTGAAAGCATCTTCCAGGGCTTTAGGGTCATCTGCCATTTCTTTTAACTGCGCCTTTAAATCTAGATCCAAGTTTTGGGCCTTTTGCCATAATTGATAATTATCTTGCCAACTCATTGAAAGTACCCCCTATTAGTTATCATTTTCTTCAATTATAGCATAGACAGCGTTTTTTTCTTTGTATAAACAATCGCAATTTTATTTAAATGGTGGCGCTGACAATCCCATTTTCAAAATATCCAATATATTTAATTATTTATATTCTAAACTAGAAAGTGGCGTTATTTATCATGAATTTATTATTGGATTTATTACTCCTGCTTGGCGTTGTTCATATCACCCGTAAGGCCTTTAGATTTGAGCAGATTGGTCGATTCGAACATGTTATTTTACCAATTTATTCATTGATTATGTTTCTATCGGGTATGGTTTGGCAAACCAAAGACGTTTTAATCATGCTGGGCTTGATCATTATCGCAAGTTTGATTGGCTATTATCAGGCGTCAAAAGTCGAGATTAAAATTGAACCTCAACTTGACAATGCCCAGCGTCCCCTGGTCAAAATCAAAAAGAACCGGCCTTATGTGATTGGCTGGTTCTTAGTATTTATCATCGGTGCCTTGTGTAGCTTTTGGTTGGAACCAACAGCTGACCACTCACTGCTTGCCGAATTGGCCCAAGAAATTGAGGGTGATTTGTGGATTGGCTTTAAATTTGGTGCTCACAATACTTGGTTCACCTGGTTGTTAGCTGGCGTGACAAGTTTCTCATTTGTCCGTTTTCTACAAGCCAAAGACCGGCGGATCCAAGCTGCCTTAAAGAGCAAGCACCACTCAAATAACGCTAGGCGCTAATGATAAGTCAACAGCCGTGTGGCCGTATCAACGTTTTGAGCAAGGGTGGTTGTCTTGATGGGCTGATCAAAAAACAGATAGCCTAAAGCTGACCCGCCCATTACTGACCAAATCGTTTTTAAAATTTTAATATTATCCCAATTCACCAATAATTTTTGTGCTTTTAACTGGTCCAAACTAGCCGCCATTTGTAACCAGCAACGATTTGAAGCAGGAAAGTCTTTGATCAAACTTTGCCGCAACTTATCATTATAAATAATTTCAGCTACAAAAATTTTGATGACTTGTCGGTTGGCCTGCAAAAAAGCCAAGCGATCCCTGCAAAAATCAGTCATAAACTCATGTAGTGACTCATATGGCGCTGGTGAAACTGCACCTGCACCTTGATTGGTGGTTGGAAAAATGGCACGCTGTACGGGGTTAATGATAGCCGCTAGTAATCCCCGCTTGTTTTTAAAGGTACTGAAAATGTTGCCCTCAGCCACGCCTGCCTTCGCAGCAATTTCTTTGGTGCTGGTATTGGCATAACCCTTTTCCGCAAACAGATCGATTGCAGCGGTAATGATCTGCTTTTGTTTGGTCGTCATTTGATTGAACGCTTGTGTGTCGATGGTAATATTGAACGTCTTGCTGGGCATGACTTATCGCTCTCCATTTTTTTACGCTAAGTTTTGAGCTTTGTCGGCTTGACAAAATTCTTTAATTGCTAGTATACCGCAATCTGGCCCTAAATGCATTATGGCTAATTATTTTTTTAGGGTTGACTAATTTTGCTAGAGGCATATAATTACTCATGGAAATTGATTGAGTGCTCACTCAAAATATATGACCTGAATTTCAAACCAATGGAAAGAGGGCTTTTTAATGCCAGAGAGTGATGGCAAACACAAGTTATTCTCAATATCAGATTCAGGAAGCAAAAGTTTAGACGAAATCAACGGTAGTATTCAAGTACCTGAAAATGCTGGATTTTGGCGCAAGTTATTTACCTATACAGGCCCCGGTATTTTAATTGCCGTGGGGTACATGGATCCTGGTAACTGGATCACTTCTATTGCCGGTGGGGCTTCATTTAAATACACCCTGCTGTCTGTTGTCCTATTATCCAGTCTAATTGCCATGCTTTTACAGGCTATGGCCGCTCGCATGGGGATCGTAACGGGTAAAGACTTAGCCCAATTGACCCGGGATCGCACCTCTAAAAAAGTCGGCTTCTTGCTTTGGGTCGTCACCGAATTAGCCATCATGGCCACCGATGTTGCCGAGATCATTGGTTCAGGTATCGCCTTGGAATTATTGTTTAAGATTCCCCTTATTGTTGGGATTTTGATCACCAGTTTAGACGTCTTATTACTGCTCTTATTAATGAAATTAGGTTTCCGTAAAATCGAAGCCATTGTGGCCACTTTGGTCGCTGTTATTTTACTGGTGTTCTCTTATGAAGTAGCCTTATCCAATCCTAATATCAAAGAACTCCTGGCCGGTTACCTGCCAACCCCACAAATCGTCACCAATAAGTCTATGTTATATTTGGCCTTAGGGATCGTGGGGGCCACCGTCATGCCCCATGATTTGTATTTGGGGTCATCTATCTCCCAGACCCGAGCTGTAGATCGCCGAGATCATAAAGCAGTTAAAGAAGCCATTCGCTTCACCACGATTGATTCCAATGTCCAGTTGACGCTGGCTTTTGTGGTCAACAGTTTGCTCTTGGTTTTAGGGGCAGCCTTGTTCTTTGGAACCAATAGTACCTTGGGCCGCTTCGTGGACTTATTCAATGCTTTAAGTAATTCACAAATCGTCGGCGCCATTGCCAGTCCCATCCTCAGCATGCTCTTTGCCGTTGCCTTGCTAGCTTCAGGCCAAAGCTCGACGATTACTGGAACCCTGTCCGGTCAAATTATCATGGAAGGGTTCATTCATTTAAGAATGCCACTTTGGGCTCAGCGTTTGATCACCCGGCTGATGTCTGTGTTACCCGTTTTGATTTTTGCCATTTATTATAAAGGTAATGAAGCTAAAATCGAAAATCTACTGACTTTCTCCCAGGTATTCTTAAGTGTTGCCTTACCATTCGCTATTGTGCCATTGGTGTTGTTCACCAGTGATAAGAAACTCATGGGTCCCTTTGTTAACCGGGCCTGGGTCAAATATACCGCTTGGTTTATCACGGTTGTCTTGATTGGCTTGAACATCTACCTCATTATTCAGACGCTACAAACAGTATTATAGGTATCAAAAAAGGACCTCCACTTGGAAGTCCTTTTTTGATACCTTCATTTAAGAAAATTAACTGTTTTGACGTAATTTAGCATCATCTAAGCTTTGGATATACTTAAAGACACCTTGACCGGCTAAACCACCATCGCCAACGGCTGTGGTGATTTGGCGCAATTCCTTCTTACGCACATCCCCAATGGCAAAAATACCAGGGACGTTGGTTTGCATGTGGGCATCGGTTACTACCCAACCGGCATTATCTAAAATACCTAATTCTTCAAATGCCTTAGTCATCGGTTCGATCCCCACATAGATGAAAGCACCAGAAGCTGGCACAATGCCCTCTTCGCCAGTGACTTTATCTTTGTACTTCACGCCAGTAACGACTTGGCCGTCACCTTCGATGGCTTCAACTTGTGCGTTCCAAACGAAATTCATCTTGTCATTTGCAAAAGCGCGTTTTTGAATAATTTGTTGTGCCCGTAATTGGTCACGTCGATGTAATACAGTTACTTTAGAAGCCAATTGAGCTAAATAAAGCCCTTCTTCTACAGCAGAGTCACCACCGCCAATGACCGCAACTTCTTTATTTTTAAAGAAGGCACCATCACAGACCGCACAATAGGAGACACCCCGGCCAGAATATTCTTCTTCACCAGGCACCCCTAATTTACGATGCTCAGAACCTGTAGCGATAACGATTGCCTTGGCTTGATAACTGCCATCATCTGTATTGACCACTTTATAAGCGCCATGATCTTCCACATCTGTGACTGATCCATAAGCATACTCAGCCCCAAAACGGGTTGCTGAGGAATACATCTTTTCGCCTAAATCCGGGCCTAAAATCGAGTCGAAACCTGGATAGTTCTCGATTTCAGCTGTGTTGTTCATCTGTCCACCATAAATACCCCGATCGATCATTAAAACGGATAAATTGGATCGCGATGCATAAAGCGCGGCCGTCATACCACCAGGGCCGGCTCCGATTACGACGACATCATATGATTTCACCGCAAAGGCCTCCTTACTAAAAATAAGTTGTTAACGATTAATACCATACCGCAATTTCAGTTGTTTGTCTAGCTTGGAAATCACAAGGGCCACTGCCACGTTACAACAGCGCTATAAACCTTGCTTCCAATTCTGTTGCAAGCGGGCCTTTAAAGCGAGTGCTTCATCAAGATAAGCCGGCTGCTTGCTATTTAAGTAGCGTTCTAAATATTTCCCACTTTGCGTGTTGTTTCCCGATAAACTATAAGCTTCAGCAAAGAAAAATAAAAGTTCCGGACAAGTTGTGTACATCCGTTTAGGCAGGCGCTGTAAAATCTGGATGGCATGGCGATAATCACCAACCGTCTCATACACCACGGCCAACTCACTGGCAATATAGGCCACTTGCGCGTCTTTTTGCGCCAAGGTGCCAGCAATCGTCAAATCATGGATGGCTTGGTCATAATGGAGTTGGTCCAAGGCAACTTGCGCCCGTTGAATATACAGATCAGTACATGGAATAACTGGAATAATTTTGGACAACGTAACAATCCTCTTTTTCTTGAAAATTACTGTTCCAAAGGTACCATAATTAATCCGAGAATA
>JAKVKU010000021.1 GCA_022484695.1 Lactobacillus sp.
CGAAAACTTTACCCGCAGCAAAAAATGATGGGATCCCTAGATACGACGAAGTTGGTCGCTAAATGGATCGAACATAACCGTCATCAAACAGGAGTATGACCGGTGGCAGGATTAAAATTAGTATTACCAGAATTTGAAGGGCCCTTGGACTTATTACTTTATTTAATCAAGGCTTCGAAAATTGATATTTATGATATTCCAATTGCCGAAATCACCAATCAATATCTAGCTTATTTGCACAAAATCGATGTGCGGCAACTAGATACGATTGGTGACTATTTAGTTATGGCCACAAATCTGATGGAAATTAAAAGCAAACTCTTGCTGCCCCAGCCAGCGTTATCCCCAGATGAACCAGATCTGGCGTTGGATCCAAGAGATGAGTTAGTCAGTCAATTGTTGAGTTACCAAGCCTATAAAGCAGCCGCTGGGGTATTAAAGCAAAAAGCCCAGCAGCGCGCGAAATATTATGTAAAAGCCCCCACCACGGCAGCCAGTGATTTACAAATCCCTTTAGAACCCGGGGTGATTGATTTAAACCAATTGAATCAAACCATGAACTTGGTGTTACAGCGGCGTTTAGCCAAGTTGCCTGTGCAAAAAGAAGTCCATGGGGAGCACGTATCAGTTCGCGCCCAAATCAAAAAGGTCCTGGCCTACTTAGCCCAATGTTCGGGGACAGTGCCCTTTTCAAGTTTATTGATAGCCCATCCCAAGGATCGCTATCAAGCTTTAGATGACACGGTCACCACCTTTTTGGCGGTACTGGAATTGGCTAAAAATGGCCGGATCGACTGTCAACAAAATAACTATCAAGACGATTTACTGGTACGTCGATTGGAGGCTTAGCATGAATTATATGGCAGCGATCCAAGCACTATTATATGCTGCGGGTGATGATGGGACCAGTATTGGTGTTTTGGCCCAGGCGTTAGAATTAGATGCCGCGCCGGTACGCCAGTCCTTGGGCAAATTACAAGCCAAACTTGCTGCTGATCCAGATAGCGGCTTAGCAATCATTGAATATGGGCAAACTATTAAATTAGCCACTAAGCCCCAGTATATTAAGGCGATTCAGACTTTCTTGGCCGGCAATGTGGGCCATCACTTAAGCCAGGCTGCTTTAGAGGTATTGGCCATTGTGGCTTATCAACAACCCATTACAAGAATTGAGATCGATGCTTTGCGGGGGGTCAATAGTTCTGGGGCGTTACAGACGTTAATTGCCCGCCAATTATTAACAGAAGCTGGCCGCAAAGAAGTAGCCGGTCGACCAATTTTATATGCCACCAGTGCTTATTTTTTAGATTATTTTGGGCTCAGCGACTTAACCCAACTCCCAGAGTTGGCTGAAAACACGCAGGCTACCCAAGAAAAGAATCAAGTTGATTTATTTTATAGTCAATTTCAAGCAGCATTAAATACTAACACCAACGATACAGACAGTACCCAAGAAAGTCAGGTAAATAAATGAGTGAAGAACGACTCCAAAAAGTCATCGCCAATGCTGGGGTGACTTCAAGACGGAAAGCAGAGGCTTTGATTCAAAGCGGCCGGGTCAAAGTCAATGATAAAGTGATCAAAGAATTAGGTGTCAAGGTGGGGCCTGGCGATGAAGTCAGCGTGGATGGCCTGCCCATCGAACGGGAAAAGCGGGTTTATTTTTTACTTTATAAACCCCGGGGTGTCATTAGTGCCGTCACCGATGACAAGGGCCGTAAAACCGTGAGTGATTTCTTTGCGGACATTCCCCAAAGAGTTTACCCAGTGGGCCGCTTAGACTACGACACGTCAGGTCTATTGATCATGACCAATGATGGTCAGTTGGCTAATTTATTGATGCATCCGCGTTATGAAGTGGATAAGACTTATATTGCCAAGGTGGCTAAAATCCCGGATATCCAAGCGCAGATCCAATTGCGTAAAGGGGTATACATCGATAAGCGCAAAACTTCCCACGCCAAGGTCAGCATTATTTCCAGCGATCGGCAAAAAGACACCGCCATTGTCAAAATCACCATCCACGAAGGCATGAACCATCAGGTCAAGAAGATGTTTGAAGCCGTGGGCAGCAAAGTGATCAAATTAGCCCGGGAATCTTTTGGCTTTTTAGACCTGACGGGGCTAACAGCTGGTCAACACCGACCTTTGACCCATCAAGAAGTTGAAATGCTGAGAACACAAGCCCAGGGGAATGATCCTAAAAAGGTTCGGTAAGGGCAACTGAAACTAGCGGCTGGGAAATCGCTTACATTTTTTAGCCAAAACGCTTGCTTTTTATATTTTTTTTTGGTACATTAAGACTGTAATTGAATAACAGTTCGTCTTCAGGGCAGGGTGTGATTCCCGACCGGCGGTGATAGTCCGCGACCCGCATTGTGCGGCTGACTTGGTGCAAATCCAAGACCGATAGTTAAAGTCTAGATGGAAGAAGATAGAGCGTATTTTTGATGTCTAAATCAAATGTAGCTCATACCCTGAATTTATCGGTGTATGGGCTTTTTTAGACTGAAGGCGACCGTTCATTCCTTACAAAAAATTTGGACGGGGGTCTTGGAATTATGCAAAATACCAAAGTTAAAAGATTAGTCAGTATCGCAATGATGTCAGCGATTGCTTACATCGTGATGTTTTTCGCCTTTCCCATCATGCCGGCATTTGGGTTCTTAAAGGCCGATCTCAGTGATTTAGTGGTATTGATCGGCACCTTTATTTATGGGCCAACGGGGGGGATCGCCATTGCCTTTGTGCGCTCACTGCTGCATTTTCTCACCAGCGGCGGAAATTTACCGAGTCTAATTGGCGATACGGCTAGTTTTATCGCGTCGACAGTCTTTTTACTGCCAATGTATTATGTTTTGCGTAAACACAGCGGCGCTGGCCGGCAAGCTTTAGCCTCAACTTTAGCAACGATCGTATTGGCACTGGTCATGGGCTTTTTAAACCTCGTGATCATCACGCCGCTTTACATGCAATTGTTGGGGATGAGTGTGGGCATGCCGTTGATCAAGTACGTCTTGATCGCAGTCGTACCTTTTAATTTAATTAAAGGTGCCTTAATTAGTGCCGTATTCAGTGTGGTCTATGTTAGAATGATGCCATGGGTTAAAGCACAGGCGGCCTCTTTTAAACACTAATCCATCTGGATGACGTGGCATTTAAGAATGACCTTAAAGGGTGTGCAGCTAATTGCACACCTTATTTTTATGCCACTTTAAAAGGGCTTGGTGCGGCGTTTAATGGCGCCGGTGGGGCATTGCTGGTAAGCTAGTTTAAACTGGGGTAAAAGCTCACTTGGCAGAACTTGTTGGCCTTGATTATTATCCAGCTTACAAAAGGCGATGCCGTCTGGTTGATAGTCAAAAATTTCTGGAGCCTTTAACTGGCAAATGCCACAAGCGATGCAATCAATTTGTTCAACTTTTGTATACAATTTTCTTACTCCTTCATGATGTGGAAAGTGCGGTTTATTTATGGAAGCCATTGATTTGATCCGATTTTTTTCAGATCAGCCTCAACGTTATAAAGCTATCTACTATGGTCTGGTGGGCAAAAAGACCATTTCAAATCTGTTAGCGGCTAAAAAAAATCATTACTTAGTTTATTTTCATTCCTGGCCCAGGTTAAGTTTAAGTACGTTTCAAAAGTGCTTGCAAGCTTTATTAAAAGCTGATTTTATAACGCCTGGCGCAGTGGCGGATAGTTTTTACCTGACGCCAGCTGGTGCGCACTATCGCCAAGCCCACCAACAAGCTATTTTTACCCCACAGTATTATCAAGGCCTCAGATTACCCCAGGGACAGCAAGGCTTAGCGTTATTATATTTAGCCATTCAAGTGATCTCCGAATATCACCATCAGCAAAAACGTTACATTCCCAGTACAACGAATTATTTATTGCAGCAGCGGGTCCGGCAATGGTTTTTGCAGGTTAAAAATTACCCCCAATTACCCCAACAGCTCAGCCAAGAGCTAACCTTGTGGCTGGCCGCTCTGCCAGTCGATCAAGCCGATTTCGTGGCCCAAAACTTTCAGGGCTACCAATTTGGCTTTCAGCAAAGCGAATTAGCCGAAAAAACGCCCCTGAGCCTTTATTCCCAACAGCTGGTCCAATTAGACGCCCTGGCGCGGTTATTGCAAGCTGTAGGACAACAGCCCCAAGATTTCCCCCTATTAAGCCAACTCTTAGTGCCTAATCAGTGGGTCCAGCCGATTTTAAGTTACAGTGCGAACTTGACCTACCAAGCTTTTATGGCCGGCCAGTCGTTAAAGAGAATCGGTTACACCCGGCGCTTAAAAGACAGCACCATTCGGGAACATATTTTAGAAGTGGCTTTATTGGTGCCAGGATTTGATTTCAAACAGTTACAACAACAAGATGACTTGCCACCCACAGATTATTTCAAGATCCGGGTCGCCGAAATTCAGGAGATGAGTAGTCATGAACACTCAAATTAAAACGGTATTAAAAGCCAAATTTGGCTATGATCATTTTCGACCTGGCCAACTTCAGATCATCCAGGGGGTGTTAGCGCGGCAAAATGTGCTGGGGATCTTGCCCACCGGCAGCGGCAAGTCCCTGTGTTATCAATTGCCCACTTATATTCAAGGGGGCTTGACGGTGGTGGTGTCCCCATTGATCTCATTGATGCAAGATCAGGTGATCCAATTGAATCTACAAGGCGAAAAGCGGGTCATCAGCCTGAATTCCACTTTGAATATGGTAGAACAACAGGCGATTTTAAGCAACTTGAGTCAGTACTTATTTTTATTGATCGCCCCAGAGACGTTAGGCCGCCGGGATGTCTTGGCCCGGTTGCAACAAATTGGCGTGCAGTTGCTAGTCATTGACGAGGCCCATTGTATTTCCCAGTGGGGGGTGGATTTTCGTCCCAGTTATCTGCAGTTAGGTGCGATCCGGGCGAAATTACGGCCTAAAAGTACATTGATGCTGACAGCGACGGCGACACAACGGGTGCAACAAGATATTTTAGAAAAACTAGGGGTCAGTGCCACCACGCAAAAAGTGAGTTTCAGTGTGGATCGGGCAAATATTTTCTTAGATGTGATCCAGTGTGCTGACGATCAAGCTAAAATTGATCAGCTAAAGGTATTGCTGCCCCACCTGCAATTACCAGGCATTATTTATTTTGCCAGTCGCCAAAAGGCTCAAGCCATGGCCCAACTTATCCAACAAGAATTAGGCATTCCGACGGCTTATTACCATGGGGCCTTGGCCAGCAAAGACCGCTATTTGATCCAGCAACGTTTCATGACCCACCAATTGCAAGTAATCTGTGCCACGAATGCTTTTGGCATGGGTATCAATAAAAAAGATATTCGCTTTGTGATACACTATCATTTGCCCACTAATTTTGAAAGTTATCTCCAAGAAATTGGCCGCGCCGGCCGCGATGGCCAACAAAGCATTGCCATTGGGTTCAACAGTCCGGCTGACTATCAACGGCAGTTAGCTTTGTTGCACATGGGACTGCCGGATGCCACCATGATCAAATTATTTTATCAACAACCCAACAAGTTTGCCAATACGGGGGATGCGGCTTTTGAGTTATTACAGGCTTATCAGCAAAACGGTTTTGATCAAGGCCAGGTTCAAGAACTGTTGCAGCATAAACTCGTTGAAAAGCAGCAAGAATTAACAGCCTTTAATCAATTCATTCAAAGTCAAGCCTGCCGGCGGCAACTATTATTGGCGCACTTTGGGGATGAATTGACCCGACCCCATGATGAAAAGTGTTGTTACCAGGGGTTTGACCAGCAGCCACTAATGCGTTTAAAACAAATCGGCCTGTATGTGGACCAACAGTCTGGGAGCAATCAAACGGCTTTAGGGGGCCAACCGCGAAAATGGCCGCAAATCTTAAGGCATATTTTGGAATAATTTTAGAATTACTTAAAAATTGATATGATACAATTAAACGAGAAGAATTAGAGGAGGGCCATCCATGAGTGAAGATAACAAGCATCAAAATGATGAAGATTTAACACAATCAAAGGCCGCTGCTGAAAAGAACACGGCTGATCAAAATAATTCACAAGAAAAAGCGCCTGCTGCAAATGCTACGCCGGCCACCGATGCCCCAAAAGACAGCTCGGATCAAACGCCAAATACAGCGGCGGACCAAACAGATGATGGGCCTTGGAATAAACAGTTTAGTAGTGAAGAAGACAGTTTATCCCGGGTGGAACATAAAAAGAAAGAAAAGAACAATACTTTCTTCATTGTGGGCTTAACGATCTTATTATTGGTGGTCATGGCAATTCCAGTTTGCTATGCTATCGTCAATTCCAATAAGTCCGTGCAATCATCCAATAGCGACAATAAGATCGTTGTGAGCTCTTCAAAAAAATCCCAAGCTGCTTCAAAGTCTAAATCAAAGGCTGCCGCCAAAAGTCAAAGTATTGCTGCGGCTAAAAGTGCCAGTGCGAAGCAGGCTAGTGCTGATAAGAAGACAGCCTTAGCAAAATCAAAGGCTACCGCTGAAAAACAACAGGCTGAAAATGCCAATGAAGCCGCCAATACAGCGGCTGCCAATGAACAGACGCCAACACCTAGTCAAAGCACAACGGCCACCCAAGGTACAGAACAAACCACCACGGCTAACCAAGGTACAACCAATACAACCCAACAAGCAACGACGTCAGCAACCACTCAAGGCCAAGGCCAAAACCAAAACACCACCCAAAGTACCAGCGGTTATGTGACCGTGCAAGCGGGACAAAACCCTTATCGGATCGCAGTGAATAATGGCATTACCTTAGCGCAGTTATATCGGTTAAATGGCTTGAGCCAAGGGGCAACGATTGTACCCGGACAGCAATTAAGGGTGCGTTAATCCAAAACAATTATATTTTACTTAAGAATAGGAAGATTAAATTTTGAAAATTGCCATTGACGGGCCGGCATCCGCAGGGAAAAGTACGATTTCTAAAAAAGTTGCCCAAGCTTTACATTATACTTATCTAGATACTGGTGCCATGTACCGGGCGGCCACTTACTTGGCCCTTGAACAGGGGTTGGCTTTAACGGACGCCCCTAGTATTTCAGAACGATTAGCCCAGGCCAAAATCGATTTCCAACCAGGCCCAGACAACACGCAACTGGTATTTTTAAATGGGGTCGATATTACTGGTCCTATCCGGTCTGAACAAGTTACCGGGGCGGTTTCCCAGGTTGCCGCTTTACCAGCAGTACGCCAAACACTAGTGGCCCAACAGCGCAAAATTGCCGCCGCCAAGGATATTGTCATGGATGGCCGTGATATTGGGACCACCGTCTTGCCAGATGCAGACGTTAAGATATTTATGACGGCCAGTGTGGCCCAACGTGCCCAACGGCGTTATTTAGAAAATACGCAAAAGGGTATGACCAGCAGTTTAGCAGAAATAAAAAAAGACATTGAATTACGGGATTATAAGGATAGTCACCGACAGATTTCCCCACTCAAACAGGCTCCTGACGCGGTTCTCGTCGATACTTCTAACTTGAATATTGAACAAGTTACCCAGAAAATTTTGACGATTATTCGGCAAAAAATGAAATGATTATTACTTTTTAATCTTTTTTCTGGTAAAATACACAGTTTTCAAGTAAAATAGTAACGTAGTGAGTCGCAAGGAGGATTTTAGTTATGAGTAAAGATGCAAACACGAACGATAATCAGGAATTGATGGAGGATGCCTTAAACAGTGTCCATGAAGTCAAAGTTGGCGATGTCGTCGTCGGCGAAGTACTAGCCATTGATGACAACCAATTAATTGTAGGTATTGAAGGTACAGGTGTTGAAGGTGTCGTGCCATTAAAGGAATTGACAGCTGATACCAGTGCCAACATTCAGGACCAAGCTAAAGTTGGCGATAAATTAGACTTAGTTGTTATTTCTTCTATCGGCAAAGATAAAGAAAATGGCAGTTATTTATTGTCTAAACGTCGCTTAGAAGCACGTAAAGTTTGGGCTGATATTGAACAAGAATATAAAGACGGGAAAACGATTACAGCCACAGTTACCAATGTTGTTAAAGGTGGCTTAGTTGTTGATGCCGGTGTTCGTGGTTTTATCCCAGCGTCAATGGTCGAAGACCATTACGTTGAAGATTTAAACGAATACAAGGGCAAATCCCTTGAATTAAAAATTATGGAAATTGAACCTAGTGAAAACCGCTTAATTTTATCCCACAGAGCGCTTGTTCAAAAAGAAAAAGAAGCGCATCGTGAGGAAATTATGGCTAAGTTAACACCAGGGGATGAAGTTGAAGGTAAAGTTGCTCGTTTAACGAACTTTGGTGCCTTTGTGGACTTAGGTGGCGTTGACGGTTTAGTCCACGTTTCTGAAATTTCTTATGACCATGTGGATCAACCTTCTGATGTATTAAAGGTTGGCCAAGAAGTCAAAGTGAAGGTCTTAAACGTGGATCCTGAAAGAGATCGGATCTCCCTTTCCATCAAAGCAACCTTGCCAGAACCATGGACTAACATTGAAGAAAAAGCACCAGTTGGCGCTATCTTAGATGGGACTGTCCGGCGTTTGACTACCTTTGGGGCTTTTGTGGAAGTATTCCCAGGGGTTGAAGGCTTGGTTCATATTTCCCAAATTTCTCATAAACACATTGCAACACCTAATGATGTTTTGAAACAAGGCCAAGATGTGAAGGTCAAAGTATTAAGCGTAGATGCTGCCCAACATCGTTTGGCATTGTCTATTAAGGCCTTAGAAGAACCAGAACCTGAAGACGTTCAAAAGGCTGCACCAAAACGGGCTGCTAAACCAGCACCTAAAAAGAACGTGAATATCAGCCAAAATGATGACGAAGATACTGGTTTCAGTATTGGCGACATGGTCGGTGATGCTTTGCGGAAGAGCGCTGGCAACACTGACGATAAAGATTAATCATTAGCTGATAAAACTGAATATGATTAATTTGAGAGGGTGGGTCAAAACAGTCGTTTTGAATCGCCCTCTTAGTTTTGTTTTTGCATGCCATTGAAAAATGTAGTTAAATAAGTGAAGAGAGGTGATACGATGGCTTTACCAACTGTTGCAATTGTTGGCCGTCCTAATGTCGGTAAATCTACAATTTTTAATCGAATCGCGGGCGACCGTATTTCCATCGTTGAAGATATTCCTGGGGTGACTCGGGATCGGATTTATGCAAGAGGCCAATGGCTAGCCCATGAGTTTGCGTTGATTGATACCGGGGGGATCGATATTGGTGATGCACCCTTTGTCAAACAAATTCAAGAACAAGCCGAAATCGCCATTGACGAAGCAGATGTGATTATCTTCTTGGTAAGTGTTCAAGAAGGTTTGACCAATGCAGATGAAAAAGTCGCGCAGATTTTATATCGTTCCGATAAACCGGTTATTTTGGCGGTGAATAAGGCGGATAATCCCGAACAGCGTCAAGATATTTATGACTTCTATGCTTTAGGTTTTGGGGAACCCATGCCAATTTCTGGTTCCCAAGGCACTGGGTTAGGGGATTTATTAGATGTGGTCATTTCTAAATTTCCAGAGACTACTACTGATGAAGTCGATGATGCCATTCGCTTTAGCTTGATTGGCCGGCCCAATGTGGGCAAGTCATCTTTAGTGAATGCCATTTTAGGGGATAATCGGGTGATTGTCTCAAGTATTGAAGGGACCACTAGAGATGCCATCGATACCAAGTTTACTGCCCCTGATGGGCAAGAATATGCCATGATCGATACCGCCGGGATCCGGAAGCGGGGCAAGGTCTATGAAAATACCGAACGTTATGCGGTGATGCGAGCTATGCGGGCCATTGATCGTTCTGATGTGGTCTTGGTAGTTTTAAATGCCGAGGAAGGTATTCGCGAACAAGATAAAAAAATCGCCGGTTATGCCCATGAGGCAGGGCGCGGGATCGTGATCGTGGTGAACAAATGGGATACCTTAGAGAAGGATAACCACACCATGCAGGATTTTGAAAATCAGATCCGCACCGAATTCCAATATTTGGATTATGCCCCCATCGTCTTTGTTTCTGCTATTACGAAACAGCGGCTGATGAATTTACCAGAATTAGTTAAAACCGTTCATGAAAACCAAGTTCGCCGCATCCAATCGGCAACCTTAAATGACGTCTTGCTAGATGCCATGGCCCTGACTCCAACGCCCAATGTTCGGGGGCATCGTCTGCGGGTTTATTACATGACCCAAGTGGCCATTAAACCACCAACGTTTGTGGTCTTTGTCAATGATCCGGAATTGTTGCATTTTTCTTACCAACGCTTCTTGATCAATCAATTACGATCCACCTTTGATTTTACCGGGACACCGATTAAAATTATCCCTAGAAAGCGCAAATAGTCGCGTTTTTGCGGCCTTTAGCACCTAATCTTTGGAAAAATTTAAAATAAAGCATAAAAAAACGGGCATTTGCGAGAAAAACCTTGCTATGACAGCATTCGTATGATAAGTTTAGATGTGAAATGGTGATCGTCATCGCCATTGTTCATCATTTTTGGACCACTCAGAAATGATACTTTGGATGACTTGTGCATCTTATTCCAGGAGGTGAATCCGAACATGGCAAATAAGGCTGAATTGATCGATAGCGTTGCTGCTGAAACTGGTTTAACTAAGAAAGACGCAACTGCTGCTGTTGATGCTGTATTTAGTTCAATTCAAGAATCTTTATCCAAAGGTGATAAGGTTCAATTGATCGGTTTTGGGAACTTCGAAGTTCGTCAACGTGCTGCCCGTAAAGGTCGTAACCCACAAACTGGCGAAGAAATCCAAATTCCAGCAAGCAAAGTACCTGCATTTAAACCAGGTAAAGCATTAAAGGATTCCGTTAAATAATGGAATGATAAAGGGGAGCTGAGGCAAATTGTCTTAGCTTCTTTTCTTTATTTGCCAATCTAAATGTTCGGTGATCCCAGCTGAAAATGGAGGTTTTAGCCATGAGTTATAGTGAACAAATGCTACAGGCATTGAATGACAGTGATTTGACCCGGGCCAATGCGTTATTTACCCAGGCTTTACGCCACGATGATGATGATACCTTATATAGTCTTGGCGAAGAGTTGTATGCCTTGGGCTTTTTACAACAGGCCCAGCGGATCTACTTGAAATTATTAAAAGCCTATCCTAATGAAGATGACTTAAAAACCGTCTTAGCCGATATTGCCGTGAGTAATGATCAAGCTGATAAAGCCTTAAATTATTTGCAAAGTATCAAACCAACTTCAGCGGCTTATGTTGAAAGTCTGTTGACCCAAGCGGACGTTTATCAAACCCTGGGGATGCCGGAAGTCAGTGAAGCTAAATTAAATCAGGCCCAACAACTTGCCCCCGATGAGCCAGCGATTTGGTTTGGCCTGGGGGAATTATATTTGAGTTTAGGCCGGTATGAAGAGGCTGTGCCCCAATATCAAAAGCTATTAGCCCATGATGAGGACCAATTTGCCGGGGTTTTGATCCAACAACGTCTAGGGGCTAGTTTAGCGGGCATGGGGGCTTATGAAGACGCTGTGGCCGCTTATGAGCAATTGCCAGCAGAAGCTTTAGATAAAGACACTAATTTTCAATTAGGTTTTTTATATTTGCAGCTCAAAGACTATCAAAAAGCGATTGACAGTTTGCAACAAATCGCCCAAGCTGACCCCGACTATACGTCCTTGTATCCTTATTTAGCCACCGCCCAGGAGAAACTTGGGGACTTACCAGGGGCTTTGTTGACGGTACAAACCGGGATCGCCCACGACGAATATAATGAGGTCCTTTACCAGCGGGGCTTTGATCTGGCCACCAAGCTCAATCAAGAAAAAACCGCCCAGAAGTATTTACAAAAGTTATTGGCGATCAATCCCGATAATCAAACGGCGGTTTTAGCGCTAAGTAATCTTTATCTCAAACAGCATCACTATCAAGCGGTCGAAGACTTATTAAGCGCCCATATGTCTGATCAACAAGATCCGCAAATGTTGTGGAATTTAGCCCAGGCCCAAGCGGCTTTAGAGGATTATGATGGGGCTAAAGAAAATTATTTGCTGGCCTATAACAGTTTAAAGACCGATCCAGAATTCTTAAAGGATCTAATTGCTTTTTTCCAAGAAATGGGTCTGGTGCAAGAAGCAATTTTAGCCTTGAAAAATTATGTTAAACTAGTACCTGACGACTTTGAACGTCAGGAATTATTAAATGAATTAGAAGACGAACAACAACTATAAACTATTTTTGGAGGGTTTTATATGGCAAAAATTCGGGTAATCGTTGCAGGTTTTAAGGGTCGCATGGGCTCAACGACGTGTGAAATGGTTTTGGCCCATTCAGATGAATTTGAATTGGTCGGTGGTTTTGATCCTAGAGGAGCAGCTGATCAAAGTTTAGGGCAACAACTCCAGCTAAAAGCAGCTGAGGGTATTCCAGCCTTTACCGATCGCCAGGCAACACTGCAAGCCAAAGCCGATGTGTGGGTAGACTTCACCACACCTGATGCGGTATTTGATAATGTTCAGTTTTGCTTGACCCACCATATTTATCCCGTCGTTGGCACCACCGGGTTATCTGATGAAGCCACCAAAACCTTAGTCACAACAGCCCAACAAGCCAAAATGGGGGGCTTGATCGTCCCTAACTTTGCGTTAAGTGCGGTATTGATGATGAAGTTTGCCCAAGAAGCGGTTAAATACTTCCCAGATGTGGAAATTATTGAATTACACCATGATGACAAACAAGATGCTCCCAGCGGCACAGCTTTGCGGACGGCTGAGCTGATGGCCGAAGTTCGGCAACCCAAGCAACAAGGGCCAGTTGACCCTAAAGAATCTTTAGCCGGCGTTCGGGGTGGCGATTATCAGGGGATGCGCATTCATGCTGTCCGCTTACCGGGGCTGCTTGCCCATCAGGAAGTGCTGTTTGGCGGTGTTGGTGAAGGCTTGACCATTCGCCAAGATTCCTACGATCGGTCTTCATTTATGACCGGCGTGGCTGTGGCTATTCGTAAAGTCCAAGCCCAAACTCAATTATTGATCGGTTTGGAAAACGTGTTATGAGATTAGTTGAACTGGCACCGGATTTTGTGGCGGGCAAGCCGCTACTACAAACCATTGAAGCAGCCGGTTTTGAGGCTTATTTTGTGGGGGGTGCTGTTCGAGATGCCCTGTTAAAACGTCCCATTCATGATGTGGATATCGCCACCAGTGCTTATCCGGCGGAAGTGAAAGCTTTGTTTAAAAAAACAGTGGATACGGGGATCAAGCATGGTACCGTGACGGTCTTGGATCATGGGGCGGGTTATGAAGTGACGACCTTTCGAACTGAGTCAACGTATCAAGACTTTCGCCGGCCTGATTCCGTGACTTTTGTCCGGTCTTTAAAAGAAGATCTTAAACGCCGGGACTTCACCGTCAACGCCCTGGCCATGACGGCTGATGGTCAGATCATCGATTTATTTGATGGTTTGGCGGATCTAAAGGCTAAGCGGCTCAAGGCGGTTGGAGATGCCCATGAGCGTTTTCATGAAGATGCCCTGCGCATGATGCGGGCAGTGCGGTTTGAGGCCCAATTGAATTTTAAATTGGCACCTAAAACCCGCGCGGCCATTCAGGAAAACCATCGGTTATTGACCAAGATTGCCATGGAACGAATTCACAGTGAGTTTATCAAGATGATGTTGAGCCCCCACTGGGCAGTGGGCCTAGCCGATTTTATCTCCACTCAGTTGTATGCAGCTACCCCGGGGCTTGCACACCAACAGCAGGCCTTAACGGCGATTCTCAAGGCTACTGGTGTCTGTGTAAATGAGGCACAGGTTTGGCTGTTATTGGCTTGGCAAATGCAGTGGACACCTGATCAGTTACAACAAGTGCTAAAAGCTTGGAAGTCCGCCAATGATGTGATCACGGCTAGCACGACGGCTTTAACGTTGGGCAGGCAATTGCTGGCTTTGTCCGATCAGGCGTTAAATTGGGCCCTGTATCAAGCTGGTGCGCTAGCTTTAGCAGATGCGGGCCATGTTTTGCAGATGGTCGGCCAGATTCAACCTGCCCGAGTTCAGGCTTTGCAGCAACAATATGCCGCCCTACCTTTGAAAAGCCCCCAGGATCTGGCCGTCAATGGCCGGGATCTGATGGCAGCGGGTGTTAAACCCGGCCCAGTGCTGGGCCAACAATTGCAGCACTTACAAAAGCAAGTCCTCGCTGGCACAATTGCCAATGAACCCCAAGCTTTATTGGCAGCCCTTGGGAAATGAGTTGTTAGTTATCTCGGTAGAAAATGTGTTAAAATAGCAATGTAAGCATATTCAGAAAGGATGACTGTTATGGATCAAGATCATGTCTTTAAAGAGTTGAAGTTTTATTTTCGCAATGGGGACCAATGGGTTATCAACCACGACGAATTTACCGATCTGTGGATTTCCCGGGTCACTACTAGCTACGGCCGTATCAAAGGTGGCCGCATGCAAGAAATTCATCCCTGCAAGAGTTTCAAAGCTGATATTAACCCGGAGGCAGATCACGCCAGCACGGACGACATCAATACGGGTTCTCTAGAGATGGGGATGTTTGGTCGGGCTACGAAATATCAAGATATTGAGCGCTGCTCATTGATTTTTGAAGATGACCAAGAAGATGCTGAAATTTATTTCCCATTCAAAAATAAAGATATTTCCGGTTTAGATAATATTTATCAAACCAGTTATATTTCTAAGAAGAATGGTCATTTATACATTGTCATTGATCAAGATAAGACCGTTTTTGATCAATATCCAGACGCCTAATCCGATACTTATGAAGCCGTGGCCCGCATTTTGGGGCGCACGGCTTTTTTTGGTACGGTGGGTTTGGCCTTGCACTGGCCGGGCGAATTCTATAAGATAGAGACAGTTCGTTATTCGAGTTTATTAGAAAAAGAGGTATTCTTTTGCAGACATTGACTGCCACGGACCTGAGCCGTTCTTATGGTGAAAAGGTCCTTTTTAACAAAATAAATTTTTTGATCCATGATGCTGATAAAATTGGCTTGATCGGTTTAAACGGGACCGGTAAGACCACCTTATTAAATACTATCGCCGGTTTAGAAAAACCTGACAGCGGGGTCATTGAAACGCCCAATCAATATAAGGTATCTTATTTGCGTCAAGATAATCAATTGCCCAATGTGACCGTTTTAGAGGCTGCCTTAAGGGGGGAAGGGCCAGAATTTGAAGCCATTCGGACGTATGAACGGATTTTAAAAGCCTATAGTTTAGCGCCCAATGATCAGAAAATTCAAGATCAGTTCTTCCAAGCAGAAAACGACATGAATCGCTTAGATGCCTGGCAAATTGATACAGAATTGAAGACAATTTTAACGGGTTTGCATATTACGGATTTTAATCAACCCACGGCCCAATTATCCGGGGGTCAGGTCAAACGGGTGGCCTTAGCCCAGGCCCTGTTAGATAAGGGGGATTTATTGATTTTAGACGAACCCACCAACCACTTGGACTTTGACAGCATCGCTTGGCTGGAGAAGTATTTGCAAAGTTATCGGGGCGCTTTATTAGTGGTGACCCATGATCGTTATTTCTTAGACGCCGTTACCAATCAAATTTTTGAACTTGATGCTGGCCGTTTGTCGATTTTTCCCGGCAATTATGAGGCCTATGTGACCCAAAAAGCCCATCAAGATGAAGTTGACGCTGCCCAGGCCCATAAACAAAAACAGCTTTATAAACAAGAATTGGCTTGGATGCACGCTGGCGCCAAAGCCCGGACCACCAAACAGCAAGCCCGTATTGAGCGCTTCAAGGATTTAAAGGCCAATTTACCTACCGATGGCGGTAATGAGGACGTGAGTATTAACATTGGCGAACAGCGCTTAGGCAAAAAAGTGATCGAATTAAAAGATGCCAATTTGACCTTTGATGATAAAGTGATTTTAAAGGACTTTAATTTATTAGTGCAAGCCGGCGATCGCATAGGTATCACCGGGGTCAATGGGGCGGGGAAGAGTAGCTTGTTAAACGTCATCGCGGGCAAGGTGCCTTTAGATACCGGGGTCTTGACCATCGGTGAAACGGTGAAAATGGCTTATTACACCCAAATTACCGAACCCATTGATCCTAGTAAACGGGTCATTAAGTATTTAGAAGATGTGGGTGAAAGTGTCACGAGTAAAAGTGGCACCCAGATCAGCGTGACTCAATTGTTGGAGGAATTTTTATTTCCCCGCTTCATGCATGGCACGTTAATTGAACGACTGTCCGGCGGTGAATTGCGCCGACTTTATTTATTAAAACTATTGATGGCTGAACCAAACGTTTTATTGTTAGACGAACCTACCAATGATTTTGATGTTCAGACTTTAACTGTTTTAGAGAATTATCTCGCCGACTTTAACGGCACCGTGATCACCGTGAGCCATGATCGCTATTTCTTAGATCAAGTCACCGATCAGCTGCTGATTTTTAATGGCTCTGGGGCCATCACCCGCTATCAAGGGCGCTTGAGTGATTATCTAAAGGCCCAAGCAGCCAGCAACGGGGTACAAAAGGCCAAGTCAAAACCCACGCCAGCAACCAAAGAGGCGCCTGAAGAAAGTAAAAAAACTGCAAAAAAGCAGAAATTAACGTATAATGAGCAAAAAGAATACGCTGGGATCGAAGACCAGTTAGAGCAATTGGATCAACAGATCCAACAACTTAAGGCCGAAATGACCACGGTACCGGGGACGGATTACCAAAAACTAGCGGATTTACAGCAACAAATCGACCACTTGAATCAAACAGTGGATCAAAAGATGGATCGCTGGGCCTATCTCAGCGAATTTGCCTAAGTGAGGAGCAGGTTGATGTTAGAGGATGCATATTTAGCGTTAGAGCGAACGATTTTAAACCAAGGCCACTATAAAGATGATCGGACTAATACGGGAACTTATAGCATTTTTGGCTACCAGATGCGGTTTGATTTACAAGCTGGGTTTCCTTTGTTGACCACTAAGAAAGTACCCTTTGGTTTGATCAAAAGTGAATTGCTGTGGTTTTTAAAGGGTGATACCAATATTCGTTTCCTGCTGCAGCATAAGAATCATATTTGGGATGAGTGGGCGTTTAAAAACTACGTAACTAGTGCTGCTTATCAAGGCCCTGATATGACGGACTTTGGCCATCGGGCCACCACGGACCCCGCTTTTAAGAAGCTGTATGATGCACAAATGCAGGCCTTTGATGCCCGTATTTTAGCCGAGCCAGATTTTGCTGAAAAATTCGGAAATTTAGGCAATGTTTACGGCAGTCAATGGCGCCACTGGCACACTAGCAATGGTCAAACCATTGATCAAATTAAAAATGTCATCGATATGATCAAACAAACGCCAGATTCTAGGCGTTTGATCGTCTCGGCGTGGAATCCAGAGGACATTCCTAACATGGCCTTGCCACCATGTCATACCATGTTTCAATTTTATGTGGTTGATGGGAAGCTTTCTTGTCAGCTGTATCAACGCAGTGGGGATGTTTTCTTAGGGGTGCCCTTTAATATTGCCAGTTATGCGTTGTTGACCCATCTCATTGCCCAAGCCACTGGTTTAGAAGTGGGGGAGTTTGTCCATACCTTAGGGGATGCCCATATTTATAAAAATCACTTACACCAGGTCAAAGAACAATTGACCCGGACGCCAAAAGCGGCGCCGCAACTCATTTTAAATCCGGATAAAAAAGATATTTTTGATTTTGAGATGGGCGATATTCACTTGGAAAACTATGACCCTTACCCGGCCATTAAAGCGCCGGTAGCCGTTTAGGAGGTCTTTTATGCTTGCATTTATTTGGGCGGAGTCAACCAATCACGTCATCGGCGCCAAGGGTAAAATGCCCTGGCATATTTCCGATGATTTGCAGTACTTTAAAAAAACCACCCGCAATCACTGTGTGGTGATGGGACGGCAAACTTTTGTCAGTTTAGGGGGTAAACCCTTGCCTCAGCGGCAAAATATCGTGCTAAGCCGCCAATTTGATCTGCAACTGCCAGCTGATGTCATTCACTGCCAGGACAAACAAGGGGTATTGGCCTATGCAAAAGCGCAGCCAACCGCCCAGATATTTATCATTGGCGGGGCTCAGATTTTTGCCTTGTTTGCCGATGTGGTTCAACAACTTTATGTGACCCGAATTCAAAAAGAGGTGCCTGGGGATACGTATATGCCCCCATTACCTTGGTCAGAATTTAAGTTGATTTCCGAAGTGCCGGGGGCAACCAATACGGATTGGCCCCATAAGTTTGAAATCTACGAACGTATTTAAAAAAAAGTATGGTCCGAATAACATTTTCGGATCATACTTTTTTATAATGGGTGATTGGGTTAAATGTAAAATAAAATGGAGAAATACATCAAGGCGGACCCCAGGATAACAAATAAATGCCAGATCACATGGATAAAAGGGATGGCCCGCATGCTGTAAATCACGGCGCCTAAGGTAAAGGAGACCCCGCCTAATATAAGTAACCATAAGCCCCGCCAGCCCAAGGTCAAATATAAAGGATGCATGGCAATCAACACACCCCAGCCCATGAGCACATAAAGGCCCGTCTCTAAGCCGCGGTGGGCCCCCACATGAAATACTTTGTACAAGATACCACTAATGGCCAAGAGCCAAATGACCCCGCATAACACCCAGCCAAAGGTCCCCTGGATGGCCAGGAGACAATAAGGGGTATAAGTGCCAGCAATCAGCAAAAAGATACTGCTATGGTCAAATATTTGAAAGACATGTTTGGCTCGGGTGAAGATCAAGCTATGGAAAAGTGTGGAACTCAGATATAAAATAATCATAGAGGCCCCATAAATGGCATAGGAAACTATGGCTAAAGTACTATGTTCTCTGAGACCTTTCAGCAGTAAAATAACTAGACCGGTAATGGCTAAGAAAACCGCCAAACCGTGGGTAACTGCGTTTAAAACTTCATTGGTGATTTCATATTTTTTACTAAGGTGGGGTCGTTCGTTAAAAATTGATTGACGCATATGTTGTTTCCTCCTATGTAAAACAGTGTGCGGGACCTGTAAATCTTTGTTATACTAATTAATCAGTGAACCATATTTTTATAGTAACACCAAAGCTGCCTTTTGACGATGTATTATAAGCAAGGCATAAATCAGTGGCCCAATATTTTGGCCGAAAGTGAGTGTAATTCATGGCAAAAGTAAAAATTGTAACGGACTCTTCAGTGCAGTTGACCCCTGAAGAAATTGATAAGTACGCTGTCAATGTTATTCCTTTAACAATTGAAATTGATCAAAAATCTTATGTGGATGATGTGGATATTACCCGCAAAGACTTTATGACAATGATGGCCCAAGCAGCTAATCTGCCCAAGACCAGTCAACCTTCAGTGGGGAAATTTCTAGATTTATTTGATAAATTAGCAGCAGATGGCAGCCAAATATTGGCGATTCATATGACTGAGGCTATCAGCGGAACGGTCAATGCCGCCCGGCAAGCTGGGGAAATTTCCCGGGCCAACGTCACCGTGGTAGATAGTCAATTTACCGACCGGGCCATGGCGTTTCAAGTGATCGAAGCAGCTAAATTGGCTCAACAAGGCGCAGACATGGCCGCTATTTTGGCCAAAGTCAAAGAGGTTCGAGAACATACCCGCCTGGTCATGGGTGTGGTGGATTTGACCAACCTGGTCAAAGGCGGTCGCTTAAGTCGGGTGTCGGGCATGATCAGTGGCTTGTTGAACATTAAAATTGTCTTGGAATTACAAGATGGTAAATTACATGCTGTGGCCAAGGGCCGTGGCGAGAAGACGATCATGCGCTATGTGGACAAGGTGATCGCTGAGATGAAGACCTTGCCACCCATTGAAGCCATTGGGATTTCCCATGCGGCTGGGCTAGCCATCAGCCAAAGAGTGGCCGATAAGATCCGGCAAGTGATTGCAAATGTACCGATCTTAATTCGTGAAACGGACCCAATTATTGCTACCCATGCCGGTCCAGGCGCGTTTGCGTTGATGTATTATACGAAGTAATTGATAAAGTAGGTGTTATTTTTTGAAGAAATATTGGCTATTAGGGATGCTGCTTAGCCTTTTTTGTCTGGGGAGCCTATTGGTATCTGTCCCTGGGGGGCAACCTAATGTGGCCCTAGCGGCTAAGAAGACGACGAAATCTGTTAAACCAGCTGCTAAAAAGCAGGTGCAAATCACGGCCATTGGCGATTCTTTGACCCAAGGTATTGGGGATTCGGCCAAGGATCAGGGCTATGTGGGCTTGTTGAAAAAAACGATCACGAAGAAATATCCTAAAACAAAAGTAACCACCGCCAATTTTGGCGTGGGGGGGAATACCAGTGCTCAAATTTTAGACCGGGTTTTAAACGATCCTAAAATTAGTGCCAGTGTCCAAAAAGCAGATGCGGTGGTCATGACCATGGGGGGCAATGATATCATGCAAGTGATCTCTAAAGACCCATTACATGTGACTACCCAGGCGGTGGACGCCAAGGCCCAGGCGGCTTGTAAAAATTTGACCCAGATCATTCAAAAGATTCGTACGGTTAATGGCCAGGTCCCAATTTTTGTGATTGGGCTTTATAATCCCTTTTATGTGCTGATGCCCACGGTGACCACGATGCAAGTTGCCGTTCATAGTTGGAATGCCGGGACCCAGGCGGCTTTGAAGTTACAAAACCGCAGCTATTTCGTGCCGGTTGATGCTATTTTGACCAAAGGGGATGCGAAAACGAAAAAAGCGGTGGCCAAGCGTTTGAAAGCCGTGGCCACTACCAAACAAGCTCAGGCGGCCAGCAATAGTAGTTCTAAAAAGGAACCGGAGTTGACAAACCCATATCTTTATAAAAAAGATCATTTTCATCCCAACCATGTGGGCTATGAGAAAATGACCACTGAACTTTATCAGGTCATGGCAGATCATAAGCAACTGTGGCTATATCAAAAGAAGTAGGAGTTTTAAGACCTTGACACCAAAACCAAAAAGTACGCCAACCACCAAGGGGCATAATCCTTGGAAAATTGCCTTTGTCACATTAATTTTGTTGCTCATTTTTGCCGTTTCATTTGTGAGCATTCGCGCCTTTAGCCCAATGCCCGCCCAAGACAATCAAACGAAGTTAACGACTGAAAATGAGTCTTTCAGTGTGACCTTTAATAAAAAACAAATTAATGGCTTTATCCATTATTATCTCGCCAACCAATTGAAAAATGAAACGGTAAAGTATAATTTCACCCTGGAGAAGCATGCGGTGCTCACGGGAAAACTGTATTTTTTAAATCAACCGGTGGAGTTCTCTTTGGCCTGTGATCCTTATGTTTTAGAAAATGGCAATGTCCAATTAAAGGCCAGGTCCATTGCGGTGGGGCGGTTAAACCTGCCCTTGACCTTTGTGATGGGCTATATCAGTCATAATTTCAAGTTACCAAAATGGGTTGCGGTGGACGCTAATAAACAATTGATCAATTTAAAATTGAATCAATTTAAGTTAGCCAACGGGATGCAATTCACGGCTAAACGGATTGATTTAAAACAGGATAAAATTGAATTTAATGTCTTTTTACCCCCGGTCAAGTAAAGAAGGTATTCCATGAAACGTAGTTTTTATCAATGGTTGATGACCCAACGTAACCCAAACGGCCATGACGAACTGGCTAATTTTGCCAATAATGCTTTTTTAGATCAGGCTTTTCCCAAACAGTCAGAAGACTATCATGACATTGCCCAGTATTTGGAACTCAATGGCACTTATCTGCCGAATATGGACGTATTCGATTTGGCTTTTCGGGAATATCAGGAATTGAATCAACTTTAATTAAAAATCGAGGTAGAACTAGTGGCAAAACATACGCAGCAAAAACTTGGACAATCTAAAAAAAGGCAGCTTTTTGTGCCTATCTTTGTGGGAATCGTGGCGTTTATCGCCGGTGTTGGTTTAACGTTGGTGGCGGGCTTAGCCATGATTGGCCATGTGGGCTTTTCTCAAAACCAAAGTCGGGGCAGTTTATCAAAAATTACCGGCGTTTATCAAACCATCAAAGCCAACTACTATAAACCCGTCGATTCTAACAAGCTGATCAATGGGGCCATTAATGGCATGGTGGCTAGTTTGAACGATCCTTTTTCAGAGTATTTGGCCAATCAAGATGCCACAGATTTAAATAATACGATCTCAGGTAGCTTCGGCGGCATTGGGACATCGGTGAAACAAGCGGGTAATTACGTGGCTGTGGATGCCCCTGTTAAAAACACTCCCGCTACCAAGGCTGGTTTAAAAACGGATGACTTGATTGTCAGTATTGATGGCAAGTCAGCCAAGAACTTGACTGTGGCTAAAGTCGTGGCCAAGATCCGCGGTAAAATCGGCACCAAAGTTACTTTGGGCCTGCGGCGGGGGAGTACTGCCTTCACTTTGACTTTGACCCGGGCTAAGATCCCCGTTAAAACGGTGACGGGGGCCATTGATCAAGCTAACCCCACTGTAGGTAATATTCAGATCACGACTTTTTCGGAGCCCACCGGCAAAGAATTAAAACAGACGATTAAATCCCTGCGTCAAAAGGGGGCTAAACGCTTCGTCATTGATTTAAGAGGTAACCCTGGGGGTACTTTACCCACAGCCCTTGAAACGGCCAGTATGTTCTTGAAAAACGGGCAAACCATCATGCAGACCCAAGAAAAAGGGGCTCAGCCAGTGAAATATGTGGCCAGCAAAGACTATGATCAAGGTTTTAAAGTCAAAGAAAAGACCGTTGTCTTAGTGGATGGGGATTCCGCCAGTGCGGCTGAGATCTTTGCCAGTGCCCTGCAACAATCCGCCAATGCTCAGGTGATTGGGACGCAATCCTATGGGAAAGGGACGGTTCAAACGGTCTCTGACTTAGGGGGCAATAGTGAAATGAAGATCACCACCGCTAAATGGCTGCAGCCAAACGGGACTTGGATCAACCATAAAGGGGTCACGCCGAATCAATTGGTGAAGTACCCAGATTATGCTTATTTAAGCACCTTTGATACCGGCAAGACTTATCAATTAAACCAAAGTTCTCGATCTATCGTGGCGATTCAAAAGATTTTAAATGCTTTGGGCTATCCCGTGGATCAAGAAAATGGGGTCTATGATCAAAGTATGCAAACGGCGGTGACTAATTTCCAAAATGATCAACTCAAAAATGGGGTGACTGGCCTGCAGGCTAATGGTGTTGTTGACCCGGCCACCGGGGATGCTTTAGTGAATGCTTTGACCCAAAAGATTTCCCAAAATGATCCCATGTATGCAAAAGCAGTTGCTGTTTTAACACAGTAGGAGGTAAGTATGGCAATTCAATGGTTCCCCGGGCATATGGCCAAAGCTCGCAATCAGGTTCAAGAAAAATTAAAATTAGTAGATATCGTGTTAGAAATCGTGGATGCCCGCGTACCGGCTAGCTCGCAAAATCCCATGTTGGCTGAAATTATTGAACAAAAGCCGAAAGTTGTTATTTTAAACAAAGCTGATCTCGCTGATCCTAAGGCAACAGCTGCTTGGCAACAATACTTTCAACAACAAGGGGCAGCTAGTCTGGCCCTGGATGCCCAACATAAATCCCGCTTGCCGCAAATTGATAAAATTGTCCGGCAAGTTTTAAAGGATAAAATTGCCCGCCAATACGCCAAAGGTCTGCAGCAGGCCAAGGTCCGGGCGATCTGTATTGGTATTCCCAATGTGGGTAAGTCAACAATTTTAAATCGATTAGTCCAAAAAAATATTGCCAAAACTGGTGATCGACCCGGGGTCACTAAAAATCAACAATGGTTAAAGGTCAACGCTGAGTTTGAAGTATTGGATACCCCCGGGATCCTTTGGCCGAAGTTTGAAGATCAAACCGTGGGGACGAAACTTGCCCTTTTAGGGTCGATCAAAGATAGCCTCTATGCCCAAGATGATGTGGCGTTATTTGGTTTAAATTATCTGCGCCAGTATTATGACCAACGTTTGCTGGATGCCTATCAGCTTACTGCCAAAGACCTGACATTAAGTGATCCGGATTTGATGATGTACTTGACGAAAAAAAACGGGTTAAAAGAAGATTATGATCAATTCTCGACGCGGTTTATTTTAGATGTCCGCAAGGGTCGTTTTGGCCGCTTGACCTTGGATCAAATTCCTGAGGCGGTTCAGCATGACTGAAACCATCGCGACAGTGCGGGCACGCTTGGCGGCCGGACAGCTGTCTGATTTGCAGTTAGCGGCCTTACAAGCTGATCCCCGCAAAGGGGTGCAACAATTACTGGTCCAATATCACCGCCGCCAACTTAAATTGGCCCAGGCAAAAGCAGCGTTTAACCAGCGCTGCCAGTTGGAACAACGTTATTGGGCCAAAGGTCAGCTGGTTGCCGGGGTCGATGAGGTGGGTCGCGGGCCTTTAGCAGGGCCGGTGGTGACCTGTGCCATTGTGTTAGCCCCAGATTTTAATTTAATTGGGGTCAATGACTCCAAACAACTGACCGATCCCCAGCGCCGAGCGTTATTTACTAAAATATTAAGTGAGTGTTACAGCTGTGCCATCGGCTATGCGGATAACCAAGCCATCGACCACTTTAATATTTATGAAGCCACCCGCCAAGCCATGGGTCAAGCAGTTTCAAATTTGACCCTGGTACCGGCCGGCTTATTGGTGGACGCCATGAACGTACCCACGGCCATTCCCCAAGAGAAGTTGATCCATGGGGATGCCCGCAGTGTCAGCATTGCGGCCGCCAGTATTGTGGCCAAAGTCCTACGGGATGATCTTATGAAAATGTATGATGCGGTCTATCCTGGCTATGGTTTTAGTAAAAATATGGGTTACGGCACGGCGGCGCATTTACAGGGCTTGCAACAACTGGGGCCCACACCGATCCACCGCCACAGCTTTGCGCCGGTGCGGCAATATGAAAAATAATTAAGTTTAAATAAATTTAACGTTTTCTGCGTAATTTTAACAAAAGCAAATTATGCAGGAGGCGTTTTTTGATGCAATCGCGTTATTTATACAAGTTAAAACTCAGTGGGGCCTTTAATAATCGGCAATTGTTATTGGTGGCCCAATACTTAGAACAAAAGCAGCAACTTCCCATGAATTTAGCGGATTTACTGGCCATTGCCCAGATCCCGGCGCAAAAGCGAGCCCAGGTACAACAGCAGTTAAAAGATCCGTCACTTTCTCAAAAAGTAGCGTTCAATAACGCTACTGGCCACTACCTAACCATTTTAGACGATTCCTACCCTAACCGCCTGCGGGAAATTTATGATCCCCCAGCGGTTTTATTTTATCAAGGGGATTTAACACTGTTACAACGCAGTTGTTTGGGGGTGGTGGGGGCCCGCTTTGCCACAACTTATGGCACCGCGGCTTTAAAACACGTTTTAAAAGATCTCGGGGACGTGAGCATTATCAGTGGGTTAGCCCAAGGTATTGATCGCGCCGCCCATCAAATTGCCTTAGACACTGAGCTGGCCACGGTGGCGGTGATCGCCACGGGCTTAGATTGTTGTTACCCTCCTCAAAATAACGCATTGCAAAGTGCCATTCAAAAAAAGGGCCTACTCCTAAGCGAATACGCTGCCGGAACCTTACCCAGACGGTTTCATTTTCCAGTGCGCAATCGCATCATTGCTGGGTTGAGCCATGCCCTTTTAGTGGTGGAGGCTAAACAAAAAAGTGGCAGTCTGATCACGGCTAATTTGGCCTTGGATTATAACCGGAATGTGTTAGCCATTCCTGGGAGTTTATTTGCCCCCACGTCCCAAGGTACCAATGCCTTGATCAAGGCCGGCGCTGCGGTTGTTACTGAACCAAATGACCTGCGGGTTAATTTGACCTATTATCCATAAAGGTGTACTGTTTTGGTTTTGTAAGCATCCGATAAATTTGACAAAGGCGAATTTAATAGCATATGATGTTTTACGATTTCATTTATTCAACATAGAGAGGAGTTTATCTATGGCTAAGGGAAAGAATTTGGTCATTGTGGAATCGCCCTCCAAAGCTAAAACAATTGAGAAATATTTGGGCCGCAACTATAAAGTTGTTGCCAGTTTGGGGCATATCCGCGATTTGCCTAAGAGTCAAATGGGTGTGGATATTGAAAATAACTATCAACCAAAATATATTTCTATCCGGGGTAAAGGCGATGTTATCAAGGGTCTGAAAAAAGAAGCTAAAAAGGCGGATCATGTCTATCTAGCAGCCGATCCGGATCGCGAAGGCGAAGCCATCGCATGGCACTTGTCCCATATTTTAGATTTAAATCCTGAAGATCACAATCGGGTGGTTTTCAATGAAATTACCAAAGACACGGTTAAAAATGCTTTCAAAGAACCCCGCAGCATTGATATGAATCTCGTGGATGCCCAACAAGCTCGGCGTATTTTAGATCGGTTAGTGGGTTATTCAATCAGTCCCATTCTTTGGAAAAAAGTTAAAAAGGGGCTTAGTGCCGGTCGGGTCCAATCGATTGCTTTAAAGTTGATTTTGGACCGGGAGCGCGCTATCAAGGCCTTTGTACCTGAAGAATATTGGACGATCGAGACAGAATTTAAGAAAAGTACGAAGAAGTTTAAGGCCAATTTTTACGGCGTCAACAATAAAAAACAGGCGCTGCCTAATAACGAAGCGGTCCAAGGCATTTTAAAACAAATCGATCGCCAAGCCGACTTCGATATCACGAAAGTGACCCGGCGGGAGCGCAAACGCTTCCCGGCCGCACCTTTTACCACCAGTTCGTTACAACAAGAAGCCAATCGACGCTTAAACTTCCGGACTAGAAAGACCATGATGATTGCCCAACAATTATATGAAGGAATTAATTTGGGGGGCAAAGAGGGTACCGTGGGGTTGATCACCTATATGCGGACCGACTCCACGCGGATTTCATCTGGGGCCAAGCATGAAGCCTCGCAATTTATCCATGATCAGTATGGTGAGGCTTATGCGGCGGTTAAAATTCGGAAGACTAAAAATCCGGAAGGGGCCCAAGATGCCCATGAAGCGATTCGGCCAAGTTCTGTGTTACGGACACCAGATAGTCTCAAAGAAATTTTGACCAAGGACCAATTAAAGTTATACAGTTTGATTTGGTCCCGCTTTGTGGCCAGCGAAATGACCCCGGCCGTGATGGACACCATGTCAGTGACCGTGATGCAAAATCAACTGACCTTTAGAGCCACCGGGTCTAAGACCAAGTTTGCTGGTTTTACCAAAATCTATGTCCAAAGTGGCGATGAATCCAAAGATTCAGAACTGCCAGACTTGAATGAAGGCGACACGGTAAAACTCAGCAAAACTGACCCAGCTCAACATTTTACTCAACCACCGGCACGCTACACTGAAGCCAGCCTGGTCAAAGCCTTAGAAGAAAATGGCGTGGGCCGGCCGTCAACATACGCCCCCACCATCGATACCATTCAGCGACGCTATTATGTGCGTTTAAATGGGAAAAGTTTTGAGCCCACGGAATTAGGGGAAATTGTCGATGAATTGATTGAAGATTTCTTCCCGGATATCGTGAACGTGGATTTCACGGCGAAATTAGAAGATGAGTTAGATGAAATTGAAGAAGGCGACCAAAAATGGGTCCAAGTGGTGGATCAATACTACCAGCCTTTTTCAAAGGAAGTCGCCCAAGCCGAAGATAAAATCGAAAAGATTCAGATCAAAGATGAACCGGCTGGCTTTGATTGTGATATCTGCGGGGCCCCAATGGTGATCAAGATGGGCCGCTACGGTAAATTTTATGCCTGCAGCCGCTTCCCAGATTGTCGCAATACCAAGGCCATCACCAAAGAAATCGGTGTAATTTGTCCGAAGTGTCATGAAGGCCAAGTCCTGGAGCGTAAATCTAAGAAGAATCGTATTTTTTATGGCTGTTCCCGCTATCCTGACTGTGATTTTGTCTCTTGGGACAAACCCGTGGGTCGGGATTGTCCGAAATGTGGGCATTTCTTAGTGGATAAGAAGGTTAAAGGCGGTCATCAAGTCCTTTGTCCTAATGGGGATTATGAAGAACAATTACAAAAATAACCGTAACAATTAAGATACAGTTCGAAGTTACAGCTTTGAATTGTGTTTTTTTATGACCAGCTCTCTCAAAATAACGCATTTGAAAAATTAAACCAAAAATCAAAAACATGATATAATAACAAAATATTGAAAATAATAAAGAATGAGGTATTCGTATGACAGCAAAACCTTTTGTAAACGTCATTGGTGCTGGCCTGGCAGGCAGTGAAGCTGCTTGGCAAATCGCGAGCCATGGCGTAGATGTGAAGCTTTATGAAATGCGACCCACCAAAATGACGCCGGCCCACCACACGGCGCAATTCGCCGAGTTAGTTTGTACCAATTCTTTGCGGGCCAATCAAATCACCAATGGGGCCGGCTTGTTAAAAGAAGAGATGCGCCATTTGAATTCTGTGGTCATGGCTGCGGCTGACCACAATGCTGTACCTGCTGGTGGGGCCTTGGCTGTTGATCGGGACCCGTTTTCTGCAGAGATCACTGCCAAAATCAAGGCCTTACCAAATGTAACAGTCATTAATGAAGAATTATCTGATTTCCCCGAGGGCATTACAGTTGTGGCCACTGGCCCCTTAACCGGCAGTGGCTTGGCCGAACGGATCAAAACCTTAAATGGTTCTGATGGTTTATATTTCTATGATGCGGCCGCTCCAATTTTGGATGGCAGTACGATCGATCGCAATAAAGTCTATTTAAAATCCCGTTATGACAAGGGCGAAGCTGCTTATTTAAACTGTCCCATGGATAAGGCTGAATTTGAAGCGTTCTACGATGCTTTGATTCATGCGGAAGTTGCCCCAGGACATGAATTTGAAAAAGAGAAATTTTTTGAAGGCTGTATGCCTATTGAAGTGATGGCTAAGCGTGGCATCAAGACCATGTTATTCGGACCTTTGAAACCCGTTGGCTTAGAAGACCCTAAAACCGGGAAACGGCCTTACGCCGTCATTCAATTACGGCAAGATAATGCGGCTGCTAGCCTTTATAATATCGTTGGTTTTCAGACCCATTTAAAATGGGGCGAGCAAAAGCGGGTATTTCAAATGATCCCTGGTCTGGAAAATGTGCAAATTGTCCGCTATGGCGTGATGCATCGTAATACCTTTATGAAATCACCGGAAGTTTTAGAGCAGACTTATCGTTCTAAGAAAAACCAACAACTATTTTTTGCTGGTCAAATGACGGGGGTCGAAGGGTATGTGGAATCCACCGCCAGTGGCTTAATCGCTGGCCTGAATGCTGCCAGACTCGCTTTGGGACAAGAGCTATTAACTGTGCCTGAAACCACGATGATGGGGGCAATGGCTTATTATATTACCCACACCAGTGGCAAACATTTCCAACCAATCAACGCCAATTTTGGGATCCTACAAGCTTTACCACAAAAGATCCGCGATAAAAAAGAACGTAATCAGGCCTTAGCTGAACGGGCTTTAAGCAATATGGACCAATTTATTCAGGACCAATTGAATCAATCAATATCAGTCTGAAGTCCTTTTCAACCTCTCGTTGCTTGTGTTAAGCTTATTAAAGCAAGTACGGGAGGCTTTTTTATGTTTGAAGTAAAATGGGTCAAGCAATTCCTTGATTATCTCCGCTATGAACGCCAATATTCAGCAAATACGGTGCTGGCTTATCAGCGAGATATTCAAAACTTCGAAAAAATCGTAACGGCCAATGACCAAGCTAAATCTTTTGATAAAATTGATGGCCTAGATGTTTCCGGCTTTTTAAACACCCTGGATCAAGCCGATTTGGCTGCCAGTACGGTGGCCCGAAAAGTCTCTACTTTGCGTACTTTTTATCATTTTTTGAATCAACAACAACTCTCCGACAACACGCCCTTTATCGGCGTTGCCACGAAGAAACAACCGAAACGCTTGCCGCAGTTCTTTTACGGTAAGGAAATGCTGGCTTTACTGAAAGCTTGCGACGGGGACACTTTTGCAGACAGGCGGGATAAGGCGATCATTGAATTACTTTATGCCACCGGTATGCGGGCTTTTGAACTGGTGAATTTAACTTTGCCACAACTTGATTGGGATAAGCAGATCGTTTTAATTCATGGTAAGGGCAATAAAGATCGTTATGTGCCCTTTGGTCGCTATGCCAAGGCGGCCCTTGAAGTTTATTTACAACAAAGCCGCCAACCGCTGTTGACAAAGTTGCATTTAGCGCATAATGTCATTTTTGTGAATCAGCGGGGCCAGGGTTTGACCACCAGGGGATTGGCTTATATTTTATCCCAGCGGATCAAAAAAACCGCTTTAACCGGTGATATTCATCCCCATATGATCCGCCATACCTTTGCGACTCAGATGTTAGAAAACGGGGCGGATCTGCGGACTGTCCAAGAATTACTGGGACATGCCAGCTTGTCGTCAACGCAAATCTACACCCACGTCACGATGACCCATTTACAAAAGGATTATCGCAAGTATTTCCCCAGAGCCAGTGATTAATAAAATTCAAACAATAATGACTAAGTGATTTGCTTAGATTTGGAGGCTTTTTAATGACAACAATCGTTGCAGTCAAACATAATAATGAAACAGCCATTGCCGGTGACGGCCAAGTTACCATGGCTGAAAAATATATCATGAAGGGTACCGCTCAAAAAGTAAGACGGATCTATAATGGAAATGTGATCATCGGTTTCGCCGGTGGGGTAGCCGATGCCTTCACCCTATCCGATTGGCTTGAAAAAAAATTAGAGTCTTATTCCGGTAATTTAAAACGCGCAGCGGTCGAATTAGCCCAAGACTGGCGCAAAGATCCCACGTTACAAAAGCTAGAGGCCCTCTTGATCGCCATGGACAAGGATAACTTGTTAGTGATTTCTGGCAATGGGGAAGTCATTGATCCTGATGACAATGTGGTGGCAATTGGTTCCGGGGGCAACTTCGCCCAAGCGGCTGCCATTGCCATGACCCATCATGCCAAGGATATGACTGCCAAAGAAATCGCTATTGATGCCATCAATATTGCAGCAGATATTGATATTTTCACCAACCACAATGTAATTGCCGATGATTTTAAGGAGAAGTGAGCGACTTGGAACAAATGAATAGAACACCAAAAGAAATCGTTAAAGAATTAGATCATTATATTGTCGGGCAACAAGAAGCTAAAAAGGCCGTGGCAATTGCTTTGTATAACCGTTATCGGCGTACGCAATTGTCCCCACAAATGCAACAAGATATCACCCCTAAGAATCTGTTAATGATTGGCCCAACTGGGGTTGGTAAAACAGAAATTGCTAGACGATTGGCAAATATCGTCTCAGCACCATTCATTAAAGTAGAAGCTACCAAATTTACCGAGGTGGGTTACGTGGGTCGGGACGTGGAATCTATGGTCCGGGACTTGGCCGATATTTCGGTACGCATGGAAGAAAAAGAACAATTTAAACATGTGCGGGCTACTGCTGCCGCCGCTGCGGACAAACGCCTGGTCAAACTATTAGTGCCAGGTATCAAAAAAGAACAACGGCAAAACGGCCTGCAGGAAATGATGAACATGTTTAGCAATATGCAAAATGGCGATACGCCACAGAATCAAGAACCTGAAGAAGAAGTCAACGACACGATCCGGGATCAGCGTTTAAGCGTTAAGGAACAGTTGGACAAGGGCCTGTTAGAAGACAAAGAAGTTACCATCGCCATGGATGAGCCTAAAAAAGTTGGCCCAATGAATGACATGATGGGCCAAATGGGGATTGACATGAGTGATATGCTTGGGTCAATGATGCCTAAAAAACAAATTCAACGGACACTGCCCGTTAAAGAAGCCCGGGAAGTCTTGATTCAACAAGAATCTGATAAATTAGTTAATCATGATGATATTTATCAAGATGCTATTGTTCGCGCTGAGACTTCTGGCATCATCTTTATTGATGAATTTGATAAAATCACCGCTGGCCAAAAGCAAAACTCTGGTGAAGTTTCCCGTGAAGGGGTGCAACGCGATATCTTGCCAATTGTGGAGGGCTCACAGATCAATACCAAATATGGCATGATCAATACCGACCATATTTTATTTATTGCTTCTGGTGCTTTTGCAGCCTCCAAACCTAGCGATTTGATTGCCGAATTACAAGGTCGTTTTCCAATTCGCGTTGAATTAAATGATTTGACTGAAGAAGACTTTGTCCGTATCTTAACTGAACCGGATAATGCTTTATTGAAACAATACATGGCTTTAATCGGCGTGGATGGGGTCAAGTTGACCTTTACCAAAGAAGCGATTCAAGTCATTGCCAAAACGGCCTATGACGTGAACCATGGCACTGAAAACATCGGTGCTAGACGGCTTGCCACGATTCTTGAAAAGCTCCTAGAAGAAGTATTGTATGAAGGCCCTGATATGCAGATGGGCGATATTACAATTACGGAGAAATATGTTAATGATCGCATTGGCAATATTGTTAAGGACAAGGATATGACCCGCTACATTTTATAAGATATTGGGAGTGATTTCATAATGGTCGCAATTGAAAATGACTTTATTAAGGCAACGATTGCTGAACACGGTGCTGAATTGCAAAGCCTTTTTGACAAAAATGCACAGATTGAACATCTTTGGAACGGCGACCCTAAGATTTGGGGCCGACATGCGCCGGTATTGTTTCCGATAGTTGGTAAACTAAAAGACGATACATACACCTACCAAGGCAAGACTTACCATATGACCCAGCATGGTTTTGCCCGGGACCGGGATTTTCAAGTTATCTCTAAAAGTGAGACTGAAGTTATCTTACAGTTAACTGATGACGCAACTTCTCGGGCTGTTTATCCCTTTGCCTTCAATTTGAAAATTCGTTATAGTTTAGTCAATAATCTAATTAAAGTGCGTTACACGGTGACCAATCCCAGCGATGATCAGCCTTTGTACTATAGCATTGGTGGTCATCCTGGTTTTAAGGTGCCTTTTGTCCCGGACACGAAATTTGAAGATTATTATTTGAATTTTTCCCCGAGAAAGTCACGAATTCGGGTCCCGATCAACGCTGACAGTAAGCTGATTGATTTTGACCATCGCACGTTAACGGCGACGGATGCGGACATCATGTTGTCCCATGATCTGTTTGAAAATGATGCTTGGATTTTAGAATTATTGGGCCAAGGTGATACTTTCCGCATTAAAACGGATAAATCAACCCACTATATTGAAGTTATGGTCAACGACGGACCTTACATGGGGATTTGGTCCAGTTATCCTAAAACGGGTGATTTCATCTGTTTAGAACCCTGGTGGGGCATCGCCGATGGTGAAAATTCAAATGGGGATTTCACCAAGAAACAGGCCATTCGAGAATTGGCACCGCAAGATCACTATACATCCCGTTATCGTATTGCCATTTTTTAACAGGATCAATTGTTTAAACAAGTTAACAGGCACAAAAAAGACCGGCGGCAGATTTGACATTGTCCCGGTCTTTGCTTGTGATTAACTTTAATAGCGCCAGACAGCTAGCTATTATTTACTCAGTTTTTTTTTAGATGATAAACGAGGCCAAAGGGTACCAAACTTTCGTTACCATTTTTAATACGGCTAATATTGCTGCGGTGCCGGTAAATCAAAAGACAGGCAATAATTGCCAAAAAAACGGTAAAAATTGGGTCTTTTAAGAATAACGACAACAGTACAATTAAAACAGAACCTAAAATACTAGCCAGGGACACCATACTACTTAGCAAAACCAGTACCAAGAAAATCAAGACGGCAACCACGAAAAATTTAGGTTCATAGGCCAATAATATCCCCGCACTGGCTGCGACAGCTTTGCCACCGGTGAACTTTAAGAAGATAGAGTAACAGTGGCCGATCACCGCAGCGGCACCGGCGACTAACATCAAGTAGGTGTGGCCATAACCTAACCAAAGGGGTAGACTAGTCCCGATAACGCCCTTTGAGATATCCATGATCAATACAATAATGCCAGCCGGCTTACCCAACACGCGAAAGGTATTGGTGGTACCAATGTTGCCGCTGCCGTAGTTGCGAATGTCCTTATGAAAAAAGATACGGCCGATAATGACCCCAGATGGGAAAGAACCGATTAAATATGATAGAATGACTAACAGTGCAATTTCCATTTTAACCT
>JAKVKU010000022.1 GCA_022484695.1 Lactobacillus sp.
GAAATTTCCCATTCAGTTAATGAAGTAAGACCCCTGAGAGATGATCAGGTAGATAGGCTAGGCGTGGAAGTGCTGCGAGGTATGGAGCGGACTAGTACTAATCGGTCGAGGACTTGACCAAATGATGATACACAAGATTTGAAATTATAGATAGATCATGATATGTGGTTTTGAGAGCACAAAGTTCTCTTAATAAAATAGTGCGGTGGCGATAGCAAGAAGGCAACACCTGTTCCCATGCCGAACACAGTAGTTAAGCTTCTTTACGCCGAGCGTAGTTGGTGGGAAACTGCCTGCGAGGGTAGGTAGCCGCCGCGCTGTTTTTTTTTATTCCGGTTTAGCTCAGTTGGTAGAGCGCTTGACTGTTAATCAAGATGTCGTCAGTTCGAGTCTGACAACCGGAGTCAATAGGAAATACGGCTGGATAGCCGCTTTTTTTATTTATATTTTTCCAATAAGTATGACCCGTTGGTCAAGTGGTTAAGACACCGCCCTTTCACGGCGGTAACATGGGTTCAAATCCCGTACGGGTCAATAGCGCCGGCTTAGCTCAGCTGGTAGAGCATCGGTATCGTAAACCGAGGGTCACAGGTTCAAGTCCTGCAGCCGGCATTACTGAAACTAACCTAATAAAAATTAAATTAAAAAAGGCGAGAACCCAACACCGATTTGTCGGCTTTGGTCTCGCCTTTTGGCTTTTTTTGGTTTATTTAGGGTTTTGGTAAACATACTTACGAGATTGGAAGGTATTAATTTTGGAAAACTCCAATGAAACTGAGAAAAAGTTTCTCGGACAACCCTGGGGTCTATCGACCTTATTTATGACTGAGTTTTGGGAACGTTTCAGTTATTATGGGATGCGCGCCATTCTTTTGTTTTATATGTACTTCGCAGCTGAAAAGGGTGGTTTAGGCTTTAGCCAAGGTACCGCAGCTTCGATCATGTCCATTTATGGTTCGCTTGTATACTTAACCGCAGTGATCGGGGGTTTTATCGCCGATCGAATTTTAGGTAGTCGTAAAACAGTCTTTTGGGGCGGCGTTTTGATCATGTTCGGGCATATTGCCCTAGCCGTGCCTTATGGCGCTCCGACGCTATTCTTATCCATCGGCCTGATCACCATCGGGACCGGGTTATTAAAACCCAATGTGTCTGAAATGGTGGGGACTTTGTATAGTGAAACTGATAGTCGCCGGGATGCCGGCTTTAGTATTTTCGTCATGGGGATCAACTTAGGTTCCTTATTGGCGCCGGCTATCGTGGGGACGGTGGGCCAAAATATCAACTTCCATTTAGGCTTTTCAATTGCCGCAGTGGGAATGTTCTTTGGCTTGATTCAATACTACTTCGGTGGTAGAAAGCATTTATCTGAAGCTACCTTGCATCCAACGGATCCCATCACCCCAGAAGAATTGCCCAAAGTAAAACGCAATATTTTAATTGCTGTTTTACTGGCAGTCGTTGTTTTTGGCGGCCTGTTGATCACCGGTAACATGAATGTCACTAACGTGGTCTTAGTCTTCAGTATTTTAGGGGTCGTTTTACCAATTGGTTACTTTGTGATGATGCTCAGCAGTCATAAAACCACTAAGATTGAACGTTCGAGACTATGGGCTTATATTCCGTTATTCGTTGCCAGTGTGTTATTCTGGTGTATTGAAGAACAGGGCTCAGTGGTCTTAGCCTTATTTGCGGCTAACCAGACCCAATTAAAAGTTGCTTTACCATTTGCCCAGTTTAATATCTTACCATCTTGGTTCCAAATGTTGAATCCAGCCTTTATCATTTTATATACCCCATTCTTTGCCATCCTTTGGACCAAATGGGGCAAACGTCAACCCTCGACACCGGCCAAATTTGCGGCTGGCTTGATCATTGCTGGCTTATCTTTTGTGGTCATGGTCATCCCAATTTTGACCCACGGCACCAATGCCTTAGTTAGCCCATTATGGCTTGTTTTAAGCTGGTTGATCGTGGAAGTGGCGGAACTATTGATTTCGCCAATCGGCCTGTCAGCCACCACCAAACTAGCCCCCAAGGCCTTTCAGTCCCAAATGATGAGTATTTGGTTCTTGTCAGATGCCTGTGCCCAGGCCATCAACGCTCAGGTCGTTAAATTCTACACCCCGGGCAATGAAGTCATGTACTTCAGCATTTGGGGCGGGGTTGCCGTTGTTCTCGGGATTTTATTGTTCACCTTAGTGCCAAGAATCAAGCACTTAATGCAAGGGGTCAATTAATTTAAGATAGGCGATGCACTTATGATTAAAATTGGCGTTACCAGTGATAATCATCTAGACGTGAATCGGCTAGATGCCACTTTAATTCTCGAACAGCAAGCAGCATATTTAAAAGCAAACAAATTTGATTATTACTTAATTGCCGGAGATCAGTTCAATGATTTCCGGAAAACTCAGACTTTTGTGACTCAATTAAATGACCGATTGCACGGTCAAACTCAGGTGTATTTTATTGCCGGTAACCACGATATGGTTAATGGCTTAACTTACCCAGAGCTGCAACAAGCCATTATGCCGGCTTATTTACATCAAAAATATGTGGATATGCCCGGCACTGATTATCGAATTATTGGCAATAATGGTTGGTATGATTATTCCTTTGCCACCAACTTACCAAAGGTCACCGCAGCGGAATTTAGCCGCTGGCGGAACGCCTATTGGATCGATGGGGGCATTAAGGGCCGCGGGGAAGACTTGGCCATGATGCAGGCGGTGTTAAATAACGTGCATCAGCAGTTAAATGCCGCCCAACAGACCCACAAGAAAGTCTTATTTATGACCCATTTTGTCCCCCAGCCAGCCTTTATTTTCTTTAGTTTGGATCGGCGTTATTGGAACATGGCCAATGCCTTGATGGGCAGTGCCCACTTGGGCCAGCTACTAGAAGCTTACCAAGTGCCCCACGTCTTTTTTGGCCACTTACATGTGCGCCATCAACCCACCACCATTAATGGGGTGACGTATCACATGGCCCCGGTGGGTTATGGCTTAAAGCGGCTGCATGAGTGGGTCAGCCAAGACTTTATGACGGAATGGCGGAACACGTTACAGATTATTGAAATTTGAGCTTGCATTTTGTTTCATTTTTTTGTATTATATTTAAGTCGGATTATTAAGTAATAATCGTATGGAGGAGTAGCGAAGTGGCTAAACGCGGCGGACTGTAAATCCGCTCCTTCGGGTTCGGTGGTTCGAATCCACTCTCCTCCATTTTATTGGGTTATAGCCAAGCGGTAAGGCAACGGACTTTGACTCCGTCATGCGCTGGTTCGAATCCAGCTAACCCAACCAATATATGAAAGCAGTCCAAGGATAAACGATAGTTTGTCTTTGGACTGCTTTTTAATTATACTGGTAATGAAACATTTTAGGAAAATAGGAGGCTTGATTTATGAAAATTGGATTTATTGGTGTGGGTAATATGGCCCAGGCAATGATTCAAGGCTTGTTAAACGCTAAAGTAAGCTCTGAAGATATCATTGTCCATTCTGCCCATGCAACAAATTATGAACCCTTTGCCAAAGCAAATGGGTTAAAAACTGCGCAAACGAATTTGGAATTGACCCAAATGGCTGACATGATCGTCATGGCCGTTGAACCCAGCTTGTACCAACAAATTATTCAAGAAATCACCGGGGCATTGACCAAAGCTAAAATCCTGGTATCTGTGTTAACCGGGATCACCTTAGGCCAATTAAATGCCGCCGCCGACATGGCCAATTTACCCATTGTCCGCTTAATGCCCAATGTGAACGTCAAAATCAACCAGGGCATGACCGCCATCGTGGGTAACGAAGCGGCTCAGGAATCCGCTTTGGAACAGGTACAGACCGTTTTTGAGAAACTAGGATCCGTCACAGCACTACCAGAGCAGCATTTTAGCACCTTTGTGGCTTTGGCCGGCAGTTCTCCAGCTTTTATTTATTTATTCATTGATAGTTTATCTAGAGCCGGCGTGAAATACGGATTAAGTAAGCAACAAGCTACACAGATTGCCGCCCAGGCCGTGAAGGGCAGTGCCCAGATGGTTTTGGAAAGTGACAAGTCGCCCTTTGATCTCATTGATCAAGTGTCTTCACCCGGTGGCACCACTGTGGCCGGGTTACTGGCCATGGAAGAGCATGGTTTGATCACCAGTGTCATCAAGGGCATCGATGCCACCATTGCCAAAGACCGGGGCTAATAAACAAGATAATCAGCGTTGACGTCAAAGCGTCAGCGCTATTTTTATGCCCTATTGCACCTCGATACCCAACACGGTGAGGTGGCCGTTGGCGATTAATTGCACAGTCAATTGGGCCATGTGCTTCGGCGAAAAATCACTGCTGTTATCCAGCCACCAATGTAAATTGCCAATGAAAATAGAGGTCATATAGGCAATGATGAAGCTGGTGGGGATCAAAGTTTGCCCCTGCTTGATCTCCAGGGAATCAAAGATCTCCGCATACTGGTGGCTCAATAAGTCCGTGAGGCTTTGTTTTAAGATGGCGGAATTATTCCCCTTGATCAGCGTCTTAAAAAAGCCCTCGTTTTCTTGGGCCAGGGTGAAAAAGGCCGTGAGCATATCCACCACATTTTGTAGGATCACCGTATGATTTTTGGTGAGGATATCTACGCTGAGGACTTCTTTGATGGAGTCTAGGGCACTGGTGAAGACATAGTTGTAAAGGTCTTGTTTGTCTTTGAAATGGGCATAAAAAGTGGCCCGGTTGATCATGGCTTCATCGGCGATTTCTTGAACCGTCAGTTCGTCAAAACCCTCTTTTTCCACCAGTTTAATAAAGGCAGCCACGATCATTTTTTTAGTACGGACGACCCGTAGATCAGTTTTTTTAGGCATAATTTCGCTTCTTTCTGAAAATTGAACAACACTCAAAAGAATCTCTTGTTTAGACAACGTTTTCCGACAGGTGTTGCTTATCCAAATACTTTGCGGCCATTTGATGATTGTTTTTAGCCAATCTTGTTATAAACTTAACGAGTATAAGTATAACAAACGCAGTGTTGGTTAAACAACCACTGTTGGGTCAGCCTGGAGGAGGAGTTCTTATGACACAAAAGGCTTTACGCGGCGGAATCGATGTGGGTTCCACCACTGTTAAATTAGTCATTATGGATGATAATGATCGATCATTATATGAAACTTACCAACGGCACTATTCAGATGTTAAAACTGCTACTAAGAAAATCTTAACTGAAGCCCAAGCCAAGCTGGGCCCGGATACACCCATTCGCTTTACCATCACTGGTTCTGGGGGCATGGGGCTAGCTGAAGTCTTGAAGGTGAAATTTGTTCAAGAAGTCATTGCCTGTACCCGCACCGTGGAAACTTTGATCCCGGACACCGATGTGGCCATTGAATTGGGTGGTGAAGATGCCAAGATCACTTTCTTTGGCAGTGCCATGGAACAGCGGATGAACGGCAGCTGTGCCGGGGGCACCGGGGCCTTTATTGACCAAATGGCCAGCCTATTAAAGACCGATGCCAACGGGGTCAATGAATTGGCCAAAAATTACCACCATATCTATCCCATTGCTTCGCGCTGTGGGGTCTTTGCTAAAACCGATGTGCAACCCCTGATCAATGACGGGGTGGATAAAGCTGACATCGCCGTGAGTATTTTCCAAGCTGTGGTCAACCAGACCATTGCCGGCTTGGCCTCAGGTCGCAAAATCAAGGGCAAGGTGGCCTTTTTAGGTGGGCCCTTATACTTTATGAGCGAACTGCGGGCCCGCTTCATAGCGACCTTAAAACTAGCCCCAGAAGACGTGATTTTCCCAGAAAATCCCCAACTCTTTGTGGCTAAAGGCGCCGCCCTTTATGCCGACAATCAACCCATCACCAACTTACCCCAACTGCTGCAAAATCTCGACCACGATGACCATGATGCTTTAAAACTAAGCGATACCTTGCCAGCTTTATTTGAATCCCAAGCTGATTTAGATGCTTTTAGAGCCCGCCATGCTAAGGCGCAGGTCAAAAGCCGGGATCTTAAAAGCTACACCGGTGTGGCTTTCTTAGGCATTGACGCTGGGTCCACCACCACCAAAGTGGCCTTGATGAGCACTGACCATAAATTGTTATACACCTGGTACGGTAAAAACGATGGCGATCCTTTGAAGAAAACCATGGAAATTTTAGCCGATTTGTATGCCCAATTGCCGGATACGGTGACCATTGGCAAAACCTGTGTCACTGGGTATGGGGAGCAATTGATCAAAAACGCACTGCGGGCTGATTTAGGAGAAGTTGAAACCGTGGCCCATTATAAAGCAGCCCACTTTTTCCAACCAGACGTGGACTTCATTTTAGATATCGGTGGCCAAGATATGAAGGCCATGCATGTCAAAGATGATGCCCTCTCCACGATCCAATTGAACGAAGCTTGTTCTTCCGGGTGTGGTTCCTTTATTGAAACCTTCGCGGAATCTTTGAAATATGATGTGAAAGACTTTGCCAAAGTGGCTTTATTGGCTAAACAACCTGCTGATCTGGGGTCGCGCTGTACCGTCTTCATGAACTCCAAGGTCAAACAGGTGCAAAAAGAAGGGGCCACCGTGGGGGATATCTCCGCCGGCCTATCTTATTCCGTTATCAAGAATGCCCTTTATAAAGTTATCAAAGTTCGCCGGGCAGAAGACTTGGGCCAACACATTGTGTGCCAAGGGGGGACTTTTTATAACGAAGCCGTCCTGCGGGCCTTTGAACAAATCAGCGGCCACGAAGTCATCCGGCCAAATATTGCCGGTTTGATGGGGGCTTATGGGGCTGCCATCATTGCCCAGGATAACTACCAGGAAAATAACGTGACCACGTTGTTAAATACGGCAGAAATGGCCAAATTTACCTCTGAAAAAGAATACATGCACTGTGGCTTATGCGAGAATAACTGTCAATTAACTGTCACTGTTTTCAATGATGGTCGGCGCTTTGTCACCGGGAATCGCTGTGAACGGGGGCAAGCCCGGGGCATGCAGATCAAACTGCAAAAAACCAATTCTAAGATCAACTTGGTCAAAGAAAAATATGACCTATTGTTTAAATACCGGCCTTTGCGCAAGAAATTGGCGACCCGGGGCACCATCGGCATGCCAAGAGTCTTGAATATGTATGAAAACTACCCATTATGGGCGACTTTCTTTAAAGACTTAGGCATCCGGGCCGAACTATCACCCCGCTCCACTAAGGACTTGTATGAACAAGGGATTGAAACTATTCCCAGTGATACGGTTTGTTACCCGGCCAAATTGACCCACGGCCATGTGATGGCTTTGATCCATAAAGGCATCCACACGATTTTCTACCCTGGGGTGGTTTATGAACGGGAAGAAAATAGCAAAGCCCGCAATCACTTCAACTGTCCCATCGTCCAAAGCTATTCCGATGTGATCCGCAATAACGTGGATGAGATTCGGGATGGCCAAGTGGATTATCGCAATCCTTACTTGAATTTGGCCGACACCAAGTCTACTGTTCGCAATCTTTATGAATCCTTCAAAGATTTCGGTGTTTCCGAAGCAGAGGTGAAGACCGCCTTTGAAAAAGGAATGGCTGAACTAGCTGCCTTTAAGCAAAAGATTCAAAATCGGGGCGAAGAAGTCTTGATGCGCCTCCACGAAAAGAACGAGCGGGCCATTGTGTTAGCCGGTCGGCCTTATCATTTGGATCCTGAGATCAACCATGGCATTTCTCAAATCATTACCCAAGAGGGCTTCCATGTCCTCACGGAAGACAGCATTTCCCATTTGGGGGATGTCTCCGGCTTGCGGGTGGTGGACCAGTGGGTTTACCATGCCCGGTTGTATGCGGCTGCTGAAGTGGTGGCTAAAGAACCAAATCTGGAATTAGTTCAGTTGAATTCCTTTGGTTGTGGTTTGGACGCCATTACCACCGACCAAGTGGGTGAAATCTTAGCCCAACACAATAAGTTGTATACCCTGTTGAAAATCGATGAAGGCTCCAATATGGGAGCCATCCGTATTCGGCTGCGTTCCTTAAAGGCGGCCGTCAACGAACGGGCTAAACGCCAAATTTTGCCGAAGAAATTGTATGACTTCCCAGAACCAATTCCGTTTACCAAAGAAATGCGCCAAAAACACACGATCTTGATCCCAATGCTATCCCCAATTCACCAAGATGGTTTGGTGGATACTGTGCTCAATGATTCTGGCTACCGGGTGGTGACTTTACCAGCCCGAGACCCCAATGCCGTGGATGAGGGCTTGAAGTTTGTGAATAACGATGCCTGCTACCCGGCCATTATTTCCATTGGGCAAATGATCGAAGCGTTAAAGAGCGGCAAATATGACGTGAATAACACCAGTGTTTTAATGACCCAAACTGGGGGCGGCTGCCGGGCCACCAACTATATTCCGTTGATCCGTAAAGCCTTACGAGACGCCGGCTTTGGTCAAGTACCCGTCATTTCTTTATCCATGGGTAACCAGGGGACCGAAAAGACTGGGGATGGCTTCAAGCTCAAACCGAAGATGCTCAAACGCTTGGCCATTGCTTTCTTATACGGGGATTTGTTCGAACGGGTGGTTTATCGCACCCGGCCTTATGAAATTCATAAGGGTGAGATCAACAAGCTCCACGAACAGTGGCTAGAAGTTGTCCAAGACAATGTGAAAAATGGCAATTTGCGGGAATTTGGCCGCAATGTGCAACAAATCGTCTCAGATTTCGACACCATCCCATTACAACACATTCAAAAGCCAAAAGTTGGGGTAGTTGGTGAAATTTTGGTGAAATATTCCCCAATCGCCAACAACAACATTGTGGAATTATTGGAAAACGAAGGGGCCGAAGCGGTGGTACCGGATATCGCCGGCTTCATGAATTACTCCTTGTATAACCAAAAAATCAAACATGATCAATTCGGGATGCCGCTGAAGTCTGAAATCATCGCCAATGCGGGTATCAAATTGATCACGCAACTGCAAAAACCGATGCAAAAGGCCCTGCAAGCTTCCAGCCGCTTCAACGGCATTGCCAAGATCGAAGACCTGGCCAAATCCGCCAGCAAGATTTTGAACTTGGGGAACCAAACCGGTGAAGGCTGGTTCTTAACTGGTGAAATGATCGAATTGTTGGATGACAACGTGGATAATATCATTTGTATGCAACCCTTTGGCTGCTTGCCTAACCACGTGGTGGGTAAAGGTGTGGTCAAAGAATTGCGGCGGCAATATCCTAAAGCTAACATTGCCCCAATTGACTACGATCCCGGTGTCTCTGTAGTGAACCAATTGAACCGAATCCGTTTGATGTTAGCCAGTGCCAACAAGAACTTGGCTGCTGATAATGAACCTGACGACGTGCCCATTAGCACTCAAGGTCAGGATTTAAATCAATCGGTCACGGCTTATGTAAAACATTAAGGATTAAAAAAATACTGGAAGTGGTGTGGTATGATTCTCCGGAATTAGACTGCACCACTTTTTTATGTAGTTAGCACACTGCCGTGATATGATGGATTAGAAAATTGTTCAAATTCAGGCGGGGTTGGTTAAGATCCCGCCGAAGGGGTGCAACAAAATTGGAAAAAATTACAAATTTACGCTCATTGGGCGGTTATGAAAATGACCAGGGCCAAACCGTCAAAACCGGTTTGCTGTACCGTTCCGGCCAATTGTTTGAATTGACTCCGGCTCAACAGCAGTATTTAGCTGGCGATTTAGGCATCAAGCGCATCGTGGATATGCGCAGTGCCGATGAGCGAACTGCTTATCCCGACACCCTGTGGCCCGGGGTGACTTATCTGGTGCAGGATATTTTAAAAGATGCCACCACCAATAATGCCAGTTTGGGCCGAATGATCACCGAAAAGGGCAATGTCCACGCGAATATGCTGGCCACGTATACACAATTGGCCTTAAGTGCGTCTGCACAAAGCGGCTACCGGCAATTTATCCAAGATTTATTGGCTGAACCACAACCTACGATTTTCCACTGTTTTGCCGGCAAAGACCGTACCGGCGTGGCGGCGGCCTTGATTTTGAAACTATTGGGGGTCAGCGACCAGGCTATTTTAGCCGACTATCTGCAAACCAACGCTGCTCGAAAAACCGCCAACGCCACCATCCTGGCGGACTTGAAGCAACAGGGCTTTGCTGACCAGCAGCTAAAAGCCATCGGTGAGGCCTTAATGGTGGATGGGGATTATTTAACCCATTATTTCCAAGTGATCACGACCAAATTTGGCACCTTTGCCAATTATGTTCAACAGGGCTTAAAATTGTCCGAAGCGGAAGTGGCCCGTTTCCGTCAATTATATTTAGATTAACGCCGTTTAAATTTCAAACCACTAAAAAAACAAGGCGATCATGGCCTTGTTTTTTTAGTGTCCAGGGAATCCCAGAGCGTTTGGATTTGTTTGAGCAATTGGTCATTTTCATTGAATTCTGCAAACACCCGGGCGCTGGTCAGCAATTTTTTAACATCAGCTGGGGCGCCGGCGGCCTTATAGGTATTTTCAGCTTTTAAGGCCAATACCCGGGCCACGTAATAGGTCACATGGTATTTCGCACTGAGCTTGTAGGCATAATCCAACAGGGCATTGCTGACTTTCAGCTCGTTGATCTTGGCATAAAATTGGGCACAGAAAAATAACATGTTTAAAATTCGACCCACGGATTGGGCGTCGGTGGCCTGGGTGTGATAAATTTGCTTGAAAACTTTGTTGAAGTAAAACTCCGCTTGGTCATTTTTACCTTGGCGGCTGTAGACTAAGCCGCTGCCGGTGTAGGCCAATAACGAAAAAATCGTTTGGCCCTTGGGATCTAAGTCCGTCAAAATTTGGTTGAAATAAAATAAAGCCGTCAACGGTTCGGTGCCCCCTAAGACCTGGACGTAGCCCAACAGGTAGTAATAGGTCATTTCTGTCAGGGTATCCGGCAGGTCCTTGGTGTTGATCTTGGCCAATTGGGCTTTGGCTTGGGCATATTCTAAGGTGATGAGCTCAAATTCGGCTTTTTCCAATGCGGCTTTGACCAAAGACGTATTCGGGTCCGTCAATAATAGGTCGTTTAAAGTCAGGTCCAAGCGTTCGCAAAGTTGGGTCATGATTTTTAAAGATGGAATACGGCCATTGCGCTCCAACTTGCTCAAGGTGGCCTGGGTACAAATACCCGCGGCCAATTCCTGCTGGGATAGCCCCAGGGCCTTGCGGCGGGCAATGAATTTCTCAAGATTGATCATGTCGTTTAACCTCTATTTCGTATAGGTGTATCATACCATGATTTGCCAAAAATGAAATTAAGTTATGGTTTAATTATGCCAAAAATATATAAAAAAGTAAATCTGATGAGAATTACAGGCCAATATGAAAATTATTTAATGGGTATCTAGCCTTGCAGCCGCCGCTGTCAAACGCATAATGGCGTTATTTAACCCCTTTCTTGACATTCCTCTATATATTTTTGGAATATTCCGTGTTAATATTTTTATGGCAGCGATTTCGTTTTTGCTGCCTATGAACCAACAGGGAGGGATTCACTAATGCGTACGACCAAGCCTTATGCTAGGCTCACGAAGATACTCATTACGGTATTAATTGTTGTTTTTTCTATTTTAATTGCCGGTGGCTTCTTGATATTCAAAAATGAAGCCCCCAGGCCTGCAAAAATCGTCAATACTAACGGTAACACGTTAGTCTCACATAAAACGTTACTCAGTGGTCAAGCCGTTTATGAACGCTATGGTTTGACGGATTATGGCACTTACTTAGGCAATGGCTCTTATTTAGGGCCGGATTACACCGCCCAGGCGCTGCATGTTTATTTAAAGGGGATGCACCGCTATTATGCCCAAACCAAGTATCACAAAGCTTGGGGGGACCTGTCTGATCTGCAACAAGAGGGGATCAAAGGGGTGGTTAAAAAAGAGATCAAGGTCAATCGCTATTCTCAAAAAGCCGACACCTTGACCTTAAGCCCGGCCCAGGCCGCTGGCTTCACTTACTTACAACGCTATTATCGCCGGGAATTCATCAATAATCCTAGACAAGCGGGTTTGCCGGAGAATATGATCAAGAACAATACCGGGGCCTACATGGTCCGGGGCAATAAAGTGGATCAACTATCCAGCTTCTTCTTTTGGGGGGCTTGGATGGCTTCCACCAATCGGCCCGGCCAAAACTTTTCTTACACCAACAACTGGCCCTATGATTTAGACGCCGGCAACACCATGCCCGCAGAAGCCATGATTTGGACGGCCATTTCCGTGGCCATCTTAGTGGCCGGGGTGGGGGTCATCATCTGGGTCCAACGGCGTTATAACTTTGATATGGAATTCGCCTACGGTAAAAATAAACCGCCGCGGATCGACCCGGATCTGCCGATTTCTGACAGTCAACGCAAGACGGGGAAATTCTTCTTACTGGTAATGGTCTTGTTCCTGGTGCAAATTTTACTAGGGGAGTTAATGGCCCACTACTATGTGGAAAACAGTTTCTTCGGGATTCCGCTGCAAAATATTTGGCCCTTTAACTTAGCCAAAACTTGGCATTTACAATTGGTTATTTTCTGGGTAGCCACAGCTTGGCTCGCTACGGGGATTTACGTGGTACCCCGGATTCGCGGGCATGAACCTAAACACCAAGGGGCTTTGGTGAATACCTTATTCTACGGCTTACTGGTGGTGGTTGCTGGCAGTATGCTAGGCGAATGGGGCGACATCTTAGGCTTTGTTAAAAAAGGCTGGTGGCTCATTGGTCACTTCGGCTGGGAATACTTAGAAATGGGTAAAGCCTGGCAATGGCTGTTCATTGTGGCCATGTTGTTATGGATCGTGATCTTGATGCGGGGCTTTATCCCAGCGATTCGCCGCAAGGGCGAGGCTGGTACCAGTACCGACCGCACCCGCTTGACCACCTTGTTATTCCTAGGGGCCATTGCCATTCCGGCCTTTTATCTGGCTTCCTTGTTCATTTTGCCAAACTCCCACGTGACCTTTGCGGATTACTGGCGCTGGTGGATCGTCCATCTTTGGGTGGAAGGCATCTTTGAATCCTTTGCCGTGATCCTCATCGGTTGGTTAATGGTGGATATGAAACTCACCACCAGCAAATCGACGATTCGGGCCTTGTATTTCCAATTGACCTTACTACTAGGTGCCGGGGTCGTGGGCATGGGCCATCATTATTGGTGGCAAGGTGACCACAATATCTGGTTGTCCCTAGGGGCTTGTTTCTCCGCTTTAGAAGTCATCCCCTTATGCTTATTGATTTGGGAAGCTTGGACCCACTATAAAGTTTATAAAGAAAGTCAACTGGAATTTCCGTACAAGGGGACTTTCATGTTCTTAGCAGCCACCGGGATTTGGAATGCCATCGGGGCTGGGGCCCTGGGCTTTTTGATCAACGCACCGGCCATCAATTACTTTGAACATGGCACCCAATGGACGTCAGCCCATGCCCATGGTTCCATGGCGGGGGTTTATGGCATGTTCTCCATTGCCATTATGTTATATACCCTGCGGAATATTTCTAAAAAAGAAATTTGGACCGCCAAAATGGAAAAATGGCTCAAACGGGCTTGTTGGTTGTTAAACATTGGCTTAGCGGGGATGACCTTTATCACCCTAATGCCCGTGGGGACTTTGCAATTGAAAGATGCTTTGACCAATGGTTATTGGCATGCCCGGCTCTTGAGCTTCTACCATGGTTCCACCGTATCCACCTTGTTATGGTTAAGGATCATCCCCGATTTGATCTTTACCGCTGGGGTGGTGGTCTTACTGGTAGTTGTCTACAAGATCGTGCGCAATTTGAAACCGGCCCAAAATAAAGCCATGGCCGACTCCCATCAAGAATGGGACCAAAACTAGAGAATTGTATCGGTAAATTTCAGCAAAACAAGGTCCTTTGGGGCCTTGTTTTTTTGGAAATTGGTCTTATTTTCCCAGGTATACCAACCATTGCATTATCGGTCTATACCGGTTATACTGAACTAAGATAATTCAATCATAAGAGGAGTGCTGAAGCATGAAGGCGAAAGTTTTAAAGCATGTTGTGATTTATACAGGTGAAAGTAAGATTTCAGACGGATATGTGCGCTTCACGGATAAAATATTAGATGTCGGCCCGGTAGCTGAATACCAAGCCCAAGCCGGCGACGACGTGGAAATTTTGCGGGATCGCGTATTAGTGCCTGGCTTCATTGATGTCCATGCCCATGGGGGGTATGGCTTTGATGCCATGGACGGCGATCCGGACCAAATCAATACCATGGCCCATAAAATGATGGCTAACGAAGGGGTCACCACCCTGTTTGCCACCACCATGACCCAATCCAATGCCAACATCGATCATGCCATGGAAGGGGTCAAGGCGGCTGCCGCTAAGAATCCGGTCATTCAAGGCGTGCATTTGGAAGGTCCCTTCATCTCCGCAACTTATAAAGGTGCTCAACCGGAACAATATATCAAAGATCCCGATACTGATTTATTAGCCCACTGGAATGAATTATCCGGTGGCATGGTGAAATTGATTACTTATGCCCCCGAAGATCCTGGCTCCCAGGCCTTTGAAGACTACTGCTTAAGCCATGGCATCGTGCCTTCCGTGGGCCATAGTAACGCCACCCGGGCCCAAATGCTCCATAGTAAGGCCACCCATGTGACCCACTTATATAACGCCCAACGGGAATTCAAACATCGGGAACCTGGGGTCACTGGCCACGCCATGTTAGAAGATAATATGTATTGTGAATTGATTTGTGATGGTTTTCATATCGTCCCAGATATGATTAAATTAGCTTATGAGCAAAAAGGTAGTCACAGAATTGATTTAGTCACCGATTCCATGCGGTCTAAGGGGATGCCTGAAGGTGAAAGCGAACTGGGAGGCCAAAAAGTCTTTGTGAAAGATAAACAAGCCCGACTAGCCGATGGTACCTTGGCGGGTTCCGTGTTACAATATCCTGATGCTTTTGTTAATGTCATGCGCTTCACCGGCTGCAGTGTCGCTGACGCGGTGCAAATGGCCAGTGTCAATCAAGCTAATGAGTTTGGCTTGGAACACAAGGGCTATATCTTACCTGGCAAAGATGCCGATATGAATTTGTTTGACGGTGCCTTCAATTTGAAGACAACCTATAGCTTTGGGGAAGAAAATCACCCCGAAGCCTAAAGAGGAGAGAAATTGTCATGCGTTCACCGATTTATATTGAAATTCACAATCAAATCAGACTAGATATTGAAGCCGGCAAATGGCGGGTGGGTCAACGTATCCCGGCTGAACGGGACTTGGCTAAAAAGTTCGGTGTCAGCCGCATGACCCTGCGCCAAGCCATTCAAACCCTGGTGGATGAGGGGATTTTGGAACGCCACGTGGGTTCGGGGACTTATGTGGCCAGCGCCAAGATCCAAGAGAAAATGTCTGGTATTACCAGTTTCACGGATATCATGCAGGCCCAGGGCAAAGTTCCTTCCAGCAAAACGGTTTCCTATCATTTGGCCAGCCCCACTTTGAGTGAAGTGGAACGCTTGGAACTGCCCCAGGGCAACCAAGTGTTGCGCATGGAGCGGATCCGTTATGCCGACGGATTGCCCATTAGCTTTGAAACTGCGGCGGTGCCGGCTGATTTGGTTGAGGGTTTCTCTAAGGAAGAAATCACTGCCTCCTTGTACCACGCCTTAGAGACCAAGGGTAATTATCAATTGGGTGGGGCCCACCAAACGGTCACTGCCACCTTGGCCTCTGAGCGCATCGCGGATTTCTTGAAAATCAAACGCAATGACGCTATTTTGAAATTACGGCAGGTTTCCTTCTTGAAATCTGGCCGACCCTTTGAATATGTCCGGACCCAGTATGTGGGCTCCCGCTTTGAATTTTATTTAGAACGTTAACTTTAGATGCAAAAGCGCGCCGAGAAATTTTTCCCGGCGCGCTTTTTATATCCCATTTAGTTTGCGGTGACCTGCAGGTGGCTGATTTTACCGGCCGCAGTAAAACGATAGTCGTCATGGCCCTGCAAGGTAAACAGAGTTGGCCCGGCTTTTTGGCCCACCACGGCCCACTGAGCTTGATAGCCGGTGGCCGTTTTGGTGGTATGCTGCAGATGGCGCAATTGTTGATTGCGGGTAAAGAATGCCTTGAAGAACGCGGCAATAGCTGGTTTCCCGGTAATTGTGGTGCCGTCTGCGGCGGTGACGGTGGCATCAGGGGCGAAAAAGCTGTTGATTTGTGCCTGGGCTTTGGGGTCCTGGGGTGCCAAGTCAGAAAGAGCGAAATACTGGGCGATGGTTGTCATATTTTGATCCATATAAAAACCTCCTTGGGTAGTTTAGCGTTCGCTAAACTATCTGTCATTGTTTAGTATAGACTAAACTGATAGAATGTAAAGGGAAGAAGGTGGCAAAATGTCCCAATTATTACCCGTACCGGCCATGGCAACCATTACCCTGGCCCAATTATTGAAATCCTTAAGTGATCCGACGCGCTTGGCCATTGTCACCCGCTTGGCTGATCAGGCAGCACCGGTCTCTTGTGTGTTATTTGAAAATCTAGGTAAAAAAAGTAATTTATCCCAGCATTATCGTAATTTAAGATTAAATGGCCTGATCACGATCTCCAAAGCCGGCCGCCATAGTTATCTGCAATTAAGACGGCAAGAATTAGACGCCTATTTTCCGAATTTAATCGGGGCAATTGTGGCAGCTAATCACCGGCAGACGCCTTTGCAGTCGGCAGACCAGTAAGCTGGTTAATAATGGTCAAGGTTTTTGTTGCCCGGGAAGCGGCCACATAACGGCGATGTTGCCCTAAAATTGGCGCTTGGTAAAAGCTGGCTGCAAAATCAGTCACCACCACTTGGTCGAACTCCAACCCCTTGGCCACGGCTAAGGGTAAGACCACCACACCGCTGGTGGGTAGCTTTGGACTAGCCCCAGTTAAACCCGTGACCTGGGACAACCTTGATTTTAAAGCGGCCAGCAGTTGCTGAGCAGCTTGGTTGTCTGGGGTAATTACCCCCAGTAGTTGCCCCGTTGACGTGCTGGTGAGTTCCTGGGTCAAAGCGGCCAGGGACAATTGTGCGTAAATTTGGGGTTGTTGGCCCTGGGGCTGAATGGATTGAATTTTTAAAGCCTTGGGGTTATCGGCAAACTGGGCAAAGAAATCCGTGATGGCGGCTGTGGCCCGGTAGCTGGTGACTAGGTATTTTTGAACCAGGGACCGCTGGTCAAAGCTAGCCGCCGTCTGGGCCAAGGTGGCTCCCGTGGCCTTTAAGGCTTGATTATGGTCCCCCACTAGGGTAAGGCTGGCCTTTGGGAAAAGTTGGTGGATCAATGTTAATTGATCCGGGGTGTAATCTTGGGCTTCATCAATGAATAGGGCCGCAATGTTATCTTGATGGTAATTTTGCAGCCGCAACAGGATATAAAATTGTTCGGTAACTGTTAAAGGCCCGGCCAACTTGAGGATACTGGGCCAGTCAACTTGGGTCAACCAAGCCGTTAGATCTAAGTCAGCTGTGCTGGGCTTGGCGGCTAGCCGACGCAAAACAGCTTGCAGTCGCCGTAGCAGGGGCTGCTTAGGGTCAGTTTGGTGAAAATAACGCTGGCTCAGGTCGTCTTGAAAAAGTTGACTCAGGGCGTCGGGGTCAGTCACCACCTGCTGTAATTGTTGGTCTAACAGCTTAAAGCGGCCGGTGGCGTCTGGCAGCGACCAGTCAAAGCGTTGCCCCAGTTGTTGAAAATAGCGCACAAAGGGCAGGGTCACCGGATTAGTTTCCCCCAGGGCGGGCAGGACATGTTGGATATATTTAGTAAAAACCTGATTTGGGGTGAAAATCAAAATGTTTTCTGCCGACCAAGCCTGGCGCTGTTGATATAATAAATAAGCCACCCGTTGTAATAACACCGAGGTTTTACCACTGCCCGCCACCCCGTCCACCAATAGGACTTGGGTAGCGTTGGCGCGAATGATGGCATTTTGTTCAGCCTGAATGGTGGCGGTGATATCTTGCATCTGGCCGCTGCGATTGACCGCCAAGGCGGCCAGCAATACAGGGTCATTAATGGCCACTTGGTTGTCAAAGGCCTGCAACAAGTTGGATCCTTGGATCACGAATTGGCGCCGCTTGGTCAAGGTCACCGGAATTTGGCGGCCATTGGCCTGATAGCTGGTGGCCCCCAGGCGGTTGGCATAGTAAACGTCAGCCACCGGGGCCCGTCAATCATAAATCAGATTGGTTTCATCCGTCCCGCTAAAGCCCACTTTGCCCAAGTAAAAGGCTTCTGGGGCATCCCCATCAAAGACCAGGTCCACCCGGGCAAAATAAGCTTGGGGTTTTAACAATTTGGCTGCTTGCAAGCGCAAGTTAGCCTGGTCCACTTGGGCGTTTAAGGCGTCGATTTGGCGGTTATTGGCTTCAATACTGGCAAAGGTATCCAAATTATCGCTGATGGTCTCGAAATTTAGGGATGTATCGCTGTTAAAACTTTGCTTTAACTGGCGGCCTTGTTGTTGTAAAGCCGCTAGTTTTGCCGTCAAACGGGCGATTTCTGCCACCAAATACTGGTAGATCGTTGTTAAATGGGCTTGTTCTGCATCAAAATCAACTTGGGTCATACCAACACCTCCGAGGCCATAGTGTACCAGCAATCTTTGTTGAAAAACAGACTACTTTTTGACCCGTTTTTATGCCATAATTACTATGGAGGGGAAATGATGAATTGGGAGCAGTCGGACAATTCTGTTTTAGGACCAGTCATGGTTTCCTGAACGTTCAAATATAGCATTGCTAAGCGCATAAATTCAGTAAAATCAAGATACTTGTAGACAATTTGGGGTTGCTGGTAAAATGATTATTTTACCGGGAACCCTGTTTTAATTGCCTTTTTTCTGGTATTATCTTGTAAGGACTTTTTATATTTCCAGGAGGAAAACATGTTTAATTCCAACGATAAATACAAACAACTGACCAAAAACTTGTTTATGCTTTTTATCATTTTACAACCGTTTTTGGATATCTATTTTTTCTACGTACCACCTCTATCTAAGATGTTGTCGTTCTCATTACCAACGATTATCCGGATTTTATTTATATTTGTCATTGGTCTGCTTTTTGTTTACAGTCAGCGCAATAAGAAGATGAATTACTTTATTTTAGGCTACGGCTTGATCCTGCTGGTTTACTTCGCGGCCCATATTTATAATGCCCGGCACTTCTACACCTTTGCCAGCAATAATTTAAACTTCTCCGTGACTGGCGAGCTGTTTTACCTGATTCGCATGGTGATTCCCTTAGCGGTTATTTTGATGTCTTATAAAATCGACATCAGCCGTAAACTATTCCTGCGCTTAATTGTAACCTTAACCATTTTGATTTCCGGCAGTATTGTGATCACTGACTTGTTAGGGTTTGCCCTGGCGTCTTATGGCAGCAACTGGATCAACGGGAATTTCTTTAGCTGGTTTGATGTGAATACAGGCTTTACATATTGGGATACGGCGGCTAAGAGTTTCTTCTATTATGCCAATGCCGTGTCGGCCTTAGAGTTATTGCTGGCACCAATGCTGTTTTATTACATGATCACCAACTTTAACTGGAAAACGGTCCTCTTGGCCGGTGTGCATCTTTGGGCCATGTTTATCTTGGGGACCAAGACATCTACCTTTGGGGTGATGATTGCTTTATTTGGTTCATTGGGCATTTATTTATTATTTGCCATCTTCCAAAGAAAAGAACGTTTGAATCCTAAAATCCTCACAGTTTTTGGGGCCTTTATCTTACTGTCGGGCATTCTCTTGCCCTATTCCCCGACTTTGAATCGGGCCACCGTGGATAGCGTGGTGGTCAGCAGTCGGGAGGGTTCAAAAAAAGAAGCCAAAAAACGGGACGAAGCCCTGAAGAAACAATTTGAAGCGGCGGCTCAAGGCGACCGGAAAGATTTAGCCCCAATTATCAAGAATAACTATACCCAATATGGCTTGCAGTCTAAGTTTGTGGAGGGCGGTTATTCTTACAAAGTGGATCCCCAATTCTGGTATAACATCATGATGAATTGGAACGCCACGGACCGGGCCAGCTTCCGGAAGTTGGAACAGGCCCAATTGGTGCGGATCAAACAAATCAACAACAATCCTTTGGACAACTGGTTAGGCATTACTTATACCCGGATGAACTACGCCTTTAACTTGGAGCGGGACTTTGTATCCCAGTGGTTCTCCATGGGCTATATCGGCGTGTTATTGCTGGTAATGCCTTATGTCTTCTTAATGCTGTATGGTTTTTACCGGATCTTAAAAGATCGCCGCGAGTTATTAACCTATTGGCACGTGACCTTGTTGTTTGGGATCGTGTTGATTTTAGGGATTTCCTTTTACAGTGGCAACGTGTTGGACTTCTTGTCAGAGTCCACTATCTTAGGCTTCGTGGAGGGCCATTTGTTGTACAGCCTGCGCAGCGGTAAACGCCGCAGTGATAGCCTGGACTTCAATGGCAGTGAGCTTGACAAATAAATATAATGGGTGAATAAATTGGCGAATTTAAAAGTAACGGCAGTCATTGTGACTTTCAACAAAATTGAATTATTTAAGGAGTGTTTGGCGGCCATTCGGGCCCAAACCACCCCGGTTAGTCATATTGTTGTCGTGGACAATCATTCCTCAGATGACACGCCCAACTACTTGGCGGCCCAAAGCGATATTATCAACTATCGCACTGCTAAGAATTTAGGGGGTGCCGGGGGCTTTAACACGGGGATGAAACAATTTATGACCCAAACCCAAGATGATTTGGTTTGGATCATGGACGATGATACCATTCCTGAACCCACGGCATTAGCCCAGCTCTTAGCCGGGGCTGACATTGCTCCTGATTTTGGTTTTTTGTGCAGCAATGTGAAGTGGACGGATAACATGCCAACCTTGATGAATATTCCCAACGTGGATCGCACCGGTTGGAATGACATCGCCGAAAAGGGCTTGATCAAAGTGGAAAGTGCTTCCTTTGTTTCCGTGATGATCCCCCGGGCGGTGGTTGAACAAATCGGCTATCCCATTACGGATTTCTTCATTTGGGGCGACGACTTGGAATATACCTTGCGGATCACCACTACGGTGTTGCACAAATCGGCTTACTTTGTCCCCGATAGCATTTGTATCCACAAAATGGGGTCCAATGGTCGGGTGGATATCCTCACGGAAAAAGACCCTAATCGCTTGAACCGTTTTTATTATAACTATCGTAATTTATATTACATTTCTAAAAAACAGGGCGGCCGCTACTTTGCCCGCCATATTCTAGCCTCGATTTACACCTTGTTGCGGGTGCCTTTTAAGAGCCCCAACAAGCGGGCCAAGCGCATGGGCTTGATTTTAAAGGGCCTGTTTGCCGGCATCGTGTTCCATCCCAATGTTGAATTTCCCAAGGATTAAGGAGTTGAGCCAAGTATGAATTATTTAATCGTCGGTACAGGCTTGTTTGGCGCCGTATTTGCCAATGAAGCGGTGAAACATGGCCACAAGGTGCACATGATCGAACGGCGCCCGCATATTGCCGGAAATGTCTATACGGAAAACGTTGAGGGCATTCAGGTCCATAAATATGGGGCCCATATTTTCCATACCAGTCAAAAACAAATTTGGGATTACGTGCAACAATTCGCCGAATTCAACCGCTATACCAATGAACCCGTGGCAAATTACAAAGGCGAGATGTATAACCTGCCCTTTAACATGAACACCTTTAATAAAATGTGGGGGGTTGCCACCCCTGAAGAAGCCCAGGCGAAAATTGCCGAACAGCGGCAAGTCTTAAAGGGCAAGAAGCCGACTAACTTGGAAGAACAAGCGATTTCTTTAATTGGCACGGACATTTATGAAAAATTAGTCAAGGGCTATACAGAAAAGCAATGGGGCCAAAAGGCGACGGAACTACCAGCCTTCATCATCCGGCGCTTACCAGTCCGTTATATTTATGATAATAACTACTTCAACGATCCTTACCAGGGTATTCCCATTGGCGGCTATACCCAGATCGTGGAGAAATTGATCGATGATCCGAAGATTTCAGTTTCGGTGGATACGGATTTCTTTGATAACAAAGCCCAATACTTAAAAGATTATGACCGGGTGATTTATACCGGTATGATCGACCAATTCTTTGATTACAAGTTTGGGGCTTTGGCTTATCGCTCTTTGCGTTTTGAAGAAGAGACCCTGGACACGCCGAATTTCCAAGGCAATGCTGTCATCAACTATACGGATGCTGAAACACCTTTCACCCGAATCATTGAGCATAAGCACTTTGAATTCGGCAAGGGCAATAAGCATCAAACGGTGATTACCAGAGAATATCCCCAAGACTGGCAAAAGGGCAGTGAACCTTACTACCCCGTGAATAATCAAGTCAACGATAGCCTCTTCAAGCAATACCGGGATATCGCCGCCACTGATGCGCCTAATGTATTGTTTGGCGGGCGCTTAGGCCAGTACAAGTATTTCAACATGGACCAGGTTATTTTATCCGCCCTGCAAGCGGCTGGAAGGGAATTTAACAAGTAAACCTTTATGAAAGTTTTAAAAAACTATCTCTGGAACGCCTTTTACCAAATCTTCTTGGTCATCGTCCCAGTGATCACCCTACCTTACGTGAACCGGACCATTGGTGCCACTAATAACGGGATTTTCGCCTACACCAACTCCAACGTCCAGTACTTTATTTTGATTGGGAGTTTGGGGGTGGCCTTTTACGGGAACCGGGAAATCGCCTATCTGCGCCATGATAGAGAAGCCACCACCAATGCCTTTTGGAGTATTTTCTTCATGCGCTTAGCGGCCATGACCGTGGCCATGGTGGCCTTTATCGGTTTTTTGGCCTTCACCGGGGATTTACGGCCTTATTATATCGGCCAAGGGGTGGCAATTATTGCCGCCATGTTCGATATTTCCTATCTCTTTATGGGCTTTGAAAATTTCAAGGTCACGGTACTGCGGAATTTTGTCATCAAAATTTTGTCCTTAGTTTTGATCTTCACCTTGGTCAAGACCAAATCCGACTTACTAATTTATATTTTGATCATTGCTGGGTCCACACTGTTGGGAAATTTGACCCTATGGCCGTATTTGAAGCGCTATGTGGACGGCATCAACTGGCATGCTTTGACTTTTAAAAAGCATTTCTTAGAATCCTTGAGCCTGTTGATCCCCCAATTAGCCACGCAAATTTATGTGCCTTTGAACAAAACCATGTTGGGGGCCATGATTTCTTATAAGTCTTCTGGGTTTTATTACAACGCTGATAACATCACCAAGATTTTGTTATCGGTGGTGACGGCCATTGCCACGGTGATGCTGCCCCATGTGGCCAATGCTTATGCCGCCGGGGATAAGGCCGATGTGAACAAGTATTTATACTTAGCCTTTCACTTCGTCAGTATTTTAGCCGTGCCCCTAGCCTTCGGGCTGGCCGCCATTGCCCCGAAGTTTGTGGTGTTATATTTGGGCAAACCCTTCGCCGAAGTGGGGACCTTGATGGTCATTGAAGCTGCGGTCGTAGTTTTAATTGCCTGGAGCAATGTCATCGGGATCCAGTATTTATTGGCCACCCATCAAAATAGCAAATTTACCACCTCGGTGGTTTTGGGGGCCATTTTAAATATTGTCTTGAACATTCCGCTGATCATCATGTGGCAGGCCAACGGCGCCATGTTAGCCACCGTCTTAGCAGAAGTGGTGGTCACCGGCTACCAAGTCTTGGCCATTGCCAAGCAAGTGGACCTCAAGCAAATGTTCAACGATCAGTGGAAGTACTTCCTGGGGGGCATTTTATTGTTCCTTGCCGTCCGGGGCTTACACGACCACTGGCAGATGACCATCAAGAACCTGGTCATCGAAGTGGCCGCTGGGGTCGTCGTATATGGCCTAGCCATCTTGATCCTCCGGCCCAAAGTATTAAAGCAAGCCACGCGCTTTTTGCATAAGCGGGGCGAAGCGTAAACTAAATGAGCTAACCGTCAGCCAATAGATTGGAAAATCTGTTGGCTGGCGTTTTTTTGTTAAGCCCTTCGAAAACGCTTTACCATGTCCCAAAAAAGTCCCATGCCGCTTGGTATGCTTAAGTTAATCAATGAACTTAACATTGTTTTGGAGGCGGCAAATATGCGAAAATATATTGGGATTGGGTTAATGATGATACTGGGCGCGCTGTTATTGACCCGGTGTCTTAGCAATGGGATCGGGTCAGATTCCAAACCGGCGCCGGCAACTAGTAGTCGTGCTAGTTCCAAAGCTGGGCCAAATATTTCTTTGCGTGAATTCGACGATATTGAATTGGGGGATCTACTTTATGAAGATACCAGGGGTCTGACGAAGACCCAAGCGCTGGCGCAATTTGGTCAACCGCGTACTAGCAAGAAAGATACGACGGAATGGCAAACGGGCACAGGTAAAAACTATCAATTTAATACCGAAACCTTAACATGGGGAGGAGTCAATGAAAACAACGCAACATTGACCTTGAGTTTTATTGATGGGCAGGCTTGGTCTAAAAGTTTGGCCGGCATGACCCAAGAACAAGCGACAATATCGCCATCAAGCTTTAATAATTTGGTGGTGGGCCAAACTTACAGTGGTGTCATCCACCAACTGGGGCAGCCAGCTGGTTTAAATGAACAGCGGGGCAATCATGAATATAAGATTGCTGGGCTCTGGTATCCTAAGGCAAGTGATACTAGCAAGTATGTCTATGTCCTTTTTACAGATGGCCAACTGGTCAGCAAGGCGCCAACAAAGTTAGAGACGGATGAATGACGGCAATCAATAGATGAGGTGACAATAATGACGAGTTTAACAGCTAAACGACTTTTACCGGTCTATTTGTTAATGATTTTGTGGCAAGATTCCGATGAAGATCATCCCCTGAAACAAACCGAGTTGGTGCAATTACTGCAAGACCGGTTTGCTTTGACGGTGGACCGTAAGACGATTCAACGGAATTTGACGGATTTACTGGGCTTAGATATTGGCATTGAATATGGCAGTAAGACCCGCACAGTTCGACCTAAAAGCGGGGAAGTGTATGACAGCGATGTTTTGACGGATGTTTATTTGAGTCATGCGTTTACCGATGGTGAGTTACGTTTGTTGATTGATAGTGTTCTTTTTTCCAAGAGTATTCCCAGCCATCAAGGCGATCAGTTGATTGCTAAAATGGCCCACTTAGCTAGCAAATATTTCTCAATGCGGACCCAGTATGTCTTGCGAATTGACGATCAGCGCCCGGAGAATACCAACTTGTTTTACACGATTGAAGTGCTGCACGAGGCCATTGCTCAGCAGAAAAAAGTGGTTTTTTTCTACAACAGCTATGGGACGGACAAGCAGATGCACCGCCGAAGAGACGCCAATGGCAAAGTTCGGTCTTATACTGTGAATCCTTATCAGATGGCGATTGCCAATGGGCGGTATTATCTTATTTGTAGTAACGATAAATATGATAATTTAGCTAATTACCGCTTGGATCGTATGACGGATATTAAGTTGTCATCAGAAAAAGCAAGAATCATTCCAGAAGTCAGGGGATTGGATATGGCCAAACACTTACGGGAGCACCTCTACATGTTTGCCGGGCCAAGCCTGCGGGTTACTTTCCGAGCTAAAAAGATGTTACTAGATGATATTATTGATTGGTTTGGCAATGATGTGACTTTTAAAGCTAAAGATGAGCAAACCGTCACCGCAGAGGTCTATGTCAATGAAACGTCAATGCAGTTGTGGGCTTTGCAGTATGCGCCTTATGTGACGGTTTTAAAACCCAAAAGCTTGGTACAAAACATCAAGGCCGGTTTGACCCAGGCCCTAAAACAGTATGATCAATAATTCGGCGGATATGAATATTTTAGAAGGCTGAATGATATAATAATGTAAGCGCAATCATTATGCGACATAACGCGAAATTAAAATTTGGAGGTAGACTGATTATGGATTTAATGCAAAGAATTAGCCACGGTGAGAAAAAATCTGAAGAAATGTTGGAAGATGATGGTATTTTGACTTTGGGGTTTTCCGAAATAGTGAAGACAGGGGAAGCTGAAGCGCTAATGGCTAAAGCGTTGAAGTTAGAAAAAAGGGAGTTTGCTAAAGAAACCATTGATTTTGGGGTTAAACATGGGCTAGATGATTGGCTGTCACGGGTACGCAGTTATTATCTATATAATTTTTTCAGACTTGCAGTGGGTGACAAGGTCGTGGTTCCTTTTCCAAAAGAGTTTAGTATCTTTGAGGTAACCTCAGCACCTTATACCTTGGATTTTGAGAAATATGGCAAATATGATTTAGGCTTTGGGGTTGATGTGAAACCAATCAAAGAACATTTTCAACGTGATGAATACTTGGGAGCGGCATTAACTTCTAAGCTGAAATTTCGCGGTGCAAATCTGCAATTTACCGAGGGAGAAATAGAAGGGCTAATTTCGAACATAGGTCATAAAACGATTATTTCGGATTTCACATCAAATCAAGATCAAATCGTGGAAATAGTACAAGCCTATATCAAAGACTTAAAACCGGCCCAATTTGAATTACTGATTAAAAATTACTTGGAAAACCTTGGGGCAGATGAGACTAGTATCCCCGGTAAAGGTGACAAAATTCATAAAAATGATCCAATTGCTGATGTAGATGTGATGGCTCGGTTCAATAATTTAGGCATTGCGGTCTATGTTCAAGCAAAGCATTATGAAGGCGAGCAAAATAGGCAAGGTATTGATCAATTACTAGCGTATCAATATGCGCCCAATGAAGAATATCAAGCGCTGGTCCCCGTTAAGTGGTTAATCACGACGGCTGAAGTTAAAGGCAAGCTGATGGGGGAAGCTGAAAATGCCCATATCCGAGTCATCCAAGGTGATGAATTCGCCGCTTTATTAGTTGAAAATGGTTTGAAAATTGACGCAGATACGTTTAACAATCACCCGGAATAATTAGTTTAGCTTAGCATATGCCTGTTTCAAAGATTGCATAGGCGTCAATTTCCCCAAGCTCTGTCAGCTTACTTGCTGGTAGGGCTTTTTAAATGTGTTGTCAAAAGATTAAAAGTTGGCATTGTCCCGTAAGAAAAATCCTAAACGTGGTATTCTATAAGAGGTTTGCATTAAAAAAGCAGTATAGCTTAGCTATACTGCCCAGGATATTTTTCAATTATTTGCGAATCAACCACATGAACTTAGGAATGGCCAGCATGCGTTTGAAGCGGGTGGGTTCTTTTAAGAAGCGGTAGAACCATTCTAAATGCAGGTCCTGCCAAAATTTAGGGGCCCGTTTGGTCAAGCCAGACAACACATCAAAGCTGCCGCCCACCCCCATCCAAATAGCTTTGGTCTTGCTTAAGTTAGCTTGGATCCATTGTTCTTGCTTGGGATAGCCTAACCCGGCAAAGACCAATTGGGGTTGTTTGGCGGCAATGTCGGCTACGATGGCCTGGTCGTCTTTGAAATAACCATCGTGGTAGCCGCTGAGTTCAATGCCCGGGTAGTTGTGTTGGATTTTTTCAACCACCTTGACCATGACCTCGGGCTTGGCCCCCACCAAATAGACCTTCAAGTGTTGTTGGTTGGCTTTGTCTAACAGGGCCATCATGGTGTCATAACCGGTGACCCGCTCCGGCAAAGGCTGTTTTAATGCTTGGGATGCCTTGATTATCCCGATGCCATCTGGTGTAATATAATCAGCACCTAGAATCAATTTTTTGTAATCGGGATGATTCCGGGCGTATAAGACGATTTCTGGATTGGCGGTTACGATGAAGCGATTTTGTTGGTGGTCGATATCTTGTTGCAACTGGGCCAAAAATTCTTGGCTGGTCGCCTTAATAAAAGGAATATCCATCACGGATACAGTTGAAAAAGCCATTTGCTCACTCCTAGTTGATAATGGCCTAATTATAGCAAAGAAACGTGTGAAAAAAACTTAACGGAGGGATTTTTTTGAAAATATTAATTGTAAATGCCGGGAATGAAACTGGCGGCGGCCGGGCCCACATGGTCTGGCTCATTGGGGCCTTGAATAAAATTCCGGGGATCCAAGCGGAATTATTGGTCTTTGAAGACAGTGCCGTGGCCAAAATGGCCCGGGAATACCAGGTGAAAACCACCGTCATTGCCCAAAATTCCCAGCTGGATCTTAGTGTGTTAAAACGCTACCGCAATTTTGTCAATGACAACCATTTTGATATTGTCCACACCCACGGCCCCCGGGCTAACGTCTTGACTCGCTTCATCCAGGGCAAGATCACCGCCACTTGGGTGGTCACCGTCCATTCTGAACCCCATGTGGATTTCCCCAAGGGTGGCTTAAAGGGCAAGGCCTTCTTGAAATTAAATATCAGCGCTTTGAAAAAAGCCCAGCACTTGTATCTGATCACGGATTATTTCCGGGACGAATTACATAGTTATGGCATCCCTGACGCAGACATGACCCCGATTTTTAACGCCATTAATTTCCACGACACGCCCATTGACCGCCCCGAACATGAACCGTTTAATATTTTAAACGTGGCTCGAGTGACCTATGTGAAGAACCAGGCCCTGTTATTAAAGGCCTTGGCCCAGGTGGATTTTGATTATAAGGTGACGATTTTAGGGGATGGGCCTTTGGAGCAGGAGCTCAAGGACTTGGCTAAAACCTTGCAGATTCAAGACAAGGTGGATGTGGCCGGCTTTACGGAAAACACCCAACCTTATTACGACCAAGCCGATTTATTTGTCTTGCCTTCCACGTCTGAAGGCTTTCCCACGGTCTTGCTGGAAGCTGCCGATGCAGAATTGCCGGCCATTGCCACCAAAGTGGGTTCCGATGATGTGGTTATCCCCAACGCCGATTTGGGTTGGATTTTCCCCAGCGACGACCAGGATGCTTTGGTCAAAGCTTTAAATGAAGCCCATGGGGAGTTTGAGGCCGGTACCTTGGTGAACCGGGGCAAGGCCTTTAAAAACTTTGCATCCAGCCACTTCTCCGCGGATAATTTGGCCAAAACCATGGTGGATTTGTACCAACAGGCACAAAAATAGCCAAAATTCTTGGAACCGCCCCTTTAAAAGCAGTATAATGAGAGTCATATTATTTTATCATGCAACTAAAATGGAAAACATATGAGGAGCTTATTTATGTCTAACTACCCAGACGACAGTTTGACGCTACACACTGATCTCTATGAAATCAATATGATGCTCACCTATTGGGAAAAAGGTGTCTCTGAGCGCAACGCCGTCTTTGAATGCTACTTCAGAAAGAATCCCTTTGAAAGCGGCTATGCCATTTTCGCCGGCCTGGAGCGGGTGGTCAACTACTTGCAGGGCCTGCACTTCACGGACAGTGACCTAGCATACCTACGGGCCACGGAAGATTACCCGGAAGAATTTCTCCAATACTTAAAAGACCTCAAGTTTACCTGCACCATTCGCTCCGCAGTGGAGGGAGATTTGGTCTTTAACAATGAACCCATTTTGCAAGTCGAAGGTCCTTTAGCCCAGGCCCAATTGATTGAGACGGCTATTTTAAATGTCATCAATTATCAGACGTTGATTGCCACCAAAGCTTCAAGGATCAAGTCGGTCACTGGCACGGATCCGCTGTTGGAATTTGGCAGTCGCCGGGCCCAGGAGCTAGATGCTGCCTTATGGGGCACCCGGGCAGCGTTTATCGGCGGCTTTGACGCCACCAGTAATGTCCGAGCTGGGAAATTATTTGGGATTCCCATTTCCGGCACCCACGCCCATTCTCTGATTCAAACCTACCGCAGTGATTATGAAGGCTTTAAGGCCTACGCCCAAACCCATAAAAACTGTGTCTTCTTAGTGGATACTTACGACACCCTGCGCAGCGGCGTGCCCAGTGCCATTAAGGTAGCCCGGGAATTTGGCGATAAAATCAATTTCCAAGGGGTGCGGATCGATTCCGGGGACATGGCTTACATCTCTAAGCGGGTGCGCCAGCAATTAGACGATGCCGGCTTCACCGACGCCAAGATTTATGCCTCCAATGACTTGGATGAAAAGACCATTCAAAACTTGAAGATGCAAGAAGCCAAAATTGACGTGTGGGGTGTGGGGACTAAACTCATCACCGCCTTTGACCAACCAGCCTTAGGCGCCGTTTACAAACTGGTCTCCATTGAAGATGACCAGGGCAAAATGGTGGACACCATCAAGTTGTCCAATAATGCGGAAAAAATCTCTACCCCAGGGTTGAAACAAGTTTGGCGGATTACCAATAATAAAAAAGACGGCAAGTCCGAAGGGGATTACATTGCCCTGTGGGACGAAAATCCCCAAGAACAAAAATCCCTTTACATGTTCCATCCCACCTATACGTATATCAATAAAGTTTTGGAAGACTTCAAAGCCCGACCATTGCTCCATGACATTTTTGTCAAAGGGGACTTGGTGTATCGCCTGCCAGCCTTACAAGACATCAAGGCCTATTGTACCCAAAGCTTAGATTCCTTGTGGGATGAGTACAAACGGGACTTAAATCCTCAGGAATACCCCGTGGACCTATCCCAGAAATTATGGGATCACAAGATGGATTACATCCAACGGGTCCGGGAAAATGTGGAGTCGTTGAATTTCGACTAGAATTTTGACATAAAGGAGCGGGCGCTATGCGGCCATTACAAAAAGAAATTATTGCAGTTGAAAAAACTTTACCCACTATTGATCCGAAAGCCGAGATTCGCCGGTCAGTGGATTTCTTAAAAGCTTATTTAAAGAAAACGGGCTTAAAGACCTATGTCCTGGGCATTTCCGGGGGCCAAGATTCTACCTTGACCGGGGCTTTGACCCAATTGGCCATCACGGAATTGCGCCAAGCAACCGGGGATGATAGTTACCAATTCATCGCTGTACGCCTGCCTTACGGGGAACAGGCCGATGAAGCCGATGCCATGGCAGCCATTGCCTTTATCAAGGCCGACCAAGTCCTGCGGGTGAACATCAAACCCAGCGTGGATGCCATGGTGGCGGCTTTAGCAGCCAATCAGTTGACCATTAGCGATTTTAATAAGGGCAATATCAAAGCCCGGGCTCGGATGATCGCCCAATATGGCATTGCCGGCCAAACCCAAGGGGTCGTGGTGGGTACCGACCATGCGGCGGAAAATATCACCGGTTTTTATACCAAGTTCGGGGATGGAGCCGCTGACGTTACGCCGTTATATCGCCTGGACAAGCGCCAAGGTAAGGCGTTATTGAAGGTCTTAAATGCGCCAGAACACTTATACCAAAAGACCCCGACAGCTGATCTGGAAGAAGATCGCCCGGCTTTGCCTGACGAAGTGGCGCTCGGGGTGACTTATGATCAAATCGACGACTACTTAGAGGGTAAAGACATTGACCCAGCTGCCGCCGAGAAGATTGAAGCCATTTATCAACGGACCCAACACAAGCGCCACTTGCCCATTACGGTGTTTGACGACTTCTGGAAATAAGGCTTGCGTTGGCCTGAAGAACTAAGTTATAATTATGTTATTGACAAGGGAGTAACTAGCGGATAACCGCGGTAACATCGTCAGCAAGAGTCGTGATTGAGTCATGAGCCTCTGGTGTTATCTTAAATAGTGAGACTTGTGTGTTAAGCAAATTGACGACACATAAGTCTCTTTTTGTTTACTTTGATGAAAGGGAGTTTAAAAATGACGGACCAGCAAAAGCAACAACCCAAATACTTTGCCCAAGATGTTGACAAAGTTTTGGCCGCAGTTGATTCCAAGCGCACCGGGTTAACCAGCGAGCAAGTGAGTGCCAATTTAGAGAAGTATGGCCCCAATGCGTTGGCGGAGGGCAAGCGCAAGACCAAGCTGCAACGCTTCTTAGACCAGTTTAAAGACTTTATGATTATTGTCTTATTGGTGGCCGCTTTGATTTCCGGGTTAGTGGCCCGGGAATGGGCCGACGCCTTGATCATCTTAGCCGTGGTCTTGATCAATGCCTTTATGGGTGTGATCCAAGAATCCAAAGCTGAAGAGGCCATCGATGCCCTAAAGGAGATGGCCACCCCGGAAGCCCGGGTGCGGCGCAACAACGCGATTTTGTCCATCAGCAGTGACCAATTGGTTCCGGGGGACATCGTGTTATTGGAAGCTGGGGATGTGGTCCCCGCTGACTTGCGCCTGTTAGACGCCGCCTCTTTGAAAATTGAAGAAGCCGCCCTCACCGGGGAATCTGTTCCCACGGAAAAAGACGTGGCCACCATTGAAAAAGATGATGTGCCTCTAGGGGATCGCAACAACATGGCCTTTATGAATAGTAACGTCACCTATGGCCGGGGTGTGGGTGTGGTTGTTGGTACTGGGATGCATACCCAGGTGGGTCAAATCGCCGGGATGTTGAACAGTGCCAAAGAAACCACCACCCCATTACAGGATAACTTGAACTCCCTGGGTAAAACCTTAACGATTTTGATCTTGATCATCGCCGCTATCATGTTTGTCATTGGCTTCATGCGCGGGGATGCCAGCTGGATCGATATGTTGCTGGTTTC
>JAKVKU010000023.1 GCA_022484695.1 Lactobacillus sp.
CCACAAAACCCCTAAAAACCTGATTTTAAAGGGGTCTAGTTCAGTATTGTCAAATTCCAGAAATAGGGTGATAGTTGAGCCTCAACTTCTTTCATTTAGGTCTTGACTTAATACCACAAGACTTTCTAAAGGTCCTGACGTTTATCTGGGGTTGGTGGCTAAGAAATCGGCCAATTGTTCGGGCGTTGGGTAGCCATCGTTATCCCCAGGGGCTTGCACGGCAAAGGCGCCCACGGCATTGCCGCGGATCACGGCATCCCGCAAGGATTTGCCTTCGATCAAAGCGGTGACTAGCCCTAGGGCAAAGCCATCCCCCGCACCTACGGTATCCACAACTTTAGCCACTTTAAAGCCTTGGACCGTGTAGCTATCGCCGTTCTTTTGCTTCACATAAGCGCCTTCTGGGCCTACCTTTACCACGACGGTTTGGGTGAAGTCACTTTGATCGAGATAAAAGTCGGCAATAGCTTCCGGATCGCGACTGCCCATCAAAATTTCCCCTTCAGAGATACCCGGCAGAATAATTTCCGCTTCAGCGGCCAGGGCATTGATAGTTTCCACCATTTTTTCCTTGCTGGCCCAAAGTTGGGGCCGCAGGTTGGGGTCAAAGGTGGTGCGAATCTCGTGGTCATGGAGCAATTGGATCAAATACTTAAAGGCATCTAGGGCCTGGTCGGAAATAGCAGGGAAAATCCCGGATAAGTGGGCAAATTTCACGTCGCTAAAGTCAATTTTGTCCAAGACGGCCTTGTCAAAGTGGGCGGCAGCTGAGCCTTTGCGGAAATAAAAGATGCTAGGGTCGCCCTTAGACACCCGGTCCTTCAATTGAAAAGCGGTCCAATAATCCGGCGTGGTGTCAATATAATCGGTGCCAATGTTATTTTTAGCCAATTGATCGGCGATAAAATCACCAAAGGGATCAGCCCCTAAGCGGGTGATATATTCCGCGGAATGACCTAAGCGGGAAACCCCCACGGCCACGTTAACTTCGGCGCCGGCTAAAAATTTGTGGAAATGGACCGCGTCTTTTAAAGAAGCGTCCACGTCTTCAGATGCGAATAGGGAAATCGGTTCCCCAATTGTCAAGAATTCTGCCATTTTTAAAACCTCCATCGGCATATTGCCGTTTTTTATTTTATAGTAAGAAGTAAACTGCGCCCAAGTTGAGGATCGTGGCGATCCAGGCCCAAGGCAAGCCGGTGAGCAAGAATGTCTTTGTTTCTAGTTTAGCATATTCCACCGACCATAGGTTCCAAGATTGGGTAATATCTGCAGAAATTGCCATCATACTAGGTACCACCATTAAGCCATATAAGAAGTAGGCGGGGAACATCCCGGTAGCGGTGAAGATAGCAGCGGTGGCCGCCCCGGCGCCGTACAACATCAACGGGCCCCGGAAGTAAGATAATGGCGCAATGATCATCATCATGATAATCAAGACCAGGTGACTGTTAGGAATAATACTCTTAAACAAGTTGGTGAATTGCCCCATGGTGTGCACGGCGGCACTTTGGAACATGGTCAAGATCAATAACATGATCAGCAAACCGGCAATGTCGCCGATGGCGGTTTTGGCCGTACTGTTCATCATGCCCACAAAATTGCGGTAGGATTTCATATTGCCGGTCATGGCAAAGGCTAAAATCGTGGCGATCAATAGGGCTGGAATGGCATCCCATTTGAAGAAAATGCTGAGCAAGACGGGAATCACGGGCAACACATAAGTGATGGGACTCACTTCTTTAATGGCCTCTTCCCCCTGGCCTTCAACGATGATGGGTTTACCACTGCGAATCTTCGGACCATAGAATAAAATCATGGCGATGACCACCACCATTTGGACGGCCATGGCCACAAATCCGAATTTCAGATAATGGTCGCCCCAAGTCACACCCTTGAAGAACACGGTGAACTGGTTAAACAATACGGGGTTGATATACATCGCGGCACCAATGGACATGGTGAACACGGATACGGCCACTTTTTTGGGCACGCCCATGGAGAACATAATGGGGAATAAAATAACCCCAACGGCAATGGCACTGCCCACGCCGTAAGCACTTGAGAAAATCAAGGCGGTGATAATGGCGATCAAAATCGTGGCGAACACTGGGGCCTTACCCCCGACTTTTTGGGTCCGGCGGCTGATACTGCCGGCGATCCCGGTATCCACCAGGACCCGGCCAAACCAAGAACCCAAGATGATATACAGGGCGGTTTTGCCGTAATTTAAAACAGGATCGGTAAAAATTTCTTTAATCGCGATGTGCAGCGGAATTAAGCCAATGATGGTCCAGACAATGGCCATGACGAAGAAGCCAACGGTCAAGTTACCCCCGCGCATGGCGAAGATAATAAATAAGATAAAGGACACAATCAGCAATATCCCGGTAATGAGACTAGCCATGAAATCGGCCTCCTAATTAGTATTGGTTCAGCTCACCCAAAATACGTTGGTAGCTAGATGCCTTTTTATTGCGGTCAGGATCTGCGAAAAATTCATTCTCGGTGTTATTAAAGCGCTGGGCTAAATAATAAGCCGACAGATAAGCGGCCAAAGCCTCTTTAGTGGCACTTTCCATGTTGCTTTTATCGGGATCCAGATTGATATTCACCGTGCCCATGAATTGGGCGGCAAACTTCTCTGGGTCGATTTGCATGCGTTGATTCGCCATCTTGCCTCACCTCTCTATAAATCCTTTGATTCTTTGAAGTAATCTGCTAATTTTTCCCGGCCCACCTTGATTACATCGGTATCAGCGGTGGGATATTCTAAAGCCACGGGTACGGTTTTAGGCAATACATCTAAAATCCGACGCCAAGGTAAATCCCCTAAATCTAACGGCACGGTGATGGGGTCAGCGCCACTGGTCAAATCGTCTTTCACGTGAATGTAGCGCACATAGGGGCTGAGGGCTTTGGCAGCTTCTAAAGGATCCTCCCGGACAAAAGGCCAGTTGCCCAGGTCATACACATAACCCAGATTCAACTTGGCAGCTTGGACCGCCTCCAGGAAAGTCTGCACGGGGGCCAGGCGGCCGCTGGCTTGGGTCTGATCATTTTCGATGTTAACTTCAATGCCGTGGCTTAACAGGGGTTGGAGGGTTTGGACCAAGTCCCCGTTAAAATTGGCAAAATCACCAATATTAAATTTGGCTTTTTGGATGCCCATGGCCTTGGCTTCAGCCATAAAGGTCTCAAGTTCAGGATTTAATTGCCCGGCGACGAAAAGCTCAGCGGGAATACTGTAGTATAGCGTCAAGCCTTTATCAGCGGCTAATTTGGCAACTTCCGGGATTTCTTGGGCAATGTCCCGAAAATATTCCCGGCGAATTTCAATAGTGCTAAAACCTAGATCAGCCAGCTCAGCGGCTAAGCTCACTTGGTCAGCCCCTGCCTGCCATTTGTCGGCTAATAAGAGTAAATTGGCGCTAATTGTGGGTTGGGTCATGGTGTAAAACCTCCTAGTTTTGTGGGGCTGGTATTTGGTTACGAAATTGGGAAACCGGTTTCCTTATTAACAATACATATCATAAAACCGCTTGCATCTTTTGTCAACAAAAAACACCCATTTTGAGTTGAAAATCTCAAAATAAGTGTCTAAATGTTGCTATATCAGGTAATTTAAAAAGAGCCCCGTAAGTTCAAATCTGCGGCGACCTTCACTTGGGTTGCTGGAATTTTGGCCCCATCAATCAGTTGCACCAATAATTCGGTGGCCTGTTGCCCAATTTGAATGGGATATTGGGTAACACTGCTAATACCCGGCCCCACTAAGGCCGCCCAGCGCCAATCATCATAGCCACAAACCCCTAAATCATCGGGACAGGTCAGGCCTTGGTCTTTGAGCCACAGCAACAAGGCCATCAATAAGCGGCCGTTGCCGGCAAAAACCACGGGATGGACTTTGGGATGTTGCGCCAGCCAAGCGGCCACTACTTGAGGGTCATCGTTTTGGGTCTCTAACAGGGTCACCGTGGCCTTACCTTTAGTGGCATCTAAGAAGGCCTGGGAGCGCAATTGCCGGGTGGAGGCTGCACTGATTTCATTGATGAAAATCAAGATATCCTGATACCCCGCCGCCAACACCGCCTGGGCCAATTTATAGGTGGCGTCATAGTCATCGGAAGTCACCGTGGGCCAAAATAAGGGCTTGGTCAAGCGGTCCACCATCACCGTGGGGGTACCGCTCTTGCGTAAATAATCATAGGCATGGGGATTTTGACTCATGGGCTGGATGATCAAACCATCCACATTTTGCCGCAACAATAATTCAATGGACTCTTGCTGCTGATCTAAATCATCGGAGGCATCCCCAATCATGATTTGATTGCCATGGTCCTTGGCCACTTGGTTGATGCCAGTGATCAACAAGGTGGAATAAATGTTGGACACATCGGCCACCACCACCCCCACCAAATGGGTACGGTTGGACTTTAAAGCACTGGCTTGAAAACTAGGTTGGTAGTTAAGATCTTCAATCACCTTGGCAATTTTTTGCCGGGTATTGGGGGACATGCGCTCAAAATGTTTGTTCAAATATCGGGACACCGTTGCCTTGGACACACCTGCTGCTTGGGCCACGTCAGAAATCGTCACTTTTGCCATGCCGTTTGTTTCCTCTCTTGCGTTCAATATTAACTTTTATATTACGCCAAAAAAAGAAGGCCGACAATACGGCCTTCTGGAAAAATATGGTGCTCGTCCTGACTTCATGGAGACAACGATTACTTGCCTTCCCGAACATAATCTTCTTTGATGGTGGTGACAGTCAAGCCCTTGATGTTCTTCAACTTGCCCGGAACCAGTAAACTGATGCCATAGCTTAATACAAATGAAGAGATAAAGGCGGTACAAGCCACTAACAGAGAGGAAATATTTAAGGATTGCACGTAAAACGATAAGCCCACACTACAAACTAGCCCGATCAAGACCCCGGTGGTATTGGCCCGTTTGGTGAAAATACCCACGGCGAAAATCCCGGCAATTGGCACCCCGAAGATCCCGGTGACGGTCAAGAACAGGTTCCAAGTTTGGGAGGCATTGCCCATTAAGAGATAAATGGCCACACTCAAACTCAACATACCAGCCACGATAATGATGATCCGGGCTAAGGTCACGTCTTTTAAGCCTTTGAGTTTATCGTCAAAGAAACGCTGCTTAAAGTCGGTCACTGCACAAGAAGAAATGGCGTTTAAACTGGAAGCGATGGTGGACTGGGCCGCCGCAAAAATCCCGGCAATCACTAAACCCGCCACCCCAGCAGGCATTTCCGTGATGATAAAGTATGGGACTACGGCACTGGTGTTGAAGCCTTTAGGTAAGGAGCCGGCGTGTTGGTAGAAGCTAAACAAGATGGTCCCCATGCCGAAGAATAAGGGGATGGTGATCAAAGCCAACAGGCCGTTGGTGTAGAGGGACTTCTTGGCTTCTGCCATGGAGCCAGTGGTTTGATAGCGTTGGACCACGTCTTGGCTGCCGGTGTATTGATACAAACTGTTGAAAATTTGCCCGGCTAAAATCAAAGGTACAAACTTGGACAGATCATGGACGTTGAAATCGGCCCCGGATAGGACTTTTTGGTGGGTACTAATGTCTTGGAAGACCGTTGAAAAGCCGCCTTTGATGTAAGTCACCCCCAGGATACAAACCAATAGGGCGCCCCCTAAAAGCAGGAAGCCTTGGATCACGTCGCTCCAAATGACCCCTTCGATGCCCCCCAGGAAGGTATAAATAATACACAGCAGGCCAATGGCTAAGGCGATGACGATGGGATTGATGTTGGACACGGAGGTAATGGCAATGATCGGTAAGTAAATGACAATGGCGATGCGGCCAATGTGGTATAGCATGAATAACAAGCTGCTGATGGCCCGCATCACTGGACTGAAGCGTTCTTCTAAGTATTCGTAGGCGGTGGTGACGTTTAATTTTCTGAAAAAGGGCACGTAGAATTTAACCAATAACGGGATAATCAATAAAATCGAAAAGTTACCGATGGCGTAGGCCCAGTCGTTTAAAAAGGCCTGTTCCGGCGTGGACATAAAGGTAATGGCGCTCAAGGTGGTGGCGTAGATACTAAATCCGGCGGCCCAAGCGGGGATCTTCCCCTCTGCTTTGAAAAAGGCATCGGTATTTTTACTGGCTTTCTTGGTAAAATAAACCCCTACTCCTAACATGGCCAGTAGGTAAATAATTAAAACAATCCAATTCCACATCCCAAATCCTGCTTTAGTCATTCTTTCACCTCATGAATTTTTATAATTTTATTTGTGGTCGCTGCTTTCTGTTGTGTTGTGGCAGCCGTTTGTTGGATAAATCCTTTTAAAATCAAGGGGGCTAGCAAGGTGGTGACCACCGTCACCAGGATCATAGCGGTGTAGTGATTTTGATCGATGAGTTTGGCACCCAGGGCCACGTTGGCCACTACCAGGGCCATTTCCCCCCGAGAAATCATCCCCGCCCCCACCACATTAGCTTGGGGCCAGGTGAGGCCAAATAATTTAGCCCCTAACACGCCGCCGATTTGTTTGCCAATAATGGCGACGATAATCAGTGCCATAATAAAAATTACGTCATTTTGGAGACCTTTGAAGCTAATGTTCAAGCCAATGCTGACGAAAAATACGGGGATAAAAACCCCATAGCCAATGGGCTCGATCTTAGGTACTAGGGTGGCACTGTATTTGGTTTCAGAAATCGCCAGCCCGGCAAAGTAAGCCCCCAAGACATCACTCATGCCCAAGGCCGTGGCTAAGGTGGCAAAACCAAAGCATAGGATCAAAGCCGCCGTGGTGCTGGTTGCACTGGCCCGCAGTTGGCTGAAGTATTTCAAGAACCGAGGGACAGCCCATTTACCCAGGATAAACATCAGAATAAAAAAGCCAATTTTTGGTAGGAGCATTAGCGCCAGGGAACCCTGTTGCACATTGGCACCGCTACCAAAAATACTGACGCAAAGGCCTAATAAAATCACACAGATAATATCGTCGGCCACGGCGGCGCCTAAAATAATCGCCCCTTCTTGGCTGTTTAAGCGCCCCATTTCTTTTAGGACCTGTACGGTAATGCTCACTGAAGTGGCACTTAAAATTAAGCCTAAGAAAATGGCGGTGGTCCAGGCCAAATGAAAGACCCCCACACATAACAAGGCCGCGGTGGCGGTGGGGAAAATCACCCCTAAAACCGCCACGGTCAAGGCCGGCCGCCAGTACCGCAGTAATAAGTGCAAATTGCCCTCTAAACCGGCGATAAACATCAACACAATGACCCCGATTTCAGAAAAGTAATGGTTAAAGGTGTTGGGCACTAAGAGATGGCACACCGCCGGCCCCACCAAAACCCCCACTAACAATTCACCGATGACACTGGGTAGATGCAAACGGCTGGCCACATGGGCCCCTATTTTAGTACATAACAAAATCAAGACCAGTTGGCCTAAGTAAGTCATGTCCTCACCTACTTAAGGCGGCATTAGCCAGTTGGAGTTGTGCTGCCAGTTGGTCTTTAGCCACAGCGTATTCCAAAAAGACTGGGACTGTCTCGGGTAGTTGGGCCAATAACGGCCGCCAATCGGTGCAGCCCTGGTCTAGTAAAACCGTGTCTTGATGTTTAATATCCTTTAAGTGGAACACGGTGACTTGGTCTTGCAATTGGCCAAAGGACACTTCCGGATGTTCCGCCACCCAATACCAGTTCCCCGCATCAAAGGTATAGCCCAGGGGTAACTGGTTATGGCGAATCCAGGCTAAGTCCTGTTGCATCTGGCGTAAGGTACCATGGGCATTGGGTTGATTTTCAATGGTCACTTGCACCCCACTTTGATTAATTTGATCGGTTAAGGTCGCAAAATCCTGCTGGGTTAAATTCGGCAAGCTGCCAAAGCTGTATTTTAAAGAACGAATCTGATATTGCTGGGCCAGTTGTAAGTTTTTTGCCAAACTGGCAGCCACGCCTTGGGATGAGAATAGCGCTTCGGGGACAGAATAATAGAGTTCCCAATTTTCTTGATGACATAATTGGGCGATTTGGGCTAATTCACTAACTTGTTGCTGGGGGTCAAAAAATTCGCCCCGGACTTCCACAGCCGGGATAGGTAGGGCCAGTTGTTGTAATTGGCGCAGACAATCGATTTGTGGGACCCCGGCTTGCAGATCCTTTAGAAAAACCGCCGTATTCACAGCTACGTTCATGAAAATCCTCCTTTGCAAAGGCAAACAAAAAACCACTCTTAAAAAAAGATACACTTTACGCCCAACCCATTATTGGTGGGAAACGTGGTATCTATTTTTAATTGCGGTTGAATTTTCAGCGATTATTACGTGGAACAATGTATCATATTATTTCAGTAATGTAAACGCTTTATCGAAAAGATAATTATTATCGTTTTGCCTGAATCCCAGCAAAAGCCCCATACAATTGGGCTTTGTCTGCCAGTTCCGCCACCTTTAGGCGGGTTTGGCATAAGCCGTGGGGCACAAAGTCGGTCAAGGCGTTTTGCAATAGGGTCAAGAGATAATCTCCTTGCTGGGAGACGGCCCCGCCAATCAATAGGACTTCTGGGTCAAACAATAGGATGATCTGGGCTAGACCCTGGGCCACTGCAACGGCCCAGTGGCCAATGATATCTGTAAAAGGCGCTTGGCCTAAGCGGGCTTTGGCAAAGGCGTCTGGCACGCTCACCCCTAATGGAGTCACCAGCGCTGCCAAGGCTAAAGTAGCCGCCCGCTGCTCATAATTGGTCTGCGTAGCCGGGTCATAAAGTAAGTAGCCCACCGAATTGGCGGTACCATTCGCCCCAAACAATAACTTGCCGTGATCCAAATAAGCGCCGCCGATGCCAGTGCCCAGGGCCACACAGTATACAGAGCTGGCATTTTGGGCCCCACCAGCCAACTGTTCACCCAGTAAAGCTGCGGCCACATCGTTCACCACAAAGACGGGCAAGCCCGTGGCCGCCTCAAGCTTAGCTTGAATGGGCGTGCCTTGGTAGCCGGGGATAGTGGGGCCAGCATATTGAATGGCTCCATCAGTGCCGACGATGCCGGCGGTACTGACGCCAATGCCTTGCAGGGGGTAATCAGCTTGAAAGGCCAAGCTAAGGCGCAGCAATTCTTTTAAAATATGGCCAGCTTCATTTTGTAAAGTGGGGCACTGGCCGGTGGCTTGTAGCTGTAAACTGTCGTCTAATAAGCCATATTTAATCGTGGTACCACCCACGTCAAACACTAAGTATTGTGCTGTTGTCATGATCGTCATCCTCGTTTTTAAGAGTTAAGCGGTTGAACTGAGGGCATTTTAAAACGCTTACATCGTATCACAAGACTGCACCAGTCACAAAATAAATATTTTTATAATTGGTCTAATCCCACTACCCCGGTCTCAAGCTCTCGAAACGAAAATAATTATCTAAATTTGTGATTGCAATAATTTATTTCATGCGCTATGCTACCTTTGTAAGCGGTTGAATTACTTTGATTATTACAGATTTTGCCAATTCTATTGGCGCAAGTATCCATCAATCATATTTTTGAAGGAGCAATTTCATGAAAAAATTATATTCGGCCTTAATGACGGCCTTTAATGAAGATAACACGGTCAACTTGCAAGGGGTCCGGGCAATGGTTCGCTACAATATCGATGTGAATCACATCGATGGCCTTTATGTAGGCGGCAGCACTGGGGAAGCTTTTATGCTGAATACAGTGGAAAAGAAAGCTATTTTCAAAACCGTTATTGAAGAGGCCGATGGGGCCATTGACCTCATTGCCCAAGTGGGTTCGTTAAACCTAGAAGAAGCTAAAGACCTGGCCCAATATGTCACGGACCTAGGTTACAAGACCATCTCGGCCGTCACACCCTTTTACTATAATTTCTCCTTTGCCCAAATCAAACATTATTACAATGAAATCGTTAAGGACGTGGATAATCAATTAATTATCTACTCTATTCCTGCTTTAACTGGGGTGTCCTTATCCATTGACCAATTCGCCGAATTATTTGAAAATCCGAAAATTATTGGTATCAAATATACCAATGCGGATTTCTATCTCTTAGAACGGGTCCGCAATCGCTTCCCAGATAAATTGATCTTATCTGGCTTTGACGAAATGCTCCTACCAGCCCTAGCTTTGAATGTGGATGGTGCCATTGGTTCCACTTATAATTTAAATGCCAAACGGGCTAAAGCCGAAATGGTAGCCTTTGATGCCGGGGATATTCAAAAAGCCCGGGACCTGCAACAAGTCAGCAATGATCTCATCACAGACTTGATTCAAAATGACATCTACCCTTCTCTAAAATTAGTTTTACAAGAACTAGATGTGCCAGCAGGCTTCTGTAAAGAACCCATGAGTCATCCCACCCCGGACATGATTGCCGGGGCCAAGGCAATCTATACGAAATATCTCAAATAAACCCACGAAAAGAGCAGTCTTATGATAAATAACAATTTTTTAGACCAAGTTAAAGGTAAATTAATCATCTCCTGCCAAGCTTTAAAGGGGGAACCCTTATATAGTTCCTTTATCATGGCCCGCATGGCCTTAGCGGCGAAAGAAGCTGGGGCTGTGGCAATCCGGGCGAATTCCGTGGTGGATATCCAGGCTATTCAAGATGAGGTCCATTTGCCCATGATTGGTTTGAGCAAGGTGGATTATCCTGATTCGCCGGTTTATATCACCCCCACCCTTAAGGAAATGCGGGCGGTGGCCGCTACAGGGGCTGAAGTGGTGGCCTGTGACGTGACCAATCGACCTCGCCCCAATGGGGAAACGTTGTCAGACATCATGGCCCAAATGCGCCAAGAATTTCCCAACACGTTGTTGATGGCGGACACTGCCACTTTGGCCGATGTGCAGACTGCCGATGCTTTGGGCTTTGATATCATTGGCACCACCATGCATGGCTATACCCCAGAAACCACCGGGTTGAGTTTGGCGGATCATGATTTTGATTACTTAAAACAGGTCCTAAAGACTGCTAAGCATCCCGTGATCGCTGAAGGCAAAGTGGATACCCCTGCTAAATTGCGGACCTGCCTGGACCTAGGTGCCCACGCGGTGGTAGTGGGCGGTGCCATCACCCGGCCATTGCAAATCGCCCAGGGTTTTATTGCCGCGATTTCAGATTAGTATGACCATATAAGAAATTGATGGAGAATGGATTGATACCATGAACATTGTGCGAACCGTTGAAAATCAATATGCCAACCTTTCCCGCCAAGAGCGCAAAGTGGCCCTAAAAGTCATGCAGACCCCGTCAGTTGTCCAGCAAATGACCATTTCCAAGCTGGCCGCCGCTGTGGGCGTCAGCAATGCCACCATCACCCGTTTCGTGAAAAAAATGGGTTGTCGGGACTTTTACACCTTTAAACTGCAACTGGCGGGCAATCATCCCAGCGCCCAACCCACCCCGGCCCAAGCTGAGATTTCTGACCAAGTTTATAACTTTTATCAAAATATCTTGACCGGGACCTTGGAGCGGCTAAACTTGCCGGATATCAAACAAGCTGTGGCCGATATTACCAGAGCTAAACGGGTCTATCTCTTTGGCCTGGGCAGTTCCGGCTACACCGTCAATGAAATGACCCAGCGCCTGTTGCGCATGGGCATTGCCGCCTTTGCCATGACCGACAGTCACATCATGTATATCAACAGCAGCATCGTCAGCGCTGAAGATGTGGTCTTGGTGATCTCCCTCACCGGCAACACCAACGATGTGAACCGGGCGGTGAAATTAGCCAAGGCCAAAGGCGCCAAGATTCTGGCGGTGACTGCCTTTGAAGATAGCCCCCTAGCCAGCTTGAGTGACTTGACCATTCTGGTAAAAAATAGCAATTTCGTGGCCAATACCCGCTTCGTCAATTCGCAATTTGCCATCATCTACGCCCTAGATATCATCACTACCCTGCTTCTAGAAAACAACACTTATCGGGCCAAGATGAATCAAACGGTGGCCTTGATCACCGATGACAAGTTTAGATCCAATCCTAAAATTTAATTATTTCTTGCGCAAATATTACCGCAGCATAGCCCAGCTATGCTGCTTTTTTGATGCCACACAAAAAGGCCGCCGCAGCGACCTTTGAATTTTATTAAACCCCTTCAATGACAAAATCAAACTGGATATCTTGATCAGCAGGGATGTGATAGGCCGGATCCACATCGGCCCCCCAACTGTCGATGCCCCCCACACCCCGAACAGCACCGAGAATGCTGACCACCGTCCGCCGAGGAACCGGCAGTTCTTCTTGGTGGGTGGCATTTTCCAGCTCTTCAGCCGTATAAGGCAGGGCACTAAAGGCAAAGGGCGCACCGCCCTGGGAGAACTTCAAGCTAAAGGGCACTTGGGAATGATCCGCATTATTTTTGGTGGTATTACGGATCACCTGTAACCATTTGGTCTGCATATGCAGCCCGCAATCTTGGGGCACCAAATACGGGGTCACCGGCAGACCATTGACATGGTAAGTCCCCGGTTTACCCCCAATTAAGCGGTCGGGATAAGTTTCCCCGGATAACCCGGCATATTCATACCCCGTGGCCAAGGTTGGGATCACAAAACGCATGCCGAATTGGGGTAAGTCCGGCAAATCGGCATTGCCCAGGTAACTGGCTTGAATCCGCAGTTGTCCCGTGGCTGTCACGGTATATTGCACGCTGACATCGGTGGCCGGCGTCGTGGCCGTTTGATAGAAATAAGTGATTTGCACCCGGTCGGCGAATTCCTGGGCCCCATATTGATTGTTGATGGGGGCCACGGGCAAAGTGATGGGCCGCTGGTCAATTTGGACTTCGATTTTAGCCACATCGATGAATTGATCCGCCCCTAACCACTGGACTGACTTTCTGGAAAAGCCATTGCCCCGGTCGTTATCCGTGGTGGCCCGCCAAAAAGTAGGTTTGGGTTCCCGATACAGCCATTCTTTGCCAGATACCACTAAGGATTCCAGGCCACCCCGGCTGTAATTGAAAATGTAATGACAATCCGGGCCGGCAACGCCTAAGGTGCCATCCCCATAAATAATTTGTAAGGCTTTAGTATTTCCCATAATAATAGCGCACCTCCTGCATAGCTGGTTTTTCAGTTCGGTCAGCGAACAATAAGCCATCCCCTGAAAATTCGTAATCAGATGTCCGGTCGTCAAAGTCCCCACCATAACGTAGGACCGTGCGACCAGTAACTTCGTCCTTCACCGCAATGGCTTGGTCAATAAAGTCCCAAATGAAGCCCCCCTGGAATTGGGGATATTTAGCTAACAAATCCATGTAAGCCTTCATGCCCCCCACAGAGTTCCCCATGCTATGCATGTATTCACATAAGATGTAAGGTTTTTGCGGATTATCACTTAAATAAGCTTCGATCTCGGCTGGCGTGGCGTACATCCGACTTTCCACATCAGAAATTTTAGCCTTATAATCGGGCCGATGGAAAACACCTTCGTAGTGGACCAGGCGGCTAGCGTCCATCTTTTTGTAATAAGCATTCATGGCGGCAATATCATCACCGGCGTAGGATTCATTACCCAGGGACCAGAATAAAATACTGGTGTGATTTTTCAATAGCTCATAATTATTTTGAGCCCGGTCTAACACGGCGTCCAACCACTGGGGCAAAGACCCAGGCACGTTATCGGAAGGCTCCACCGCCCCTAATTTTTGCCAGGTGCCATGGCTTTCCAAGTTGTTTTCGGCCATGACATAGATACCTTGTTGGTCACACAGGTCATACCAGGGTAGTTGATCGGGATAATGGCAGGTGCGCACGGCGTTAATGTTATTGGCCCGCATGGTGGCCACGTCTTGGCGCATATCCGCCTTGGTGATGGCCCGGCCAGAGTTAGCGTTCCATTCGTGGCGGTTCACGCCCTTAATGATCAGGCGCTGATTGTTCAAAATAATGACTTTATCCCGATTGATTTCAATCTTGCGGAAGCCAAAATCATAGGGAATCACTTCCAACACTTGCCCATTCTTGCCCAGCACCGTGATTTGCAGGTGATATAAGTAGGCATTCAGGTTGTCCCACAGATGAATGGACTTAAAGGTGGTCTGGGCCAAAGTCCCCTCAGCTTGCAGAGCCGTGGTGGTCTCAAAAATCGGCGCCCCGGACACATCCCAAACCTCGATCAAAGCCTTGGCACCGGCTAAGGTCCCACTAGCTTTGGCAGCAACGGTTAAGGTGCCGCCCTTAAAATCAGTTGCCACTTGCGGTTGAATGTGGATATCCTCCAAGTGAGTCGCCGGTTGGGCCAACAAGCTCACATTCCGGAAAATCCCAAAGAAGCGGAACATATCTTGGTCCTCTAAGAAACTAGCAGAACTTAATTTGAAGACTTCCACCGCCAACACATTATCTCCCGCCGACAAATAAGGAGTTAAATCAAATTCATGGGGGGTAAAACTATCTTCGGCATAACCAAGAAAATGACCGTTAAGCCAAACATACATAGCCGTCTGGACCCCTTCAAAGCGCACCCGGACTGGTAGATCCGTTAAACCGGCGTCTAGTTTGAAGTGTTTCACATATTGGCCCACAGGATTATCTGGGGCTTGGCTAAAGTCGCCAGCACCAGTTTGTGTCGGGGCCATGGTATAGGCCGGCCGCCGGAAAAGATGGCCCTCCCAAGGATAAAGGGTATTGATATAATGGAATTTATGATAGCCGGCAAATTCAATCAAGCCGGGGACTTGAATGTCATCCCAGTTGCGGGTATCAAAATCCCCCTGATAGAAATTGGCGATCCGTTGGGTGGGGTCCTTGGCATAGTTAAACTGCCAATGGCCATTTAAACTTTGCACATAACTGCTTTTAGTTGTTGTTATTTCATTGCTGGAGCGATACCAAGCATGGTCGCTGTGGGCTGGCAGGGCATTGACCCGAAAAGTCTGGGGATCATCCAGCCACTTTAAATCAGCTTGGGATACGTTATTTTGTACCATGGAAAAACTCCTTTCTAAATTCGATCCAATATAACTATACCTATATTATATAATGATAAGGGTTTCAAAAATCAGTAGATGTAATCAAGAAGTAGGTCGATTTAACCCTAATTATGGTAAACTTAAGGGAAGTAGAGGTGATATTTTATGCGTATTGCTTTTAATAAACCAACGCAGGATTTTCCTTTGTATTGTGACAGTATTGGTTACCAATGGCAGCAAGATCCCATGACCCGTAAGAACGGCTATTATGCCTTTCACTGGTTGCAATCTGAAATGGGGACGGGCATCGTCACAGTGGCGGGCCAGGAATTTACCTTAGCACCCAATCAAGGTATTTTTATCGCCAAGGGTGTGCCCCATCATTATGAATCCAGCGACCCCGACAAAGATTGGCAGACCGCCTTTTTCACCTTTGATGGCACCCTGGCCCAAAGTCTGGTGGATTATTTAGGGGTCACGGATTATTTGTACGTCCCATCCCCTTCTGCAGAGCTGATGACCTTCCCCACCGAAAAATTTGAACAATTTAACCAACATAGTATCGCCGCCATCTTGGATCAGTCCACAGAGATCTATCGGTTTGTGATGCTTTTGAAACAAAATGATGCTTTAAAGGCCTTCAATCGGCAGAGCAAAGAAATCACCCTGCCCATCATTGAATACATCACCCAGCACTACATGAAACCCATCAGCAATCAAGAACTGGCTGAGGTGACCCAGTATTCGGTGACCTATCAAAATCGGGTCTTTAAACAAGCCTATAACATCACCCCCCTGCAATACCTCACCGAATACCGCCTGCAAAAGGCCCGGGAGCTATTGTTATCCAAGCCCGAATGGGAAATCAAGCGCATCGGCGCCATCGTGGGCTTCCAGGATACATCGCAATTTATCCACCAGTTCAAACGCATCCATAAAGTAACACCGCAGCAGTTTAAGAAATTTATTTAAGTGGGTGTATACGTTATGAAGCATAATGAGGGTATTGAATTAACGACCTCTTCTACAAACTCAATTGGCGATAACATCCGCATCTATCTTCTTAAAAAGCATGATCAAAAAATACGCTTAACCGATGACGGGAACACGCTTAATGACTTGACCATGATGGGTGTTGATATTACTAGTCCCGTGAACAGTCAATTGCTTCAAGCAATTTTGCAACAATATAACGTGCTGGCCGACAAAGATGACGTACTTTATCTTGATGGCCATCAAGAAGATTGCCAAACAATCAAACAAACTTTTATTCAAGCCTTGGTTGACATAGATAATCTTTTTTATCCACAAATGTTTAAACATTAGGTCTAAAAAACAGGGACAAGCTAGTTTTTGCTAACTTGTCCCTGTTTTTTTGACATCGAATTATATGTTTTAACTTAAGGATGAACTCGAGCTGTAAATAACTCATCCCCGGCTGCAACGACTTTTTCAGTGGTATAAGTCACATCCCGTAGTTGTTTAGCCTTAGCTACCAAAACGATAACATCGTCTTTATACCCGCTTTGATCGATTTGATCCCGGTCAAACTCTAATAATAAGTCGCCTTTTTTCATAGGTTGGCCTTCATCAAAGTGGGTAATGAAGCCTTGGCCCCGCATATTAACGGTCCCTAAGCCCACGTGAATCAATACTTCTAAGCCATCCTTTGAACGCAAGCCCACCACATGCTTAGTGGTAAAGGTCAATAAGACCGTCCCATCAAAGGGGGCATAAATCTTCCCTTCTGTGGGTTTGATGCCGATCCCTTTACCAGGAACACCGGTATGCCCAGTTTCATCCACAATATCGCTGAGTTGTTCAACGACCCCGCTGACCGGGGCACTGACCGTGGCGGTAATTGGCGCTGTACTAGTGCTGGCAGTGGTTTGTCCTTGAACACTGGCATCAGTAATGCCTTCAACGGCCAACTTATTCTGTAACTCGGTGACAATTTCTGCATGACGTTTTTCAGAAATTTTAACCTTGAAGACATAAATGAATAGGGCCAATACGTGGAGCAACAATCCGGCCCAAAAAGCCACTAATTTGAATAGGGTAACCCCACCAGCTGTAATTGAAGCGGCGGTAGCTGTTCCGGTCATCCCAGCAGCCACGGCAACCAGGCCAATGATTTCGGTACTGATGGCACTGGATAATTTATCCAGCATTGGCCGAATGGCTAAGGTGACGGCTTCATTTCTAGTACCATTTTTCAACTGACCATATTCGATGGTATCGGTCAAGGTTAAAATAACGGTCATGAAAATGAAACCCTGGGGCACATAATACAAAACCATGGCGGTGATGACCATTGGCAGACTATCCGTGGAGACGATCAACAGGATATAAGCCAAAATCATACTGCACATGCTGACGGCATAAATCATCTTTCTAGTGACCCATTTGTTGATAACTGGGAACAATGGTGAGGTGAAGAACCCGGCAACAGTTGGAATAGCCCCGGTGATCCAGAATAGATCAGGCCGACCCACTACATATTTAAAGAGATAAAACATCAACCCAGCAGTAGCGGCGTTCCCAAAGCCATAAACCAAGTAAGGTAACGCGGTCCACAACATTTGGTCATTATGGGCTAAGGCATAAACTAATTCTTTCAAACTGGTCTTTTTCTTCGTAACTTGGCGCACGGCATTTTGTTTTTCATGGGTCCCAAAGGCCACGGTCAATGAAAAGATAATGGCGGCAATGGCAATAATGATGGCAAACACCGTCCACCCAGGTTGGCCTTCATTGCTTTTACCGGTGAATACGAAGGTGAAGTAAGTAACGACTGGTACGATGATCATGGTCACAATATTTTGACCAAAACCGGTGAAGTTGGCCGCAGCGGTATAAATGGACCGTTCCCGGCTATCTTCAGTTAACGCTGGTACCATGCCCCAATAGGACACATCTCGAAATGAATAAAAGATATCAAAGGCAATAAAAGTAATGGCAAAACTGATGGTAAAGGCGGTCATATTGATTCGGGATAAACCAAAGATACCCGTGAACAAGATGACCAACAAAATAGCTGAGGCAATCCCGGCTCCAATCAACCAGGGTTTAAACTTCCCCATTTTAGTATTCGTGTTATCTACGATATTCCCGATAATCGGATCAAAGAAGATTTCGGCAATCCGAATAACGGCAATCAACGTGGTGATCATGGCAATTAATTTGTTAGCTTCAGCCCGTGGTACCCCGGTAAACATGGCGGTGGTGACATAAACCATAAAGTAAGTCCCAAAGGTCATGTAAACCGCTGAGCCCCCGATATTCCCGGTGGCAAAGGCAATGATGGAGCCAAGTTTACTTTGCTTTTTCTTAGTAGTGACACTGTTTGTTGAGTCCAATACGTTATACCCCCTTGAAGTTTTACAACAAAAATAAGTCTCTGCAGGAAAACTTCTTATCCTGTGCTTAGATGAACATAATGGCTAATTCCGATCCATTGCCGGCCAATGATATCGCGACCATTATTCTGTAACAAGCTTGTATTAAATCGAATTGAGATGCATCAACAAATTCAGTATAAAATGGAAAGGGTTTCAGAAATAGGTAAAATTGTTCTAAAAATAGGTAAATTTAACCCTATCCACATTTCATTTTAATCAAAGCTAATCAAAAAACGACATAGAATCCACCATCAAAATATTGATATGACAGCATTTCAACGCCATTTCTTATTCAGAAAGATTTTACGCTACTGATTACCGTACAAGTAATGTCTTATTTTCGCCATGGCACAAAAAAAACTGGTAGGTCACTGAAAATAATTCAGTGACCTACCAGTCATGTTAATTAAAGCTAGTAGCTATTTTCTTTCAGAAAACTTCAGCCCTAAAGTTGCGGTTGAATTAGTCTAACTTCGTCTTGCTGTTAACTTCTAACTTGTCGTTGAAGTCATAAACAACTGGTTCGCCAGTTGCCATTTCAAGATTCATGATGTCTTCGTCAGAAATGTTTTCGATGTATTTGGTCAAAGCCCGTAATGAGTTACCGTGAGCGGCGATGATGACGTTCTTGCCAGCTAATAAGTCTGGGGCAATATGGTCTTCCCAGAAAGGAATAACCCGTTCCAAAGTGACTTTTAAGTTTTCGCCACCAGGGACGATCCGTGGGTCTAAGTCAGCGTAACGACGATCTTTAGCAGCAGAGCCTTCATCAGTTGCTTTCAATAATGGTGGCAAAACATCGTAAGAACGACGCCAGATATGCACTTGATCAGCGCCATATTTGTCGGCAGTTTCTTTTTTGTTTAAGCCTTGTAAAGCACCATAGTGACGTTCGTTTAAGCGCCAAGTCTTCATTTCAGGGATCCATAATTGACCTGATTCTTCTAATGCATAGTGCAAAGTTTTGATGGCCCGTGTCAAAACAGAAGTATAGGCTTGGTCGAATTCCAAACCAGCAGCCTTGATTAAATCGCCGGCGTGCTTAGCTTCTTCAACACCTTTTTCACTTAAGTCCACATCAACCCAACCAGTGAATTGGTTAGACAGGTTCCATTCGCTTTGACCATGACGGATCAATACTAATTTAGCCATAAAGAGCAATACCTCACTTATTTTATTTTATACTTTCATTTTACACTTATTTACAGAAAATATATAGTCTAAACTTGAAAATAACCGGTTAATTTAGCCCCATGAGCTCATCGCCTAAGTCCTGTAAAGCCACATCGGTGGACTGATTGGCCAATAAAATCACGCCGGTTGTGAAATGATGATTATAGGCCACGTAGGCCTGATACGTCCCGGGATAGTCGTCATACATCCCCATCACCGCCAAATCCCCATTGTCTAAAGCAAACCAACCGGCGGCATAATTGCTATCATCATTGCGCTGGGTCAACGTTTGAAACTGGCTGGCCGTTAACACCTGACCATTATGCAAACTGGCCATGAAGGTGGTCAAATCCCTAATACTCATGAACAAATTTCCGGCCCCCAACAAAGCCCCGTAGAGCTTAGGCGTAATATGGGCCGGATGATAGTCCCGGCGGCTGGTCTTAGCATAGGGTAACGCTATTTTTTGCGTGGGAGGAATTTGGTCGAAATTAAAAGTATGTTGTAGTTTCAAAGGCTGAATGATCCGCTGTTGTAAATTGGCGGCAAAACTTTTCCCGGTGACTTGGCGAATGATCCCAGCTAACAGCACGTAATTGGCATTGTCATATTGAAAAGCTTGACTGGTCTGGTCATTGATTTGACTGATGGCAAAGGCAATGGCCCCCTTTTCTGACTGGGGCTGCTCTGCCAGGGGGATTTCATCGGTGAGATACCCACTTTGATGATCTAATAATTGGCGAATGGTCACCTGACTAGCCCCGGGGATTTTTGGATAAAAGTGGGCTAGCTTCGTGGTAAAACTCAATTTCTTGGCTACGATCAACTGCATGATCATGGCCGCGGTCATGGTCTTTTCCACCGAGGCGATGGCAAAAACAGTATCCGGGGTATTCAACTCTTGTTTGGCCGCATTGCCATAACCCACACTATGAAAATCTGGGGCTTGGCCGGGCTTTAAGACCATGGCGGTGCCCTTAAAATTGGTGGCGGTGATAATTTGGTCGATTTTATGGTCCCGGGAGCCACTGAGTTTCACTTGGGGCTTGCGGTCTTCAAAAATCACAAACCCCAGCACCGCTGCTAAGACCACCACTAGCCCAGTTCCCCATAAATAACGTTTTTTAAACATTGTCTTCATCCCCCAAGTCTTGCAAGTAATGAATTAATCGGGCCACAGCATGAAACCCCAGACTTTCATGAAACCGCTGGGATATTTCATTATCCCAAGCCACATCGCTGGCCACTTGCCCGGCCCCTTGTGCCTTGGCCCAAGTGACCCCGGCGTTAAATAACTGGGTCCCCAAGTGTTGCAAACGATAGCCGGGTTGGACATAAATCCCATTTAAATAGGCCACCAGGCCGGTTTTTGCCCCCACCACGCCATTATGACGTAAGGTGAATTCACAAAAACCAACTGCCTGCTGGCCTATTTTAACGATGAAGTAACGTTGTTTGGGATTTTGTAGTTCAATGTTCAGGCGGCCCAAAATATCCAAGACGGCTAATTCCGGCCACAGGGCTGCTTGCAACTGGGCCAATTGCCGTTGGTCATTTTTGGTTTTGACTGCTATCACTTTGGTTGCTGTCATCCTTGAACACCGTCCCTTTAGTGCCTCTGCTCCCAACTTTACCATGGTGAAACCGTAAATGTTCGCTAATTTTCTTAGTGCCCCGAATGGCTTTCACGCCTAAGATATCCAACAAGAAGGTGAAAACAGGGATCCCCACGATCAAGCCCCAGGTGCCAAAGAGGCGCTCGGAGGCAATCAACACCACAAAGGTGAAGAACACCGGCAATTGAGTGCGGCTGGACATGAATTTCGGATTCAACACGTAAGCTTCCAGGGCGTGGATAATGATGATCATGATCAAAATGTAGACGATGTAGCGCCAGCCCCCTACGGTGTAAGCCACAAAGGACAGGGGCACCAGGGACATGATCACCCCGGCCACCGGAATCAGGGACAAGAAGAAGACCATTAAGGCTAACGGCGCGATACTTGGAAATTTCATGAAGGTCAAGGTAATGGTGGTTAACGCAGTGTTCACCACGGCGATCAATAATTGCGCCTCTAAAACCACCCCGAAGGAATGGACAAATTTTTCCCCGAAGAAGTATAGATCTTCAAAGAACCAACCAAAATCGCTGTTTAAAAATAACTTGCCAAATTTATTGAGTTCATCCACTTCAATGGCGTAAAAGAAACTTAAGATGAAGGAAATGAACAAGGTCACCCCGGCGCCACCGACGCTAGTGATATAGCGGAAAATCTCCGCCACACTGCTGCGGATCTGGGCGTTTAAATTCAGACGCTGTACCCATTGGCCGATGAAGCGCAAAATCGCATTGGAATCCACGTCCGGCCGCTGGTAAAAGGAGTACAGATTCTGAAATAACCTGAAGAATTGGTGGACCACAATGGGGGCGTAGTGGGAAATGGCAAAATACAACGCCCCAATAATGATCAAATAAAGTGGGATCACCACGGCCACCGGTCGAATAAACTTAAAGTGTTTTTGTAACCAGCGGATCAAATGAACCACTAAATACGTGAAGGTAAAGGTTAAAAGTATGGTACTCATGGCGCTGCGGGCAAGCCACAAAACGGCCACCAGAATCAATAGTACGGTAAAACGGCGAATGCGTGTATTACTCACAAAACGCTCATAAAAAGTCATCCCTCAAACCTCCACAGCTACCCTTATTGGGTTTAATCTCATTGCCAAATAGATTGGCGTTTTTTTTCAGTAAATGCTCTGTGTCACTTATTATACCGCTGTCTTGTCCCGGCGCAACTCTCAGGTTTGCCCTGGGCTTAAAATAACGATTTGATGGAGTCTAACACACTAGATTGTTCGGTTTGCTGTAGACTTTGTTTAGCCTGGGTGGGCGTTTGGTCACTGCCCATATTTTGCACTTTTGCCGATAAGGCAGAAATGGCATCCGCTAATTTAGAATTGCTCTGTTGGGCCTGGGCGGATAGGTCCGCCAACTGGCTTTGGATCGAATCGATCTGATTTTGATATTGGGTACTGTTACCATTTTGCTGATAAGCATTCACGGCTTGGCGCAGGGATTTCACACTTTTAGTCAATTGGGCAATCTCACTGGAAGTGCCACTGGCTTGACTACTGCTGCTAGCTGCACTGCTGGTTGAATCGGAACTCACCACTTGAGAGGTGCTTTGGGTGGCAGCGTTGTTGGCATTGCGACTGCCACTGCCGCTCAAGGCCCAAATCATCAGCCATAACAAGACGATGACTAAGACCAGCACAAAAATCGCCCACATAAAGTGATGGTTATTGCCCTTCTTGGCTTTTTTGGCCTGTTGCTTAGCCCGTTTTTGGGCTTCTTTGGCACTCATCATGGGTTCTTGGTTCTGGGGTGCCGTGTACTGGGGTTCCGGTTCCCGATACAACCCCGGTTGCGTGGCGTTATCATTAGTCAGGGGTCCTTGGGATTGTTGTTGTACCGGTTGTTGTTGCACCGGTGCCTGTTGGGGCGGTGTCGTAGCCGTTGGGTTTTGGGTTACCCCCGTGTCAGCTGCCCCACTGGGTGGAATGGCATTATCCAAGGCAATCAGCGTCACCGTGAAACTGGCCCCGGCAATGCGCTGGGTTTGCGGATCACTGACAAAGACTTGGACCTCATATTCCCCCGGCTTTTCAGGGTCAAAGTTTTGTGGGTCAATTTGCACTTGGTTGGAAATATCATCCCCGGCCCCGCTAAAGGCCCGGATATGGGCCAGCTCCCGCCATTGATCATCGGTGGGGGTCAGGCCTGTCTGTAATTTTAAATTATTGGTGCCAATCGTTAAAATTGGTTTATCGCTCATTTTAAAATCTCCTCATAAAAAAAGGTGCTACAAATCCCTCTTGTCGATTGAAACATCTTCCCTTTCTATTTTCAAGGATTGGCCGGCCAATTACATCGGCCCAAAGTCCAAATTTTCCCCAGGGGTACGCCCACAATATGCTATAATATGCCAATATGATAACTTTTTAATTGGAAGAGGTATGACACGCATGTTGGCTACTAAATCAAAACAAATTTCAAAACTCTGGCTGCCCATTATCTTCATTTTACAATGGATTTTAGTGGCGGGCCTCAACTTCTTAGCCCCCCTATTTGACGATGACCTGTACATGGCCCAGCGCTACAGCTCCTTTGCCCCCATCATTGACGCGGCCAAGTACGAATATTATAATTGGAACGGCCGCTCCATCGGCCAAACGATTTTCCGCTCTTTGTTAAATATTCCCTGGCCCATGTACAAAATTCTCAACGCCTTAGTCTTTTGTATCCTGACCTTTTTAATTCTATTGTATACGTCGAAAAATTGGCGCCAACTGTCCCCTTTGCGCTACATGGGCATTATTGCCGCCAGTTGGTTATTCTTCCCAGCTTTCGGGCAAACGATTTTATGGGCTGCGGGTTCTGGGAATTACCTCTGGACCACCGTTTTGATTCTAGCCATGGGCCTGCCTTATCTAGTGCGAACCTTTGATATCCAGACCTTCACTGACAAGCACCGGGTCAACGGTTGGCTCAAAGCCTTGTTTATCCTACCCTTAGGTTTACTGGCCGGCTGGTCCAATGAAAATACCTCCGGCGGCTTGATCATGGCCATTTTATTAATGCTATTGTACCAATTGATTTTTGCCAAGAATAAACCAGCTATTTGGGAATACACCGGCTTAATGGCCACCGTCTTTGGCTTTTTGATGTTGATCACCGCCCCGGGCAATGCGGTGCGCACCGCTGCCACGTTAGGAGCCAGCTACCAAAAAATTTCCATCGTCACCCGGACACTGACGGGTATCAAGAACGTCACCGTGTCTTTAGGAAAATTGCACTATCCGTTACTCATCGCCATCGTGGTGGCTGTTATTTTATTACATACCCTGTGGTATAACAAGGACCGCATGTTGAAGATGTACCTGTGGCTGCTTTGCGGCTTTGCCACCCTGTATGTCTTGGCGGTCTCCCCGCTGGGCGCTGATGGGGGCCGTTCCTTCTTTGGGGGCATCGTTTTCTTGATCATTGGGATTTTTTCCAGCATCCCCGATCGCATCGATTTAGCCACCAGCGACCAACGCAGCCGCTTGACCGTGCTCATTGTCCAGGACCTGTTCATCCTCTTGGCCATCGTGGCCTTTATCCCCGGCTTTAAAGACCTGTACCAATCCAGCTCAGCGCTACGCACCCGCTACACTTATATCCAAAAAGAGGTCAAAGCCGGCCATACCCACTTAAAAGTCCCACCGTTATATTATTATCCCCACACCAAATACGCGGTGAATTACGATTCCCAGGATTTGACCACCAATCCCAAGGAATTCCCTAATGATGGCTACATTGTTTACTTCAAGGGCTTGAAGTCCATTGTCATCGACCGCAGTAAATAACACTAAATAGACCCCGTTGCCAACGCTATCAGCCGGCAACGGGGTCTAATTTTTCACTTAATTTTTGATTTTTTCTATATCTAAGCCTAAAGCCTGGGCAATCCGGGTACCATATTCCGGATCAGCTTGATAGAATTGCTTGGTTTCTAGAATTTGAATCTCCGGATTATTAACA
>JAKVKU010000024.1 GCA_022484695.1 Lactobacillus sp.
GTTTGTGACTCATTAATTTTTATTGCTAGCGAATTGACTTCGCAAATGTTTCATTTTTCAACTTAAAAGTTGAAGCCTGCACATTTGGTAAATCGAAACTTTGTTCAGTTTTCAAAGATCTACTTTTCATTGCCGTCATCAGACAGCTTTTATATTATATCAGATGTTGTCGCTAATGTCAACATATTAATTCATCTTTTTGAATTAATATTCATCGTTGACCTGCGACAGCAGCTTATATATCATACCAGCCGTCCGATGTGATGTCAAGCATTAAATTCAACAATTTGAATATTTATGCATTGCTCATCTCTTTAAGACAACTATGTAATCATACCAAGATAAGCTAGGCTTGTCAACAAAATCCCTAACTTTTTTTCAACTGAATATTGTTTCTATTTTTTTGCATAATCCCGAACATAATCTATAATTATGCACTTTGATTTTCGGTGATAATAGGAACACGGCTCATAATTTTACGAACGTTTTTAATTAGATTAAAACTTTTGTCCGTTTTTACTGAAAACCCGTTTATTGGTCCCACCCAACGTGGGCATTATTTTTACCTCCTCATCTACAAAAAAAGCCACCCCTTTACAGGGCAGCTTCAATTTAGCGCTATTTTTCTGGATCAGTTTCATCTTTATCTGGGCGCATGGTTGGGAATAATAACACATCCCGAATGGATGGGGCATCGGTCAGCAACATGACTAGTCGATCGATCCCAATCCCTAAACCGCCTGTTGGTGGCATGCCGTATTCCAAAGCTTCCACGAAATCTTCATCGATGCCTTGGGCTTCGTCATTACCAGCCACCCGTTCGGCAGCTTGGGCTTCAAAACGTTGGCGCTGATCGATAGGATCATTTAATTCGGTAAAGGCATTGGCATACTCGTTACCAGCAATAAATAATTCAAAGCGATCCACAAAGCGGGGATCCTTTTTGCTCTTCTTGGCCAGCGGGGATACTTCGATGGGATGGCCATAGATAAAGGTAGGTTCCTTTAAGGTGTCTTCCACAAACTCATCAAAGAAAGCATTGATGATATGGCCGACTTGCCAATAAGCTTCGTAGTGCACGTGGTGTTCATCAGCAAGTTGATGGGCTTCATCTAAACTCATTTCAGGCCAGAAGTCCACCCCAGTGACTGCCTTAATGGCGTCGACCATGTGGATCCGGTGGAACGGCTTGTTCAAATCAACGGGTTGGCCTTGATAAGTGATGATACCAGTTTCATCGACGGATTTAGCAGCGGCTCTAAAGATACCTTCCGTTTCCACCATCACATCGGTGAAATCAAAATAAGCGGCATAACTTTCTAATTCGGTAAATTCAGGATTGTGTTTGGTATCGATGCCTTCATTTCTGAAGACCCGACCAATTTCATAAACCCGTTCCATCCCGCCGACGATCAGGCGCTTCAAATGAAGTTCCAAAGCGATCCGCAAATATAAATCAATATCTAAGGCATTGTGATGGGTAATGAAAGGTTTGGCCGTGGCCCCACCGGCCGTGGCATGCAAGACTGGGGTCTCCACTTCCATAAAGCCTTCGCCATTTAAATACTGGCGGACGGCGTTAATGATTTTGGTCCGTTTGACGAAGCGTTGAAAACTATCGGGATTGGCAATCAAGTCCAAATAACGTTGCCGATATTTCTGTTCTACGTTGGTTAAGCCATGATACTTATCAGGTAATGGGCGTAAAGCCTTGGACAAAAAAGTTACATGGGTAGCTTTAACCGTCAATTCACCAGTGTCTGTGCGCATCACTTCACCAGTTACACCCAAAAAGTCACCTAAATCAGAACGTTTGAAAATATGGTAGTTTTCTTCACCAACTGTATCCTTACGCACGTAAATTTGAATTTTACCAGTGCGATCGTGTAAATCAGCGAAGCCAACTTTACCCTTACCACGTTTGGTCTGCATCCGACCGGCAATCGTGACTTCAATGGGTTTGGCTTCTAAGGCTTCTTTATCCTCAGCCCCATACTTCTCATTTAACGTTTTTGCTAAATCTGTTCTCTCAAAACGATGACCAAATGGATCAACGCCCTCATCGATAAGCTCTTGCAGCTTTTCACGCCGGACTTTTAATTGATCGTTCATCTCTTTGTTTTCATTCTTGGCCAATGAACCTTCACTCCTATTCACACATTTTTAAAATTTTATATCTAAGCACCTTGGGATAACTGATGGGCTGCCTTTTCGGCCAGCCGTACTTCAGCTTGGTCCACAAAGTCATCTAAAATATCAACTACTTCTTGTTGGGTCATAACTGCATTGACCTTGGCCCGGGTTTTAGCTGCCCGGGGAATTCCCTTCAAATAATAAGCCGCTTGTTGTCTAAATTCAGGCACGGCAACTTTTTCACCCTTCAACTCAACCAAGCGTTGCAATTGCAATTTAGCTGTGGCGATTTTTTCTCTAGGGGTAGGTTCTGGCAACAATTCGCCAGTTTCAATATAAGCCAACATTTGTTTGAGGACCCAAGGGTTGCCTAAAGCGGCGCGGCCAACCATGACTGCATCAGCCCCAACGACGTCCAACATGCGCTTGGCATCTTGGGGTGTCTTCACATCCCCATTGCCCATAAAGGGAATGGTTAATTTCCCAGCGACTTTTTGCAATAAATCCCAATCGGCATGGCCCGTATACATTTGTTTCCGGGTCCGGCCGTGCATTGCCAAGGCACTGGCACCAGCTGATTGGGCCGCTAAGGCATTTTCCACCGCTAAGATATGATCGGCATCCCAACCGGTGCGCATTTTAACCGACACTGGTTTATGGACATGCCGCACCACGGCGTCCACCATTTCATAGACCTTATCTGGATCCAAAAGCCAGTGGGCGCCAGCATCTGTTTTAACCACTTTGTTGACCGGGCAACCCATGTTGATATCAATGATATCGGCACTGGTCTTTTGATCAATAAATTCTGCCGCCTCAACCAAGGTATCCTTGGTGCCCCCAAAGATTTGAATACTGATAGGGTGCTCCTTTGGATCCACAAACAGCATATGCATCGTTTTTTGGTTGTGGTGCATAATACCCCGATCGCTGATCATTTCGCAGACAACTAGACCCGCCCCAAATTCCTTGGCAGTAATCCGAAAAGCTGCGTTGGTAATGCCAGCCATTGGCGCAACGACGATCTGATTTGGTATCGTCACATCACCAATATTCCACTCCATACTTTTGACCTCCTGTAATCGTCAGAAACTTTGCACTGATAGTCATAATGCTACCATAAAACCTATTGTTATTTCAAAAATTATTTTTCAGCTTTACCCATGAGGGCCTGCAAATCGGCAACACTGTATTGATACTTATTGCCACAGAACTTACAAACCGCTTCAGCGCCACCGTCTTCGTCAATCATTTGTTGTAATTCATTTTGGCCTAAGGACGCCATGATTGCCCCAAAATGGGCTTTGGAACAGTCACATTTAAATTGGACCGGCATTTTGTCTAGAACCTTCACATTACCTGCCCCTAAAATCAATTCTAAAATATCTTCTGGAGTCTGCTTGGCCCGGAGTAATTCCGAAACTAGTGGTAAAGCCTTGAGGTTGGCTTCAAGTTGACTGAGCTGTTGGTCGTCAGCATTGGGTAAGACTTGGATCATAAAGCCCCCAGCCACGCCGATGGTATTGTCGGCATTAACAAATACGGATAAGCCCACAGCCGATGGGATCTGTTCAGACTTGGCTAAATAATAGGTGAAGTCTTCGCCTAACTCCCCGGAAACCAAGGGGACTTGGCCAGTGAAGGGTTCTTTTAAGCCCAGGTCCTTGGTGATACTGAGCATGCCGCTGGTACCCACGGCCCGTTTCACATCGATCTTACCCACTAAATTTAAAGGCAAGTTCACATGGGGTTCGGAAATATAACCTTTAATATCCCCATAGGCATTGCCATCCACTACGATGGCCCCCACCGGCCCATCACCCATGACCCGGGTGGTTAGTTTTTCAGCGCCTTGTAACATCCCCGAGCTGATCAGCAAAGTCCCGATCATGGTCCGGCCCAGGGCAGCCGAGCTGGCACTCCAAGTATCGTGGCGCTGTTGGGCTTCAGAGACCAACTGGGTGGCATCCACCGCATAAGCCCGCAAGAGCCCATCTTGGCTAATTGCTTTCACTAAATAATCACTCATTTATTTATTTGCTCCTTTATCCTTTATGTCAATTTTGTTATTTTACCACAAACTGGTAAAAAAATAGGCCTGAATCATCCGTTATGTCAAACAACGGTGGCCTCAGTCCTATTTTTCACTTATTTATGCAGGATCGTGATGATCCGGATCTTTTGAATCAGGTGCTTGGTTGTCGGTTGGCTTTTCAGCTGATTGATCATCAGTTGGACTATCAGCCGGCGTCTTAGTTTCAGTTGGTGCTTCAGGTGTAGCTGGTTTAGCTGCTTCTGATTTAGCTGCAGGTGCTTCAGTTTGATCAGTTGCCGGTTTTGTATCGGCTGCAGATTTTGTTTCTGCATTTTCAGCTTCTTCAGCGACTTGCTTTTCAGCATCCTTTTGTTCAGCTAATTTCTTAGCTTCTTCAAAGGTCCCAGCACTTTCACTTGGGAATTCATCGGTGTCTTCACCTTCAGGCATTTTACCAGTCTTGAACAGGCTTAAGATTTGTTTTTCGTTTAAAGTTTCATACTTCAACAAAGCTTCAGCGATGGCTTTATGCTGATCACGGTGTGATTCGATGATTTCTCGAGCACGTTCATGGGCTTCATCAATGATCCGACGAACTTCATCATCAATTGATGTGGCCGTTTGCTGAGAATACCCTGGGTTTTGGCCATATTCAGCCCCAACAAATGGTTGGCCGCTGCTTTCTAAGGCAACTGTGCCCAATTTTGGACTCATCCCATATTGGGTAACCATGCCCCGGGCAATTTGTGTAGCTTGCTCGAAGTCATTGGAAGCCCCAGTGGATTCACTGCCAAAGATAATTTCTTCAGCAGTCCGGCCACCAAGTAACCCAGCAATTTGTTCATCTAATTCTTTCTTGGTTAATAGGAATTGATCATCCTTTGGTAACATGATGGCATAACCGCCGGCACGTCCCCGGGGAATAATCGTAACTTTACGGACAACTCGAGAATCACTTAAGACTAACCCGATGATGGCATGGCCCGCTTCGTGGTAGGCCACCATGGTCCGTTCTTTCGGTGCAATGACCCGATCCTTTTTAGCAGGACCGGCAATGACCCGATCTTCGGCTTCATCAATATCAGAGGCATCGATTTTCTTCTTACTCCGCCGTGCTGCAACTAAGGCAGCTTCGTTAAGTAAGTTTTCCAAATCGGCCCCCACAAAGCCTGGTGTTTGCCGGGCAATTTCCTTTAAGTCCACGTCATCAGCAAATGGTTTGTTCTTGGCATGAACTTTCAAGATAGCTTCCCGACCTTTAACGTCCGGCCGACCAACTAAAATCTTCCGGTCAAAACGACCTGGCCGCAAAAGGGCTGGGTCTAAGACATCGGAACGGTTGGTAGCGGCAATGACGATAACACCTTCGTTACCGGTAAACCCATCCATTTCAACTAACAATTGGTTCAAGGTTTGTTCACGTTCATCATGACCGCCACCAAGACCAGCCCCACGTTGACGCCCAACGGCATCAATTTCATCAATGAAGATAATAGATGGGGCATTCTTCTTAGCATTTTCAAACAAATCCCGGACACGACTAGCCCCGACCCCGACAAACATTTCAACGAAGTCTGAACCAGAAATTGAGAAGAATGGGACGCCAGCTTCACCGGCCACAGCTCGGGCCAGCAAAGTTTTACCAGTACCAGGAGGGCCCTCTAGTAAGACACCAGCTGGTATACGGGCGCCAAGAGAGGCGAACTTGCGGGGATCTTTTAAGAACTCAACAACTTCTACCAATTCTTGTTTTTCTTCTTCAGCACCGGCCACATCGGAAAAACGAACCTTGTTTTTCTTAGGATCTTGAGGTTTTGCTTTGGACTTACCGAAGTTCATCACTCGGCCGTTGCCGCCGCCCCCTTGACCGGCTTGACCCATCATCATATACAAGAAGATGGCAATGAAGGCCATGGGCAACAGCATAGTCAATACGGAGATCCACATGCCGGATTGCGACTCTTCATTGGTATTGATCGCCACATTATTCTTCTTAGCCACCGCATTGACTTGGTTCACCAATGAGTCGGAAGTTAAAATTGTGGTATTAAAGTGGGTCACAGAGCTATCACTTTTACCAGAAAGCAAACCGAAACTACTATTATCAGTCTTAACTTTCTGAGCTTTTTGATAGACCCCATTCACTTTATAAACGCCATTAGCTGGCTGAATGGAAAAAGACTTCACCTTTTTACTCTGCAAATCTTTGACGAATTGCGATGAGCTAACGCTTTGTGATTGTGATTGACTATTGTTGTTACCCACAAACCAGCCAACAATGGCAATAATAACCACAAACATAAAGATGTAAAACAGACTATTCCCAAATAGCCCATTTTTCTTATTCTTCATATATTCCCTCCTATTTTTAGGTCATCGAACCCACGTTTAAGAGCATAATAACACACTTTCCGGGCTGACGATGTTATTGTTTGTAAACCTCGGGCTTTAAGATACCGATATAAGGCAAATTCCGATATTTTTCAGCAAAATCTAAGCCATAGCCCACAACAAATGCATCCGGCACGCTAAAACCAACGTAATCTGCTTTAATATCCTTAACGACCCGGCCTTCAGGTTTATCCATTAAGGCACAAATAGCAATGGATTTCGCCGCTCTGGTCTGGAAGAGCTTGATCAAATAGTCCAGGGTGCGACCACTATCTACAATATCTTCAACTATTATAATATCACGACCAGCAACTGATGTATCCAAATCCTTGAGAATTTTGACCTCACCAGAACTGACCGCCGCACTACCATAACTGGAAACGTCCATAAAGTCGACTTCAACGAAGTCATCAATGGCCCGCATTAAATCCGTCATAAATACAATGGCACCTTTCAATACGCCAATGAGTAACGGATTTTTGCCTTGATAGTGCGCTCTGATCTCTGAACCTAGCCGAGAAACAGTGCTTTTGATTTCATCTTCAGAGTACAACACTCTGAGAATATCCTCTTGCATGATTACGCCCCTTTAACGATTTTGCTTGAAACACAACATGAATTTTATTCTATCAGTTTCAGTGGTTTGAAACAATTGAAAAAATCGGAAAGTTGGGATCCAGATCAAGTTGTCTTTGGCAAAAACTAGCCACAGCTGATCGCGGCAATCACTGGGGACATGGCGATCGATCAATAGCTTCTTGACTTTGCCATGATGACCATTGGGCAATTGGTAACGATCACCGGCTTGGCGCCGGCGCACGGTGATGGGGAAATCAGCTGGGCTCAGCGTGACTGTTTGCGTTAAAACAGCAGCCGGGTCCACGAGTTCAGAGGTTAGGTCAAAGATACCAATGGTTGAATTATCTGGCAAGCTCTGCCAATGGTTTAATTCTAGCTGAAAATGCGCAGGATTGCTTACTGCTAAAGTCTGATTTTTTTGAATAAAGAAACGGTCATAGACCCGTTTGAATAGTAAATCCCCCTCCAAGTCCAGTTGCACTTGGGGTTTTTGCCCATTTAGCAGGCATAACATCCCCTGGGCCTGTTGGGCTTTTAACGGCACCGTTTTAAAAAACTGTTGCCATAACCCTTGCAAATAGGCCAACTGCACGTCGGCCCCCAGTGCTTGAAACCGCCCAACTTGCCCACTTAGCCCCGTGACCGTGGCTTGGATCCCGAGATCTTCAGCTAACTTAGGCATGAGCGTGGCTTGTAGGGCCAATAGACTGGCCAAGCTCTGGGAGAAATATTGGGTATGGTCCAACAACCCGGCATTTTCTTGCTTTAACTTAGGCAGCACTTGATGGCGCAGGCGATTGCGCAAATAAGCATCCCCCTGATTGGTCACATCTTCAAAATATTCTAAATGGTGGGCCTGGGCATAAGTATACAACTGGGCCTTGCTAAAATTTAACAAGGGCCGCACCAGTTCAAACTTGCCAAAGGGCCGCTTCGCCTGCAGCCCCACGGCAGCGGGTAAATCCCCAGAACGCAGGAGCTTCATTAAAATCGTCTCGGCTAAATCATCCCCATGATGGGCCGTTAACACCGTATTGTAGTGCTGTTCAGCCATAACCCGGGCAAAAAACCCATAGCGAAAAGCCCGGGCAGCCGCTTCGATCCCTTCTTTCGGGTGTTTTGCTTGGGGCCAGTCAGCCACATACAAGGGCAGGTTTAAGGCCTGGGCAAAGGTTTTGATGAAGCTTGTTTCAGCTTCACTTTGAGCCCGCAGATGATGGTCCACATAAGCAATGGCCAGTTTTGGCCGCAAATCAGCCGGTAAGTGGGTGCAAAGGTCTAATAACACCATGGAATCCACCCCGGTAGACACCGCAATTAGCAGGCGATCGGTTTTTTGCCACAGTTGCTGGGTCAAAATATTTTGTTTAAACTTGGCTAATAATTGGTCCATGTCGCCCTCCTTCACACAAAAAAGGCGTTGATAGCAACAACTTGCTTCAACCCCTATTTTTAAAATCTATTCAGTTACAACAATGGCTAAACTAACTGCGCCGACCGCCACGGCCGCCGCGTTTACCTTCTGTATTGCGTTTCAGAGATGTCAGGCGATCTTCACTTTCTTTAAGAAAGCCGGTCAACAATGAATCAAAGTCTGATCCACCGCCGCTTTTTTTGCCACCGCCAAATTGGTTGCTGCCACTACTTGGTCTACGGTTATAACTTTTAGTAGGCCCATTGTTACTAGAACTGGTATGACCATGGCTGGCATGTTCGCCCGTGCGATTAGCGCGTTCGCTGTGATTACTACCATGGTCATTATGGGCATGAACTGGCTTAGGATTATCTTCGGCTTTACGAATAGACAAGCCGATCTTACCATCTTTCATGGTCAGTACTTTAACAGTAACTTCATCCCCAACGCTTAAAACGTCATGAATATCTTTGACATAATTATCGGAAATTTCACTGATATGAACCAAACCAGTCTTGTGATCACCAAGATCGACAAACGCCCCAAAATTAGTGATGCCCGTTACTTTACCCTTAACTTTTTCGCCAACTTCAATCGACATAAAACAGAAAAGTCCTCCTTAGTTTGTGTAACAATAAGTATAGCATTTTGAAAAAAGTGCGCAACCCTAGTTGCTTGGTTTATCCCCAGGCAGACTGAAAATAATCTCGCCGGGCTTAGAATAATAATACTTCTCCCGGACAACTTTTTCCAAATAATCTGCATTATTTAATTCATTGATCTTTAATTTAAAGTCCGCATTTTCTTGGCGAACTTGTTTGAGCTGCGCTTGACTTTGCTGCGTTTGTGCTTGCAGGGTATTGGTGTTTTGATGGGCTTTAAAAATTTGAATGCCTAACGCCAAGACCACAACCAGCACAACAACGCCCAACAATGTTAAGCGCCGCCGCTGGACCCGCTTAATATAGGCTTGCCGGCGCGCTTCAATGTGCTTAACTGTTTGGGTTTGAATGTATTGATTGTCTAATGACTGAACCTTTTGCTTTTGTGGTTGTTTCTCATACATAGCCCTAATCTCCCGTAAAAAACTATACTACGTTTAGTATAGCGCAAACGGTCGTATTTTGGCACATTTTCTTATTTCTTTAAATAAACTTATCTTTTTGCGTATATTCCTCGGACAAAGTGGCGTACATCTCAGCGGCATCTTCTTTTTTCGTAGAATCCCGTAAATTTTTAACCTCTAATTGCACCGTCCGGTTGCCAAAGCGAATTTCGATCTTATCGCCCACAGCCACATCGGTGGAAGATTTGGCAACTTTATCATTGATCAAGATCCGACCCTTATCGGCGATTTCTTTAGCCACGGGCCGTCTTTTAATAATTCGCGAAACTTTTAGAAATTTGTCTAAACGCATATTATTTCCTACCTTTCAAATGGGCGCGGTAGTTCAACCAACGCCGTAACATCTTACCCACCAGGGGCAAACTCAGCCATTCTTTGAAGGTGAGTAATTTAAAAGCCACACATAAAATGCCAAATACCAGCAGACCCACCAGCATATTGACCAAAGTGATCACCACCGCACTGCTACGGCTAAGGGTCATCAGGCTTTGCATCCCCACCGCGCCGCTGAGCACGATAAAGCCCATCACAACCACGATCAGCAGTAATTTCCAGATGAACCCCCGGGCAAAAACGGCGTGTTTCACGTAAGCTGGCGTGCATAAAAAGATCAATAGGGCCACCACCCCCAGGGCTAATACCGTGGCCAGGGCACTACCGGCGATGCCTAGGACTTCAGTCAGCTTTTGATTGATCAACAATTTGACCACAAAACCCAAAATTAGCGCCAGTGTGGGTATTTTGAAGCGATCTAGACTTTGTAAGACACTGCTAAAGACATTGATCAAAGCCACTAAAATAACACTGATCATATAAATCGCAATGGTCAAGCTGCCTTGACTGTCCCCAAAGAGCAAGCGGTTGATCCAAGGCATCAAGGCCATTAAGCCCACTGTTGCTGCCGCTGATAGGGCTAAGGCAATGTGGGTCAACTGCTGGGTCAATTTCATAAATAAAACGGGTTTATCATTTAACCGGGCGGCACTCAAAGCTGGCAATAGGGCGGTCACGAAGGCCATGGTCACCACCAACCCCATTTGTACCAAAGGTTGGGCCCGATCATAGACCCCCTTGAGGTCAAAGGCTACCGTGGTCCCTGACCCGCTGTGCATCAACCCCTTGGTCACCGTAAAAGAATCCACCAGTTGCATGATCACCATGGCAGCGGCAAATAAACTGATGGCCCCGCCTTCTACCCAGAAACGTTTGATCAAGTGCCCCCATTTAAGCGGGGTTTGGCTAGGGGCAACTTGGGCCAAGGGGTCGCGGCGATACCGGGGGATCATGACCAGCGCTGCCGCCAAGCCCCCCACGAGCGCCCCACTCATGGCCACAGCCCCCATTTGATAATCACCCCAATTAAAATGCACATACAACCCAGCTGCCAGCAAGATGATCCCCACCCGTAACAGCTGTTCCACCACTTGGGAAATGGCAGTGGGCCGCATTTCAAAGGTACCTTGGAAATACCCCCTAAGGCAAGACAAAATCGGGGTCAATAAGAACATAAAGGCCACCACCTGGATCAAGGACACCAGGCCCCCATCCCCCATCAGGTTAGCAATGGCGGTGGCATTTAAAAATAATCCCAAAAAGATCAAGAAGCTAAAAACTCCCACGATCCAAAAACTAGCCCGTAATATTTGCTTACGGGCGCCCATACTCTCCTGTTCCGCCACTAATTTGGAAATAAAGTTGGGCAAGCCAGATAACGCCAGGGTCATCCCAATACCATAAATGGGATAGACCTGTTGATAGACGTAAAACCCGGTATTGCCCACAATATTTTGAAAAGGCACGCGGTAAACGGCGCTCAGGATTTTTGCAATCAATGATGCCACCGACAATAATAATGCCCCACGCATTAAGTTCTTTGCATTATTTTTAGCCATACATACTCCTAAGCCGGCTGATCAACATTAACCGCCACTCGGGCGGCTAAGTCAGCGACAAAATCTGTTAATTGGGGCAACCAGTCAGCGACTGTCATCTTCGGTTGGATGATCAAGACCACTTCAACCGCCGTTTGCGCATCACTGACCGTGGCGTGCATCTTTGTTTTAGCCAACGCCTCAAAAACGCCGGCACCGGTAATTTTTTCAAAACCACTTTGGGAAATCGTCACCGTTAAGCGTTGATTTTTTTGACCGATATGTTGTACCAGCGCCTGATCAGCTAAGAACTTCAACTTAGCCACTTGCAGTAGCCGGGTCACTTGTTCCGGGTAATCTCCGAAACGGTCGATCAAATCATCTTGAATTTCTGTTAAATCGGCTAAACTGTCAATTTGGCGGACCCGTTTATACATTTCAATTTTTTGTTGGGCATCTTCGATATAATTTTCCGGGATATAAGCTTCTAGTTTCAGCTCAATTTCGCTGTCCGTGCGTTTAGGCGCCTGTTTGCCCCGGCGCTTAGCCACCGCTTCAGAGAGCATTTGCGAGTACATATCATACCCCACACTGTCAATGAAGCCGTGTTGCTGGGAACCTAACAGATTTCCGGCCCCACGAATGGACAAATCCCGCATGGCGATTTTAAAACCAGATCCCAGCTCCGTGAAGTCTTTAATAGCCTGCAGTCGTTTTTCACTGACTTCGGTCAACACCTTATCCGGCTGATAAGTGAAGTAGGCATAGGCCACCCGGCTACTACGACCCACCCGGCCCCGCAGTTGATACAACTGGGATAGACCATAATGATCCGCATTTTCCACGATGATGGTATTGGCATTAGGCATATCGATCCCGGATTCAATGATGGTCGTGGTCACCAACACATTAAATTCGTTATTTAAAAAATTCATGATGACATTTTCCAGCTGGTTTTCCGTCATTTGGCCATGGGCATAAGTAATGTTAGCTTCTGGCACCAAGGCTTCCAAGCGGCTGACCGTCTGTTCAATGTCATTGACCCGGTTGTGTAAATAAAAGACCTGGCCATTGCGCTCTAATTCCCGCAAAATTGCTTCCCGGGTCGCCCCGGCATTTTGTTCCATCACATAGGTTTGGATGGGATAGCGGTTGGTGGGCGGTGTTTCAATGACGGACAAGTCGCGCACGCCCACCATGGACATGTTTAAGGTCCTGGGAATTGGGGTGGCGGTCAGGGTCAAGACATCAATGTTGGCCTTTAACTGCTTGATCCGTTCTTTGTGCTTCACCCCAAAGCGCTGCTCTTCATCCACGATCAACAGCCCTAGATCTTTGAACTGCACGTCTTTGGATAACAGGCGGTGGGTCCCCACCACAATGTCCAACTGACCCTTTTTAAGTTCCTTCAGGTCTTCAGTCATTTGCGCTTTGGTTTGAAACCGGGATAACACCCCAATTGACACGGGAAAATCGGCAAATCGAGCCAACATGGTTTCGTAGTGCTGCTGGGCTAAGATGGTGGTGGGTACTAAAAAAGCCACTTGTTTGCCGTCTTGAACCGCTTTAAAAGCGGCTCGCAAAGCCACTTCGGTCTTCCCAAAACCCACATCCCCTACTAATAAGCGATCCATGGGTTGGCTAGATTCCATATCGTGCTTAATTTCATCGGCACTGCGCAATTGATCGGGCGTCTCTGAATAAGGAAAGGCGGCTTCAAATTCCCGTTGGTAAGCATTATCCGGGGAAAAAGCAAACCCCTTTTCTGCGGCTCTTTGGGCATATAAGTCAATTAAATCATCAGCAATATCTTCAATGCGCGCGGCAACTTTACGTTTGGTCTTCTGCCATTCCGTGCCCCCTAATTTATTCACATGGGGTGATTTACCTTCAGATGCCACATATTTTTGTACCAAGTTTAACTGGGATACTGGAATAAAGAGCTTGGCGTTATTTTGATACAAGATCGATAGATAGTCTTGCTTTACCCCATCCACCGCCATGGTCTGGGTGCCTAAAAACTTCCCAATCCCATGATTCACGTGGACCACATAATCCCCAGGTTTTAAGTCATTATAACTTTTGATCCGTTCAGCATTATCAATGGCCAAACTGCGGACTTTTTTCTTGGGGGGTTGATTAAATAGCTCCTGTTCAGTCAACACCACGACTTTATTGTCGGGTTGTTCAAAGCCTGACTGCAACACGCCCGGAATCAATTGAATGCGTTGGGGCTCAATCCCTTCAGGTCCCGTCATGAGACTGTCAATTTCAAAGTCCCGAAAGGTATTGGCCACTTTATCCAAGCGATTGGCTTGGGCAATCAATACCACCACGGTGGCTTTATCCTTGCGCCAACGGTCCATTTCGGTTTTGACCATGGGCATTTGGCTAAAGAACTTCTGGGGTGTCCGGGCTTTTAAGTTGGTGATTTTATCTAACCGCAGCCGGCCCATCCCCTTTTGAAATAGGGATAGGTAAATCCGTGGCCGTTTATCTTTTTTTAACTGGTTCAAAAAATCCTGATCCAGCTTTTCTGCCGTGATAATTTGGCCGTGGTCTAATAAATCCGTCTGCCAACTGGCCGTCTCGCTCAGATGGGCCTGGCTTTGTTCTTGCAGGCGGGTGTAATCATCCACCAGCACCACATCGTCAGACTTGAAGAAATCTAACAGGGTGTGGACCTTTGGCAATAACTCGTGGATAAACAAGCCCAAGTTTTCTGGACGCTCCCCGCTTTGCAGTAAATCAATCACCTGCTGTACCTGTTGGCCCAGAGCTTGTTGCAATTTGGGATCTTGTTCTAAGGTCAACAAGCGCTGATCTAAGGCTGCTTGTAATTTATCCCCGGCTTGGGTCAACTGGGCTTTGGTCAAAACCAGCTCGGTGGCCGGTAGGATCTCCACTTTATCCAGCTTTTCAATGCTGCGCTGGGTCTCCGGATCAAAGCTGCGCAGACTATCCACGTCGGTATCAAATAGTTCGATCCGCAAGGGTAAACTGGCATTGATGGGAAAGATATCAATAATATCCCCCCGCAGGGCAAACTCCCCGGGCGAGGCCACGAGCTTCTGGCGATTATAGCCCATAACGGCCAGTTTCTGGGTCAAATCCGTGGGATCCACCGTGGTATCCATGCCAATTTCAATGGCATATTGTTGAAAGGTATCCGGGTCGGGGAGAATCTTTTGAATGCCTGCTAAGGTGGTCAAGACAATTGTGGGTTGGCCTTGCACCAGGCGATTCATGGTAATGACCCGCTGAGAGCGAAACTCCGGTGAACTAAAGGCCGTTTCCGCAGCTAATACTTCGGCTGCCGGAAAGGTTTGCACCTGATCTTCATCAATTAAACTGCTCAAATCACTATTTAAATAATCCAACTGCTGACTATTGGCCAAGACCACTAAAATGCTGCGTTGGGCCTTTTGAAAAAGCCCCGCCAACCAAACTGAGCGGGCTGAGCCTTCTAGGCCGGTGACCAATTGCCGGAAATCTGGCTGTAAATTATCAGCCACTTGTGAAATTTGACCACTTTGATCAAATAATTCCATTAAGTTCAAAAGCAAGCCCTCCTAACTCAACCATTAAAGTGATTCATAATATCCTGTTGACTGGCCCCTTCTAGCCAGGCAATGGCCGCATCCGTGGCCCGATCAAAAGAAGCGGCCATGGTGATTTGATCATCTTGATCAAAAGGCGTCAACACCCAATCCACCACTTTAGAGCGCTTTGGGTGTTGAATCCCAATCTTTAAGCGATTAAAGGACTCTGTTTGTAAAGCCGCGATAATGCTCTTGATACCATTATGGCCCCCAGAAGAACCTTTGGCCCGCAGGCGCAGTTTGCCCAGGGTCAAATCCATGTCATCTTGAATGACTAATAAGTCACTGGGGTCAATGTGGTAGTAGCGCATTAAGGGTCCCACGGCGCGGCCGGAGTCATTCATATAGGTCAGTGGTTTGACCAGAAATACTTTTTCATCATTATATTGAAAGCTGGTGAATTTAGCTTCAAAGTCTTTTTTTGTCAGTGCTTGATTTAATTTTTGACTGATTTCGTCAATGACGGTAAAACCCACGTTGTGTTTCGTGTGGGCATAGCGTTTACCTGGGTTACCCAGGCCAACAATAATTTTCAAAATAATCCTCCACAATTCGAAAACACCAGACCGCCAAGGGTAGCCTAGTGTGGTTTTTTAGATACTTGCGTTGTTTTAGTATACCATAACTACCATTAAGGCGTGAGATTTGAGTTCAAATGATCGCCGCCAAGGCCTCACCTAAGTTTGCTTACAAAAGCGATCTTTTCCCCCGAAAATGTTTTGCTTTTTGCACCCATTTTGCCCGAATATACGGAAACACAACTTCCCGGACAGTGCCCACAAGTGTTTCATCACTTTCAGCCGCATCTTCAGGATAAAACAATCGATAATCAGCGGCCATAATTTGAACTGCATTGGGCGCGAACATCAAAGCCCAGTCGTACCCTTCTGGCTTTTGTTCATGACGTTGCAATAAGTTGCCGTGGTTTAAACAACTATTCCAAGCAGAGCTATTAAAGGCCAGGCATGTTTCGTCAGGTATATCCAATGTGAGTAAATATCGGGAGGCGCGATTAGCCGCCATGGCCCGATAATAGCCCTCACTAAAGTAATCAAAACGATCATAAGCCCAAAAAAGGCCCTGATCCCAGCCGAACGTATAATGCTTTCGTTGCCCATAGTTTTGGTAAATAAATTGATAAGGTCGTTTAAAGTCATGCCAATGGCGTTGCTGGGGAATTGCTTTGTGAAACACAGAATACACCACACCTTGTTCTTGTATTTGCCGCATAACCGTTGGTGGTTGGACCGTAAAAACCCGCATCAATACTCCTCCTATTTAGCTTAGGATTCAATTTCATTTTAATAGGATACCGCACTTGGGGCAAAACGTCAGCGCTCAAGAAGCAAGGAATATTTAGATAAAATTTGTTCTTTATTGAGCGAACCCAATTTTACTGTGGTAACGTTCTTTCACTTGCTGTATCAGTCTTTTTCACGAATTCTAAGAAATAAATGAAAAAGATACAGAAAATACCCCGACATCGTGAAAATTGTGTTATACTATTTTTGATAAAATTTGTTTCCTAGAAAGGATGAATCATTTTGGCAGCTACAACACAAAAGGACCATCAAAAAGTTATTCTTGTCGGCGATGGTGCTGTTGGTTCCAGTTATGCATACGCCTTAGTATTACAAGGTATCGCCCAAGAAGTCGGTATCGTGGATATTTTCAAAGATAAAACTAAAGGTGATGCAATTGACTTGTCTAACGCATTACCATTCACTCAACCTAAAGAAATCTACTCAGCAGAATATTCTGACGCAAAGGATGCCGACGTTGTCGTAATTACCGCCGGCGCCCCTCAAAAACCAGGCGAAACTCGTTTGGACTTAGTTAACAAAAACTTAAAGATTTTGTCATCCATTGTCAACCCAATCGTTGAATCTGGTTTTGATGGCATCTTCTTAGTTGCTGCTAACCCAGTTGATATTTTGACTTATGCTACTTGGAAGATGTCTGGTTTCCCTAAGAACAGAGTCGTTGGCTCTGGTACTTCTTTGGATACAGCCCGTTTCCGTCAATCAATCGCTGAATTGGTCAATGTTGATGCCCGTTCCGTCCATGCTTATATCATGGGTGAACACGGTGACACCGAATTCCCAGTTTGGTCCCATGCCAACATCGCTGGTATCAAGATTGCCGAATACGTGAAATCACATCCAGAAATTGATGAAGATAAATTAGTCGGCATGTTCGAAGATGTTCGTGATGCCGCTTATAAGATCATCGAATTAAAGGGTGCAACTTTCTACGGTATCGCCACTGCCTTAGCTCGGATCACCCGCGCTATCTTAGATGATGAAAATGCTGTTTTACCATTATCCGTTTACATGGATGGTCAATATGGCTTGAACGATATTTATATCGGTTCTCCTGCCGTTATTAACCGCAATGGTATCCAAGAAATCTTACAAATTCCTTTAACTGACCATGAAGAAGAGAGCATGAAGTCTTCTGCAAAACAATTAAAGAAGATTTTAGACGATGCTTTTGCCAAAGGTGAAATCGCTACGCGTCAATAGTCTTAAATGCGTCAAACTAGGAGAATCGGTAAACACCGGTTCTCTTTTTTTTGAAATCAAAATACCAGACTATTATAAATTTATAAAGATAGCCAAATATTGACTTTGTAGATGGCTTAAAAGTCGCCAAAGCGGTCATTAGGTGGTATGATACGTTGTATAACCACATAGGAATGGAGGACTTAACTCCTTGAAAATAAAGAAAAAATTACCCGTTGCCTTAATTGCCGGTTTGTTTGCGGTGGTGCTGGTTTACTTATTGATGACCTTTCGTTATCAAAATGTTTTCTTGCCCCACACGACTTATTCTGGCATCAGTATTGCTGGCAAAACGCCAGATCAAGCCAATCAGCTTTTGCAACAACGTTTGAAAACTCAAAAGTATCAAGTCAAGGATGACAATAAGACCATCTTATCCTTCACGGGTTCTGATCTGGATATCAACCATGACTACACCAACCAACTCAAACAGTTAAAGGATAAGCAAAATCCTTGGGCTTGGACGTTAACTGCTATCGCCGCACCGGTTAGTCAAGAAGGCCCGGACAAGCTAAATTTAAGTTCGGAAAAAGCCCAGAAATTATATGATGACATCATCGCTAAAACCAAGGATAACCGGACCATGACTGAAAATGCGACCATCGTAAAAAAGGATAATACCTTTAGCATTAAAAAAGAAGTCTATGGGACCAATATCGATGAGCAAAAATTAAAGCAAGATATTCAAACCAGCATCTCTGAAGGCAAGACCGATGTGGATTTGAAATCTACTTATGCTAAACCAACGATTTTGTCCGATAATGCCAAATTGCAAAGCAACCTGGCTACTATCAAAAAAATAGCTGGTTTAAAAGCCACCTATCAAATTGCCAATGATACGGTGACGATCCCCAGTGACAAGCTGAGCAGCTGGCTGACTTATAACGACGGCAAGATTCAGCTGGACGAAGCTGGCGTAAAGCAGTATGTCAGTGAATTAAACACCAAATACAGCACCATTGGTAAGACCCGCGACTTCAAGACCACCGCCGGCACCGAGGTTAAAGTCCCTGCTGGCACTTATGGTTGGAGCTTAAAGGTTAACAGTGAAACCGCCGCGTTAAGCGCTGAGATCCTCAAGGGTCAAGACTTCACCAGAAAACCTTTGACCCAAGGCTTTGGTTATAATGATGCCGGGACAGATATTGGCAATACTTACGTGGAAGTTAGCAAATCTGCCCAACACATGTGGGTCTATAAAGATGGTAAACAAATCATCAGTACCGATGTGGTTACCGGTAAACCCGGTCAAGATACCCCATCTGGTGTCTTCGTGGTTTGGAACAAGGTCAGAAACACCGACTTAAAAGGTACCAATGATGACGGCACGCCTTATTCTTCACCCGTTAGCTATTGGATGCCAATCGATTACACAGGTGTGGGCTTACATGATTCCTCATGGCAACCCCAATATGGCGGCTCTTGGTATGTGAACCATGGCTCCCACGGTTGTGTGAACACACCACCTAGCGTAATGAGTCAAGTTTATGCGGATGTGGCCATGAACACGCCGGTTATTGTTTATTAACTCAAGTAAAAAAGTTTCGAACGTTTGATTGTTCGAAACTTTTTTTGGTTCTATAATATTGAGTGTTGGTAGGCAATATCTACTGGCACTCTTTTTTTAGACCAATTTTGGATACTAAAAAGGAACACCACATTCCTATGTTACAATCAAGTCGACGAAAACCAATTGAAAGA
>JAKVKU010000025.1 GCA_022484695.1 Lactobacillus sp.
TCAAATAAAGTTTGTGACTCATTAATTTTTATTGCTAGCGAATTGACTTCGCAAATGTTTCATTTTTCAACTTAAAAGTTGAAGCCTGCACATTTGGTAAATCGAAACTTTGTTCAGTTTTCAAAGACCTACGTTCGTTGATTCGTTGTCATAAGACAACTTTTAAATTATATCAGAAGTCGTAATGGCTGTCAACATATTAATTCAACATTTTTGAATTTTTATACATCGTTTAGCGCTTGGCGACAACTTTTATATCTTACCAAGATGTTCAATTAATGTCAAGCATTTTTTTGAACCTCTTTTTTATGCCGCACAAATTCTGTTTCACTATTTGTGCGCAAGAAATATATTACCAAAAAAACAAATGGCCGTCAACACTAATTTGCAATTTTTTGATCAGCAGCTAATTCTGCCTGACATTGCGGGCATAAACCATATACCTCTAAGCGATGACCGCTAACTTGGAAACCGGTTAAATTTTCAGCAACCGTATCCACCTGATCAAAATCAGGAAAGAAAACATCTACGATCCGACCGCATCTTTCGCAGACGGCATGATAATGTTTGGTTTCAGCAAAATCAAATCGAGACGAATTATCCCCATAAGACATTTCTTCAACAATGCCTAGGCGCGTTAACAAACGTAAATTATTATACACAGTGGCAACACTAATTTTAGGAAACTTAGGTGCTAGATCTTTATAAATCTCATCTGCAGTTGGATGTTCGCTGCTTTGCACAAGATACTGTAGCACAGCCTCTCGTTGTGGTGTAATCCGGACACCATGCTTGCGCAATTTATTCAGAGACTCTTCAATGGCCTCACGATTCATTCCATTCACCTATCTTTTTAAAAGTTACTAACAATATACAGCCTTTAACTTAAGGATTCAAGTTTTCAAAGACTCCTCTTGATGCCACCATAACACAATAAAAGCCAGAAGCAACAAAAAAACACCGAGGTGGAAAAATATTTTCTCCCCGGTGTTTTATTTAACTTATTTCAGTTCAGGTGCATCCGTCTTATAGAGGTCTTCCGTGGACTTGCCGTCCTGCTTTTCTAAAGTATCCTTGTTGGCATCTGCTTTTAAGGCCTTTAATGCTTTAGACTTCTTGTAAGAATACTTGGTCTTGTCCACTTTCTTAAACCAGGCTGGTTCGTAGAAACGTAACAAGTCCCCAGTGATCACACTGTCTGATAACGACAGTTCCGTCGCCACGTGATTGGTCAGTTCATCTAAAGTCGTCTTAATAGGTGCTGCTGGATCTTTGATGACATCCCCAGTCTTGGTATTATAGTACGTACTGCCGACTTTAGTGTAGTCCGGCGAAACAAAGTCCCCATTTCTAAAGGCTACTGTCTGATTTCTTTGGGGCGATAACAAATCTTGCCCAAACTGGATCGAATCGGTATCTTTAATCCCCGTCAAATTAAGAATCGTCGGCAAAACATCGATTTCGCCACCATAGGTATGGTTGATACCACCCTTTAGCCCCGGCATATGGATCATTAATGGTACCCGTTGGAACTGAGCATTGTCAAAATTATTGAAGGAGTCCTTCCCTAATAACTTGGCAACAGCCTTCTTATGGTTCCCAGAAATGCCATAGTGATCCCCATAAAAGACGATCATGGTGTTCTTGGAAAGCCCTGATGCATCTAACCAATCCATAAACTCACCGACTGATTGATCCAAATACTTCGCCGTTTGCACATAACCATCTACAGTACTGTCGCCAGTATCTGTTTTGGCAATTGATTGGTTTTCTTTATCCAGCAAGTATGGATAGTGATTGGTCACCGTGATCAGCTTGGCATAAAAAGGTTGGGGCAATTGTTGCAGATATTGGGCCGAATCCTTTAAGAAAATCTTATCCTTAAGCCCATAGCCAATGCTATAATCGGACTTTTGTTGATAATAAGATGAACTAAAGAAATAGTTATAGCCCCAAGACTTATAGGCGTTATCCCGGTTCCAAAAACTTGGCACATCCCCGTGAAAGGCTGCGGAGGTATAACCATTTTGATTAAAAATAGCTGGTGCAGCTTGGAATGTATTCGTCGTGCCATATTGCACCATAGCCGGGCCTTCAGCTAACCCAAACAATGAGTTTTCAAGCATCATCTCCGCATCGGCGGTTTTACCGGTGCCCACTTGGTTAAAGAAATTATCAAAACTCAGGGTGTCGCTGGCGTGATAGATCTTATTGAGATTTGGCGTAACTTCTTGGCCATCCCATTTAAAATCAATCAAAAATTGCTGGAAACTCTCTAGATGGAAGATAATGACGTTCTTGCCCTTAGCCACACCACCGTATTCCGCGCTTAACGGCACTTGGTTTTGCTTTAAGTAAGCCTGAACGGATTTCAAGTCACTGGCATTGGCGTTGTTTTTCGCCGCATTGGACTTCGCTGTCTTGACCCCATCATAAACCGTATAGGCATTCAGCCCTAAGTATTTCACGATATAGTTGTTATCAAAGGTCCGGGTCAATAAGCCAGAACGATCGTGTTGCGCGAAGGATAAATTAAACCCAAAAAATACCACTGCCAAGGCACTAACAGTCATGGCATAACGTTTCTTCAAAGGTCTAATATCCATGCGGATCAATTTAAAAGCCAATAGCAATATCAGGATCAAAACATCTAAGAAAATAAAGAAATCCGATGGATCCAAAATCCCGATAATACTTTTGCCCAAATTATTGGAAACTGCACCTGAGCCTTTAATCAAGTTAATACTCAAGAAATCGGAGAACTCTCGATAATAAAGCACATTGGCGAATAACCAAAAAGAGGTCAAAAAATCAATAATCAGTAAAAAAATGTACGACTTTCGTCCGGTCAAATACAGTGCGATCCCAAACAGTAAAATAGTTGTAGGGATAGGGTTAATCATTAACAGTAAATTCTGAACGGACCCCTTTGCACCTAAATTAAATTTACTGAGATAAGCCCACCAAGTTTTTAGCCAAAATAAAGCAATGGCTAAAATGAAGAAACCAATTCGTGTATTGAAAGCCCCACGAATTTTTTGGCCAACTTTTTTCATAATTAACAAAGCCTCCGAAAAGTATTTTTAAATTGGAGCCACCATTTACGGTCATAGCTCATTGTAATATACCGGTAATGTATGAATTTTTTATGAATTACATGTAAACAAAAAAATAAGGCGGCAGGAACGAACCTTTTTGCCAGCCTCTGTCTTACTTATTGGGTTAAGGTGTTTGTAAACACGCGTCTTAATCCCCTAATAAATCAAAAATTTCGATCGCGGTTAAATCAATGTTGTCAAAATCGAATGTTTGATGTGTACTAAGTTCTTCTAATGTGTAAATGCTGGATTTAGGATCAAAAGAAACTAAGCCTTTTTCTACACCATTCGTCTCGAAGCGTCGAGTTTGAACTTCACCAGAAGTATCCGCTTGCATTGCCTCTAAGCGTTTAATGATTGCGACTAACTGTGACTTTTCCATTAAAAAGGCCTCCTTAAGTAACTACACTAGAAGTTTACCAAAAAAATGGCGTGAGCGCAGTATTTTTTTACATTTATTTGCAGTTTTTACAATATCGCCACACCAGCCAAAATCTCAGCCTACCCAAAAAAAATGATGTGTCTTCAAACCAGGTTTGAAATCACATCACTAAAGGCTTTTAAAGCCAGCGTTACGACGTTTTACGTTTCTTGACTGGAATGGCCAAGGCAACGATACCAAAAACCATCCCCAAATAATACGTGATCAGGCGCCACAAGAGCATGCCGATCACTAATTTGCTTGGCGAAACGATGAAAACAGCAAACAACGTTTTAAAACTATACTCGGCACCCCCGGTCCCCCCAGGAATTGGAAAGATAGAGGTGATGATCACGATCATGATATGCATGGCGATCACACTGAGAAAATTCACATGGGTCTGGCCTAAAGACAAAATCACAAAATAAGGGATCGAGTAATAGAGCAATAGTTGCACCAGTGTCAACGCACAGGCAACCAGCACTTTCTTTTTCTCCCGTTTCAAGTGCACACTTTCTGCGTAAAAGGTATCCACTTTCTCATCCATATTGGCTTTAAACCGTTGTACTCGTTCTGGTTTCATAAACCAAGCCAGCGGGATCGTCAGCCAGCTAAGTAATTTTTTGGTCAAGCGATACTGGTACATTACCAATAGCAAGCCGATGATCACCACCACGTGCAACGTGAAACCCGCCAAAATCAAAATAGCAATGCCTTTAAAGCGGGTCATGATCTCATGAAAACCAAAGACCATGGTCAAGACAAAGTTAATCAGGACCATCATCTGATAAATAATAAACTTCATGAGCAAAACCGAACTAGCCTGACCAGCTTCGATACCTGATTGCATCATGGCAATGAGTTGGGCCGGCTGCCCCCCTGAAGAAAAAGGGGTAATGCTGTTAAACAACTGCTCAATCAAAGGGATTCGCAACGCGTTTCGGTAAGGAAAATAAGTCACCCGGCCCCGTAACAAAATCTGTAAAGTCTTCCCTTCAAGCATTAAAGACACCAGCATGATCAAAGCAGCTAATATAAGCCAGCCAAAATGCAAAGACTGGAAGCTGGCAATCAATGTTTTGAGTTTGATGGTCCGAGCTTCCCACCAAAAAATTGCAAAACCAACGACAAACATTATAACCAGTATCAACTTATTTTTTCTTGTCATATGGTCTCCTAGTTTTTAAGCAAGTCGGCCACCAGTTGTGATGGCTTGTTCTGGGCTTGCTTCTCATAGAAATCCCGCCAAATGATGGCAAGATGCTCTTCAGAGAATTTATCAGCGGCTTTTAATGCCAGTCGATGTAAGCGGTCCTGTTGTTCAAAATCTGCCTTGATTTGCAAAATTTGCGCCTCCAAACCAGCCACATCCTGGCCCTTGGCGTAAAAACCAGCAATGATTGCTTGGTAAAGTGGTAGGTCACGTAATAACACAGGTGTCCCACAGCTAAATGCCTCTAACACCGACATGGGGAAAAGTTCATCGTAAGAAGGTAGTAAAAATAAGTTACTCATATTGTAATAGTCTACCAGTTCCTTGCGGGGCACGATGCCCGTGAACAATAAATTAGCCGGTGGATCATCAACAATTTTTTTATAATGCTCATAGCCGTCCGTGATCTTACCAAACGAAAAACCACCAGCCCAAACAAAGGTTATTTCAGGATGACGTTTTGCCAAGGTCACGAAGTCATCAATGCCCTTGCGCTTTTGAACCTGACCATCGCCAAATACCACGAAACGGTCTAAATCAATTCCCAATTTTCCCCGGGTCAACGCTTTTTTAGTATCGGATTGGGGGTAAAATTCAGATTTCGAAACAAAGTTTGGAATATAAGCCACTTTTTGTCGAGGGATTCCATAACGCACTAGCTTATCAATAAAAATCGGATTGACCACTACGATCTGATCCATCCGTTTATAAAAAGCAATGATATATTTATCGAATATCTTCTCAAAGAGTTTAGGTAATTTCAAACTGCCATGAATTGTTTCCGGTAAAAAATGGACGTAGCCAATTTTACGTCCCCGCTTTTTTGAAAAAGTAGACGCAAAAAATTGCGGGTCAATCGTATGATAATGGCTGATATCCGCAGGGCCAAACTTATTAACCGTGACTTTAAAATATTGTTTCTCATATTGCTTCATTAGTCCCATGAGTTCCAGGTAGGCGCTGCCGACCCCTTGGCCAGCAACTTTATCGGCTGAAGAAAACATATTGATATGAATCACTTTAAAAACTCCTTATCTGATAATTCATCGGCTTCATCATCGGAATCAATATAAATTGACTGGGCCATATGATAGAAATCTAAAATACGTTCGCCAAAATTATCAGAGGATATTTCGTAAAGCTTCTTTTGACGTAGTTGATAGTCATTAAACGCGGCCGGGTGCAACAAATATTGTACAATTTGATTAACCATTTCTTCAGATGTCGTGAAGGTGGCGCCAACAGATGGATCATCAAAGAGCCGACTGACATATGGTTCTGCATAAACCACACATTTTAATCCCGCAGCTAGCGCTTCATCAAACGTCAAGCCCTGAGTTTCAGAGTCACTAGCCGACACAAAAACATCGGCGGCATGATAGAAATTCCCCACATTGTCATGGGAAATTTCACCTGTAAAACCCACATAATCCTCTAAGTTCAAGCTATGAACCAACGCTTCTAAATCTTCACGGGCGGGTCCGTCGCCGACAATTAACAAATAGGCATCTGAACAACGGGCCACGATTTGTGGCATGGCGTAAATCAACTGATCCAAACGTTTTTCTTGCCCTAATCGACTTAAAGATAACAATAAGTGCCGACTGCCGATTTCATAGGTGGTGCGAATGTCTTCTGTAACTGGTGCTTCAAAGCGTTTTAAATCGATACCGGTGGGAATGATTTTAATGGGTACTTTGATTTTGTAGCGTTGTAGCGTTCTTAATACCCGCTCACTGGGGGCAACCACCGCTGTCAAATGAGTCAAATACATCCGGGTAAACTGTTTGACATGCGATGGTCGTAATAACTTGCCATTCAAGACATAATGAAGATAGTCCTCATACATGGTGTGATACGTATGTACGCAAGGAATTTTCAAATTCTTTGCCACGAACTTGCCAATCATCCCCATAGAAAATTCCGTTTGTGTATGCACAATATCTAAATCTAATTCTTTGGCAACTTCTAGCGCATGAAAAAGACCCCGAACGGCGATTCGCCGATCCGTAAATGAGACAAATGGTACACTGGCAAACCGAAAGACGTTGGGTTCTTCTGTATTCTTATCCACCTTAGGATCTGTTGTCGTAAAAATATAGACTGAATGTCCCTTTGCTTCTAGAATATCTTTCAATGTCTTAATCGAAGTGGCAACACCACTTATTTGTGGGAAGTAAGTATCCGTAAATAAACCGATATTCATTTATCTCTTCCCTCCTTCGCTTAAGAATACTAGATTAATTATAGAGACAATCATGAAAATATGCAATTTGCCATAGATTATTGTACCAATTCTTATCTTAAAATTAATACGCCCAAAGGCTGATTTCTATTTATGCATGGATTTGCGTATGGTCGGTTGGCGATTCTTGCGCCGACCTTGATCCACGTGATAGCGGGTATGGCTATTTTGCTTAATTTTAAAGCCCTTCATCTTCCCAACAAAGGGTTGCCCCAATAAACGGGCCCGTTGCCACTGCCCTAAGATATCCGCCATTTGTAAGGCTGTTTTCTGCCGATTAGGTTGGCCTTCGCGTAACGCTTCTTGGGCCACGTCCTGTTGCAAATAGCGCATCAATTTCTGGTTGTATTGCAAAATGGCATCTGTCAAAGGTGCATCGCTATATTGATTAAAAAGACCTTCAACATAGCGCATGGCATCCTTGCTGTCCTTGGGTTGATAGTATCTTGACTCACTCATTTAAAAATCTCCTAAATATATATATTCACATCTGCTTGGCGATAGCTTTGACGTTGTCCCATAGATTGATTGTAAAATGTATCATTAATATGGTCGGAAATACGTACTGAAAATGTTTGCTCTGGTGAAATCTTACTTGGATCCCGCCAAATCAATGCCTGCAGCCGACTCATGTCATAACGCCTCCCAAATACCACATTAAAGGCGTTGGCTTGGCTAGCAGGAATATCCAAGTAGGTGCTCAAACTGCGCTGACTAAAGCGGGTTTTTACAATATCAAACCCGGCTTTACGGATTTTCTCCCGCACGGCAATGATGGCACCGATTTTATCTTGAAGCTGGTTTAAGTCTTTGATCGTCTTTTGCCACTGACTATAAGCCTCAAAGTAAGCATCGGTTGGATAATCTTGAAAATAGCCATATAAGAAACTAGGGGTCAATTCATTACTGGTGCCTACGTCCACACCATTTTCAACTTTAATAACCGTTTTGATTTTTGTTTCAATCGCATCAAGTTTCTTTTCCAAACGTTGGTAAATTGGAAATTCCATTGCGCCTTCTTTAGCCAAAATATCTTGGCGTCTAGTGGCAATCAGTGCTGTTAGGAAATCTAAATTGCCCTTGTCAGCATGTTCAATGTAAGTCCGTAGTTCATCAGCACTAATGTATTCACCAATATTTGTGAAACGACGTCTTCTCTTACGCTTACTCAAAATTGTTCGCCCCTGTCCTAAATTTTATCTAGAGCGTTCAAAGCAACATTAATCAAACTATAAGCTATAATAGATTCATATTGAGGAATGGAGTATAAGGCCTATGATCAAACATAAATCTATTATTTGGGGTGCCCTAGCCGCCATCTTAATTTTACTGCTGAGTCTTATGTTTTACTATCATAATGTTAAATCTGCAAATTTGCAAAAAAATGACACTAAGTATGTATATAGTAACACACCCACTTTATATATCCACGGCTTTGGCGGTGGCCCGGGTTCTAGCAACCACATGATCGCCGCCGTCGAAAAAAGTAACGCAGGTAAAAAAGTATTCACCGCAACTGTCCAGGCTGATGGTCAAGTCACCTTAAAGGGCAAATGGGACAATCATCAGGTCAATCCGCTGGTACAGGTGTTATTTAAGAATAACCGCAGTCATAATGAAGCAGATGGCCCCCGTTGGATCAAAAACGTTGTAACTTTGCTGCAACAAAAGTATCATATCAAAGCGTTTAATATCGTGGCTCATTCCCGGGGGACGGTCAACACAATTGATTACCTATATGATTACGGCCAGAATTCAAAATTGCCTAAACTGCAAAAGTATGTTTCCATGGCTGGTATTTACAATGGACTCAGAGGTTTTGGAGGTAATAACATTAGCAACTCCCCCCTATCTAAAGCTGGCAAACCCCAAACCATGAGTTCTGAATTTAAAAAGCTCACCAAGCTGCGATCCGACCTACCCACAAACTTGGCAATTTTAAACATTTACGGCAATTTAGAAGATGGCAGCCATTCCGATGGTCGCGTCCAAAATAATTCTTCTAAGGCTCTAAAATACCTGGTCACGCCCCGGGCAAAATCCTATCAAGAACTAGAATTTAAAGGTAAAAAAGCGCAGCATAGTCAACTCCACGAAAATGCGGCCGTTGATCGGGCTATCATTAAATTCCTATTTTCTAAATAAGCAGCTGTTTAAATCACCCTTTTTGAATCAGATTCCAGCAATAATTCTTTGAACCCAGTATAATTAAATTAATTCATGATAGGAGGGAATACTAATGAGTGATAAAGACAAGTTAGATGCTAAAAAGGATCAATTGACCGGCAAGATCCAAGAAGGTGCTGGCAAACTCACTGGCGACTCCGAAACCGAAGCCAAGGGCAAGGGCAAACAAGCGCTGGGGAAAGCTAAAGAAACCTTTAACGATCTCAAAGAAGACGTTGCTGAAAAAGCTAATAAACTGGTCGATAAATTTAAAGATAGTAACAAAGATAAATAAAGCACTATGCCCCAGCAGCACTTTATCACCCTGCTGTTTTGAGGTTAAAAGAGTCTTTGAAGGCTCTTTTTTTCTTGGCGACCATATTCCGCCAAAGTGTCCAGACCGCTTTTGCGTTTTCGTATGAAAAATTATCATTTACACGACTTAATTTTAGACAACTAAATTTCACAAGCCTTATATAAGCATAGTTTTGCCATTTAGTACACCCTTTTAGCCGTATTTTAGGGATATCACCTAAATAATATTATGTTCAAATAAAAACTTGTCGTTTATTAGAATCAAGACTATAATATTCATTGTGAACCATGTAAACGCTTACTAAAGAGAGGACTTGCGAAATGAAAGCTGCTGTTGTACGTGATCCAGTTGATGGGTATGTTGATATTAAAGACGTTACCCTACGCCCCATCCATCATGGGGAAGCATTAGTTGATGTAGAATACTGTGGCCTGTGTCACACGGATCTACACGTGATGGCCGGTGACTATGGGAAATTCCCTGGTCGGATTATCGGTCATGAAGGTGTCGGTATTGTGTCTCAAATCGCGGATGATGTCACCAGCTTAAAAGTCGGTGATCGTGTATCCATTGCTTGGTTCTTTAGTGGTTGTGGCAATTGCGAATATTGCAACACTGGTAGAGAAACCCTTTGTCGTAACGTCAAAAATGCTGGATTCACGGTAGATGGTGCTATGGCACAACAAGTTATCGTGGACGCTAACTATGCAGTTAAAGTTCCTGATGGCTTAGATCCAGTGGAAGCAACATCTCTAACCTGCGCTGGTGTCACCACTTATAAAGCCTTAAAAGTCGGCGATACCAAACCCGGTGACTGGGTAGAAATCGTCGGTGCTGGTGGTCTGGGTAATATTGCGGTGCAATATGCGAAAAACGTTTTTGGTGCACATGTCATTGCCGTTGATGGTAACCCTGACAAATTAGCAGCTGCTAAAGAAAATGGGGCTGATATCTTAATCAACCGCCATGATCCTGATGTTGCAGAACAGATTCAAGCCAAAGTTGGTGGCGTCCGTAACTCAATCGTCACGGCAGTTACCACTGCAGCTTTCAATCAATCTGTCAACGCATTGCGGCCAGATGGTCGTTTAGTAGCCGTTGCCTTACCATTAGGGGATATGTCTTTAAACATTGGTAAAACAGTACTGGACGGTATTCAAGTTGCTGGTTCTTTGGTCGGTACCCGTCAAGACTTAAAAGAAACCTTCCAATTTGGTGCTGAAGGTAAAGTTCATCCAATCGTGCATACCCGTCGGCTAAGCGAAATCAATGATATTATTACAGACATGAAGAATAATAAGATCGTCGGTAGAATGGTCATCGATTTCACGAAAGAATAATCAATCACTTTGAAGCAAAAGCTATTATCTATTTCAGAAAATCCCCGGGATATTTTCCTGGGGATTTTTGTCTGCCAAATTATGAATTCGATCTAACTTTATTAGTAACAGACATTTATTGCTTCCATTATAGCTGGCCATGGCTCAAGCTGCGCAAGCATGCATTAACCCATTGCTGCGGCATTTATGTCTCCTTTTCCTAAAAGGCCCCACCCCACTTTATAAGACGCTTAGATCGGCTTTATCGACGGTTACGGCCAAGTGCCAACTTCTAGTGCCCAACAGATCATCTTTTAGCGGAAAAATCGAGACAAAAAAAGACGTTGCCTAAGCAACGTCAAAGCGATGTATTTTTCTAACCTGCGTTAGAAAAACTTATGATACCGGTGATCGGGGTCGAACCGATACGTCCTTGCGGACACGGGATTTTGAATCCCGCGCGTCTGCCAATTCCGCCACACCGGCATATTAAGATAGTTTCGCCTTAAAAGGCGGTAACCGGATTTGAACCGGTGATGAAGGTTTTGCAGACCTCTGCCTTACCACTTGGCTATACCGCCATAAAAAAATTCAAATCCACCAATCAATAAGTAAGATTGGAATTGGGTTAGCTGGATTCGAACCAGCGCATGACGGAGTCAAAGTCCGTTGCCTTACCGCTTGGCTATAACCCAATAATACAGGGCGGTATGTGGGGATCGAACCCACGTGTGCCGGTGCCACAAACCGGTGTGTTAACCACTTCACCAATACCGCCATTACAAAAGCAGGGATAGTAGGAATTGAACCCACACTGACGGTTTTGGAGACCGTAGTTCTACCTTTAAACTATATCCCTATAAATATATGGAGGAGAGTGGATTCGAACCACCGAACCCGAAGGAGCGGATTTACAGTCCGCCGCGTTTAGCCACTTCGCTACTCCTCCATCATATGGCGCGGGACAGAATCGAACTGCCGACACATGGAGCTTCAATCCATTGCTCTACCGACTGAGCTACCGAGCCATATAACGGTCCCAACCGGATTTGAACCGGTGATCTCCTGCGTGACAGGCAGGCGTGATAACCCCTACACCATGGGACCAATTGCGGGAGCAGGGTTTGAACCTGCGACCTTCGGGTTATGAGCCCGACGAGCTACCAGACTGCTCCATCCCGCGATAATAAAAA